>DASUTJ010000099.1:0-22591 GCA_036374655.1 Solirubrobacterales bacterium | reverse complement strand
GAGAAGCCGAAGAAACGACACGGCGTAATGCCGGTCTGAGGAGGATGGGATGAGCTCTTTCGACGATCCGGTGATCATCAGCTGCTCGATCAGCGGCGTGATCGCCAACCGCGACCAGTGCCCGGCGATCCCCTACACGCCCGAGGAGTACGCGGCGGAGGCGCGGCGCGCGGTCGACGAGGGCGCCTCGCAGATCCACATCCACGCCCGCAAACCCGACGGCACGCCCTCGTATGAGGTCGAGGACTTCCAGGCGATCACCGAGGCGATCCTGGCCGAGGTCGGCGACGTGATCGTCAACTACTCGACCGGGGCGATCGGGATTCCGATCGAGAAGCGGATCGAGTACCTGCGCGCCTGCCGCCCCGACGTCGCGGCGCTGAACATGAGCTCGATGAACTACGCGAAGTACTCGAAGCGGCGCAAGGACTTCGTCTTCAAGGCGGTCTTCGAGAACAGCTTCGACACGATCATCGAGTTCCTCACCGCGATGAAAGAGATCGGGGTCAAGCCCGAGCACGAGTGCTTCGACTCGGGCCACGTCGCCAACCTCGATCCGCTGATCGACATGGGGCTGCTGGAGCCGCCGCTGCAGATCTCGCTGGTGATGGGGGTGACCGGCGGCATCCGGCCGACTCCGCGCAACGTCACTCTGATGTCGGACCAGATCCCAGGCGGCCCGGAGGGGCCGAACCAGTGGCAGGTGATCGGCATCTCCCGCGACCAGTGGAAGCTGCTCGCCTCCTCGCTGGTCCTGGGCGGCAACGTCCGCGCCGGGGTCGAGGACAACCTCTACCTGCCGAACGGCGAGATGTGCAAGTCCAACGGCGAGCTGATCGCCAAGGCGCGGCAGATGGCCGAAGACGTCGGCCGCCGGCCGGCGAGCGTCGCCGAGGCGCGCGAGCTGCTGGGGGTCCCGAAGCGTGAGCGCTCTACCGCTTAGCGACGTCAAGGTCCTCGACCTGACCCGGCTCCTGCCGGGCGGCTTCTGCTCGCTGCTGCTCGCCGACCTCGGCGCCGAGGTGCTGAAGGTCGAGGACACCGGCATGGGCGACTACATCCGCTGGGCGCCGCCCTACTACGGCTCAGACGAGCAGCAGGCCCTCGGTACCCGCTCCTCGCTTTACCTCTCACTCAACCGCGGCAAGCGCTCGGTCCGCCTCGACCTCAAGTCCGAGGCGGGGAAGGAGGCGCTGCTGCGGCTGGTCGCCGACTACGACGTGGTCCTCGACGGCTTCCGGCCCGGCGTCCTCGACCGGCTCGGGGTCGGCTACGAGCGGATGCGCGAGGCCAATCCCGCCATCGTCTTCTGCGCGATCACCGGCTACGGCCAGGACGGTCCTTACGAGCAGCGGGCGGGTCACGACATGAACTACCTGGGCCTGGTCGGCCTGCTCGGCCTGACCGGCGCCAAGGACGGTCCGCCGGTCCAGTCGGCGGGCCAGATTGCCGACCTCGGCGGCGGCGCCCTGATGGCCGCCTTCGGGGTGATGGCGGCGCTGCACGAGCGCCAGCGCTCCGGCCAGGGTCAGATGGTCGATATCTCGATGGCCGACGGCGCCCTTTCCTGGCTGGCGATGGTCGCCGGTCGCTACTTCTGCGACGAGGAGGTGCCGCGGCGCGGCGAGCAGCAGCTCGCGGGCGGGCTGATCTGTTACCTGCCCTACGAGGCCAGCGACGGCTGGATCAGCTGCGGGGCGCTGGAGCCGAAGTTCTGGGCCGCCTTCTGCAACGGCGTCGATCGTCCCGACCTGATCGAGAAACAGTTCGAGGCGCCCGGCTCCGAGCCCTGGGCCGAGGTCGCCGCGGTCTTCCGTTCCCGCACGCGCGACGAGTGGCTCGCCTTCAACGACGAGCACGACTGCTGCATCGAGCCGGTCCTCGACCTCGACGAGGCGCTCGAATCGGAGCTGGTGCGAGCGCGGGGGATGATCGTCGAGCTCGAGCAGCCCGAGCTGGGGACGGTGCGCCAGCTCGGTAATCCGGTGAAGCTGTCCCGCACCCCCGCCGACCCGACCCGGCCGGCCCCAGCCTTCGGCGAGCACACCGACGAGGTCCTGGCCGAGGCCGGTTACTCAGCTGAGGAGATCGCGGCGATGAAGGAGTCGGGCGCGGCCGCCGGTCCCACTGCCGAGCCGCAAGGGGAGTTCCGCGCATGAGTGCCGACAGCGCCGCCGGCACCCCAGATACCCAACAGAACAACGGCCTGCTCCGGATGCGCGAGCTGGCCGAGGCCTCCGGCGTGCCGGCGCCGACGATCAAGCACTACCTGCGCGAGGGCCTGCTGCCGGAGCCGGTCAAGACCAGCCGCAACATGGCCTACTACCCGCCCGAGTTCGTCGACAGGATCAAGCTGATCAAGCGCCTGCAGGAGGAGCGCTTCCTACCGCTGAAGGCGATCAAGGACGTGCTCGACGCCAGGGAGCGTTCCCGCACCAGCGCCGCCGAGGTCCGCAAGCGCTACGGGGTGCCGAAGGAGGTCCTCGACCGACTCGCCGAGCTCGAGGTCCTCACGCCCAACAGCCGGGGCTACTCGCCCTCCGACGTGACGATCATCGAGGCGATCAGCCGCTTCCGCGCCGGCGGTTACGACGAGCAGATCGGCTTCACCGTCTACGACACCCTGCGCTACAAAGCCGCTCTCGAAGAGCTGGTCCGCCAGGAGGTCGACGTGGTGATGGAGCGCCTGGCCGGCGAGGTCCCGACCGATCGCGTGGTGGCGATGCTGGAAGCGGGGGCGGAGCCGCTCAAGGACCTGATCGGCGCCCTGCACACGAAGCTGATGGTCGCCGAGCTCGAGCGCCGCGGTTAACCGGCGGTAACCAGTTCCCGCTGCGCTTCGATGTCGAGCAGACAGGTGAGGGCGTTGGTCTCGACCGCCACCCGGCGCGCTTCCTCCAGCGCCTCGACGGCGTCGTCGCGACCGGCCGCGTGGCGGGCCCGGCCGAGCGCCAGGAGGGCGATCGGCAGCGACCAGTGGAGTCCGCGTTCTTCGGAGGTCTTGACCGCCCATTCCGCCTCGGCGAGCGACTCTTCGATGCGGCCGACGCCGGCCAGGGCACGGGCTCGCAATTGCGAACGCCAAGCCTCCATCTCGCCGCCGATCTTCATCGCCTCGCGGTAGGTGCGGTCGGCTTCCTCGATCGAGTCGAGTGCCTCCTGGTATTCCTCGGCCGCCAGCTGAGCCCAGGCGAGGTTGGCGATCGCCAGGCTGCGGGAGAAGACGTCGCCGATCCGCTCGGTCAGCTCGCAGTTGCGGCGCGCCACCGAGAGGGCGCCCTCGATGTCGCCGCGCAGCGCCATCAGGCCGGCCTGGTTGCTGCGCACCCAGCTGGCGGTCTCGGGATCGTCTGCTTCGGCGGCGATCTCCAGCGCCTGCGCGAAGTGCCTTTCGGCGCCCTCGAGGTCGCCCTGCTCGCGTTGCGCCATGCCCTTGCCCATTTCAGCCCAGGCGAGAGGGGTGTTGAGGATGATCCCGGAGCCGACCGTGATGTCCCCGTCGGCCAGCTCGACGATCTCGTCCAGGGCGCTTTCGAAGCCGGCGAAATCGGCGGCGATCAGGTAGGCGTAGGCGCCGGCGGCGCGGATCGCGACCCGCAGGTGGGGGTCGCCGGCCTCGTCGGCGAGCCGGCACATCTCCTTCACCTGTTCCAGCCACTCGTCGGTGTGCAGCTGTAGCCCGGGGCGCCCCGAGTGGGACATCCGCAGCAGGACCTTCGAGTGCAGGTCTCCGCGGCGGTCGGCGATCACGTCGGCTTCGTCGAGCAGCTGGGCCTGCTCCTCGAGGTCCATGCCGACGCGCCAGGCGAACTGGATCTGTGCGAGGCGGGAAGCGATTCCGAGCGCGTCGCTCTCCTCGTTGACCTCCAGTTCCCCCGCCAGCTCCATCGTCTCGTGCCAGAGGCGCATCGCATCGCGCGGTCGGCTGTGACCGGCCCAGTGGGCGGCGCGGGCGGACCAGCGCGCCGCCTCGAGCGTTTCGCCGCCCTGTTTGAGGTGGTCGGCGATCTGCGCCGCGCGCTCGTCGTGGCGCTCGGGCGGGATCAGCTCGATCATCGCCCGCGCCGCCGCCGCGTGGGTGGCTTCCCGCTGGCTGGCGAGCTGGGTGCCGTAGGCAACCTCGCGGGTGAGGGGGTGGCGGAAGGCGAAGCGCCGCTGCGGGTACATCTCGGCTTCGTAGAGGTAGCCGCCGTCGATCAACGTCTGCTGGGTGGACTCCAGTTCGTCTTCGCCGAGCTCGGCGGTCAGCCGCAGGGCCTCCCCGCTCACCTCCTTGCCGACCACCGAGGCGACCTGCAGCAGGTGCTTGGCCTCGGTGTCGAGGCGGTCGATGCGCGCGGCGAGGACCGCCTGCACGGTTACCGGAACGCCGGCGTCCTCGATCGGCCGCGCCAATCGGTAGGTACCGCGCTCCCCCTCCAGGTAACCGGACTCGTCCAGCTCGCGGACGATCTCCTCGATGAAAAACGGGTTACCGCCGGTGCGCTCGTGGATCGGCTCGTCGATCCCGTCCAGCGACGGGTCGCAGCCGATGATGTCGCACAGCAGTTGGGCGGTTGCATCCCGGTCCAGCGGCTGCAGGTCGATCGTCTCGTAGACCGGCGACTCGCTCCAGGCGGGCGTGTGCTCGGGTCGGTAGTTGACCAGCACCAGCGTCGGCGTGTCGCCCATCCCCTCGATCAGGCCGTGCAGCATCATCTGGCTGCCCTCGTCGATCCAGTGCAGGTCCTCGACGATCAGGACCAGCGTCTTGCGCCTGGCGGGGTTGCTGACCAGCCGGCAGAGGAAGTCCCCGAGCGCCCGCCCGCGACCCTCCGGGTTCATCTTCGGAACCGGACGCTCGGGGTCCGGGACACCGAGGAAGTCGAAGATCAGCGGCAGGTCGGCGGCGAATCCCGGGTCGAGGAGCAGGGAGCGGCCGGCGATCTTCTCGCGCGCCGTCTGCTCGGGGTCCCGGTCGCCGATCCCGTAGAAGGAGCGCAGCATCTGCAGGATCGGCATGAACGGGATCGACTTGCCGTGCGCCTGGGCCTGCGCCTCGAAGACCTCCAGCCCCTCGCCGCGGCAGCGCTGGGCGAACTCGTGGTAGAGCCTGCTCTTGCCGACGCCCGCTTCGGCGACGACGCCGATCGCGGTGGCCTCGCCGCCGCGGGCGCGGCCCAGGGCTGCGTCGAGGCGGGCCAGCTCCTCCTCGCGGCCGACGAAGTTGGAGAAGCCGCGCTCGCGGGCGAGATCGAGGCGGGACCGCGCCTGGCCGACCCCGGCCAGCTCGAAGACCTGTACCGGCCGGCTCGCACCCTTGATCTCGAACTCGCCCAGGTCGCGCAGGTCGAGGTAGCCGCGGGCGAGCTCGGCGGTGCTCTCGGTCAGGTAGGCCTTGCCGGGCTCGGCCAGCGCCTCCATCCGCTGCGCCAGCCCGACCGTGTGGCCGATCGCCGTATAAGAGGAGCCGCCGCCCGCGCCGATCGCCCCGGCGACCACCTCGCCGGAGTTGATTCCGATCCGGGTCGAGAAGTTGAGCCCCTTCTCGCGGCGCAGGTCCGCCGCGTACTCGGCGACGTCGTCGAGCATCTGCAGGGCCGCGTAGCAGGCGCGCCTGGCGTGATCCTCATGGGCGACCGGGGCGCCGAAGATCGCCATGATCCCGTCGCCGGTGAACTTGTCGACGGTGCCCTCGAAGCGGGTCACGGACTCGGCCAGCATCGAGAAGAAGCGCTGCATGATCTCGCGCCACTCCTCCGGGTCCTCCTGCTCGGCGAGATCCATCGAGCCGCTCACGTCGGCGAACAGGACCGTTACCTGCTTGCGCTCGGCGTCGTCCTTGACGAGATCGTTCACGGAAGGGAGAGGTTACGCCCCCGGTAGCCTCATCTATGTGCGATCCGTACTAGTCACGGGGGCGTCGACCGGCATCGGCCGCGCCACCGCACTGCGCCTCGGCAGTTCTGGCTGGAAGGTCTTCGCCGGCGTGCGCAAGGAAGCCGATGCCGACAGCCTGCGGGCGGAGGCCTCGCCCAGCCTCGTCCCGGTGATCCTCGACGTCACCGAGCCCGAGCAGATCGCCGTCGCGGCCGAGCGGATCGAGCGCGAGAGCGAGGGCGGCCTCCAGGGCCTCGTCAACAACGCCGGCGTCGCCGTCCCCGGACCGCTGGAGACGATCCCGCTCGACGACCTGCGCCACCAGCTCGAGGTCAACCTCGTCGCCTACGTGGCGGTGACGCAGGCGATGCTTCCGCAGATCCGCCGCGCCGAAGGCCGGATCGTCTTCCTCGCCTCGATCGGCGGCCGGATCGCCTTCCCCTTTGGCGGTCCCTACCACGCCTCGAAGTTCGCGACCGAGGCGATCGGCGACGTCTTCCGGCAGGAGCTGCGTCCCTGGGGGATCGAGGTGGCGATCATCGAGCCCGGCTCCATTGACACGCCGATCTGGGAACGCGGCCAGGAGAAGGCGGAGGAGGTCGAAGCCAAGTCGCCGCAGACGAACCTGCTCTACGGCGCCGCGCTCGAGAAGTTCCGCAAGGTGATCGAAGACACCGCCGAACGCGGGATCCCGCCGGAGAAGGTGGCGAAGGCGATCGCCCACGCGCTCGAATCGAAGCGGCCGAAGACCCGCTACCTCGTCGGCCTCGACGCCAAGCTGCAGGCGAAGCTGAAACCGCTGATCCCCACTCGCGTCTTCGACCGGATCGTCGCCCGCCAACTCAACCTCTAGCGCCGCAAAGCGCCTGGAGCGCTCATATACTGAGCCTGCCGATTGACTGGTCAATCAATGGAGGTCGCGGGGTGCGCGTAGCGGCGGTGCAGCTCAACTCGAACGGGGACAAGGCGCGGAATCTCGCCGCCGCCGAGCGTCTGGTGCGCGATGCCGCCGCCGACGGCGCCGAATTCGTCGCCCTGCCGGAGAAGTGGAACCTGCTCGCGGGGGGCGCCGAACTGGCGGCCGGCGCCGAGCCGCTTGACGGTCCCAGCCTGACCGCGGCCCGCGGCTGGGCCCGGGACCTCGGCATCCACCTGCTGGCCGGAAGCATCTCCGAGCAAGGGGGCGATGGCGAGAAGGCCTCGAACACCTCGGTCCTGATCGGTCCCGGCGGCGAGGACCTCGCCGTCTACCGCAAGATCCACATGTTCGACGTCGACGCCGGGGGCGTCTCCTACCGGGAGTCCGAGTTCGAGCGCCCGGGCGCGGAAGCCGTCGTCGCCCAAGCCGGCGAGCTCGAGGTCGGGATGACCGTCTGTTACGACCTCCGCTTCCCGGAGCTCTTCCGGATCCTCGCCCTGCGCGGCGCCCGCCTAATCGCCGTCCCCTCGGCGTTCACCCTGGCGACCGGGCGCGACCACTGGGAAGTGCTGCTGCGGGCGCGGGCGATCGAGAACCAGCTCTTCGTGCTGGCGCCGAACCAGTGGGGCGAGGCGCCGCCCCACTACAGCTCCTTCGGCCGTTCGCTGATCGTCGACCCCTGGGGCACCGTCCTTGCCACCGCCCCCGACGGCGAGGGCTTCGCCGCCGCCGACCTCGACTTCGCGACCCAGGACCGGGTGCGCGAGTCGCTCCCCTCGCTCGCCAACCGGCAGCCCGGCGCCTACCTCTGGCCGCAACCGGCGGAGGGTCGCTGATGGCGCAGGCACCGCCAGCCGACAAACGCCGCCTGATCCTCGACGCGGCAATCCGCGTCTTCGCCCGCCAGGGCTTCCACGCCACCCGCGTTTCCGACATCGCCGACGAGGCCGGGGTCGCCTACGGCCTCGTCTACCACTACTTCAGCTCCAAGGACGAGGTCCTGAACGAACTCTTCATCGAGCGCTGGTCGCTGCTGCTGGCGGCGATCGAGGAGGCCGACAAGACGGCGGTCAGCCCGCGCGAGAAGCTGGGGGCGGTGGCGACCTTCATCTTCGAGTCCTACCGCCACGACCCGGAGCTGATGAAGGTGATCATCGTCGAGGTGACCCGCGCCGCGAACTCCTTCGGTCGCACCCACCTGGAGGAAATCCGCCGCGCGTATGAGTCGATCGCCAAGATCGTCGCCGACGGTCAGGCGAGCGGCGACTTCCGCGGCGACGTGGCGCCGATGTTCGCCTCGATGTCCTTCTACGGAGCGATCGAGCAGCTGCTCTCCGGCTGGATCTTCGGCACGATCCCGGCCTCGGACGCGGACTTCGATCAGGCGCGGGATCTCCTTGTCACCACGATCTGCGACGGCTTGGAGCCGCGCTGACCTGGTTTACTGCCGATTTCCGATGGGGAAAGGTTCGAACTAGTGGATAACGAGCTGGTCAAGCGTCTCGTCTGGAGTGGCCTGCTGGCCGCGACCGGTGCGTTGGCGAGCATCGTCGCCGCCCGCCTGGCGGGCCTCGCCTATCGCCGCATCTACAACGAGGACCCGCCCGAGTAGGCGCGCATGGCAGAGCCGCCCCAGAACCCACCGCCGCTGCCGCCCCCCGGCACGCCGCCTCCTCCGATGCCGAGCGAGGACCGCTCGCTGGCCGATCTCGTCGTCGAGGTCTCCGAAAACGCGTCGACCCTGGTCCGCGAGGAGATCGAGCTGGCGAAAGCCGAGGTCTCCGAGAAAGTCGGCAAGATCCTCCGCGGCTCGGCCGTCGGCATCGCCGCCGGCGTCTTCGCCTTCCTGGCGCTGATCCTGATCATGCACGGGATCGCCTGGTTGCTCGCTGAAGAGGTCTTCGACGGCAACGTCTGGCCCGGGTACTTCGTCGAGGCCGCCCTCTTCCTGATCGTCGCCGCCCTGGCCGGCTGGTTCGCCTCGAAAGCGCTCAAACAGGGCGCGCCGCCGGTGCCCGAGCAGGCGATCGAAGAGGCGAAACGGACCAAGGAGATGCTCGAAAAGGAGGTCTCGTGACCACCGGTGCCCCGGGACGATCGCCGGCGGAGATCCGCCGTGACATCGAGGCCAAGCGGTTGCAGCTGGGCGGCTCGGTCGAGGCCCTGCGCCTCCGCGTCAACGAGTTGACCGACTGGCGCCGTCAGGCCGAGGAGCACAAACAGCAGCTGATCGTCGGCGCCGCCGCGGTCGGGTTCTTCATCGGCGCCCGCGCAATGATGCGCCGCCGCCGCAACCGCAGCTGACGCGGTCCAGGCGTCGCGGTTGCGGGGCCGCTCAGGCGATCAGGTCTGTGTGGACGCTGCCGACGCCTAGTAGGCCGGGTCCGACGTGGGCGCCGAGAACGGGGCCGACCTCGGAGATGAAGGCAGGCTCGCACTTGAAGATCTCGTAGCAGTCTTCGATCAGCCCGTCGGCGGTCTCTTTGTCCTGGATGTACTGGACGACCCAGCCGTAGGCCCCCGATTCATAACGCTGGCGGGCGTAGCCGCGCAGCCGCTCGAGCGAGCGTGCCCGGGTGCGGACCCGCTCCACCGGGGTGATCTCCTCCTCGAGGGTGAGGATCGGCTTGATCTTCAGCGCCCCCCCGATCCAGGCGCGGGCGCCGCCGATGCGGCCGCCGCGGCGCAGGTACTCGAGGGTGTCGATCGCGAACCACATCTTCAGGTCCTTGCGCGTCTGCTCGGCGCGGGCGATCGTGCCGGCAGCGTCGGCACCCGCGGCGGCGGCCGAGGCGGCGCCCAGCGCGCAGAGGCCCATCCCGCCGGCGGCGGTGCGCGAGTCCATCAGGTGCAGGCGCTCGCCGCCCTTGTCCTCCTCGATCAGCCGCTCGCGCGCCTGGCCGGCGGCCTCGAAGGTTCCGGAGATCCCGGCGGAGATGTGGATCGAGACCACTTCCCGGCCTTCGGCCAGCAGCGGTTCGTAGACCTCGAGGAAGTCGCCGACCGAGGGCTGAGAGGTGGTCGCGCCGCTTTCCGAGGCGCGCAGCCGCTCGTAGAACTCGTCGAAGTCGGTGATCTCCGACTCCTTCTCCTGCTCCCCGTCGACGGCGACGTAGAGGCTGATCGTCCTGATCCCTTTGGACGCCAGGAGGTCCTTCGGGAGGTAGGCGGTCGTGTCGCAGACGACCGCGGTCTCGGCTGGCGAGCTCACAAGGGCGATTCTAGACGCGGAGACCAACCGGGCGGGGACGGCACCCGCCTTGGACGCCGCCAACTCCCGCTACACTTTGTGAAGTGACCGATACGCCCCAAGCAGCGATCACCCTCACCGACAAGGCCGCCGAGAAGATCGGCGAGCTTCTCGGCTCGCAACCGGACGGCGCCGAGCAGGCGCTCCGGGTCGCGGTCCGCGGCGGCGGGTGCTCGGGCTTCCAGTACGCGCTCGCCTTCGACAAGGCCAAGGAGGACGACAACGTCTTCGAGGTGGACGGCGTCGCCGTCATCGTCGACAAGGTCAGCATGCAGTTCGTCTTCGGCTCCGAGGTCGACTATGTCGAAGGCCTCCAGGGCGCCGGCTTCCAGGTCAACAACCCGAACGTGGTTGCGGCCTGCGGTTGCGGGTCGTCCTTTCAGGTCAAAGAGGACGCCGCGGAGCAAGCGGCCGTCTAACTCGCGGCCTATTCGATCTGAAGCGGGGGGGACTGCGCCGGGGGCGCGGTCGGCGCGACCTGCGTCTCCGCCGGCTGCTCGACGCCGAGGGCCTCGGCCAGCTCGCCGGACTCGAACATCTCCTCGATGATGTCGCAGCCGCCCAGCAACTCGCCGTTGACGTAGAGCTGGGGGAAGGTCTGCCAGTCGGCGATCTCGGCGGTGACTTCGCGCAGCGGCTGCAGCGCGGGGAGGACGTCGATCGCGCCATAGTCGACGTCGACCTGGTCGAGCACCTGCACGACCCGCATCGAGAAGCCGCAGCGCGGCATGTCGGGGGTCCCTTTCATGAACAGCAGGACCGGGTTGGCGGCGATCAACTCTTCGATTTTGGACTTCAGCTCTGGGTCGGCCATGGGGGCATTGTAGGGAGGCGCGTGCCTCGGCTAGAGCTTGGTGATGAGAACCCCGGCGAGACCGAGAAAGCCGGTCATCATCCCGACCATGATCGCGATGATGCCGTAGATCATCGTGTGCTGAAGGCCGTCAACGCGGCTGCCTAGGGCATCGAGCCGGCTGGCTATATCGCTGACCCGGTTGTTGAGGTCGTCAAGGCGAGAATCGGTCCAGGTCGATCGCATCAGCTTCATAGCTCCAGCGTAGACGAAAAGTTGCTACGGGTGACGCGCGTAAGTGTAACTTTTTGTCGCCGGTAATGCGACTAGCTTGGAACGCTGGTCTTCACCGAGAGCGCGTGGATCGTGCCGTCGTCGAACCGCTCCTTCACCGCGGCCTTGACCAGGCGGTGCTGGTCGATCCGCGAGAGCCCCTCGAACTGGGGGGCGCTGACCGTGGCGCGCAGGTGGTCGCCGGTGCCGGTTTCGTCGATCACCTCGACCGCGGCACCCGGCAGGGCTGCCTCGATCATTCCCGTCAGCTCGGCCAGGTCGGCGGCCACTGTCAGCCGGCGAGGCGCTCGCCGATGGTGTCGAGCATCTCCTCGACCCGGACGAACTTGACCCGCGGGCGGCCGTGCGGCTCGCCGCGGCCGACCTCGGCCTGGTCGATCGCCTGCCAGTCCTCGAAGCTGACGTAGCGGATGCCCTTCTCGCGCAGCAGGTCCTCGACCGCGACCGGGTCGGGGTTCTCCGGGCTCAGCAGGGTCCCGGACTCGACGTCGGCAAGCAGGTGCTGGACGGTCTCCAGGGCGTCTTTCTTGTTGGTCCCGATCACGCCCGAGGGCCCGCGCTTGATCCAGCCGGCGGTGTAGTGGCCGACCTTGTGCCCGGCGTCGTGCGAGTCGAGGATCCTGCCGCCCTCGTTGAGGATCAAGCCGCGGCTCTCGTCGAAGGGGACGCCCTCGATCGGGATCCCGGTGTAGCCGACCGAACGCAGGACCAGTCCGCACTCGAGCTCTTCGCGCTCGCCGGTGTCCTTGGCGCGCAGGGCCCCGCCTTCCTCGACCAGCTCGTTGCGGCCGACGACAATCGATTCGACCTTGCCGTCGCCCTTGATCTCCACCGGCGAGGCGAGGAAGCGGAGGACGATTCGCTGCTTCTTGCCCTCCGGCTGGCGCTGCGAGAACTCCTTCAGCGTCTCGTAGTTGACCTTGGTCGTCTTGTCGGCGTCGTCGGACTCGACGAAAGCCCGGCTGGCCGGGTCGAGCTCGACCTCGCGCGGGTCGACGACGACGTCGGCGTCCTCCATCTCGCCGAGCTCCTTGATCTCGGGGTTGGTGAAGGCGGCCTGGACCGGGCCGCGGCGGCCGAGGACGACGATCTCGCGGATCTGCTTGCGATCGAGCGCCTCGATCGCGTGGTCGGCGGTATCGGTCTGACGCAGCTCGTGGTCGGTGAGGGCGAGCATCCGGGCGACGTCCATCGCCACGTTGCCGTTGCCGATCACCACCGCCCGCTCGCTGGAGAGGTCGAACTCGTGGTCGGCGTAGTCCGGATGGGCGTTGTACCAGCCGACGAAGGAGGTGGCGGCGTGGCTGCCGGGCAGGTCCTCGCCGGGGATGCCGAGCTGGCGGTCGGTCTCGCAGCCGACCGTGAAGACGATCGCGTGGTAGAGCCGTTCGAGCTCCTCGACCTCGATGTCGTGGCCGATCTTGACGTTGCCGAAGAAGCGGAAGCCCTCGCGAGCGGCGGTTTTCTCGTAGACCCGGATCACCGACTTGATCTTCGGGTGGTCGGGGGCGACGCCGCCGCGGACCAGCCCGAAGGGGCTCGGCAGGCGGTCGAAAAGGTCGACCTGGGCGTGCAGGTCGCCGTCCTTGAGGATGTGCTCGGCGGCGTAGAAGCCCGAGGGGCCGGCGCCGACGATGGCGACACGAAGTGGGGTCTCTTCAGTTCCGATCTTGCTCATGGGAGCGCGAAAGAATAGGGAAGTCGGTTGCTCAGCCGAGCGCCGGGGCGCTGGCGCCGACGGCGCTGGGGGTGCCGTCGAGGGCGTCGAGCGCCTTGCGGACCGACATCGCCACGCAGGTGAAGATCGGCGTCTCCCGCTCGGTGTACTCGCTCGACTCGGTCGGGCGCAGCTCGTTGACCAGGTCGAGGAATTCGCCGGGGTCGTCGCCCTCGAAGCAGACGACGAACTCCTGGTCGTCGATGCCGTAGGAGTAGGTGGTGTTGATCGTGATGTCCGGGTAGCGGCGGCCGACTTCGATGTGGCTTTTCATGATCCGGCCGCGCTCTTCCGGCGGCAGGCCGTACCAGCGGCGCTGCTTGACCATCGGGTAGAGGAACAGGTACTTGCGCTCGGTCGTGCAGATCTCGGGCCGCGCCTGCTCCTCGGAGTAGGGCGAGCGTTTGGTCATCGAGAGGAAGGAGTGGGGGGTGGTCGTCCATTTCGCCAGCCCGCTCTGGCCGAGGACGACGTGGAAGGTGTGGATGTCGTTCAGGTTCGGGCTCTGGGTGAGGAGGACCAGGTCGACGTCGCCCCGCGTTCCTATGGTTGAGTAGGCGCGCAGCGAGCGGTCGACGGCAAAGTCCTCGCAGGCGGCGAGAAACTCCTGCTTGTCGGTTGCGCGCAGCTCCGGGTCCCGACGACGCCAGGCTGGATCGATCTTGAAGAAGCTGAACTTGGCGAAGGTGCGATCGGCCATCGGGGCCACGATAGCGCTCGCCCTCGTGCTTGCCGCCCCGGCGGCGGGCGCAGCGGGGCCAGATCGGGTCAGCGTGGTCATCTGGCCGCCGGAGACGAGCGTGCGCGACCTGGCCGCCGCCGGCTTCTCGCCGGGGCTGATGAGCGCCGGGCTCGGCACCGTCCCGCCCGATCAGACCTATCTGGACATCGGCCAGGGCAACCGGGTCTTCGACTCTCTATACGACCGTGATCTGCCGGCCCTCGGCAGGAACTGCGACGCCTGGATGAAAGCGGTCGAGGAGCGTGCCGAATCGGCGCCGGCGGACATCGTGCCGTTCCTCCTCAACCGCGAAGTGCGAGGTCACGAGGCGGCGATCTTCTGGCTCGGTGACCTTGCGTGCGCCTTCGGAGGGTTTACCGGCGGGGAAGGAGGGATCGGTTTCAGGACCCTCTTCTACGGCGAAGCGCCGCTGTCGAGACGGGAGAAGGCGACTCGCCTGCTGGGAAAAGATCAGCTCACGATCGCGATTGCCAGGCCGACCGGAAAGTCCGATGCCCCCCTGCCGATCGGGATCGCCGGTCGCGGATTCGACGGCAACCTCACCTCCGACAGCACCCGGATGAACGGCTACGTCCTTTCGACTGACATCGCCCCGACGATCCTGCAGCACTTCGGAATCCCGGTCCCGAGCGAGATGTCGGGCCAATCGATCCGGGCGGAGGGGGCCGTCGACCCTGCCGAGATCGAAACGCTGGGCGCACGCATGGATGTGATCTCTTCGAGACGCGGGCCGGTGATCGGGCTGCCGATCGCCGCCTGGCTGCTGTTGACCCTGGGCGTGGCGATGATCGGAGGAGCCAGGCTGGCCCGACCCGCGGTGCGCCTTTTGGGTCTCAGCATTGTCTACCTGCCGCTGCTGCTCCTCCTCGGCGCCGCGCTGGAACCGGGGGAGGGTGCCGAAGCCCTCTTGGTGGGCCTCGGAGCCCCGACCCTGGCGGCGCTGACGCTGGTGCTTTTGCCGGACTACAGGGCGCTCTCCGTGGCCTCCGCTGCAACCGTGCTCGCCTATGCCATCGATGCGATCGCCGGCTCGCCCCTGACCTCGCTGTCCCTGCTGGGGCCGAACCCTGGTCTCGGGGTCCGCTTCTACGGGATCGGCAACGAGCTCGAGGCACTGCTCGCGGTGCTGGTTGTCGCCGGAACCGGTGCTGGCCTGACCGGTTTCGCGGCCGGTGCGTCCCGGCGCTCAGGGGCAGTCGCCTTTCTCGCCGCTGGCTTGCTCGCGGCCTTCGTTTTCGCCGCCGGGCGCTTCGGCGCCGACGTCGGCGCCGCGATCGTCTTCCCGGTCGGCGCGGCGGTTGCGGCGGCGGCGGTCGGCGGTCGGGGAAAGCGGCCGCTGGTGCTGGCGGTGATCGCCGCGCCGGTTGCCGTCCTCGCCCTGCTGGCGCTGGTCGATCTGCTCAGCGGCGCCAACGCCCACCTCACCCGCTCCGTCCTCGACGCCGGTGGCTTCGGAGATCTCGCCGATGTCGCCCAGCGGCGCCTGCAGCTGTCGGTCCGCAGTTTCGGGCGGCCAGTCCTGCTCGTCTTCCTGCCCGTGGTCCTGGGCCTCGGGCTCCTTGCCTATCTGCGGCGCGATCGGTTGCAGGTCTGGCTGCGCGACGCGCCGGCGCTGCGGGCCGGACTTCTGGGCGCTCTTGCCGCCACCGCGATCGGCACCCTCGCCAACGACTCCGGTGCGCTCTTGCTCGAGATCGGCGCCGCCTACCTGCTCGGCTTCACCGGCTTCGCTTGGGCAGAGAGTTCCGCTGTTTCCGCGAAAAGCAAAGTTTCAGACTAAAAGTTACAATTACGCGCGCCACACGTATGACTTGATCCCGTAGCTTGGAGGCATGCGGACGATGCGCTCGACCTGGACCGACTCCCGCTTGGACGACCTGAACGGTCGCGTGGGCGAAATCAGGGAAGAAGTACGCGACGTGCGAAGGGACATCGGCGAGCTCAAGCGGGCCATGATCCAGATCGGCGGTGGCCTAATCGGGACGCTGGCGGTAGGCATACTCGGCCTCATCGGGACCCAGCTCTGAGCCGCGACCCCCACGCTTCGCCGGCGGGAGCCTGCCGTCCCATGCCCTACCCTTAGTCGTCCGTGCGCATAGGTCTCGTCTCGCCATATTCCTGGTCTTACCCGGGGGGCGTTAACCGGCACGTTGAGGCTCTCGCCGAGGAGTTTCTCGGTCGAGGCCACGATGTCCGCGTCCTCGCACCCGTCGACCCGCCCGGGAGGCTGAGCCGAGTCCTGCACCGGGCGCCCGCGGAAGACCTCGAGCTCCCCGACTACCTCGTTCCCCTCGGTCGCACGATGGGATTTGGTGCAAACGGATCCGTCTCCAACCTGGCGCCGTTCCCCGCCGGCGGCGTCGCCGCCCCGCGCCGTCTCGTCCGCGCCGGGGAATTCGACGTGATCCACGTCCACGAGCCGGTGGTGCCGCTGGTCGGCTGGAACGCCGCCCTTGGCGCCCGTGATCCGGTCGTCGGCACCTTTCACACCTACTCGACCAAGCCGATGCCGAATTACATCGCGAACGTCCTCGGGGCGCGCCGGGTGTTCAACCGGCTCTCGGCCAGGATCGCCGTCTCCGAGGCCGCCGCCTGGACCGGCCGCCGCTGGTTCGGCGGCGAGTACACGATCGTCCCGAACGGGGTCGACGTCGGTGCCGCCCCGGACGAGCCGAAGCCGACGGGGCCGGAGCTGCGGATCCTCTTCGTCGGTCGCGCCGACGAGCGCAAGGGACTGCCGATCCTGCTCACCGCCTTCAACGCGCTGGTCGAGCACGTCCCCTGCCGCCTGACCGTGATCGGCACCGACCGCGAGGAGGTCCTCCGCTACGTCGCCGATCCGGACCTGCTGCAGTCGATGGACATCCGCGGCCGCGTCTCGCGCGAGGACCTCTGGACCGAGCTTCACCGCGCCGACCTGCTCTGTGCGCCCTCGCTCTCCGGCGAGAGCTTCGGCATGGTCCTGACCGAGGCCTTCGCCGCCGGCACCCCGGTGATCGCCTCGGCGATCGCCGGCTACAGCGACGTCGTCAGCGACGGGGTCGACGGCCTCCTCGTCCCGCCCGGCGATCCCCAGCGGCTGGCCGAGGAGCTGCAGCGAGTCCACTACGAGCCCGAGCGGCTGCAGGCGATGGGGGAAGCCGCACGGCGCAGTGCCCAGCGCTACGCCTGGCCGCGGATCGCCGACCAGGTCACCGCCGTCTACGAGCGGGCGATCGAGGCGCCGAAGCCGGTGACCAGCGGCGAGAAGGTTGCCCACTGGACCGGCCTGCGGCCGGCCGACGGGCATCCCAAGCGCCCCGCCGAGCGCCTGCCCTCGCTCGATCCGCCGCTTGCCCAGGTCGGCAACAAGGGCCGCGCCGTCGCCCGCCGGCTCGGCCTCGCCGTGGCCGGGATCCTGGGGGTCGGGCTTACCTGGCTGGCCGCGCAGAAGATCGGCATCGACAACGTCGTCGAAAGCATCGTCCGCTCGAACCTGACCTGGGTCTTGATCGCCTGCGTCCTGATGGCGAGCTCGCTCTTCTTCCGCGCCGCCTCCTGGTACTGGATCGCTCGCGCCGCCCTGCCCAACAGGCCGGTTCGCCGCCGCGACGTCACCTCGGCGACGATGATCGGGGTGCTGATGTCAGCCACTCTGCCGGCCCGCCTGGGCGAGCCGGCGCGCGCGCTGACGCTGGCGCGGCGCACCGGCCGGATGCGCGAAACCTTCCCGGTCTTACTGGGAACGCTTGTTTCCCAAACGATGCTCAACATCGTCGCCCTCCTGCTGCTCGGGGTGATCATCGTCTCGACCACCCCGCTCTTCCATTCCGGGACGAAGCAGATCTTCGCCTTCAGCCTGATCCCCCTGCTCCTTCTCGTTGTCGTGCTCGTTGCCCCCCTGTTGATGCGGCGCAACGGCAACGGACGTCTGGCGCGATTGGGAGCGGCCGTCCACCGGGCGCTGGTGCAGATCAGGGCTGGTCTCGTCGTCTTCCGCGACCCTCGCCACGGCTCGGCCGCGGCGGCGGCTCAGCTCGGAGCGTGGGCGATCCAGCTCGCCGCCTGCTGGGCGCTGCTCTACGCGCTGGGTCTGGACGGCAAGGCGGGAATCGGCGCCGCCGCCGCGGTTCTCTTCGCGGTCAACGTCACGGCGGTGGTTCCGGCCACGCCCTCCAATATCGGCGTCTTCCAGCTGGCCGTGATCAGCGTCCTGCACACCGGCTTCGGGGTCAGCAAGGCCGATGCCCTCGCCTATGGCGTGATCCTGCAGGCGGTGGAGATCGCCACCGCCGTCGCCCTCGGCCTGCCGGCTCTGGTGCGGGAGGGGCTGACCTGGAAAGACCTGCGGGTCCAGGCGCTCTCGATGACCCCGGTCCGGCTCGAGCCGAAGCCGCGCGCGCGTCCGAAGCCGGCAAATCGAGAGAGCGTCATTTAGGAGAAGTTCCGCCCGAGCATTAAAAAACTCTCTTGTACTCCATTAGGATCGCAACCGGAGGCGTGCCGCCACCGGTCTCGGGCCGGCACTCTCAGATACGGGGAGGCGCGAGGCCGGCGCCGAGTTCCATCCGCGGCAGCCGGTCCCCTTCCCGTCCCGCCATTTCTTCATAGCCAGATCGACAAGGTTCCTTGACCCGTCCACAGTAATGTGCATAGAGTCGAGCAATCGGCCAACACTCACGCGAACTGGGGGAAAGGGAGCCGTGAGATACGACTCAGCAGTGCTCGAGAGGGTCGCGCAGCGCTTCCGGCGCGATATGTGGGACTCGGTAGTTCCGGAAGCAATTTCCGAATCAGGGGTTGAAGTCGAGAGGTTCGGCCCGGTGCAGGCGACCGCCTTCGGCGACCTGCCCGAGGTGCCTCTGCTGCAACAGATCCAAGGGGCGGCGGAGCCCGGCGCGATCGACGACGGCCATCTCGCCGCGGCGGTCGAATGGATGCGGGCACGCGAAGTCGACTACCGGATCCCGGTGGCTGGCGGCAGGCCCGGTGCCGAGGAAGCGGAAGCCTGGCTCGGCGATCGTGGCTACGAGCGAGGTGGGGGCTGGGTGAAACTGGTCCGCGACGGCTCGCCGCCGGATTTCCTCGTCGATCCGGGGATCGTGATCTACCACCTGGGAGAAGACGAAGCCGAAGGCGAAGGGCTGAGCACGATCGCCGCCGAAGCGCTGGAAATCCCGCTGGTGGCGGGGACGCTGTTCTTTTCGTTGCCGCAACGCGAAGGCTGGCACTGCTACACCGCAGCTCTTGGCCCGGAAGAGGTGCCTGTGTCCACGGGATCGATGCTGATCGTCGACGGCATCGCCCAGCTCGGCGCCGGGACGACCCTGGCGGAGGCACGCGGGCGAGGCTGCAACGCGGCGCTACTACACCGCCGCTTGCTCGACGCGCACCGGGCCGGCTGTCACACGGTCTTCGTCGAGGTCGGCGAATGCGACCTCGCATCCTGGTCGTCGGTCTGTCGCAATCTGCGGCGAGCCGGCTTCGAGGAGGCCTACGAAGGCCGCAACTGGCAGCGCCCGGCGCTGCATCCGGCAAAGGTCCCGGGCAGGTTCAGCGGCTGAGCTCGGGGGCGGGGGTATCGGCCCCCTCGCCCTCGTCGCCGGAGTCCGGGTCGGACTCCGGCGGCAGCCCGCCGCCGCGGGCGGTGCCGGCGATCAGTTCGTCGGGGGTCTTCTCCTCGGGGATGAAGCCGGACTTCATCCCGAAGTAGACCGCCTGGGGGTGGTGGGCGACTATCGCCACGGTCGACTGCTCGGGCATCACCGCGTAGCCGCCCGACAGCGTCATTCCGATCGATTCGAGGTCGAGCAGGCGCCAGACCTTCTCGTGCTCGGATTGGTCGGGACAGGCGGGGTAGCCCCACGAGTAGCGCCGCCCCTGGTCGAGGTCGACCCCGAGCCGGCGCCGGATGTCCGAGTGCAGCCACTCGGCCAGGCCCTCGGCCGACTGGACGCCGAGGCCGTGGACGTAGAGCTGCTCGGCGAACTCCCCTTCGTCCTCGAGCCGTTCGATCAGCTCGGTCACCTGCGGCCCGACGGTGACGCCCTGGAGGGCGACGACGTCGCGTTCGCCCGACTCGAGCGGGCGGTAGAAGTCGGCGAGGCAGATGCGGTCGTGCTTCGGCTGGCGCGGGAACACGAGGCGCTCCAGCTCCCGCTCGGGGTCCTCGGGATCGAAGACGACCAGCTCGTTGCCGTCGGCGTTGCAGGGGAAGAAGCCCAGCTTGGCCCGGGGGTGGAGGTAGTCCTGCTCGCCCCACATCCGCTCCAGGCGGGCGGCGAAGCCCTCCTCCTCGGCGGTCCCCTCGACCAGCTCGCGCCAGGCCTCTCCCTTCACCCCGCGGCCGCCCCAGTGCAGCTTGAAGAGGACGTGGCGATCGAGGTAGGGGAAGACCTCTTCGAGGTCGATGTCGACCTCGCGGACGCCCCAGTAGGGCGGCGCCGGGATCGGCACGTCGGTACGGGCGCTGGAGCGCACGCTGTCGTCGGTCGTCGGCGGCGAGTCGTCGACCACGACCGGCTTCTCGCGCAGCTGCTTGGCCTCGCCCCTGATCCGCTCGACGAGCGCCGCCCTCGCGTCGCTGTCGACCAGCGCGTCCATCGTGTCGAGGCCCTGGAAGGCGTCCTTGCAGTAGAAGACGCCGGGCTCGTAGACCTCGTCCGATTCTTTGCCCTTCGGGTAGAGCGTGCGGCGGCCGAAGTCACGGTTGATCGCCGCTCCGCCGATCAGCACCGGGAAGTCGAGGCCGCGCTGGTGCAGCTCGGCGACGCAGGTCGGCATCTGCTTCGAGGTCGAGACCAGCAGCGCCGAGAGACCGATCGCGTCGGCCTCGTTCTCGACCGCGGCCTCGATGATCGTGTCGACCGGGACCTGCTTGCCGAGGTCGATCACCGTGTAGCCGTTGTTGGTGAGGATCGTGTTGACGAGCGACTTGCCGATGTCGTGGACGTCGCCGAAGACGGTCGCGATCACGACTTTGCCCTTGGTGTGGCCGTCGATCCGGTCGAGGTAGTTCTCCAGCTGGGCCACCGCCCGCTTCATCACTTCCGCCGACTGCAGGACGAAGGGCAGAATCAGTTCGCCGGCGCCGAATTTGTCGCCGACCTCCTTCATCGCCGGCAGCAGCACCTCGTTGAGGGTCGGGACGGCGCCGATCTTCTCCACCGAGCGGTCGATCCACTCCTCGACGCCGTCCTTCTTGCGCCGCAGGATGTGCCAGTGCAGGGCCTCCTCGGGCTCCATCCCCGCGGTCGGGTCGGCGGCCTCGGTCTCGGCCTCCTCGCCCTTCGACTCGAAGTGGGAGATGAAGCGCTCGAGCGCGTCCTCGCGGCGGTTGAAGACCAGGTCGTCGGTCAGCTGCCGCTCCTCCTCGGGGATCTCGCCGTAGGGAGTGATGTGGTTCGGGTTGACCATCGCCAGGTCGAGACCCGCCTCGACGCAGTGGTGCAGGAAAACCGAGTTGAGCACCGCGCGGGGGCGGGGGGAGACGCCGAAGGAGACGTTGGAGACGCCGAGCGAGGTCTTGACGCCGGGGATCTCCGCCTTGATCCGGCGGATGCCCTCGATCGTCTCCACCGCCGAGGGCTTCCACTCCTCGTCGCCGGTGGTGAGGGTGAAGGTGAGGGCGTCGAAGATCAGCGCCTCGGGGTCGAGGCCGTGCTCGCCGCAGGCGATGTCCCGGATCCGTTCGGCGATCTCGACCTTGCGGTCGGCCGTCTTCGCCATCCCGACCTCGTCGATCGTCAGCGCGATCAGCGCCGCGCCGTGCGCCTTGGCCAGCGGGATCACGGTGTCGGCCTTGTCGCGCCCGGCCTCGAGGTTGATCGAGTTGACGATCGCCCGTCCCGGGATCTGCTCGAGGGCGGCCTTGATCACCTCCGGCTCGGTCGAGTCGACCTGGATCGGCGCCGGCTGGGTCAGCGAGATCCGCTTCACCACCGCGGTCATCTGCTCGTCCTCGTCCTGGCGCTCGGTCAGGGCGACGCAGGTGTCGAGCACGTGGGCGCCGCCTTCGACCTGGTCTTCGGCGACCTGGACGAGGCCGTCGTAATCGTCAGCCAGGAGAAGTTCCTTGGCCTTTTTCGAGCCCTGCGAGTTGACCCGCTCGCCGACCAGCGTCGGCCGCGGCTCCTGCACCAGCGGGGTCGAGGTCATCATCGAGGAGACTTCGATCTGCCCTGGCGCCGGCCGCTCGCCCGGGGTGCGGCCGTCGACGCGCTCGCGGATCGCGGCGATGTGCTCGGGCGTGGTGCCGCAGCAGCCGCCGACGATGCCGACGCCGTAGCGCTCGACGAACTCGCCAAGCGTCGCGGCCAGCGGCCCGGGCTCTTCGGGGAAGATCGTCTCGCCATCGGGGCCCTGCAGCGGCAGGCCGGCGTTGGGGATGCAATGGACCGGCAGCGGGCTGGTCTCGCCGAGGAAGCGGATCGCGTCGCGCATGTCCTCCGGGCCGGTCGAGCAGTTGAGTCCGATCACGTCGACGTCGAGCGCGGCCAGCGTCGTCAGCACCGCGCGGATGTCGGTGCCGAGCAGCATCTTGCCGCCATTGGGCAGCAGCGAGACGCTGCACTGGATCGGCAGCGCCCGGCCGGTTGCGGCAAAGGCCTCGCGGGCGCCGAAGATCGCCGCCTTGACCTCGAGGATGTCCTGCGCGGTCTCGATGATGATCAGGTCGGCGCCGCCCTCGACGAGGCCGCGCGCCTGCTCGGCGAACACCTCGACGAGGCTGCCGAAGGAGATGTCGCCCAGGGTCGGGTCGGTCGAGGCAGGCAGGAACCCGGTCGGGCCGATCGAGCCGGCGACGAAGCGGTCATCGCCGGCGGCCTTGCGGGCGATTTCCGCCGCCTTGGTGTTGATCTCGAGCGTGTGCTCCCCGAGTCCCCACTCGTCGAGCTTCAGCCGCGAGCCCTGGAAGGTGTCGGTCTCGACCACCTCGGCGCCGGCTTCGAGCATCGAGGTGTGGACCCCCTCGATCACGTCGGGCCGGTTCAGCACCAGCGCCTCGTGGCATTTGCCCTCGAGGCCGCCGTAGTCCT
>DASUTJ010000098.1:0-26664 GCA_036374655.1 Solirubrobacterales bacterium | reverse complement strand
GACTCGTTCGCGACCCCGGCGACCAACCAGCAGATCGGCGAAGAGCTGCACCTCAGCGTCGACGCGGTCAAGACCCACCTGCGGGCGCTGTTCGAGAAGCTCGAGGTCGGCGACCTGCCGCAGAACCAGAAGCGGGTCGGGCTGGCCGAACGGGCGCTGCAGACGGGGATCGTCAACAGGCGGGAGTTGTAGGGGGCGGGGAGGGAGGCCCTCCCCAGACACTGCTCGCTTATGGCTCGCCGTTGAGCGTCTGGAGAGGGGCTCCCTCCTCCGCTGGCCATTGCCGGGGGTGACCCGGTTCACCCCTTGGGGGGCTGGGAGGAGATGGAGATCCGGGCGAATCTGGGTCCACGACATCAAGTCGACCAACCAAGACCCAGGAGGAACCCGAAATGAAGAAGATCATCTTTGCCGCAATCGCAGTACTCGCCCTGGCCCTCGTCCCCGCCACCGCCTTGGCCGCGCCCGTCAAGTTCGGCTCCAAGCTGAACCCGACGGTGCAGCCGTCCAACTCACTCCCCGGCCTCAAGTGCAGCCAGGAAGCGCCGGGCCCCTGCACGATGGTGCAGAACGAAGCCTACGGCCGCCCCGACGGCGGCGAGCTCGCCCCGAAGACCGGCACGATCAAGAAGATCCGGCTGATCGCCGGCGGTGCCGGCAGCTTCAAGCTGCAGATCGCCAAGGTCAAGCGCTCGACTCTGTTCGGCGCGAACGAAGCGAAGGTCGTCGCCAACGGTCCCCGGATCAGCTACCAGGGCCAGACCGAAGCCAACGAGGAATCCGGCAGCTACCGGGTCGAGACCTTCGACGTCAACGTCCCGGTGAAGAAGGGGCAGCAGCTGGCGCTGAAGGGCAACATCACCTCGATGGTCCGCTGCTCCTCGGGCGGCGACAACACCCTGATCTACACGCCGCCGCTGGGCAGCTCCTTCCGCCCCGCGACCGAGACCGACGGCTGCTGGATCCTGATGGAAGCGGTGATCCGCTAGTTCCGGCAACATCGAGACCGCAAAAAGGCACCCTGGAGGTGCTTTTTTGCGGTCTCGCTATTTCTCTACTTGCGAGCCGCCGACGATGGCGTCCTCGCCTGAATCGCCGAAGACGATCCAGGCCTTGTTGCCGCCGTCGTAGTCGGGGGCCCAGAGCTTCAGCATCGCCGGTCGGCCCCAGACCGTCACCGCCTCCTCGCCGGTCGAGTCGAGGCCGCGCCAGATCCGCACGAAGGGGTTGCCCTCCCACTCGGCGGCGATCGTCGTCGGCTCTTTGTGACCGGGATGGACGGTGGTGTTCGGCGGCAGCTCCATCAGCCGCATCACCGAGGCCTGCAGGTCGGCGAAGCCGCTGGCGCCGGGAGCCATCGTCCCGCCCACGGTCCCCTTGAAGAGGACGTCGGCGGTGAAGACGTCGGAGCCGTTGACGAGGAAGGCGAGGTGGCCGGCGGCGTGGCCGGGGGTGTAGATCGCTTCGACCTCCAGCCCGCCGGCTTCGAGCTTCTCACCGTCGCCGAGGACGATCTCGACCTCCTCGTCGAGCTCGTCCGCGCAGTCGGCGTGGGCGACCAATGGCGGGTTGCCGAGCTTGGCTCGCGCCTCAGCGAGGCCGGCGACGTGGTCGCCGTGGGGATGGGTGACGAGGACGTGGGTGATCTCGATCCCGTCGCGCTCGGCCCGCTCCAACAGCGGTCCGAGCTCGTCGTTGCCGTCGATCAGGACGCCGGTGCCGCGGTCGGGGTCGGCGACCAGATAGGCGTTCGACAGCCACATCGGGTTCTCGGTTCTCTCGATGATCATCGGCGCAAGCTTACGGCGCTGCCCTCCAGCAGCGTGCGGGCGACCAGCTCGGGGTCGTCCCAGGTGGGGGTGTGGCCGACGCCGGGGAGGACGAGGAAGCGGGCGCCGGCCGGGCGGCGGTGCGGCTTCGGGGGGCCGAGCAGGCGGTCGCGCTCGCACCAGGCGATCGTCACCGGCACGTCCTCGGGGTAGCCGGCGGGGTCGAAGACGTGGTTGCGCATCGCCCGGTTGGCGGCGTCGTATCCCTCGCCCTCGAGCCAGCCGAGCGCCAGCTCGTGCGCCGCGTCGGGCGGGATCCGCTCCGGGTGGGCGGCGATCGACTGGAAGGCGGCCCGCCGCGTCTGCGGGAAGCGCAGGGCGACCGAGAGGAACGGGCGGGCGGCGTGCACCCAGGGCGAGTCGCGCAGCAGCATTCGCGCGCCGCCGCCCTGCGGTTCGCCCAGCGGGCGCGACCAGAGGCCGGCGGGGGAGAGGGTCGTGACCGAGGCCGCCCAACCGAAGCGGCCCATTTCCAGCGCCACCCAGCCGCCGAGCGAGTTGCCGGCGACGTGCGGCCGCTCGACTCCCTGCCGGACGCACTCCTCGTGCACGGCGCGGGCGAGGTTCGCCGCCGTCGCCTCTTCGCCCTCGGGCAGCGGCGGCGTCGTTCCGAAGCCCGGCATGTCGACCGCGTGCACCTCGCGCTCGCCCTCCAGCAGCGGGATCGTCGGCTCCCAGATGCTGCGGGTGCCGCCCAGCCCGTGGAGCAGCAGCAGTTGCTCGCTCACCGCGCGCCCGGCTTCGCGAAGAGGGCCTGGACGTCGCCGATCCGCCGCTCGCGGAAGCCCGCCTCCGAGGAGGAGAGGTAGAAGTCCCAGAGGCGGCGGAAACGCTCGTCGTAGCCGCGGTCGCGCAGCCGCTCCCAGGCGGAGAAGAAGCGCTCGCGCCACTCGGCCAGGGTCGGCGGGTAGTGAGCGGTGATGTCGTCGAACCAGACCTGCTTCATGCTGGTGACGCGCTCCAGGCAGCTGGTGATCAGACCCTCCGACGGCAGGCAGCCGCCGGGGAAGACGTGGGTGTTGGCGAAGCTTTTCGCCCCCTTCTCGATCTCGTAGATGCCGTCGTCGATCGTGATCGCCTGCAGGAGCATCAGGCCGTCGTCGCTGAGCAGCTGATCGCAGCGGCGGAAGAAGTCGTCGAAGTACTGCCAGCCGACCGCCTCGATCATCTCGACGCTGACCAGGCGGTCGTAGCGCCCTTCGAGGTCGCGGTAGTCCTGCAGCAGCACCGTCACCTGGTCCTCGAGGCCCGCGTCGCGGACCCGCTGCCGCGCCAGCTCGAACTGCTCGCGGGAGATCGTCGTCGTGGTCACGCGGCAGCCGTTGCGCCGGGCGGCGTGGATCGCCATCCCGCCCCAGCCGGTGCCGATCTCCAGCAGGTGGTTCTCGGGGCCGAGCCGCAGCCGGTCGCAGATCCGGTCGAGCTTCGCCAGCTGCGCCCCCTCGAGGCCGACCGTGTCGTCGGCGAAGTAGGCGCAGCTGTACATCATCCGCTCGTCGAGGAAGGCGGCGAAGAGGTCGTTGCCGAGGTCGTAGTGGGCGGAGATGTTGCGGCGGGCGCCGCCGCGGGTGTTCTCGGGGACCAGGTGGCGGACCCTGTGCCAGAGGCCGCGCGGGCGGGCGACGAGGCCGCGCACCCCGTCCATCTCGCGCAGCTCACGGGCGGCGATCTGGATCAGGGCGACGAGGTCGTCGGTCTCCCAGAGGCCGTCGACGTAGCTCTCGCCGAGGCCGACGCTGCCGCGCAGCGGCCCGCGCCAGGCAGCCGGGTCGTTGATCTGGAGGGTGGCGGTCAGTTCCGCGTCGGGCGGCCCGAAGCTGCGTTCGCGCGAGCCTTCGACGACGTCGATGCGGCCGTTGCTGACCCGGCCGAGGACGGCCCCGACGCCGGCGCGGGCGAGCGTGTCCCTCATGGCGAGACGAACCCCCGGGGGCGGCTCCCTTCCGGGTGCGGGTGGTACTTGGCGCCCTTCAGCTTCAACCGCAGCGACTGGGCGTAGATCTTCGCCACCACCTGCAGCGACATCGCCGGGTAGCGGGCGAGCAGGCGGGTGAGGGTGCTGCGGCTGAGCGGCCGGCGCCGCAGGCTGAGCGTCGCGTCGAAGGTCTTCATGCCTCGACGAGTCCGCGAAACTTCGTCGTCAGGGCGACTTTCCGCGGACTCGCGCGGGCGCGACTCGATGTGGGCGACGAGGCGGTCGCCCGGCTCGGTGGCGCGGAAGGCGTAGGTCTGGTCCATCCCCATCAGCGGCGAGACATGAAAGGTCTTCTCGAGCTCGTCACCGAGCACCGTACCGCGGCGCTCGCCGCGCGCCAAGACGTAGGGATGGCCCTCGCCCCAGGGGATGTTCCGCACGTCGGCCACGACTGCATCTACCCGTTTCCCGTCCTGGTCGAAGCAGTAGTAAAAGGAGACCGGGTTGAAGGAGTGGCCGAAGTAACGCAGGCCGGCGAGCAGGCGGACCGGCCCGGAGGGACGCTCGCCGGTGACGTCGGCGACCGTCTCTCGGGCGCACTCGTCGAGCGGCCGCGCCGCGTCGCCGATGAAGTCCTCGCGGCGGAAGCGGGCGAGCGCGCGCCGCCGGGCCGAGAAGAACGGATAGGGGTCGAGCACCTCCGGCAGCTCCGCCAGGTCCAGGTACATGAGGAAGAGCGGGTAGCGGAACTCATGCTCGACCGGCTCGAAGCGCCGGTGCCGGACCCAACCCTCGTAGACGGCCGAGGCGCTCATGCGGCGAGCGCCTCCTCATCGGGGGTGTCTGAGCTCGACCCCCGTATATGGCGGGAGAACTCAGACACCCCGGGCGTGGTTTCGATCTCGTCACAGACACGTAACGCGCTTGCGACGCCGTCCTCGTGAAAGCCCCAGCCCCAGTAGGCGCCGCAGTAGTGGGTGCGCTGGGCGGCGCCGCTGATGTCCGCGTGGCGGGCCTGCGCCGCGACCCCCTCCTTCGTGTAGACGGGGTGGTCGTAGGAGATGCGTCGGATCACCTTTGCCGGGTCGATCCGCTCGCCCTGGTTGAGGGTCACGAAGTAGTGCTGCTTCGACCGCAGCCGCTGCAGGTTGTTCATCCAGTAAGTGACGGTCGAGCCCGCCGCCGGCTCCTCGCTGAGGTGGAAGTTCCAGCTCGACCAGGCGGCGCGCCGCCGCGGCATCAGCGAGGCGTCGGTGTGGAGGACGGCTTCGTTTGCCTGGTAGGGGATCGCGCCAAGCACCTCGCGCTCAGCCTCGCTCGGGTCACCGAGCATCGTCAGCGCCTGGTCGGAGTGGGTGGCGATCACGACCCAGTCGAACTCCTCGCTCTCGCAGCCCTCGGCCTCGATCCGCACGCCGTCCGGCAGCCGCTCGATCCGCCGTACCGCCGCTCCCGTCCGCACCCGGTCCCGCCACGGCGCCGCGATCGCCTCGACGTAGCTGCGGGAGCCGCCGCTCACGGTCCGCCACCGCGGCCGGTCGCGCAACGAGTACATGCCGTGGTTCTCGAAGAACTCGGCCATGAAGCTGGCCGGGAAGCTCCACATCTGCGCCGGATCGGCCGACCAGACGGCGCTTGCCTGGGGCACGATCAGCCGCTCGACGAAGTGGCGCGAGAAGCCCTGCTGCTCGAGCCAGTGGCCAAGCGAGGGCGCCGTCCCGTTCATCCCGATCAGCGCCCGCGCCTCGCGGTTGAAGCGGCGCCAGTCGCGCAGCATGCCGAGGAAGGTCGGGCTGACGAGATGCGCGGGGCGGGCGAAGAGGCCCCAGGGCGTGCCGCTGTACTCGAACCGGCCGCCGTCGGAGACCGAGAAGCTCATGTGCGAGGGCTGGCTCGGCACGCCCAGCTCCGCCAACAGCGCTTCGAACTCCGGGTAATTGCGGTCGTTGAAGACGATGAAGCCGGTGTCGATCCAGTGGGTCCCGTCGGCGGCCTCGACCGGCACGGTGTGGGTGTGGCCGCCGATCCGCTCGCTCGCCTCGTAGACGACGATCTCGTGCTCGGGATGCAGTTTGTGGGCAGCCACCAACCCGGAGATGCCCGTCCCGACGATCGCGATCTTCATCGCCCATCCATACGAGGCCGTGCTGGGATCGGTTGCATCGAGTCCCCAAACCGGTACCCGCAGCATCGCTGCCACTACCGTGTTGGAACCGGTTGTGAGTTCCCTGCCCCAGAGGAGACGCGGCGCGCTGGCGCTGCTGGCTGCCCTCGCCGCGCTCGTCGCGGCGGCGCTCGCCCCCGCCTGGGGCGCGGCCGAGACCGGCGGCGCCGGGCAGGTGGAAAACGGCGGCAACCTCGGCAACTCGGCCTTCGACCGGCAGGGGATGTGGGTCTGGTACGTCGACCGCTCGGAGGGGGGCAGCGTCGCCGCGATCGTCGCCCGCGCCAAGCGCAACGACGTCGGCACCGTCTACGTCAAGTCCGGCGACGGCGGCACCTACTGGAGCCAGTTCAGCAAAGGCCTCGTCGCGACCCTGCACCGCGCCGGACTCAACGCCTGCGCCTGGCAGTTCGTCTACGGCGACGCGCCGCTCGCCGAGGCGAGGATCGCCGCCGCCGCGGTCAAGCGCGGCGCCGACTGCTTCGCGATCGACGCCGAGGCCGACTACGAGGGCAAGTACGCCGCCGCCGACACCTACGTCCGCGCCCTGCGCGCCCGCGTCGGCGACGCCTATCCGATCTCCCTCGCCGCCTTCCCATATGTCGACTACCACCCCTCGTTCCCCTACTCGGTCTTCCTTGGCCCGGGCGGCGCCACCTACAACCAGCCGCAGATGTACTGGAAGACGATCGGCACCTCGGTGCGCGAGGTCTACGAGCACACCTACCTCTACAACCGCGTCTACGGCCACCCGATCTACCCGATCGGCCAGACCTACGAAGCCCCCGGTAGCGCCGGGATAAAGCTCTTCCGCCGCTTCGCCGCCAGCTTCGGCGGGTTGCCGCCGAGCTGGTGGTCCTGGCAGGAGACCAACGGCCGGGAGTGGGGGGCGCTCGGGGACGACGGCGCGACCGAGCCGGTCGCCGGCTACCGCCAGGAAGTCGTCCACCCGCTGCTGAAACGCAAAAGCCGCGGCGACCTCGTCGTCTGGGCGCAGGAGCACCTGATCGCCGCCGGCGCCGACCTGCCGGTAACGGGGTTCTTCGGCCCCAAGACCGCCCGCGCCGTCCGTGAGTTCAAGGAAGCCCGCGGCCTGCCGGCCAACGGCATCGTCGACACCGAAACCTGGAACGCCCTGCTCGCCTTCACGCCCTACCGCCCCCGCTGGACCGCGGCGGGCGCGAGCGCCTCGGCGCGACCGAACGCACTTGTTCCCGGTATGCGGGAACAACTGCGTTCGGCGACCCGCCCGCTTTCGGCCCGCCTGCCGGCGAAGGCATACGAGATCCCGCGCGGCCCCAGTCGCTGACCGAGTAGGGCTAGGCGCTGATCCGGGTGACGAGCCGGCCGAGGGTTGGCGACTCGATCGCGATCTCGTCGCCGTCGGCGAGCCAGACGCGCGGCTTGCGGCCCATGCCGACGCCCTCCGGGGTGCCGGTGGAGACGACGTCGCCGGGCTCCAGGGTCATCAGGCGCGAGAGCTGCGCCACCAGCTGCGGGACGCTGAAGATCAGGTCGTCGGTGGCGCCGCTCTGCATCTCCTCGCCGTTGAGCGTGAGGCGGATGGCGATCGCGTCGGCCGGCCCGGCCTCGTCCGGGGTCACCAGGCAGGGGCCGCATGGGGCCGAGCCGTCGAAGACCTTGCCCGGCATCCACTGCGGGGTCGCCCCCTGCAGGTCGCGGGCGGAGAGGTCGTTGAGCAGGGTGTAGCCGGCGACGTGGTCGAGCGCTTCGGCCTCCTTGACATCCTTGGCCCGCCGGCCGACGACGAACGCCACCTCGGCCTCGTAGTCGGTCTTCGCCGTCGGCACCCGCACCGTCGCCCCGTCGGGCACCAGCGCGTTGGGGTACTTGGCGAAGATCGTCGGCATCTCGGGGAGCTCCTCGATCCCGACCTCGGCGGCGTGCTTGCGGTAGTTGAGCCCGATGCAGACGATCTTCTCCGGGTCCGGGATCGGCGCCAGCAGCTGAACCGCCGCCCGGGGATGCGAGGGCGCGCCGCTGTCGCCGAGCCGGCTACGCAGATCGTCGACCCGGCCAGCCGCGATCAGCTCGCGCAGACTGCCGCGATGCGGTTCGCCGAGCAGCGCCCAGGCGTCGACCACCCGGCCGTCCTCGAGGACTCCAGCGCGCGGTCCGTCGCCTGAATCGAAGCTCACCAGCTTCACGCGCGGCAGCCTATCTGGGACCAAGTTGGTGGACGGATTCTCACCGGTCAGGTGCCCTTGTCAGGTTCCCTGACTGTACGCTTAGGAAAACATGATTGGTCCAAACACACCCCCGGCGACGATGCCGCTGCACGGTCTGCTCGAACTCGCGTTCGACGCGGTCATCGAGGAGTTCCTCGGCGAGATGGCGAATAGCGAGTTCAGCGACATTCGTCTCGCCCACGGCTGCGTCTTCCGCCACATGAAGGAGAACGGCCTGCGGCTGACGGAGATCGCCGAGCGGGGGAACATGACCAAGCAGTCGGCGGGGGAGGTGGTCGATGACCTGGTCGCGCTCGGCTACGCCGAACGCGCCCCTGACCCCGACGACCGGCGGGCGAAGCTAGTCCGCCTCACGGAACGAGGCGAAGCCGCCCAGTCCTACGGCTTCCGCCTCCTCGCCGAGATCGAGAAGCGCTGGGGAGAGCGCTATGGCGCCGAGCGGATAGCCGACCTGCGAGCGACGTTGGAAGACGTCGTCGCCGTCGAGGCCCCGTTCGCGTTGTCGGAGCCGGCCGAGCCGGAGCCGGCGATGCGCCGCTGACTCTCATGCGCAGCTACCTCAGCCCGCTCGACGCGACCTTCCTGGAGATCGAGGAGACCGACGCCTCCGCCCAGGTGCAGATCGGCTGGGCCAACGTCTTCGATCCGGTACCGGGAGGCGGACCCCCGTCTCTGGAGACGCTGCGCGAGCAGGCGCGGTCGCGCCTGGAGGACGCCTCGGTCCTGCGCCGGCGCCTCTCGACGCCCAAGGTCGCGCAGCTTGCGATGCCGATCTGGCTGCCGGATCCCGCCTTCGACGTCGGCGAGTTGATCCGCCGCGACACCCTGCCGGCTCCGGGGGGCGAGGAGCAGCTGACCGAGTGGCTGGGCGACCACTTCTCGCGGCGACTCGATCGCTCCCGGCCGCTCTGGGAAGTGACCTTGCTCGAAGGGCTCGAGGGGGGTCGGTGGGCCCTGGTCTTCAAGGTCCACTACTGCCTGGTCGACGGCTTCAGCGCGGCGAACCTCGCCGCTGCCCTGGTCGACGCCGAGCCGCACCCGGAGGAGGGGGCGACCACCCTCGCGGAGCTGGTCACCGCGCTGGGTGAGGAGGAGCAGCGGGCGGCGCTGACGCGCCTGCGGGGCGTGATCGGCGTCGGCGGCGTCGACGCCGAGATCAAGCCCCGTGACGTGGCGGCGCTGCTCTGGCGCTCGGGGGTGATCGCCTCCCGGCTCGCGAACCTGCAACTGCAGCCGGCGGTTCCGACGAGCCTCAACGGGGCGATCGGGACCGACCGCCGACTTGCCCCCCTCGACGTCTCGCTCGAGGCGCTGGAGCGGATGGGCCGGGAGCTGGGCGGGACCGCGAACGACGTCGTGTTGACGGCGGTCGCCGGCGGTCTGCGGCGGCTCTTCGAGCAGCGCGGCGAGGAGGTCGAGCGGGTGCGGGCGATCCTGCCGCTCAACCTGCGGCGCGCGAGCGACGCGCTGCTGCTGGGCGAGGAGGTCTCCTCGCTCTTCGTCGAGCTCGAGGTTGCCGAGCCCGACCCGTTCCGCCGCTACCGCAAGATCGCCGCGGCGGCGAGCGAGACATGGGAAGGCGCGGCGGGCGTTGCCAACGTCGCGCTGGAGCGAACAGACCTGACCCCACCCCTGGTCCAGAGCGTGATCGCCCGCGTCGCCTTCACACCCCGGCTCTTCAACCTGACGGTCACCAACATCCCCTCCTTCCCCTTGAAGCTCTACTCGCTCGGCGCCCCGATGCGCCGCGTCGTCCCGATGGCCCCGCTCTGCTCGGGCCAGGCCCTGAGCGTCGCCACCGGCGGCTACGACGGCCGGGTCTACTTCGGCCTCAACGCCGACCGAGACACGGTCCCCGACCTACCTCTGGTCCGCGCCGGCATCGAAGAGACCCTGCACGACCTCTCCCGCGTGGCGGCCTAGAACCGATCCCGCGGGATGCGCTAGCGTTGCCCTCCGGGCCGCACCCCAATGGCCCACCGCAGTTCCCCTGGGGGCGTAGCTCAGCTGGTTAGAGCGCCGGCCTGTCACGCCGGAGGTCGCGGGTTCGAGTCCCGTCGCTCCCGTCTTCTGAAACGCCTGCTAGGCGTCGACGACTTCGGCGAGAGCCGCCGGCGGGCTTCGCAGGGTGCTCACCATCACTTCGGCAGAGGGCGGACGTGAGCACTGGACGAGCCAGAACAGGCCGCCGCGGCTGGCGAGGACGAACTCCCCATAGAGCATCACCGGATACTGCCGGTTGTTTTTGAAACGACGGTCCGGACCGCCATCGACATTTACGTACTGCCAGGTGGCGTCTACCTGATGAGCGTCTCTCGGCACCGCACCGGACTCGTTGAAGCGAAGGTGTCCAGATGCCATCTCCAGGTCGCCGTATGAGGCGTCGCTGAAGCGCTTGCCGTCCTTAACCAACACCCGGTCGGGGAGGAAGAAGATCCCCGCTTTGCCTACAACGATCGACGGAACCGCGATGTTGGTGGCCAATATCGGAGGCGGCTCCAGCGAGACCTTGGCGACGGAACGCGAGACGATCGTCGTAGCGCCCGCATTGACCTTGTACTGGTAGGTCGTCTGGACGTCGCCCGACGCGTCGACGCGCCAAACGAAGTCATTGGCGGCGAGACCCTGGGTGCTGTCTACGACCCGCTGGAACCAGTCGGCGGCCGTATCGTTGACGTCATAGAAGGCGACCACCGTTCGGCGGGCCCGATCCTGAAACCACAACCAGACCACCAAGGGAATCCCAGGGAGAAGGAGGATGGTTCCGGCCACCGGTCGGGCCAGGAGGATCAGGATCAGAAACCCGATCACCCAGGGAACGGTCCGCCACCGTCCCGCGGCGATATTGAGTTGCTCGACGAGATCTCCGGGCCCCGTGGGCACCAGCTCGCTTGCAGAAGCGCCGGTCACGTCCTCGAGCAAAACCTCGGCGACCGGAGGAGGGGGAGGGGGACGCCAAGCAGCTTCGTTCTCAGGTGAACCCCGGAGCGTCGAGCGGTACTGCACGCCGCCATTGCCGACTCGCACATAGTTCCCTCGCGGACCGGCGCCCGCACTGAAGCCCGGCACGCCGACGCTGATGCCGACTCCGGATCTGCTCAGGTTGAACCGGAAAGGCCCTGCCTTGACGCTTTTCCGCACATAGAAGCCCATGAATGCCTTCGTCCACCTGTGCCTACGGGTAGAACGGGCAATCTAAACAAAAGCGTTCGAATTTGGTACTGACAAGTGCTCCAAGCCGGCTGGCCTGGAGACCGAGCTAGTACCGCGGCGGCTGTTCGCGAACTTCGCGCCGTTCTTCCACCGGCGGAGCGGCTTCGCCCGGTGCGACCGGGCGGGTGCGGCGGGACCAGACGATTTCTTGGAATAGGCCGATCAGGAGGCCTACGGCGCCGGCGATCATCAGGATCACGCCGATGGTGTCTATTGCCACGCCTTGGACGTGGAAGTTGGTGGCGAACTTGAGGATCGCGCCTACGGCTATGAGGAAGATGCCTGCTCCGATGGTCATGGGGGGCTGAATACCCCTCGGTTGGATCGACAAACCGAAGCGGCGGCGTCAGGCGGACGAATCGCCGAGGGCGGTCCAGAGGCGACGCTCCGCCTCGAGCACGCTCTGGGCGCTGCTGCTCACCGCGCTCCACAGCTCCGGCCGGGGCTCGTCGCTTTCGCTCGCCTCCCGGAGCGCCTCCGCCAGCTCGGTCCACCTCGCCGCGGCCTCGGCCGCCAGCGGCGCCTCGTCCCGCCCCGCCTCCTCCAGGAAGCGCCAATACATCAGCCGGAAGCAGCCGCCGCCGGTCCCTCGGCGCTCGATCACCTGGTAGGCGAAGCGGGCGCACCATTGCCAGTCCGAAACGGCCTCCGGCCATGAGCCCGCCTCCGCGGCGAGGCGTTCCAGCGCCGGCACGCCGCCGAACTCGCCGAAAGGCGGCTCCAGCATCTCGCTCGCCGCCCGGGCGATCGCCCGCGGCACCGCCGCCTCCAGCGCCCCACGGTCGATGCTCTCCGCGACCGTGAACATGTGGCCTTCCAGCGGGTAGGCGGGGTGGCCGCTGTGCCGCGCCCGGGCCAGGTTCTCCAGCCGGGTCGTCTGCAGCTCCTCGAAGCCGGTGTCGGAGAGGTGGGCGACCTCGTCGTCGTAGCCGGCCAGCACCACGGCGTGTCCCGGGAAGTGGGCCGAGTTGCCGTAGTGGTCGAGGTAATAGATGTCGGTGAGGAGGAGGGCCGGGTTGCCGGCCTCGACTTCGGACCGCGCCGCCTCCCAGGCCGCCGCCCCGTCCTCCTCGGCGAAGGTCCGCATCTCCAGCGCCGCCCCGGTCAGCTCGCGGAAGCTCTCCTCCAGCCGGGCGGTGCGCCCGTTGAACCAGCGGCTCGGCGAGGCGTCGTCCAGCGCCAGGTAATAGAAGCCCGCTCCCGCGCCGAGCCCGAAGGCCATCTCCTCGCTGATCTCCACCCCGTGGAAGGCGAGCAGGTTGCGCAGCGCGGTCGAGCCGCAGTGGTTGCCGGGGGTGTGGGTGAAGCCGGGGACGGAGGGCATCTCCCAATAGTCTCTCGCGCCGATGCGCGACCTCGACCTGAAGCTGCTGCGCTGGATGCGGACCCACGGCCACAGCCCCGCGGTGGAGGACGCCGCGATCGCGCTCGGCAAGGCCGGCAACAACGCCCTCGTCTGGTTCCTGCTCGGCGCCGCGCTGGCGGTCCTCGACAACTCGCGCTGGGAGCAGTGGCTGGTCTGCGCCCTGCTCGGCCCCTTCGCGATCGGGCTCAACTACCTCGTCAAGCTCGTCGTCAAGCGGCCGCGGCCCGTGCTCGAGGGCCTGCCGCCGCTCGGCGGCGCCCCCAGCAGTCTCAGCTTCCCCTCCGCCCACGCCACCTCGTCCTTCGCGGTGGCGACGGCGATGGTCCGCGTCGACCCGGCGATGGGCGCCGCCTTCGTCGTCGCCTTCGCGCTGGCACTCGGCCGGCCCTACCTCGGCATGCACTACCCCTCCGACGTCCTCGCCGGCGCCGTCCTCGGCGTCCTCCTCGGCCTGATCGTGCCGCTGCCCTCATGAAGGTCGGGATCGTCGGCCTGCCGAACGCGGGCAAGTCCACCCTCTTCAACGCCCTGACCAAGGGCGGCGCCCAGACCGGCGACTACCCGTTCACGACGATCGAGCCCAACGTCGCCGTCGCCCTGGTCCCGGACGAGCGCCTGGAGAAGGTCGCCGAGACCGTCGGCAGCTCCGAGCTTGTGCCGGCGAAAATCGACTTCCACGACATCGCCGGCCTGGTCAAAGGCGCCTCCGAGGGCGAGGGGCTGGGCAACCAGTTCCTCGCCTCGATCCGCGAGACCGACGCGATCTGCCACGTCGTCCGCTGCCACACCGAATCCGACGTGCCGCACCCCGACGGCAGGGTCGACCCGCTGGCCGACATCGAGACGATCGAGACCGAGCTGGTCCTCGCCGACTACGACCAGGTCGAGCGCCGCCTCGGGCGGGTCGGCAAGCAGGCCAAGTCGGGCGACGCCGAAGCGATCGCCGAGCACGGCTGGCTGACCGCGGTGCACGAGGCGCTCGCCGCCGGCAGGCCGGCGCGCTCGATCCCGGTCCCCGACGCCGCCCCGAACGCCGCCCGTGATCTCGGCGGGCTCACCACCAAGCCGATCCTCTACGTCGCCAACGTCGACGAGGGCGACGCCGAGCCGCCGGAAGCCGTCGTCTCCCACGCCAACTCGGTCGGCGCCGGGGTGGTCGCGGTCAGCGCCCGGATCGAGGGCGAGCTGGCCGAGCTCGACCCGGCCGAAGCCGAGGAGATGCGCGAGTCCTACGGGGTCGAGGGCTCGGGTCTGGCGCGCCTCGTCCGCGCCGCCTACGACCTGCTGGAGCTGATCACCTTCTTCACCGCCGGCGAGGGCAAGGAGGCGGTCGCCCGGCCGCTGCGCCGCGGCGCCACCGCGCTGGAGGCGGCGGGGACGATCCACACCGAGATCATGGAAGCGTTCGTCAAAGCCGAAGCGATCGGCTGGGACCAGCTGGTTGCCTGCGGCGGCTACGCGGCGGCCCGCGACAAGGGCCTGCTGCGGATCGAGGGTCGCGACTACCTCGTTCAGGACGGCGACGTGATCACGATCAAGGTCTGACGCCGCCGGGCCGGTCGGCCCCGCCCCGCCGATCGCATCGGGGCGGCAGCCGCGGGCCTCAGCCCCCCTTATGAATCGAGGTTGCCGGGTACGCCTCACTGCATCCGCTGAGCCTCACAACGCATCACCTCCTTCCCTCACCGGAAGCGTCCTTCCCAGTGATGCATCGGTTTCTATTGCTTCGAGTGGGCTCAGTAAAGGGCTCTGGCTAGCCATTTCCCTGCTCCTTCCGAGCATTTATGCCCTATCGTCATGCCTGGCAACCAGTCGATCAATCGAAAGGGCTTGGGGATGGCGGGGAGCGAAGGCGAGGCGAAGCAGCGCAGGGAAACGATCAGCACCGCCCTAAAGCACCCGCTGCGGGTGCGGATCCTCGAAGTCCTCAACGAAGGCCCGCGCAGCCCCAGCCAGTTCGTCGAGGAAGGGCTGATCCCGAAGGAGCACTACACGACCTATCAGCAGGCTCTCTCGCTCGCCTCCTACCACTTCCGCGAGCTGCAGAAGGAAGGCTGCCTGGAGGTGATCGAATCGATCCCGCGGCGCGGCGCCGTCGAGCACGTCTACGAAGGCAAGGCGCGGGTCTTCTTCGACGATGCCGAGTTCGAAGCGATGCCGCGGGAGTCGCGGCGCAAGCTCTCTCGCGTCTCCCTGCAGGGCATGGTCGCCCGCGCCGACCGGGCGATCGCCGAGGACACCTTCGACGCCCGCCCGGACCGGCACCTGACCTGGATGCCGATGCAGCTCGACGAGCGCGGCTGGAGCGAAGTGATCGCCAAGCTGGCGGCGACCTTCGAGGAGCTGAGCCAGATCCGCCTCGACGCGCGCGACCGGTTGGCCGGCTCGGGGGAGGAGGTGGTGACGGCGACGGTGGCGATGCTCGGCTTCGAATCGCCGCCGCCCCCGCCACTGCGCGAGGCGGGCGACTGAGGGAGACATCGGGCTAAAGTCCTCCACATGGAGGAACGGGCGCGGTTCCCGGAGGTCGCCGCCAAGGCCGGCCACTACGAGAGCTTCTACATCAAGGCCTGCCAACCGGAGGGCGGCAAAGGCGTCTGGATCCGGCACACGGTTCACAAGCGGCCTGGGGCCGAGCCCAACGGCTCGATCTGGTTCTGCCTCTTCGACCGCAAGGCGGACGGGCCGCGGGCGACCAAGGTGACGGTGCCGGCGGCGCAGCTGGAGGCGCCGGCGGGCGAGTGGATTCGCGTCGCCGACGCGGTGATCGGTCCCGGCCGCGCCGAGGGCTCGGTCGATACCGAGGCGCTCAGCGCCGCCTGGTCCTTCACCTTCAGCGGCGAGGCGGAGCCCTGCAAATACCTGCCGGCCGACTGGCTCTACAAGGCGCCGCTGCCGAAGACGAAGTTCCTCGCGCCCTATCCTGACGCCCGCTTCGAAGGCCGGCTCGAGGTCGACGGCGAACCGTACGAGCTGAGCGGCTGGCCGGGGATGATCGGCCACAACTGGGGGACCGAGCACGCCGAGCGCTGGGTCTGGCTCGAGGGCACCGGCTTCGCCGACGCGCCCGATACCTACTTCGACGCCGGCGCCGCCCGCGTCCGCCTCGGCTCCCGCACCAGTCCCTGGATCCCCTCCGGGATGCTCGTCCTAGAAGGCGTCGAGCACCGGCTCGGCGGCCTCGGCGCGATCCGCTCGGCGCGGATCGAGGAGCAGCCCTCGGTCTGCAGCTTCCTCCTCCCGGGCAAGGACATCGTCGTCCACGGCCGCGTCTCGGCGCCGGAGAAGGACTTCGTCGGCTGGGTCTACGCCGACCCCAAGGGTCCCGAGCACAACACCGTCAACTGCTCGGTAGCCGACCTCGAGCTGACCGTCGAACGCCCGGGCCAGCCGCCGCGCAAGCTGACCCTGCCGGGCGGCGGCGCCTACGAGCTAGGCATGCGGGAGACGGATCACGGCATCCCGATCCAGCCCTACCCCGACGGCTGAGTGTCGCTTTTGTTCGGGAGGGGCGAACAAAAGCGACAGGCCTATTTGGAGACCACCTTTTCGAAGGTCATCCAGGTGTCGTGGCCGCCGAGCGCGACCGAGAGCTGTGAGCCGGTGACGGTGGTCGTGCCGCCGGTGCCGACCAGTTTGGCGCTGATGATCCGCGGCGAGAGGCCGGTCTTGGTGACCACCACCTGTTTCAGCTTTCCCTGCAGGTAGCCGCCGAGGCGGGAGCTGATTTCCGGGCCGCTGAAGTCCAACGTCCACTTGTGCAGCGGGCAGTAGTAGTCGTAGGGGTCGGGGACGCCGACCAGGTAGGGGACCGGCGAGCCGAAGACGTTGACGGCGCTCTCGGTGTGGCCGCCCGAGCAGGCTGAGTAGAGGGTCTGGGCGACTTCGTTGCCGTACATCACGACCTGGCCGCGGGTCGCGTCGACCGCCTGGTTGGTGCGGTCGTACTCGCTTTCCAATCCCTCGTAGACCTGACTGCGGGTGTCGGAGTAGAGCTCGAAGCCGTTACCGCCGACGTCGCCGGTGAGGGCGATCGAGCGGACCGCCAGCGCGTGCGCTTTCAACTCCTCGGTCGGCCATGAGGGCGGCACCTCATTTGGCATTACCCCTTTGACGTACTGCTCCAGGGCCAGGGCGTTGACGACGTTGAGCGAGCCGGCGTCGCTTTCGGTCGGCACCGTCTCCAGGGCGCCGCGGAACGTGCCCTGGCCGGCGATCGCGACTTTGCCGCGTCCCGCGGCGCGCAGTTTCCGCCCGCAGTTCGCGATCGGTTTGCCGCCCGAGCTGCGCAGCTTCACGGTCTTGCCGACCCGGTGCGCCTCGTAGCTGCGGGCCGGGTCGAGGGCTTTGCCGCAAGCGCTGGTCGCGCCGCTGAATTCGACGTCGCCGGGGGAGATGTCGAGCAGCACCCGCACCACCCGCGGTTTGTCGAGCGTGCCGATCGTCGTCCCGCGGTAGTAGTGGCCGAGGATGAAGCTGTAGCTCTTGCCGGCTTTGGCGTAGCCGTAGGCGCCGTAGGCGCTCATCCCGACCCCGTGGCCGAAGCCGCGCCCGTGGACGACCCAGCTGACACTGGCCTGGGCGGCCACCGGGTAGACGGATAGGAGCGCGACGAGGGCGACGAGAAGCTTGGTGAGCTTGGACATCACTGAGCCAACAGATTCAACAAACAGGAGTAGCGGCCTGCCTATCCGGGGACGTAGTCTGGGCACATGACTGCAACCGACCACAAGCTCCTCGCCGCCGGCGAGTGGATGGAGACCGGCGAGTGGAGTGAGGTGAAGAGCCCCTACGACGGCAGCGTCGTCGGCCGCGTCGCCCAGGGCGACGAAGCGCTTGTAGAGCGGGCGATCGAGGCCGCGCACGAGGCGTTCGAGAACGCCGACTTCCCCCAGCACAAGCGGGCGGCGGTGCTGGAGCGGGCCTCCGAGCTGGTCGCCGAGCGCCGCGCCGAGCTGGCGGCGGCGATCGCCGCCGAGGCCGGCAAGCCGATCAAGACCGCCACGGTCGAGGCCGAACGCTGCGTCTCCACGCTCGAGTTCTCCGCGGTCGAGGCGCGCAAGGTGACCGGCGGCACGGTGCCGATGGACGCCGCCGCCGCCGGCGCCGGCAAGCTCGGCGTGATGCTGCGCGTCCCCTACGGCGTGGTCGGCGCGATCAGCCCCTTCAACTTCCCGCTCAACCTCGTCGCCCACAAGCTCGGGCCGGCGATCGCGGCCGGCAACTCGGTCGTCCTCAAGCCGGCCGGGCAGACGCCGATCTCGGCCCTGAAGCTGGCCGAGATCCTGGTCGAGGCCGGCCTGCCGGAGAACTGGCTCTCCGTCATCCCAGGCCCCGGCTCCAAGGTCGGCAACAAGATCGTCGAGCACCCGCTGACCAAGGCGATCACCTTCACCGGCTCGGCCCCGGTCGGCTGGGACATCCGCGCCAAGGTCCCGCACAAGAAGGTGAACCTGGAGCTCGGCTCCAACGCGCCGCTGATCGTCAACGACGACGGCGACTGGGAAGCGGCCGCCGACAAAGCTCAGATCCACGCCTTCTCCCACGCCGGCCAGAGCTGCATCTCGATCCAGCGAATCCTCGTCCACGAGGCCGTCGCCGACGAGTTCGTCGCTCGCCTCGTCGCCAACGTCGAGAAGCTGACCGTCGGCGACCCGATGGACGAGGGCACCGACGTCGGTCCGCTGATCACCCCCGACGACCGCGACCGGGTCAAGCAGTGGGTCGACGAGGCGGTCGCCGGCGGGGCGGAACTGCTGACCGGGGGAGAGCTGGTCGACGAGGGCCGCTGCCTGGCCCCGACCCTGCTGAAGGCGCCGCCGAAAGAGGCCAAGGTCTGGTGCGAGGAGATCTTCGGCCCGGTGGCGACGATCGACACCTTCGCCGACTTCGACGAGGCGCTACGCCTGGCGAACGACTCCAAGTTCGGCCTCCAGGCCGGCGTCTTCACCCGCGATATCGGCCGCGGCCTGCAGGCCGGCCGCACCCTTGAGTTCGGCGGCGTCCTGATCAACGAGGTGCCGACCTTCCGCACCGACCAGCAGCCCTACGGCGGCGTCAAGGACTCCGGCAACACCCGCGAGGGCCCGGCCTACGCGGTCTACGAGCTGACCGAGGAGCGCTTCGTCACCTTGCAGGGGTAGCCGTATACCGCAAAGTGTTTCTCGCTTAAAAGTGGGTAACCTCTGCCACATGGGAATCCGGGAGGTTGTGAGGTTCGTGGGGGCGATCGCGGCGCTGGCCGCGGTCGCGGTGGCGCCCAACGCGGTCGCGGCCGTGTCAGACACGGAAGGGAAGACGACGCTCGAACAGCGGATCGTCCCCTCGACGAACGGCGCCTTCGACTTCCTCCAGCTCGGGCCCGGCGAGCCCTACTCGGTGCGCCAGGACCTCGGCGCGGCGCAGGCCGGCCGCGACGCGCGCCGCACCTCGCTCGTCTACTTCGGCCAGCTATCCGACTTCCAGCTCGCCGACGAGGAGTCGCCGGCCCGGGTCGAGGTGATCGATCCGCTCTCGACCCCGCTCAACCTGCCCTTCGGGGCCGCCTGGCGGCCGTGGGAGGCGCTGGAGCCGCAGCTGACCGAGGCGATGGTCCGCCAGGTGAACCAGTTCACCGCCGCCAGCCCGGTCGCCGACGGCAGCGGCAACCGCAGCGCGATGGAGCTGACGATCAACACCGGCGACCTCGCCGACAGCCAGCAGCTGAACGAGACGCTCTGGGTGCGGACGCTGCTCGAGGGCGGTCCGCTCAACCCCAACAGCGGCGTCAGCAAATCGACCTACTCGCACCCGCTCTGCCCGAACCTCTTCGTCCCCGGCGCCGCCGAGGCCGCCCGCTACACCGGCGTCCAGGACTACGACGACTACATCGAGGGCACCTTCCCGGAGTTCTACGACCCCGACGTGCCGAAAGGCGTCCACGCCGCCTGGCCCAAATACCCGGGCCTGATGGATCGGGCGCAGCAGGCGTTCACCGCCGAAGGCCTCGACGTTCCCTCCTACGTCGCCTTCGGCAACCACGACGCGCTGGTGCAGGGCAACGCTGCGGCCAACGCCGCCTTCGAGCAGGTCGCGACCGGCTGCCTGAAGCCGATGGGCCCGGTCTCCAATCCCGAAAACGCGAGCGCGCTGCTCTCCTCCCTGCTCAACCCGGTGACCCTGCTCGGCTCGTTCCTGACCAGCCCGCAGAACACGATCCTCGTCCCCGGCGACCCGCAGCGGCGGTTCGTCTCCAAGAAGCAGTTCAAGGACATCTTCAAAGCCGGCACCCAGGCCGACGGCCACGGCTTCGATCTGATCGACGCGGCCCAGGAGACGGCCTCGAAAGGCGCTGCCGGCTACTACTCGTGGAGCCCGAAGCCGGGGCTGCGGTTCATCTCGGTCGACACCGTCGCCGAGGCCGGAACGATCCTCACCCCGAGCGGCAAATCGACCTCGGACGGCAACATCGACGACCCCCAGTTCAAATGGCTGCGCGGTCAGCTGCAGGCGGCGACCGCGGCCGACGAGCTGGTGGTGCTCTTCAGTCACCACGCGCCGGAGAGCCTCGTCGCCGACGCGCCCGACGAGCTCGCGCCTCCCTGCACGGTCGCCGACTCGCACGGACACGACATCAACCCAGGTTGCGATCTTGATCCGCGCCTCTCGTTCCCGATCCACCTGCAGGCCGACGCGGTCAATCTCCTGCACGAATTCCCCAACGCGATCGCCTGGGTCGCGGGCCACTCGCACGACAACATCGTCAACGCCTTCCCGAATCCGAGCGGGGAAGGCGGCTTCTGGAGCATCCGGGTCGCCGCCGAGGCCGACTGGCCGCAGCAGACGCGCCTGCTCGAGATCTTCGACAACCACGACGGCACGCTCTCGATCTTCGGCACGATCGTCGACCACGTCGGCCAAGCGGCAGCTCCCGCTCCAGGGACCCCCGCCTCCTCGATGGACTTCAACGACCTGACCTCAGCAGCTCGCACCATGAGCTTCAACGACCTGCAGTCAGGCGCCCCAATCGGCGAAGGCCAGCCCAAAGATCGCAACGTAGAGCTGCTCATTAACGATCCGCGTTAGGTCGTCTTCAGCAAACGATGGCGGAGGGGACGGGAGGGGTCCCCGGGGCACTCAACATCGAGCCATAGCGAGATGTGCCCAGGGGACCCCTCCCGTCCCCTCCCAAACCCCTTACTCGTGAGGCCGAGCCATCCGCCGGTGATCGAGGGCCTCCTCGAGCACCGCCGGCTCGACGCCCTGCTCCAGCGCCACCTCGCGCAGCGAGCGGCCTGACTCGGCCGCCGTCTTGACGATGTCGGCGGCGCGGTCGTAGCCGATGTGGGGGTTGAGGGCGGTCGCCGTGGCGAGGGTCGCCTCGGCGTGGCGGTTGGTCATCTCCTCGTTCGCCTCGACGCCGGCCACGCATTTCTCGTTCAGCAGACGCGAGGCGCTGCCCAGCAGCTTGATCGAGTCGAGCAGGTTGCGGGCGATCAGCGGCACCCGCACGTTGAGCTCGAACTGGCCCTGACTGCCGGCGACGGTGATCGCGGCGTCGTTGCCGATCACCTGGGCGGCGACCTGGATTACGACCTCCGGGATCACCGGGTTGACCTTGCCGGGCATGATCGAGGAGCCCTTCTGCAGCTCCGGCAGGCGCAGCTCGGCGAGGCCGGCGCGGGGGCCGGAGCCCATCAGCGCCAGGTCGTTGGCGATCTTGTTGAGCGAGACGGCGTAGACCTTGAGCGCGCCCGAGAGCTCGACCAGCGCGTCGCGGTTGCCCTGCGCCTCGAAGGCGTCGAGCGGGGCCGAGATCGCCAGGCCGGTGTCGGCGGCGAGCTTCTCGCGTACCTTGGCGGCGAACTCGGGGTGGGTGTTGAGGCCGGTGCCGGTGGCGGTGCCGCCGAGCGGGATCTGGCCGACCCGCCGCAGCGTTCCCTCGATCCGCTGCACGCCGAGACGGACCTGCGCCGCGTAGCCGGCGAACTCCTGGCCGAGGGTGACCGGGACCGCGTCCATCAGATGGGTGCGGCCGGCCTTGACGACGTCGGCGAACTCCTTTGCTTTCACCGTCAGGGCGGCCTCGAGCGCGCCCATCGAGGGCAGCAGGTCGCGGGTCACCTCGTCCAGCGCCGCCAGGTGGACGGCGGAGGGGAAGACGTCGTTGGAGGACTGCCCCATGTTGACGTGGTCGTTGGGGTGGGCCTCGTCGCCGGCGAGGTTGGCGATCACCTCGTTGGCGTTCATGTTCGAGGAGGTGCCGGAGCCGGTCTGGAAGACGTCGACCGGGAACTGGTCGTCGTGTTCGCCCTCGGCGACGGCCTGGCCGGCGGCGGCGATCTGCGCCGCGAGGTCGGCGTCGAGCTGGCCGAGCGCGCCGTTGGCCTCGGCGGCGGCGGACTTGATCCGGCCCAGCCAGCGCACGACCGGCACCGGCACCCGCTCGCCCGAGACGGGGAAGTTGTCAACGGCCTTGGTGGTCTCGCCACCCCAGAGCTGCTCAGTCAAGAAAGCCTCCATCGGGAAAGTTCGCGTCCGGGGAGCGTATTGACCGGCGGGTGCGGGGCGCCTGCCGGCGAGCTGTATTAGGGTGCCCTAACTATGAAGCCAGACGATCCGGTCAGCCGCGGCGCCGAGCGCGCCATCGCCCATCTCAACGACGACCACGCCGACGCCCTGCTGGAGATGGCGCAGGCGCTCGGCGACGCCCCCGAGGCGACCGCCGCCCGTTGCCTCGACGCCGACCGCACCGGCCTCGACCTCGTCGCCGAGACCCCGACCGGGCAGCGCCAGGTGCGGGTTGTCTACGAGGAGCCGATCGAGGAGCCCGCCGGCCTGCGCAAAGCGACCGTCAGGCTCGCCCAGAAGGCGCGGGCGGAGCTGGGCATGGCGCAGCGGCCGGTCTCGGCCGAGTAGCTAGCGCTTCAGCCTTCGGAGCGGCCGGCGTCGAAGCCTTCGCGGTAAGCGACGAGGAACTCTCGCGGGATCGGCTGCTTGCCGGGCGCGTAGCGGGCGGCGACGACGAGGCGGCGAAGCAGATCGGTGTGGATCCCTTCGCTCTCCTCGGCTCCGCGCTGAGCTGCGCCGAGCAGGTAGCCGAGCTGGATATTTGCCGCGCCGCCCGGCTCTGCCCGTGCTTCGGCGTTGAGCGCGGTCGCGGTCTCGAGCAGCGCTTCCCCGACCTGGGTCAGTTCGCCCGCGGCCTGGTTGGGGGCGAGGCAGTCGCTGATCGGCGTTTCGCCGTCCAGCCGCACCTCGCCGGGCGCCGCCTCGAGCGCCCGCTCGTAGGCCGCGGCGCCTTCCAGGCAGGCGACGGGGGTCGAGTCGTCCTGGTCGCCGCAGCCGGCAAGGACCGCAACGAGACAAGCGCAAAGAGTCACGAAACCCACTCGCATCCGCGCATCCTATGGACCCGACATGGGGGTGTCTGAGCTTGACCCCCATATATGACGGGAGAACTCAGAAACGTCTAGTCGCCGACTCGGGCAGAGATGCCGCCCGTCGACTGCCTGGCGATTCCGCCGGGTGGGCCGGCGGGGGCTTTCGGCTTCGCGCTGCGCTTGCGTTTCGGCGTCGCTTCGGTTTCCGCGACGGCGCCGACCGGGAAGGCTTCGACCCATTCGGCGAGCTGGAACATCGGCGCGATCGCGTGGTTCCAGGAGAGGTGCAGGTGATGGCCGCAGCCGTGGCCGGCGTCGCCGTCGTAGCCGACCCAGCGGAAGGGCGAGACCGGCTCGTTCTGGACCGGCTCGGCCCAGAGGGCGAGGCGGGTGATCCCGTTCCATTTGGCGTCGCATTTGGAGCTGGGGTTGGTCGGGACGATGTCGACCGCGAGGCCGTTGTAGTGGTCGGAGTTCTTGACGTGGCAGCCGTCGCAGCCGGCGTGTTCGCCGTTGGGCAGCGGGCCGGAGTAGCCGTCGGTGACGTAGATCGGGAACCGCTGTGCGATCCAGCGCAGGTTGGGGATGATCCGCCGGTCGACCATGTCGCCTTCGGCGTGTGGGATGGAGGCCGGGATCGGGACGATCTGCCCCGTCCCGAAGAGGACGCGGGGCGGCCCGGGGGGCGCGGCCTCGGCGTAGGCGACGACGGCGAAGAGGGGGGCCAGGGAGGCGGCGAAGACGGCGAGGACGCGGACCCAGGCGCTGGCGACAAGGCGGTGGCTCACCTCCGCCTTATCGGCCGTACGACGCTCGCCGCTTGAATCCTGCCTCGAAAGTCTCGCCGACATGAAGTAGTTGGAACACGGCGGGATAGGGTTCGATTCATGCCGACTGTCCGCGAAGCGACTTTTGACCTTTTCCGCGCCCACGGGATGACGACGATGTTCGGCAACCCGGGCTCCACCGAGCTGCCGATGCTCGCCGACTTTCCCTCGGACTTCCGGTACGTCCTGGGTCTCCAGGAGGCGGTGGTGGTCGGAATGGCCGATGGCTACGCCCAGGCCTCGGGCAAGACCACCGTGGTCAACCTCCACACCGCGCCGGGGGTTGGCAACGCGATGGGGGCGATCTTCAACGCCCAGGCCAACCACTCGCCGCTGCTGATCACCGCCGGCCAGCAGGCGCGGGCGCAGATCACCCTGCAGGCGAACCTCACCAATCGCGACGCGACCCGGATGCCGCACCCGCTGGTCAAGTGGTCCTACGAGCCGCCGCGGGCCGAGGACGTGCCGCTCGCCCTCGCCCACGGCGCCCACCTCGCCGGCCTGGCGCCGCGCGGGCCGGTCTTCGTCTCCCTGCCGATGGACGACTGGTACGCAGAGGTCGACGAGGCCGATGCCAAAGCGGCGATCGAGCGCAAGGTCACCGGGCGGGCGGTCGCCGACCCGGAGGCGGTCCAGGCGCTGGCAGAGCGCCTCGACGCCGCCACCAACCCGGTCCTCGTCGCCGGCCCCGACGTCGACACCGTCGGCGCCTGGGACACCGCCGTCGCCCTCGCCGAGCGTCAGCACCTGCCGGTCTGGGCCTCGCCGGCGACCGGCGGCCACCGGCTCGGCTTCCCCGAGAACCACCCGAACTTCCGTGGCGTCCTGCCACCGGCGATCGGCCCGGTCGGCCAGACGCTCGAGGGTCACGACCTGATCCTCGTCGCCGGCAGCTCGGTCTTCCCCTACTACCCGCACATCCCCGGGCCGCTGCTGCCCGAGGGGGCGGCGCTGGTGGCGATTACCAGCGACCCCGACGAGGCGGTGCGGGCGCCGATGGGCGACGCGATCGTCGCCGACGTCGGCCTCACCCTGGCGGCGCTGGTCGAGGCGGTGCCCGAGTCCAGCCGCCCGGGGCCGGAGCCGAACCCGGGCCCGCAGGAAATCCCGGCCGAGGACCCGCTCAACCCCTCGACCGTCCACACCGCCCTGGCCGAGGTGATGCCCGAGGACGCGGTCGTCGTCCTCGAGTCGCCCTCCAGCACCCTGGCGCTGCGCAACCAGCTGCGCCTCTCGCGGCCCGGCAGCTACTACTTCAGCGCCGGCGGCGGCCTCGGCTTCGGCCTCGCCGCCTCGGTCGGCGTGCAGCTGGCCCAGCCCGACCGCCCCGTCGTCTGCGTCCTCGGCGAGGGCTCGGCCCAGTACGCGATCACCGCCTTCTGGAGCGCCGTCGCCTACAACGCTCCGGTCACCTTCCTGGTCCTCCAGAACGCCGAGTACGCGATCCTCAAGTGGTTCGCCGACGTCGAGCAGGTAAGCGGCGCGCCCGGCCTCGACCTGCCGAAGCTCGATGTCGCCTCGGTCGCCGAGGGCTACGGGGTGAAAGCGCACCGGCCGACGGGGCGCGACGAGGTCGCGGGTGCGCTCAGCGCCGCGCTCGCCTCCTCGCAGCCGGAGCTGGTCGAAGTCCCGGTCTCCCCCGGGATGTCCCTCTTCTAGGCCGATGGTCTGAGCGATGGCCCTGCTGCAGCGCAACCGCCCGCCGGTCCCGCCGCCGCCGAGCCAGCCGGTCGCCGATCGCGCGCCGGACGAGCTGGCCGTCGGAGTAGCCGCGCCGCTGCGGCGCGACCTCGAGGAGCTGCTCGGCGCCGACCGCGTGCTGCACCGGGTCTCCGACCTCGTCGCCTACGCCTCCGACGCCAGCCCCTACCGGCGCTTCCCGCGGGCGGTGGTCGAGGCCCGCGACGCCGACGACGTGGCCAAGGTGTTGCGCTTCGGCCGCGAGCGCGACCTCCCGGTCACCTTCCGCGCCGGCGGCACCAGCCTCAACGGCCAGGGCCAGACCGACGGCATCCTCGTCGACGTTCGCAAGCACTTCGGCGGCGTCGCGGTCGAGGACGACGGCGCCCGCGCCCGGGTCAAGCCGGGGACGATCCTCGGCCACGCCAACCGCGTCCTCGCTCCCCACGGACGCAAGCTCGGCCCCGACCCGGCCAGCACCGACACCTGCACCGTCGGCGGCGTCGTCGCCAACAACTCTGGCGGGATGCGCTGCGGCGTCACCAAGGACTCCTACTCGACGGTCCGCGAGCTGACCTTCGTCCTCCCCTCGGGAACGAAGATCGATACCGGCGCGCCCGGCGCCGCCGAGCGCTTCGCCGCCGCCGAGCCGGAGCTGGTCGCCGGCCTCGAGGCGATCCGCGACGAGATCCGCGCGGATGGAGAGCTGGCCGAGCGGATCCGCCGCAAGTTCGCGATCAAGAACACCACCGGCTACCGCCTCTGCGCCTTCCTCGACGCCGACGAGCCGCTGGAGATCTTCCGCCGCCTGCTGGTCGGCTCGGAGGGGACGCTCGCCTTCGTCGCCGAGGTCGTCTTCGAGACCGTGCCGCAGCCGCCGGCGACGACCACCGCCTGGATCCACTTCCCCGGCATCGACGAGGCGATCGCGCCGGTCCAGGACCTGGTCGCCTCCGGCGCCACCGCGGTCGAGCTGATGGTCGCGCCGGCGCTGATCACCGCCGCCTGGAACATGGTCGGGGCGCCGCAGGAGTGGAAAGAGCTGCCGCCGGAGTCGGCGGTGCTGCTGGTCGAGTTCGGCGGTGCCGACGAGGGCGAG
>DASUTJ010000097.1:0-8718 GCA_036374655.1 Solirubrobacterales bacterium | reverse complement strand
GCAATAAGTGGGTAAATCTCTAGTACCCCAAGAAAACAAAGGTTTCCTTTCTTGAGGTACTTCATTTCTCCTTGACGCCGAAGGCCGGGTCCACCACCCGGCCTTCGGCGTTTCTGGATAGGTCCGGTTGTCGGACCTAGTTGGCGAGGCAGAGGACGAAAGCGGTGATCGTGTCCTCACCGCCGGTCTTGTTCAGCGCCTGGTAGAGCCAGCCGTTGCCCGAGGGGCGGCTGCTGGTCATCTCGGTGCCGAAGTGGCTGGGCTGGCCGCCGCCGCTCAGCACCTGCTCGCCGGCCGCGCAGTTGGCGCTGACGCTGCCGGAGGCGTCTTTGGCGACTTTGGCGCTGTTGGTGCGGAGGGTGACCGTCCCCAGCTCGCTGGCATTGACCGAGTCCGGCCCCAGGTCGCCTGCGGTCAGCGACTGGTCGGCGACCTCGGGGGAGGCGACCGAAGCCGCGCCGAGATCCTGGCTGGTGAGCGAGTCCGGCGCCACCTCGGGCGATTCGACCGCGTTTTCGGCGAGCTCCTCGCTGCCGACCGAGCTCGGCGCGATCTTCGCCGCGTTGACGGCGTTGTCGCGCAGATCGATGCTGCGGACGCTGCCGTCGACGATCTGCGCCGAGCGGACGCTGTTCTTGGCGATGCCGACGGCGAGAGCGCTGCCGGTGAGGGCCATGAACAGCGCCACGCAGCTGATCACGAGGGCGGGCGAGATGCGGAATGAACGGTTGTTGCGAGTCATCGGGGTCTCCTTTCGTCGTTTTCAAATCCCGATGGCTCCAGCTTCGGTTCGATCGCCTCCGCCAACTACGGACCCCAGGGGTGAACCTCCTCACCCCCTGAAATTGGCCACCCAGCCAGTCCGGTAGATTCCGGCGCCATGGAGTCCGCGGAGAAGGTCTGCATCATCGGTGCCGGCAGCTCGGGGGTAGTCGCCGCCCAGGTGCTCGGTGCCCGCGGCATCGCCTACGACTGCTTCGAGAAGGGCTCGCAGATCGGCGGCAACTGGCGCTTCGAAAACGACAACGGGATGTCGTCCGCCTACCGCTCGCTGCACATCAACACCTCGCGGCGGGTGATGGCGTTCAAGACGCTGCCGATGCCCGACCACTACCCCGACTACCCCGACCACTTCCAGATGGCGGCCTATTTCGACGAATACGCCGATCACTTCGGGCTGCGGGAAAAGATCAGCTTCCGCACCGAGGTGGTCAAGGTGGAGCCGTCGGACGGCGCCTGGGCGGTGACGACGCGGTCCGAGAGCGGGGCGGAGACGACCGGGCGCTACCGGGCGGTGCTGGTCGCCAACGGCCACCACTGGGACCCCCGCTGGCCCGAACCCGCCTTCCCCGGGTCCGACGAGTTCGAGGGGGAGCAGATGCACGCTCACCACTACCGCGAGCCGGATGTGCTCCCCGGCAAGCGCGTCCTCGTCCTCGGTCTTGGCAATTCGGCCACCGATATCGCCGTCGAGTCCTCGCGCATCGCCGACGCCACCTTTCTCGCCACCCGCCGCGGCGCCTACGTGATCCCCAAGTACATCAACGGCAAGCCGATCGACGAGCTTGCCAACCCGATTACGTCGATGACCCCGCTGGCGGTGCAGCGCTTCTTCGCGATGCGGGCCCTCGGCGTCGCCTCCGCCGCCGACCCGACCGCCTACGGCCTGCCAAAGCCAGACCATAAGCTCTTCGAGGCCCACCCGACCGTCTCCTCTGAGCTGCTGCCTCGCCTCGACCACGGCGACATCACCGCGAAGCCCAACATCGACCGCTTCCTCGGCGGCCGCACGGTCCGCTTCGTCGACGGCAGCGAGGAGGAGATCGACCTCGTCGTCTACTGCGCCGGCTACAAGATCACCTTCCCCTTCTTCGACCCGAAGGTGGTGGCTGCGCCCGAGAACCGGCTGCCGCTCTACCGGCGCGTCGTCTCGGTCGAGCGTCCCGGCCTCTACTTCGTCGGCTTCATCCAGCCGCTGGGGCCGATCATGCCGCTGGCCGAGGCGCAATGCGAGTGGGTAGCCGACCTGCTCGCCGGCAAGGCGACGCTACCTCCGGCGGGGGAGATGAAGCGGGAGATCGCGCGCGAGGAACGCAAGCAGGCGAAGCGCTTCGTTGCCTCTAAGCGTCATACCGTCGAGGTCGACTTCCATCCTTATTTGCGCGAGATCCGGCGCGAGCGAAAGCGGGTTGCGCAGCCGGCTTGACGACCCGGGTGCGCCCGCCGGGCGGGCAGTCGGGCACCGGCAATGCGGCGCCACCTCCATGGGGTCCGCCCCGTCGCGGCCCGCGCGGCAGGCGCGGGCGCGGTCGGCGCTTGAAGCCGCCGCCGTCCTCGTCGGTGGCTGCCTCCGGTTCGTCGTGCTGCTTGGCCGCCCAGTAGACGAGCCACATCGACGCCAGAACCGGAATCTTCAGCACCACGAGCAGAAAGAAGATCGGCCAGAACCCCGTCACCCGATTCAGTGTAGAGAGGTGGCCCAGGCGTTCAGCGCCTCGACGTGACCTTCCTCGAGGCCCAGATGCGGCTCGGTCGGCACTAGCAGGGTGGGGGCCGAACGCCGCTCCGCCCACTCGTAACAGCTGGCGTCGAAGTTGTCGTCGACCCAGGCGATCGGGCGCTCGCCGCAGTAGCTCTCTATCCCGTTGAGCTTCCAGTGCGCGTCGCCGTCGCGGGCGGAGACGTCGAAGGAGATATGGGGTAGCTCCGGCAGCCCCAGCAGCTGGGGCAGGTAGAAGTTCGCTTTGTCCTCCCAGCCGCTTGCCCAGACCAGCTCGAAGGTCTCGCTCAGACGCAGCAGCCGCTCCCCGACCACCAGCGAGATGCAGTGCGGAACTCCGTCGACCAGCTGCAGCTGCGTGTGCGCCGGCCGCTCCTCGAACCCGAACAGCGAGATGACGCCGTCGATGTCGACGGCTAGAAGAGGCCTCTTACCAGCGGTAATGCGCGAAAGCTTTGTTGGCCTGGGCCATGCGGTAGATGTCGTCCTTCCGCTTCCAGGCGCTGCCCTGCTGCTGATTGGCGTCGAGGATCTCGGCAGCGAGGCGCTCGGCCATCGAGTACTCGCGACGCGCGCGGGCGAACTGGACCAGCCAGCGGACGGCCAGGGTGCGGGCGCGGCGGGCCGGAACCTCGACCGGGACCTGATAGGTGGCACCGCCGACGCGGCGGGAGCGAACCTCGAGCACCGGGGTCAGCTGTTTGATCGCCGCCTCCAGCGTCTCGACCGGGTCCTCGCCGCTGCGCTCGCCGACGATCGCGAGGCTGTCGTAGACGATCCGCTCGGCGACGCCCTTCTTGCCGTCGGACATCACCTTGTTGATCAGCTGCTGGACGAGGCGGTTCCGGTGCTGGGCGTCCGGCTCGATCGGCCGAATCTGTGCGGCGGAGCGGCGGGGCATTACGAAGCTTTGACGCCGTAGCGGGAGCGGGCTTGCTTGCGGTCGGATACCCCGGCCGCGTCGAGCGTGCCGCGGACGACCTTGTAACGGACGCCCGGCAGGTCCTTGACGCGACCACCCCTGATCAGGACCACCGAGTGCTCCTGCAGGTTGTGCCCCTCGCCGGGGATGTAGGTGGTGACCTCCATGCCGTTGGTCAGGCGCACACGGGCGATCTTGCGAAGAGCGGAGTTCGGCTTCTTCGGCGTCACCGTGGCGACACGGGTGCAGACGCCGCGCTTCTGCGGGGCCGCGACGCGCTTCTTGCGACCCTGGCCCGACTTGAGGCCCGGCGTCGCGGTCTTCTTCTTCGGGCGCTTGCGGCCCTTCCTGACAAGTTGATTCGTATTCGGCACGGCCGCGCATAGTAGAGGAGTCCGGCCAAAACCATCCCGCCGGCTGCGGCGAGCTCGGCGAAGAACCCGTCCTCGAGCACCGCGGAGGCGCCGGCGAAGCGCGAGGTCTGGGCTCCCTCGTCGAGCCCCTGTGGCAGGTCGACGAGGAGGATCAACGCCAGGGAGACGAGCCCCAGGGCCACGACCAAGAGGCCCAGCCGCTTCGCCTCCCGGCGCAGCGCGAGCACTCCGACGGCCATCGCCAGGAGGCCGACGGGGATCAGCAGGTAGGCATGGGCCGCGCCCGCGGTGCGCGCTTCTACGGTAGGAGCGGCGGCGGCCGTGGCGCCGAGGTCGGCGTAGCCCGGCCGCCCGATCTCCACCGCCCGGTAGTCGATGAACTGAGAAGCGACGAGGCAGGCGCCGGCGGCGATCAGCAGCGCGGCGGCGGCTCGGGACGGAGTGATCGCCGCGCTGGCGGCGGTTGCGAGCCGCGCCAGCAGCGCGCAGCCCCGCCGCACCCAGCGCTCCAGCGCCGCCACCGCGCCGAAGAAGAAACCCAGCAGCGGTCGCAGGCGCGGCCACACAAGAGCCCAGGCGCTCCGCCCGGTCCGCGCGGCCCGACGCTGGCCCGCGCGCAGCCCCGGATAGGCCCGCTCCAGTCCCCGGTTGCCGATCCGGTCGAGCTGGCGAGACCGCCTGTGGAGCCGCTCCGGCAGCGAGTCGGCGCGGCGGCGCCTCGCTGCTATCATCGCCCGTCGCTCAGGCAGTTTTCGCTTTTTCTTTGCAGGACGCTTCGCCGGGCCCTTGGGGGCCTTTTTTTGCGGCTTATCACCACTACTTGAACTAGGAACCATGGCACGCAGCTTTCCACTAGAGAAAACCCGGAACATCGGGATCATGGCGCACATCGACGCCGGTAAGACGACGACGACGGAGCGCATCCTCTACTACACCGGCCGCACCCACAAAATGGGCGAGGTCCACGAGGGCGCCGCGGTCATGGACTGGATGGAACAGGAGCAGGAGCGCGGGATCACGATCACCTCGGCCGCGACCGCCTGTGAGTGGAAGGACCACCGGATCAACATCATCGACACGCCCGGCCACGTCGACTTCACCGTCGAGGTCGAGCGCAGTCTCCGCGTGCTCGACGGCGCGATCGCCGTCTTCGACGCCGTCGCCGGCGTCGAGCCCCAGTCGGAGACGGTCTGGCGCCAGGCCGACAAGTACGGGGTCCCGCGCTTCGCCTACATCAACAAGATGGACCGCACCGGCGCCGACTTCTTCAACTCGGTGCAGACGATGACCGACCGGCTCGGCGCCAACCCGCTGCCGATCCAGCTTCCGATCGGCGCCGAGGACAACTTCAAAGGCGTCGTCGACCTGGTGAAGATGAAAGGCCTGATCTGGACCGACGAGCTCGGCGCCGCCTACGAGGAAATCGAGATCCCCGAGGACCTCGCCGACCAGGCCGAGGAATACCGGACCGCGCTGATCGAAGCCTGCGCCGACTACGACGAAGAGCTGATGGAAGCATTCCTCGGTGAGGAAGAGATCCCCCAGGACAAGCTGATCGACTCGCTGCGCAAGGCGACCCTCTCGACCAAGCTGACCCCGGTCCTCTGCGGCACCTCCTTCAAGAACAAGGGCGTGCAGCCGCTGCTCGACGCGATCGTCGAACTGCTGCCCTCGCCGCTCGAGGTGCCGCCGGTGACCGGCGTCGTCCCGGCCGGCAAGGGGCAGCCGGAGGACATTGAGGCCGAGCGCGAAGCCAGCGACAGCGCTCCTTTCTCGGCGCTCGCCTTCAAGGTCATGTCCGACCCCTATGTCGGCAAGCTCACCTACTTCCGCGTCTACTCGGGCAAGCTCGAGAAAGGCGGCCGGGTCCTGAACGTGAAAACCGGCAAGACCGAGCGCATCGGCCGGCTGCTGATGATGCACGCCAACAGCCGCGAGGAGATCGACGAGACCTACGCGGGCGACATCTGCGCCGGCGTCGGCCTCAAGGACACCGGCACCGGCGACACGCTCGCCGCCCCGGACGCGCCGATCGCGCTGGAGTCGATCGAATTCCCCGAGACCGTGATCGCCGTCGCGATCGAGCCGAAGACCAAAGCCGACCAGGAGAAGATGGGCAACGCCCTGGCGCGCCTCGGCGAGGAGGATCCGACCTTCCGGATCGAATCCGACGAGGAAACGGGCCAGACCCTGATCCACGGGATGGGCGAGCTCCACCTCGAGGTGATCGTCGACCGGATGCTGCGCGAGTTCAAAGTCGAGGCCAACGTCGGCAAGCCGCAGGTCGCCTATCGCGAGACGATTCGCAAGCGGGTCGAGAAGGTCGAGGCGCGCTTCGTCCGCCAGACCGGCGGTCGCGGCCAGTTCGGTCACGTCGTCATCAACCTCGAGCCGTCGCCCGGCGAGGGCTTCGAGTTCGAGAACAAAATCAAGGGCGGCGTCATCCCCGGCGAATTCATCGGCCCGGCCGAGCAGGGGATGCGCGAGGCGCTGGAAAACGGCGTCAAGGCGGGATATCCGATGGTCGACGTCAAAGTCGAACTCGTCGACGGCTCCTACCACGACGTCGACTCCTCGGAGATGGCTTTCAAGATCGCCGGCTCGATGGCGATCCAGGAGGGCGCTCGCAAGGCCAACCCGGTCCTGCTGGAGCCGGTGATGGCGGTCGAGGTCGTCACTCCCGAGGACTTCCTCGGCGACGTGATCGGCGACCTCTCCCGACGCCGCGGCAAAGTTCAGGGCCAGGATCAGCGCGGCAACGCCCTTGCAGTCCAGGCTTACGTCCCGCTCGGCGAGATGTTCGGTTACGCGACCGAACTGCGGTCGATGACCCAGGGCCGGGCGACCTACACGATGCAGTTCGAGCGTTACGAAGAGGTCCCCTCGAACATCGCTGAGGAGATCGTCGAGCACCGCTCGGGAGACCCGGTTGGTGCAGCTTCATGAGGCCAACCGCGAACGGGCACTGAACCTGGCTATATTTCCCAGGTTGCCCGCAGGCAGGCAGAACTGTCTGCGGAAATTCCGCCCACAAGACTCAAGCACTTAGATCAGACAGAACACGATTTCGAAAGGCGAAACGGAGAGAGATGTCCAAGGAGAAATTCGAGCGCGATAAGCCGCATGTGAACGTCGGCACCATCGGTCACATCGACCACGGCAAGACGACGCTAACGGCGGCGATCACGCAGACGCTCTCGACCGTGGGTGGGGCCGAAGCGCAGAGCTTCGCTGAGATCGACAACGCTCCGGAGGAGAAAGAGCGCGGCATCACGATCGCGACCTCCCACGTCGAGTACGAGACCGACAACCGGCACTACGCCCACGTCGACTGCCCGGGCCACGCCGACTACGTCAAGAACATGATCACCGGCGCGGCGCAGATGGACGGCGCGATCCTGGTCGTCTCCGCCGCCGACGGCGTCATGCCGCAGACCCGCGAGCACATCCTGCTCGCCCGCCAGGTCAACGTCCCGCACGTCGTCGTCTTCCTCAACAAGATCGATCAAGTCGACGACGACGAACTGGTCGAGCTGGTCGAGGAGGAGGTCAAGGAACTCCTCGACGAGTACGACTTCCCCGGCGACGAGACGCCGATCATCAAAGGCTCGGCGCTGAAGGCGCTGGAAGGCGACGAGGAGGCCCAGAAAGCCGTCTTCGAGCTGGCCGCGGCCCTCGACTCCTACATCCCGGAGCCGACCCGCGAGCTCGACAAGCCCTTCCTGATGCCGATCGAGGACATCTTCTCGATCACCGGCCGCGGCACCGTCGCCACCGGTCGCGTCGAGCAGGGGATCGTCAACACCGGCGACGAGGTCGAGATCGTGGGCATCAAGGACACGACCAAAACCACGGTCACCGGGGTCGAGATGTTCCGCAAGATCCTCGACGAGGGTCAGGCCGGCGACAACATCGGCGCCCTCCTGCGCGGTACCAAGCGCGAGGAGATCGAGCGCGGCCAGGTGCTCTGCAAGCCCGGCTCGATCACGCCGCACACCAAGTTCAAAGCCGAGGTCTACTGCCTGAAGAAGGAGGAGGGTGGTCGCCACACTCCGTTCTTCTCCGGTTACCGGCCTCAGTTCTACTTCCGGACGACCGACGTGACCGGGATCGCCAACCTCCCCGAGGGGACCGAGATGGTGATGCCGGGCGACAACGTCGAGATGACGATCGAGCTGATCCAGCCGATCGCGATGGATCCGGGCCTGCGGTTCGCCATCCGCGAGGGTGGCCGCACCGTCGGCTCCGGGGTCGTCGCCGAGGTCATCGAGTAGCACCCAGGGGCGGGCCTCCACCCGCCCCGACCTCCGCCCACGGGCGGGGAGACAACTGCAAGGACATACGACCGGGGCGGCGCCCCACCAAATGGGGCCCCGCCCTCTTTGCGCGGTAAAGCGACGAAAAAAAGAGAGAGAAGACGGCAGCGAAGTGGCAACTATTGCGGCACAGAAAATTCGGATCCGGCTCAAGGCGTACGACCACGACGCCATAGATCGGGCTGCCAAAGAGATCGTCGAGACCGCCGAGCGAACCGGGGCCACCGTCTCCGGTCCGGTGCCGCTGCCGACCGAGAAAAACGTCTACTGCGTGATCCGCTCGCCGTTCAAGGACAAGGACTCGCGCGAGCACTTCGAGATCCGCACCCACAAGCGGCTGATCGACATCCTCCAGCCGTCGCCGAAAACCGTCGACTCGCTGCAGCGCCTGGACTCGCTGCCGGCCGGGGTCGACATCGAGATCAAGCTCTAGGTGTCGTTGTGGCTGCGATCCTCGGCAAGAAGCTCGGCATGACGCAGGTCTTCCGCGAGGACGGCAGCGTCGTCCCCGTGACCGTGATCGAAGCCGGTCCTTGCAAGGTGACGGCGGTCCGCGACGCCGAACGCGATGGCTACCGGGCGGTGCAGCTTGCCTTCGGTGAGGTC
>DASUTJ010000096.1:0-14450 GCA_036374655.1 Solirubrobacterales bacterium | reverse complement strand
GGCCGCCGAAGCGGCCAAGGAGGTCGCGGCGCTGGGCGAGTCGGTCGCCCAGCGACTCGGCAGCCGCGCCGCGGCGGCCTCGGAGGACGGCGTCCAGCTGACCCGCCGCGAGCTAGAGGTGCTGCGCCACGTCGCCGTCGGCCGCACCAACCGCGAGATCGCCCAGGAGCTGTTCATCAGTCAGAGGACCGTGGACATGCACGTCCGCAACCTGCTCGGCAAGCTCGACTGCCGCTCCCGGGTCGAGGCCAGCCACCGCGCCGGCGAGCTGGGGCTGCTGAGCTAGGCGTCGCCCTCGCCGCCGGAGCCAGGCGGCGGGACCTCGACCATCAGCGTCACCGGGCCGTCGTTGATCAGCGCCACGCCCATGCAGGCGCCGAAGACGCCCTTCTTGGCCTCCAGCCGCTCGCAGAAGCGGTCGTAAAGGGGCTCGGCCACCTCTGGCCGGGCCGCGGCCACGTAGCTGGGCCGGTTGCCCTTGCGGGCGTCGCCGTAGAGGGTGAACTGGCTGACGCAGAGCACCTCGCGGTCGCCGAGCGGCTCGTTCATCCGCCCCTCGGCGTCGTCGAAGATCCTCAGCTTGCGGACCTTCTCCGCCAGCCGGTCCGCCTCCCCGGCGCCGTCGCCGACCCCCACGCCGAGCAGGATCAGCATCCCGGGCCCGATCTGCGCCACGCGCTCCCCCTCGACGTCGACCGCCGCCTGGCTGACGCGCTGGACCAGAGCCTTCACCGGCTCGACCCTAGAGAACTAGGCGCCGAGCCTGAAACGAGCTTCGCGCTGGAAGGGGCGACTGCCTTTGTGCGCTCGGTGCTTGCGGTGCTTCCTGTGCACCTTCACGCACCGGACCTTGCCTTTGATCCTCTTCTTCCGGAAACCGCGGCGGCATTTCCGTTTGCGGGGTGGCGCGGCGACGGGCGGTTTCGCGGCCGGCGGAGTCAGGACCGGCGGCGGAGCGGGCAGCGTGCCGAGCGTGGCGTCTATTCCCCCGACCTCCTGTCCGGTCGAAAGAGGAATCAGGTTGGCGGCGGCGAGCGTCGTCTGGTTGTTCCAGAACTCGGTCGGAAAACCGTCATTTTCCGGTTGGGCTTCGGGGAAGAACTCCGTCATGTCGGGAGAGAAGACAACCTTGTAGTCCCCCGCGGAGTGAAAGCGCATCCTGTAGTCGCCGCTCGCATTGGTCCAGTTGCAGATCCAAAGCTGGTCGGCGGGGGCATAGACCGAGCAGACGCGGATTTCTTCCAGGGCCCGGCCGGTTGCGTCCGAAACGTGTCCCGACAGGGTCGCGCCCGGCGCCAGGTCGGCATCGACCCCCGAAATCAGTTCTTCTTCGGCGAGCGAGATCACGTCAGCGTCGTTCCAGCGGTCCTCATGGTCGTAGAACTGGAGCGCCAGGTTGCGGCCGGAGGGACCGGGCCAGAACTCGACCTTGAACTCGCCTTCGTAGAGGGGAAGCAAGTAGCTCCCGTCCGGGCCGGTCCAGTCGCAGTTCGCGTATTCGTTCCACTCGACGTCGAAGGCGCAGACTTCGACTTCCTCCACGGGCAGGCCGTCTTCGGTTGCAAGCACGGTTCCCGTCAGCCTGGCCCTGAGGGAGAGTTCGGCGTCGACGACGGTGTCGCCGCTGCCGACCAGGATCGATTCGACGTACTCCGTCCGGTAACCCTGTTCGCCGGCCCAGAATTCGACGAAGTAGGTCCCCGGGTCGAGGTTCGGGATCGCGTAGGTACCGTCGGCTTCCGAGTAGCTACACCCGTAATCCCATTCTTCTTCGACTTCTTCTTCCATCCAGGCGCAGACTTCGACGCCTTCGACCGGGGTAGCGGTTCCAGCCTCGGTGACGGCGCCGGAGATCGAGCCTGCCAGGGCAGCCGCAGGCGCGATCGCGGCCAGGCAGAGCAACGCTGCGCAGGCCGCCAACGCAAGCCACATCGTCCGATTGAAGATCCCCTGCGCAGTCAAGAGGGGCGGGAGTATATGCCTGGAACCGGCGGCGTACCTGTTCAGGCTTCCAGCGCCTCGACCAGGGAGCCGGCGTCGTAGGCGCCGAAGAAGCGCTTTCCGTTGACATAGAAGGTCGGAGTACCCGTAGCGCCGCTCGCCTCGGCCGAGGCGACGTCGCGGGCGATTCGCTCGCGGTGGGCGCCGGAGTCGATCTCCGCCTCCATCCGCTCGGCGTCGAGGCCGTGTTCGCCCGCCAGCTCGAGGATCGTCTCCCGCGAGAGGCGCGGCTGGTTGGCGTAGAGCGCGTCGTGGAACTCCCAGAACTTGCCCTGGGCGGCGGCTGCCTCACTCGCCTCGGCGGCCAGCGGCGCCAGCGGGTGGCGCTCGGGGATCGGCAGGTGGCGGAAGCCGAAGACGAGGCGGTCGCCGAGCCGCTCGCGGACGCGGCGGAGGATCGACTGCGCCCCGAGGCAGTAGGGGCACTGGAAGTCGCCGAACATCACCAGCTCCAGCGGAGCCCCCCGCTCGCCGCGGACGTGATCGAGGTCCTCCAGCGGGGGTGAGAGCAGATCGTCCACGGAACCGATGTTATGTGCCAATGCAGGACATCGAGTCGATACTCGTCCTCCTCCTCGCCGCCGCCCTGCTGGTCCGGCTCGCCGACTACGGCAGGATCCCGGCGCCGATCGTCCTCGTCCTCGGCGGCCTGGCGATCGCCTTCGTTCCCGGCCTGCCGGACGTCGAACTCGAGCCGGACACGATCTTCCTCCTCTTCCTGCCGCCACTGGTCTACGCCGCGGCCTGGCGTTCCTCGCCGCTGGAGCTGCGGACGGTGATGCGGCCGCTGGCGCTGCTTTCGGTCGTACTCGTCTTCCTAACCGCCGCGGTCGTGGCCGTCGTCGCCCACGCCCTCGTCCCCGAGCTGAACTGGGCCGAGGCGGCGATCCTCGGTGCGATCCTCGCCCCGACCGACGCCGTCGCGCCGATCTCGATCTTCCGCCGCCTCCACGCGCCCGACCGGGTGCGGCTACTGGTCGAAGGCGAGTCGATGATCAACGACGGCACCGCCCTGGTCCTCTACCGGATCGCGCTCGGCGTCGCCGCCGGAGGCGCCTTCAGCCTCGGCGAGGCGGGGTTGGAGTTCGTCGGCGTCGCCGCCGGCGGGATCGCCGCCGGCCTGGCGATCGCCTACGTCTCCGACCTCGTCCTCCGCCGCCAGCACGAATCCGACCTGGCAATCATGCTCTCGGTCCTGACCGCCTACGGCGCCTACATCGGCGCCGAGGAGCTGCACGTCTCCGGCATCCTCGCCGCCGTCGCCGCCGGCCTCTATGCCGGCTACCGCTCGCCCCACTCCCTCGACGCCGACGTCCGCCTCAACGCCGTCGCCTTCTGGAACGTCCTCGTCTTCGGTCTGGAGATCACCCTCTTCGTCCTCCTCGGCCTGCAGCTGCCCGACATCGTCGACACGCTCGACCAGAGCTCGGACGGGGTGACCGAGCTGCTGCCGGCGGTGGCGGCGATCGCGGTCGCCTCGACCGCCGCCCGCCTCGCTTTCGTCTTCGCGATGCGCGGCGACGCCGGCGAAACCCTCGGCGAACGCTTCGCCGTCGGCTGGAGCGGGATGCGCGGCGCCGTCTCCCTGGCCGCGGCGCTGGCGGTTCCGCTCAGCGTCGATGGCCGGCCGCAGATCATCTTCCTCACCTTCGCCCTGATCCTCGTCACCCTGGTCGGGCAGGGTCTGTCGCTGCCGTTCATCGTCCGCGCCCTGCGGCTCGAGCAGCCGCGCCGCTGGTCGGACGAAGAGGCGGTGGCGCGGATGGAGGCGGCGCAGTCGGCCCTCGACCGGATCGACGAGATGGAACGGGACGGGCGCGCCAGCGAGACTCAGCTTCAGCGCCTGCGCGACCTCTACCGCGCCCGCTTCCGCATGTGCCAGGCGGTCCTCGGCGGCGAGGACCCCGAGGCCGCGGCCCGCGAGCAGCGGATAGCGGACTACGGAGAGCTGCGCAAAGAGCTCATAAGAATCGAGCGAGAGGAGCTACTCAGCCTTCGCGGCAGCGGCCGGCTGCGGGATCAGACGCTGCGGCAGATCGAGCGGGATCTCGACCTCGAAGAGGCGCGGATTCGGACGTAGTGGTTGGGAGGGGGTCGGTGGGGGTGCCCCGGGCGCACCTCCGCCGCGTGAATCGCATAGCTGCTGACGCCTCAGGGCTCCTGGCGCGGCTCCATGCTGAGTGCCCGGGACACCCCCGCCGACCCCCTCTTCTCAACAGCCTCCCGGCCGACCCGCCACAGCGAGTCCGCGTCAGTACCCCGTATAGGTGGACTGTCGCGGACTCGTGGTTAGGCGAAGAACTCCCGAGCCCTCTCGGCAACGAGCTCAGGCATCTCGTCCGCGATGAAGTGGCCGCAGTTGTCGACCAGCTCCAGCTGCATGTCGTCCGCGTGCTTCTCGTAGCCGTCGAGGAGCGTGTACTTCAAGGCCTGGTCGCCTTTGCCGAAGAGGAGCTTGGTCGGGACCTCGAGGTGTGCCTTGGCGTAGCGGCCGCGGCCGATCTCGGGAGCCTCTCTGAGGTTGAAGACCCGGTAGGTCTGGACCGCGGCTCTGGCCCGGTCCGGCTCGGTGAACTTGTCGCTGAAGGCGTGCAGGGTCGCGTCGTCCCAGACCTCGCGGCGCACCGAGGCGCCGGCCAGCACTTTCGGAATGAACTTGCCGCTGGTGTGCAGCCGGTAGCCGATCCCCGGGCTGAGGATCAGCCACTGGTACCAGAAGCGCCAGAGGTGCGGCGCCATCGCCCGCATGCTGACCCAGGGCGGCAGGATGTTGAGCGCGAGGTAGCGGTCGAAACGCTGAGGCGCCTTCAGCGCCAGCAGGAAGCCGATCCAGGCGCCCCAGTCGTGGCCGACCAGCTTCACCCGCTCGATCCCGAGCTGGTCGAGGACGGCGAGGACGTCGTCGGCCATCTCCTCCTTCTCGTAGCCGCTCGCCGGCGCGTCGGACCAGCCGTAGCCGCGCAGGTCGAGGGCGATCACCCGGTAGCGGTCGGCCAGCGCCGGCATCAGGTGGCGCCACTCGTACCAGTGCTGCGGCCAGCCGTGGAGACAGAGGACGACGTCCTCCCCGCTCCCGGCTTCGGCGTAGTGGAACTGGATGCCGCGAGCTCCGACCCAGTGGTGGGAGACGCCGTCTATCTCGGGTGGCTGGCTCACCAGCCAAAGACCCTACTCAGCGTGGTTCGCTCAGTGCAGCGCGGCCGCGGCCGAGCGGCGGAAGTCGTTGAGGACCCGCTCCATCTCGCCGACCTCGCAGGGAACCCCTTCGGGCCAGTCCTTCTCCGGGTGCTCGTGCAGGGTCTTGAGCCCGTTGCCGCTGATGATTGCGACCACGGTCTCGTCGGGAGCGATCTTCCCTTCCTGGGCGAGCCGGGCCGTGCAGGCGATCGTCGTCCCCCCCGCGGGCTCCGTGAGGATGCCCTCGGTCTCCCCGAGCAGGTCGATCGCACCGAAGATCTCGTCGTCGGAGGCCATCGCGCCGGAGCCGCCGCGTGAGACCACCGCGTCGACGACGAGGGCGCCGTCGCCCGGCGCTCCGATCGCGATCGAGTGGGCGGCCGTCTCCGGCGTCTGCGGCTCGATCTTCGCGCCACCGGCACTGATCGCGGTGGAAATCGGCGAGCAGCCGCTCGCCTGGGCGATGTTGATCTTCGAGCCCGCCGTCTCGGCCAGGCCGACCGTCTCCAGCTCGACCAGCCCCTTGTGGACCCGCGAGGAGAGGGTGCCGCCGGCAGCCGGGATGACGAAGTGGTCCGGCGCCTGCCAGCCCAGCTCCTCGACCACCTCGAAGGCCATCGTCTTCGCCCCCTCGGCGTAGAACGGCCGCAGGGTGATGTTCGCGAACTCCATCCCGGTCTCCAGCGCCAGCTCGCGGCAGGCGCGGTTGGCCTGGTCGTAGTTGGCGTCGAGCTGGATCACCCGGGCGCCCATCGCCCGGCAGGCCTTGGCCTTGCCCTTCTCCATGTTGCCCGGGTAGAAGATGTAGGGACGGGCGCCGGCCTGGGCCGCCAGCGAGGCGACCGCGGTGCCGACGTTGCCGGTCGAGACGCAGCCGACCTCGTCCTTGCCCAGCTCCAGCAGGCGGGCGATCGCCATCCCCACCACCCTGTCCTTGTAGGAGAGCGAGGGGCGGTTGGTCGAGTCGTCCTTCAGGTAGAGGTTGCTGAGGCCGAGCTCGGCGCCGAGCCGCTCGGCGTGGATCAGCGGCGTTTTGCCGGCGAACTGGGCGACCCGCTCTTTCGCCTTCAGGTTGAGGATCGGCAGCAGCTCCTCGAAGCGCCAGATGTTCCAGGGCCGCTCCGCCGCCGGGCGCTCGGCGATCCGCTTCGTGGCCAGCTCGTAGTCGTAGTCGACGTCGAGCCCTTCGCCGCAGGCCGGGCACTTGAAGGCTTTGTCGAGCAGCGGCGTGCGGTAGCCGCAATCGCGGCAGACGAGTTCGGTGGCACAGGAGCGGGTCCGGAGCCCGTAGGGCTCGGTGAGATGCGGATCTACCGCGTCACTCATGACTCCTCCTTTGGCGCCGATCCCTCGGCTCGGTCCTGTTGATCGCACGGGTATAACACATGAACTGGCACTGCTCAACGCTTTCTGCGTATAAGTCTGGGCGGGATCGCCGGTAGTCCCTCCCAGCAAGGTAGCGAAAGACGGGGAGGGCGCAACTCATCTGTAGTCTCTTGTCTGTAGAGGTTCTGTCAGCAACTCAGGAGGATCGCGTGATGACCCCGCAGGAGCGCTTCGCCGTCAACCTACGCAAGGCCCGAGTCGCGGCCGGCGTCTCCCAGGAAGAACTGGGCTACATGTGCGATCTGCACCGCACCGAGGTGTCGCTGCTCGAGCGGGCCGGGCGCGAGCCGCGGATGGCCACGATCGTCAAGCTCTCCGGCGCGCTCAATACGAGCGTCGCCGATCTCTGCGAGGGCGTCTCCTGGCTGCCCAAAGCCAAGCGCTTCGACGTCAAGCGGCCACCCAAGACTCCGGGCAAGTAAACGCCGCGCGGTCGTGGCGCGCGGCGTTTTGAGCGAAAAGATGAAGGGAGGCGGGGCGACGCCGGCCGAGCCGACGTGACCAGGATCCGTCATGACGATTCAGATCCTGGCTCAGGATTGGTCCTCCTTTGCCACCCCAAGGCGGTTTCCCATATCCGAGAGCCCCGCCTCCTTCACCGGTTGATCGCCCGGCAGGACCCATTCATAACAGAATCGTTTCCATCAATCAAGGGTGTTTGCTCAATACCGCAAGTACTGCCCGGGCTCGCCCGTTATGAGGTAGGCGAGGGCGAGGGCGAAACCGGGATCTCCGCCGTCTCGGGCCAGCGCCCGAGCGCCTCGGCGCCCTCCTCGACCCCCGCCGCGAGCAGCAGTTCCTCGGCCAGGTGCGGGGCGAACGGCACCAGCGTCCGCGCCAGTAGGGCAAGGGCGGCGAGCTGCGCCTCGGCGTCGGCGCGATCCAGCTGCCCGCGCCGCTTCAGCACCCGCTTCTCGAAGTCCTGAATCCGCTCGAAGAGGCGGGTGATGTTGCGGATCGCCTTGTGCATCTGCAGCTGCTCGACGTCCTCGGTGATCTTCTCGAGGCCGTTCTCGCACCATTTGCGCAGGCGGTCGCGCATGTGCTCGGTGTCGGCGGCGGCCTCGGGGTCGTGCTCGAGCCCCTCCAGCCCGGCGAGGCGATCGTGCGTGTAGTTCCAGAGGCCGCGCAGGAAGCGACTGGCGAAGCGAACCGCCCCGTCGCTCCAGTTCAGCGTCTTCGCCGGCCCGGCGGCGTAAAGCACCGCGAACCGGACCGTGTCGGCGCCGTGCTGGGCGACCAGCTCATCCGGGTTGACGACGTTGCCGAGGTGCTTGCTCATCTTGCGGCCGTCGGCGATCACCATCTCGTGGAAGAGGCAGCCGGCGAACGGCTCCCCCTCCCCCATGAACTCGAACGGGCCGATGTCGCGCAGCGCCTTGGTGACGACGCGCTGGTCGAAGACGAAGCCGCCGCTGTCGTTGCCGGCGACGAGGCGCTCGGACGGCAGCCACTCGCGCAGCTCGGGGTGGGTGAACATCTGCTCGTCGCGGTCCTCGGGCGGCACCGCGGCCGGGACCCAGAGCCAGAGCGCGTCGAAGTGGCAGTCGAGCGTGTCGGTCTCGCGCTTGGCGGCGCCGCCGCACTTGGGGCACTCGACGTCGACGAAGTCGGGGCGCTCGGCCAGCGGGTTCCCTTCGCCGGTCGGCTGCAGGTCGCGCGGGAGGACGACCGGCAGGTCGGCCTCGGGGACCGGCACCGGGCCGCACTCCTCGCAGAGGACGATCGGGATCGGGCAGCCCCAGGCGCGCTGGCGCGAGATCGAGAAGTCGTTGGCGCGATAGCGGATCGTCTCGGCGGCGCCCTCCACCGGCGCCGGCGCGGGGCGCTCGTCCTCGCCCTCCGGCGCGGCGGGGACCTCGACCCGGTCGAGGCGCTCGGCGAGGTCGCGGTCGGCCTCGTCGACGGCGGGGATGCCGAGCGCCGCGGTCGGCCCGAAGCGGGCGTCGACCAGCGGCGAGACGACGACCGGCAGCTGCTCCCCGCTGGGGCCGGCGACGGAGTTGCCGGTGTCGACCAGCGGCACCGAGCGGGCGTCGCGGGCGCTGCGCTCCCAGCCCCCCGAGCGCATCTGCTCCAGCTGCTCGCGCGCCGCCGGGTCGGTCGCCCAGGCGTCGACCTCGGGATGGCGCGGCGAGAGCAGGACGAAGCTGGCCAGGCCGGCGTGCTGGCGGTGCGGGGTGAAGACGGTGAGCGAGCGGCCGTCGCCCTGGAGGTCGAGCTCGACCCCGTCGCTGCGGCCGAGGATGTAGCGCTGGGTCGCCAGCGAGAGCTCGTCCCACTTGCCGCTCTGCTCCAGCAGCTCGGTGTTGCGGTCGTTCTCCTCCAGATACGGGGTGATGCGCAGGAACCAGGTCGGCCGCCGGATCAGCCGCACCTCGTTGTGGCAGCGCCAGCAGCGGCCGTCCTCGACCTGGATCGAGGCAAGGGTGGTCTGGCAGGTGTCGCACCAATCGACGGTGGTGTCGGCGCGGTAGATCAGGTCGCGCTCCAGCAGGGTGAGGAAGAGCCACTGGGACCAGCGGTACTGGCGCTCGTCGGAGCTGTAGAAGACCCGGTCGTAATCGAAGGAGAAGCCGAGCCGCTTCATCTGGCCGAGCATCCGCTCGCCGCACTCGGCCACCCACTCGGCCGGCGGCACCTGACGCTCGATTGCCGCCAGCTCGGCCGGCAGCCCGAAGGCGTCGAAGCCGAAGCCGAAGAGGACCGAGTCGCCGCGGCCGCGGCGGAAGCGGGCGTAGGAGTCGCCGATCGAGTAGTCGCGGACGTGGCCCATGTGCAGGTTGCCCGAGGTGAACGGGCTCGAGGGCTTGACGTAGACCCGCTCGCCGCTCTCGCGCAGCTGCGGCGCCGCGAAGTCTCCGCGTCCCTCCCATGCCTCCTGCCGCGCGGCCTCGATCGCCGGCGCGTCGTATCGCGGTTTCTCGCTCATCTAGATCAAGGCTAACCGAGCCGTGAAGGCCCCCCGGCCCCTACTGATCGAAGGTGAAGAGCTTGTTGCCTACGAAGTTGAACGGCATCGCCACCGCGACGGCGATCGCCTGGGCGGGGAGTTCGCCGAGGCCGCCGGAGACCAGCAGTTCGAGGACGATGAGGTTGACCACCAGCGAGGCGATGCTGACGGCGAAGAAGCGCGCCGCCTGGAAGTGGGCCGGCCGTTCGCCCGGCTCGAAGGTCCAGTGGCGGTTCCAGAAGAAGTTGTTGCTGACCGCGACGACGAACGCTCCGATCGCCGCGGCGATGTGGTGGACGTCGAAAACGCTGGCCAGGAGGGCGAAGACCGCGAGGTTGATCAGGTAGCCGGAGCCGCCGACGAGGCAGAATTTGAGCAGCTGCATCCATTTTTCCGGCTGCCTGGCGGCAGCGCCGATCCGGTTGGCGATTTCGGTGGCCGGGGTCATCGCGAACGGATCAGGTTAACGAGAGCAGGGGCGGGCGCCCGGTTCCGCGTAGTCTTCCGGCCTCGATGGGCACGAGAACCGCAACGGTGGCAGCCGTGGCGCTTGCCGCCGCCGGGGTGGCGCTGGCGCTCGTATTCGGCGGCAAGAAGACGGCGGAGAGCGCCAAGGCCGAGGAGGGCGCTCCGGGAGCGCCGGCGGTGGAAATCATCTCTCCCCGCAACGGAGCCCGCCAGACCAGCCACGCCGCCGTGGTCAAGGTCGAGGTCGAGAACTTCCAGCTGGCGCCGCGCCGGTTCGGCGGCGAACCGCAGCTCGGCGAGGGCCACCTGCGGTTCAGCCTCAAGCGGGTCCCCGACTGCGTCGACCCGAAGAAGCTCGAAGACGCGATCAACAGCCCGGTCGGCAAGGGGCGCCTGGTCGGCAAATCCTTCGACTACGCCGGCTACGCGGGCCCGAACGGGGCCCTCGCCGAGCAGATCGGCACCGCTGGCAGCTACTCCCCCGCCACCCGGCCGGAGATCTACTACCACGGCCTGCCTCCCGGCTTCTACCGCCTGATCGTCGTCCTCGCCCAGAACAGCGGCATGCCGACCCAGTTCCACGACGTCACCAACTTCCAGATCCTCCCCCGTCACAACAAGGGGCCGAAACCCTGCGGGCCGGGCAAAGTCCCCAGCGCCAGCGCCGCGGCGCGCCTCGAATAGCGCCAGTCCGCAAAAACCCTCGCTCCGCGAGGGTTTTCGGGTCAATACTTCACTTTGTATAGTGGTTAGGTGCGCACTTATCGCCGCCTGATGGGGTTTTTGCGTCCTTACCGGGCGCAGCTTTGGGGTTCGCTGATCTTCGCCTGGGCGGCGATGGCGATGACGGTCCTGATCCCCTACCTGGTCGGCCAGGCGGTCAACGCGATCGAGGAAGGCGACAAGCCGGACCTGCTGCCGCTGGCGCTGGCGATCTTCGCCGCCGCGGTGCTGCGGCTGGGGTTGATCGTGGTCCGCCGGGTGGTCGCCGGCAAGGTCTCGCTCGGGGTCGAGTTCGACCTGCGCCAGACCTTCTACGCCCACCTGCAGCGGCTCGAGCTCGGCTTTTTCGACGGGCAGCAGACCGGCCAGCTGATGTCGCGGGCGACGGTGGACCTGCAGTCGATCCGCTTCTTCCTCGGCTACGGGCTGATCTTCATCACCCAGAACCTGCTGACGGTCGTCCTCGCCAGCGCGGTGATGTTCGCGCTCGAGCCCTGGCTGGCGCTGATCGCCCTGGCGCCGGCGCCGCTGATCGTCTACGTCGCCTCGCGCTACAACCGCGTCTCCCGCCCCGCCCAGCAGGAGGTCCAGCAGCGGATCGCCGAGCTGACCGCCGAGGCCGAGGAGAACGTCTCCGGGATCCGCATCGTCAAGGCCTTCGCCCGCGAGGAGCACCAGTTGGGCCGCTTCCAGCACGCGGTGGCGCGGGTCTTCGACCAGAGCATCTACTCGACCAAGCTGCAGGCGTTCTTCTCTCCCCTGCTCGGGTTCCTGCCGCAGCTGGGGATCGCCCTGGTGCTGCTGATCGGCGGCCGCCAGGTGATCGAGGGCAACCTCAGCCTCGGCGACTTCACCGCCTTCTACACCTACCTGGTGATGCTGGCCGGGCCGATGCGGATGCTGGGGATGACGATGGGGATGGCCCAGCGGGCGATCGCCTCCGGCAATCGGCTATTCGAGATCCTCGATCGCGAGCCGCGAATCCAGAGTCCGCCAGAGGCGCCGGCGCTGCCGCCCGGCGGCGGCCGGGTCGAGCTGCGCGGCGTGACCCTGCACTACGAGGGCGCCGAGGAGGTGCCGGCGCTGGAGGACGTCGACCTCGAGGTCGAGGCCGGGAAGACGGTGGCGCTGGTCGGGCCGTCGGGTTCGGGCAAGACCAGCCTGGTGGCGCTGATCGCGCGGCTGTACGACCCGAACGCCGGCGAGGTGCTGGTCGACGGCGCCGACGTGCGCGGGGTCGAGGTCGCCTCGCTGCGCTCGGAGATCGCCTTCGTCGCCGACGACAGCTTCCTCTTCACCGCCACCGTCGCCGAGAACATCGCCTACGCCCGGCCCCAGGCGTCACAGGAGGAGATCGAAGCGGCGGCGCGGAGGGCGCAGGCCGACGAGTTCATCCGCGCCCTGCCCGACGGCTACGAGACCCGCGTCGGCGAGCGCGGCCTGACCCTCTCCGGCGGCCAGCGCCAGCGGGTGGCGATCGCCCGCGCCTTGCTCGCCGACCCGCGGATCCTGATCCTCGACGACGCCACCTCCTCGGTTGACGCCACCACCGAGGCGGCGATCAAAGCCGGCCTGCGCGAGGCGATGGCCGGGCGGACGACCTTCATCATCGCCCACCGCCTCTCGACCGTCTCCCTGGCCGACGAGATCGTCGTCCTCGACGGCGGCCGGATCGTCGACCGCGGCACCCACGAGGAGCTGCTCGAGGGCTGCGGCTTCTACCGCGAGATCGCCGAGCACGGTCTCGCCGACTCGGTCTTTCTCCAGCGCGACCTCGAGGAGCGGGAGGAGGTGGCGCGGCTGTGAACGGCAGCGGTCCCAACATCGGCAACATCGGCCGCCTCTTCGCCGAGATCTGGCGGCTGCTGCGCGGCGAGGACCGGCGCGGGCACAAGGTGCGCTGGTTGATAAACCAGCTGCGGCCCTACCGCGGCCGCGTCGCCCTGATGTTCGGAGGCCTGCTGGCGGCGACCGGCGCCGGCCTCGCCCCTCCCTACCTGGCCGGGAAGGCGATCGACTCCGGCATCCTCGCCGGCGACGTCTCCGCGCTGGACTGGATCGTCGCCGCCTTCGTCGCGGTCGCGATCATCTACGCGGCGGCCACCTACCTGCAGACCTACATGGTCGGCTGGGTCGGGACGCGGGTGCTGCAGGACCTGCGCGAGCGCGTCTTCACCCACATCCAATCGATGCCGATCGGCTTCTTCACCCGGCGCAGCCCCGGGGTGCTGATCTCGCGGATGACCAACGACATCGAGGCGCTCAACCAGCTGGTCACCACCGGCGTGGTGACGATGTTCTCCAGCACCCTGACGCTGATCGGCGTGGTCGTGATCCTGCTCCTGCTCGACGTCCAGCTGGCGCTGGTCACCTTCCTCACCTTCCCGCTGCTGATGGTGGCCAGCCTCGTCTTCCGCGTCGTCTCGGCCGGCGCCTACCGGGCGACGCGGGAGCGGATCGCGGCGATCACCGCCTACCTACAGGAGTCGCTCAGCGGCGTGCGGGTGGTGCGCAGCTTCGGCCAGGAGCCCCGCCACCTCGACGAGATGACCGCGCTGAACGAGGCCAACCGGGCGGTGAACATGAAAACCGTCTACCTCAACGCCTCCTACTTCCCGGCGGTGGAAATGCTCTCCGCGATCGGCACCGCGGTGATCCTCCTCTACGGCGGCAGCCAGGCGATCGACGGGGCGATCCAGATCGGCGTGATCGTCGCCTTCGTCGGCTACCTCAACACCTTCTTCGAACCGATCCAGCAGCTCTCCCAGCTCTACACGACCTACCAGCAGGGAATGGCGGCGCTGGACAAGATCTTCGACCTGCTGGAGACCGAGCCGGAGATGGTCGACGCGCCCGACGCGATCGACCCCGGGCCGCTGCGCGGCGAGATCGAGCTCGAGGGCGTCTGGTTCTCCTACGGTGAGGAGGGCGAGTCGGGCGCCGACACCTGGGCACTGCGCGACGTCGACCTGCACGTGCCGCCGGGGCAGACGCTGGCCTTGGTCGGGGCGACCGGGGCGGGCAAGTCGACCTTCGCCAAGCTGGTCGCCCGCTTCTACGACCCGCAGAAGGGGGTCGTCCGAGTGGACGGGCACGACCTCCGCGGCGTCCAGCAGCAGGCGCTGCGCCGACAGCTGGGGATCGTGCCCCAGGAGGGCTTCCTCTTCTCCGGCAGCGTCCGCGACAACGTCGCCTTCGGCCGGCCCGAGGCGAGCGAGGAGGAGGTCGCGGCGGCGATCGCCGCGGTCGGCGCCACCGAGTTCGTCGCCGCCTTGCCCGACGGCCTCGAGACCCAGGTGGGCGAGCGCGGCATCCAGCTCTCCGCCGGTCAGCGACAGCTCGTCGCCTTCGCCCGCGCCCTGCTCGCCGAGCCCCGCATCCTGATCCTCGACGAGGCGACCTCCAACGTCGACGTCCGCACCGAGAAAACGATCGAGCGAGGCCTCGAGCGCCTCCTCCACGGCCGCACCGCGATAGTCATCGCCCACCGCCTCTCCACGATCCGCCGGGCCGGCAAGATCGTCGTCCTCGAAGACGGAAAAATCGCCGAGCAGGGCACGCACGACGAGCTGATCGCGGCGGGCGGGGTGTACGCGAAGCTGTACGGGGCGTGGGCTGAGTCCGCGGCTTAGCGCTGGGGGTTAGGGAGGGTCGGTAGGGGGTGTCCGGGCGCACCTCCGCCGCGCGAATCGCCACCTGCTGACGCCTCAAGGTTTATGGCGCGGCTCCATGCTGAGTGCCC
>DASUTJ010000095.1:0-16247 GCA_036374655.1 Solirubrobacterales bacterium | reverse complement strand
CCTACTCAGCGGGTGAGGTTGCGAGAGACCCCCCTCCTAACGCTGGTGGCACTGCTCGTGGCCTTGGTGGCGGTCATCAGGTTCGCCCTGGAGGCCAAAGGCAAGCTCTCCACCGGCATGACCGGGTTCGACAGCACCTGGTACCACGGGCCGTTCGCGGCCGGGTTCGTGCAGAGCGGGAATACGTGGGATCTGCACTTCATCGCGCCGCAGTTTCTGGCTTGGTTCTATCCGGCGAACTCGGAGGTGTTCCACGCGGCGGGGATGCTGGCCTTCGGCCGGGACGTGCTCTCGCCGCTGCTGAACCTGGGGTGGTTCGTGGGGTGCCTGGTGGCTTGCTGGTGCATCGGCCGGCCATACCGGGTCGCCCCGTGGTCGCTGGCCCTTGGGGCGATCGCGCTGAGCGTGCCGGCGCTGGCGGATCAGGCGGGTGAGGCGAGGAACGACGTCGTCGGGATCTTCTTCCTACTCGCCGCGGTGGCGGTCGCGCTGAACGCGTCGCCTGCGGTAACTGAACGCAGTTCTTCCCGCATACCGGGAACAAGTGCGTTCGGTCCGTATCTCGTCGCCGGTTTGGCTGCGGGCCTGGCGGCCGGAGCCAAGCTCAACTTTTTGTTGCCGGCCGCGTTGCTGGTCGTCGGTCTGGCCGTAATCGCTCCCCAAGGCGCGCGTGGCCGCGCCTTTGTCGCCGGGGGACTGGCCGCCCTGGCCGGCGGCGGCTACTGGTACCTGCGCAACCTCGCCCACAGCGGCAACCCTCTGCCCTGGATCCACCACCTCGGCCCAGTCGATCTCCCCGCCCCCGAGCAGGCACTGGGCGGGCGAGAAGCCCACTCTGTCCTGGGCTACCTGACTGACGGCGCGGTATGGTCCGACTGGTTCCTCCCCGGCCTCCATGACGGCCTCTGGTTCCTCTGGCCGCTGCTCCTCCTCGCATCGCTCGCGGGCCTTCTCCTCTCAGCCGCCGCGCCACTCCTCCGCCGACGGGACGAAAACCGCTTACATGGAGCGGAAATCGTCCCGTCGGCGGGGGTTTTGGCTCTGGCCGGGATCGTCGGACTCGCGGCGGCGCTGGCGTGGCTCGTGGCGCCGACCTCGGCGTCGGGCCCCGAGGGGATGCCACGCGGGTTCGAATCCGGCCTCCGCTACCTCGCCCCAGCTCTCATCCTCGGTCTGGCCCTGTTGCCCGCTGCTCTACCTCTGCGGCTCCGGGAGAGCCAGGGGCACCCCTCGAACGGGCGGATACTCAAAACGCCGAGCCAATTGGCTCGGCGTTTGTCCGGGCGAGGGGTGCCCCTCGCTCTCCTCGCCATGCTGCTGTTGGCGATCGCCGTCGGCTACCCGGTCCAGCGCCACTACCTGGAGTCCCGTTACAAGGACCCCACCTTCACGGCCCCAGGCTTGAACGCAGCTTTCGCCTGGTCCCGCGATATCTCCGACGCCCGCATAGGCACCACCAGCACCCGCCAATACCCCCTATTCGGCACCGACCTCTCCAACCAGGTCCAGTACCTGGGCATCGAGCAACCCCACGGAGGCTTCGAGGCCCCCACCACCTGCGAGCAATACCTCCGCCTACTCAACGAGGGCGACTACGACTACGCAGTAGCGACCAAGGACCGCGTCGAACCCGGCAAGCCCCCATATCCCCCCACGGCCAAGTGGACCGAAGCCGCCGGAGGAAAAGCACTCCTCAAAAAACCCCCGACGGTCGTATTCGAGCTACCTGAAGACCTCAGTCCACACGCGTGTGGATGACCGGGTCTCTCGCGCGGGTGGCACGGTAGGGGGGACCATCCCCTGGTAGTTCAGGGGATGGTGGGTCCCCTGCCGTGACAGGACCCGCGCGCCGACCACCCCCGTCCCTCATACTCCCCACGCCCGCCCATGGACCACATCCGAAACTTCAGCATCATCGCCCACATCGACCACGGCAAGTCCACCCTGGCCGACCGCATCCTCGAGCTGACCGGCGCCGTCGACCCGAAGAAAATGCAGGCCCAGCTGCTCGACTCGATGGACCTCGAGCGCGAGCGCGGGATCACGATCAAGGCGCAGGCGGTGCGGGTCGAGTACACGGCCGAGAACGGCGAGACCTACCACCTGCACCTGATCGACACGCCCGGCCACGTCGACTTCTCCTACGAGGTTTCGCGCAGCCTCGCCGCCTGTGAGGGCGCGCTGCTGGTAGTCGACGCGGCCCAGGGGGTCGAGGCCCAGACCGTCGCCAACACCTACCTGGCGATCGAGAACGGGCTGGAGCTGATCCCGGTGATCAACAAGGTCGACCTGCCCGGCGCCGAGCCCGAGCGGGTCGCCCAGGAGATCGCCGACCTGCTCGGCGGCGACCCCGAGGAAGCGCTCTGGATCTCGGCCAAGACCGGGCAGGGGGTCGCCGAGGTGCTGGAGGCGATCGTCGAGCGGATTCCGCCGCCGCAGGGCAAGCCCGAGGCGCCGCCCCGCGCCCTGATCTTCGACTCCGAGTTCGATCCCTACCGCGGCGTGATCGCCTACGTGCGGATGGTCGACGGCTCCTTCCGCAAGCACGACCGGATCCTGGCGATGCAGAACGGGACCGAAGCCGACATCGACGACATCGGTTTCTTCCGCCCGGCGATGACCGGGGTGCAGGGAATGGACGCCGGCGACGTCGGCTACCTGATCACCGGGATCAAGGACGTGACCAAGCTGCGCGTCGGCGACACCCTCACCTCGCAGACGAACCAGGCTTCCGAGCCGCTGGAGGGCTACCGCGAGGTTCGGCCGATGGTCTTCTGCGGTCTCTTCCCGATCGACACCGACCGCTACGAAGACCTCCGCGACGCGCTCGAGAAGCTCTCGCTGAACGACGCCGCCCTCTCCTGGGAGCCGGAGACCTCCGAGGCGCTCGGGTTCGGCTTCCGCTGCGGCTTCCTCGGCCTGCTGCATATGGAGATCGTGCGCGAGCGGCTGGAGCGCGAGTACGACCTCGACCTGCTGGCGACGACGCCGAACGTGCGCTACCTGGTCAACCTCACCAACGGCGAGGTGAAGGAGGTCCACAGCCCGACCGACCTTCCAGACCCGGCCATGATCGAGACGATCGAAGAGCCCTACATCCGGGCCACGCTGATCTGCCCGAAAGAGCAGGTCGGTGCGGTGATGGAGCTCTGCCAGCAGCGCCGCGGCACCCACGTCGACATGCACTTCCTCAGCCCCGAGCGGGTGCAGATCCGCTACGACCTGCCGCTGGCCGAAATCGTCCTCGATTTCTTCGACCTCCTCAAGTCCAACACCCGCGGCTACGCCTCGCTCGACTACGAGCCGATCGGCAACCGCGTCTCCGACCTGGTCAAAGTCGACATCCTGCTCGCCGGGGAGCAGGTCGACGCGCTCTCGATCATCGTCTTCCGCGACTTCGCCTACGACCAGGGCAAGCGCCTCGTCGGCCGGCTGCGCAAGACGATCCCGCGGCAGCTCTTCGACGTCCCGGTCCAGGCCGCGGTCGGCTCCAACATCCTCGCCCGCGAGACGGTCAAGGCGCTGCGCAAGGACGTCACCGCGAAGCTCTACGGCGGCGACGTCACCCGCAAGAACAAGCTGCTGAAGAAGCAGAAAGCGGGCAAGAAACGGATGAAGGCCGTGGGCCGGGTCGAAGTGCCCCAGGAGGCGTTCCTCGCGGTGCTGGAGATCGACGAGTAACGCCACCCGCCCGATTGGCCGCGCAGCCAGTTAGAGTGCCCGCTCATGGCTCTCAAGACTGATGCGGTTGGCAAGGAATGGCCCTCCACCACCTACCAGGTGGGGCGGGAGAAGATCAAGGAGTACGCGAACGCGCTGGGGATCGACAACCCGGTCCACCACGACGTCGAGGCGGCGCGCGCGGCGGGCTTCCGCGACGTGGTCGCGCCGCCGATGTTCGCGGTCGTCTACAGCAGCCCGGCGCTCGCGCCGGCGATCCTCGACCCCGAGGTCGAGATGAACTTCGCGGCGATGGTCCACGGCGGCCAGGAGTTCGCCTGGGACGAGCCGGCCTGCTCCGGCGACGAGATCACCACCAGCACCAAATGCCTCTCGATCGAGGAGCGCGACGGCAAGGGCTTCTACGTCTTCGAGACCAACAGCGTCAACCAAGACGGCGCCCAGGTCGCCCGCGGCACCTGGACGCTGATCGTCAGGGGGGTTTGAAAATGGCTTTGAACGCAGGCGACCAGATCCCGGAGCTGAAGGTCACCCCGGACAAGTACCTGCCGCACCGCTACGCGGGTGCGTCGGGCGACTTCAACCCGATCCACATCGACGACGAGCTGGCGAAAGCCGTCGGCCTGCCGCGCAACATCCTCCACGGCCTCTACTCGATGGGCCTGGTGGCGAAAGCCAACGCGGCCGTCGCCGACGGCGACCCGCGGGCGCTGAAGCGGCTCTCGGTGCAGATGCGCGGCATGGGCGTCCCCGAGGCGGAGATCGTCGTCACCGGCACGGTCAAGTCGGCCGACGGCGACCGCGTCGTGGTCGACACCGTCGCCCAGCAGGGCGAGACGACGCTGATCAAGAACGCCGAGGCGGAACTTCAGCTGTAACGGGGGCCGTTCGGGTCCCCACCTAGAATTGCTCGCATGCTGAGCGAGCGGCAGGAGCTGATCTTGCGATTGGTCGTCGAGGCCCACCAGGGGTCGGGACGGCCGGTGCCCTCGAAGGACGTCGCCGAACGGCCCGAGGTCGGCTGGGCACCGTCGACCGTGCGCTCCGAGCTGGCGGCGCTGGAGGCGGCCGGCTACCTGACCCATCCCCACACCTCCGCCGGGCGCATCCCCACCGACACCGGCTACCGCCGCTACGTCGACGCGATGCTGGCCTCCGGCCGGGTCCCGGCCACCCCCGGGGTCGAGCTGGAGCTCTCGCGCCTGCGCCGCGAGGTCGACGAGGCGATGCGGGAGACGACCACGGCGCTGGCCCAGGTCACCGACCTGGTGGCGATGGCGACCGCTCCGCAGCCGAGCCTGGCGGCGACGATTCACCGGGTCGAGGTGCTGCCGCTGCAGCCGAACAAGGTGGTGGTGATCGCGATCGCTTCGACCGGCGACGTCACCCGCCGCGTCTTCGAGTTCGACCGGCCGCTCGATCCCGGCCTGGTCGAGTGGGCCTCGAGCTACCTCAACGAGTCGCTCTCCGGGCTCGGGGTGGGGGCGCGGATGATCGCCACCCGCCTCGCCGACCCCGGTCTCGGCGGGGTCGAGGCCGAGTTCATCGCCACTCTCGGAACCACCTTCACCGAGCTGGTCGCCGAGGAAGGCGAGCTCTACATGGAGGGCACCTCGCGCCTGCTGTCCGCCGCCCACCGCCCGGATCTGCCGCGCACCGACGAGCTGATGACGGCGCTGGAGCGGCGCGCCGACGTGCTGCGGATGCTGCGCTCCTCGCTGGAGGAGCGCTCCGTCTTCTTCTGGATCGGCGGCGAGAACCCGCAGCCGGCACTGCGCTCGGTCAGCGTGGTCGGCGCCAACTACGGCCTCGGCCACCGCAACCTCGGCACCGTCGGCGTGGTCGGACCGCTGCGGATGGACTACGCCCTGGCGATCGCCGCGGTCCGTCACGCCGCCCGCGAGCTCTCCCGTTACTTCGAGACCGTCTACGAGCAGTAGCCGATGCCGCGCGACTACTACGAGGTTCTCGGGGTCTCCCGGGAGGCGAGCGAGACCGAAGTCAAGAAAGCGTTCCGACGTCTGGCGCGGGAGCTGCACCCGGACGTCAACGACCACGACCCCGAGGCGGAGGAGAAGTTCAAGGAGGCGGCCGCCGCCTACGAGGTCCTCTCCGACCCCGAGCAACGGCGCACCTACGACGCCTACGGGCACGACGGCCTGCGCTCGGGCGGGTTCGAGCCGGGGGCCGGCTTCGGCTCGATCGACGACATCTTCCAGGCCTTCTTCGGCGGCGGCTTCGGCTTCGGCGGCCGCCAGGCGGCCGCTGGGGGCGACATCGCGGTGGCGGTCGAGGTCGAGCTGGCCGAGGTCGCGACCGGCGCTCGCCGCGAGGTCAGCTACGACGTCGTCGGCAGCTGCGAGCACTGCCATGGGAACGGGGCAGAGCCGGGGACGCCGATCCAGACCTGCGAGCGCTGCGGCGGCGCCGGCGAGCTGCGCCAGGTGGCCCGCACGCCGTTCGGCCAGATGGTCCGCAGCGCCCCCTGCGACGCCTGCGGCGGCGCCGGGAAAATTCCCGAGACGCCGTGCGAAACCTGCGGCGGCGGCGGTCGCACCCGGCAGAGCCGCACCAGCGCGATCGAGGTCCCGGCCGGGATCGAAGACGGGCAGCGGATGCGGATCTCCGGCGCCGGCCACGCCGGCGGGGCGGGCGCGCCCGCGGGCGACCTCTACGTCGAGGTCCGGGTCAGCGAGGACGAGCGCTTCGAACGCGACGGCAGCGACCTGATCAGCGTCGTCTCTGTGCCGGCGACGATGGCGATGCTGGGGACGACGGTCTCCGTACCGACGCTGGACGGAGAGGAGGAGATCGAGGTCGAGCCCGGGACCCAGCCGGGAACCGAAAAGGTCCTGCGGGGTGCCGGCCTGCCGCGGCTCAACAGCCGCCGGCGGGGCAACCAGCGGGTGATCCTCGAGGTCTTCGTCCCGACCAACCTCAACGAGGAGCAGCGGGGGATCGCCGAGCGCCTCGACGAGACCCTCGAGGAGGAGAACCTGGCGCCGCGGCACGGCGAGGGCCTGTTCAGCCGCGTGCGGCGGGCCTTCGGTTGAGAGTGCGCCTTTGATTCGCCTCGCTGTCCGCTGCGCCCCCGAGCAGGCCGAGCTGGTTCTGGCCGAGCTGACGGTGCTGGCGCCCAACGGCGTCGAGGAGGAGCGCGGCCCGGGCTACGTCGAGTATGCGATCTACGGCGGCGAGGGGGAGCTGCCGGAGCTGGGCGACCTCGATGCGTCGATCGCCGGCGGCCGGGTCGAGGTCAGCGCCACCGAGATCCCCGACGACTGGGCCGACCGCTGGCGCGACTTCCACAAGCCGCTGCTGGTCGCCGGCCGGCTCTGGCTGCGTCCCTCCTGGGAGCCGCCGCGCGAGGGGGCGATCGACGTCGTCGTCGACCCCGGACAGGCCTTCGGCACCGGCGCCCACCCGACCACCCGCCTCTGCCTCGAGCTCCTCTGCGGGCTGGAGGTTGCCGGCGAGGCCGGGGGAGAGCTGGTCGACCTTGGGACCGGCTCCGGCGTGCTGGCGATCGCCGCGGCGAAGCTGGGCTGGGCGCCGGTCCGCGGCTACGACCACGAGCCGGCTGCGCTGGAGGCGGCGGCGGCCAACGCCGAGGCCAACGGCGTCTCCGTGAACCTTGAGCGCATGAACCTGCGCGAACGCCTGCCGGGCCTGGCTCACACGGTGGTCGCCAACATGACCGCCCCGATCCTCGAGGCGGTTGCCGGGCAGATGCCGGCGCCACCATCCGTCCTGGTCTGCTCCGGCCTGCTGCCCAGCGAGCAGGACGAGGTCGCGGGCGCGTTCGCGGGCGCCGGGCTCGTCGAGGCGGAGCGCCGGCGGGACGGCGACTGGGCCGCGCTGCTGCTCCGCCGCCGGTGAGAGGTAGGGTTTCCGCCGATGCCCCTCGCGTCCATCGTCAGCGCCGACTACAAGATCGCGCTGTTCCTGCACATCCTCGCGGTCGTGCTCGCCTTCGGGCCGACCTTCGGCTACGGGATCTTCTTCTCGGTTGCGCCGCAGTACCCGCGCGCCGTGCCGGCGATTCTCACCGGCATCCAGCGCACCGATCGCTACCTGGTCAATCCGGGGATGATCGTGTTGCTCCTGGCCGGTATCTACCTGCTGATTGCCAGCGACGACGCCTGGGGCGGTGGCGACGCGTTCATCACCGTCGGCTTCCTGGCGATCATCGTCCTCTTCGGCCTCCAGCACGCCTTTTTCCAGCCGCAGACCGCCAAGGCCCTGGAGATCGCCGAACGTGACCTCAAGGCGGGCGAGGAGTTCAGCCCCGAGTTCGAAGAGATCTCGCAGCGGCTGAGCAAAGTCGGCGGGCTCGCCGGGCTGATCGTCGTGGTGACGATCTTCTTCATGTCGTACAAGCCGTTCATGTGAGCGACCTCCCGGTCGCGATGTTCGACTCGGGCGTCGGCGGCCTCACGGTCCTGCACGAGTGCCTGGTCTCGCTGCCCCAGGAGGACTTCCTCTACCTCGGCGACACGGAGATGTTCCCCTACGGGGACAAGGACGCCGGCGAGCTGCGCGAGCGGATCCGGCGGATCTCCGAGCTGCTGCTCGACCGCGGCGCCAAGCTGCTGGTGATTGCCTGCAACACCGCGACCTCGATCGGGGAGGAGGTGACGCGGGAAGTGGCCGCGGCGCGCGGGGTGGAGGTGGTGCCGGTGGTCGAGCCGCAGGCGGAGATCGCCGCCGCGATCACCGCCAACGCGCGGGTGGGAGTGCTGGCGACGCCGAACACGGTCGAAAGCGGCGCCTACCGGCGGGCGCTGGAAGCCGCCGGTCGTGGCCTCGACGTGATCGAGGTGGCCGCGCCGGATCTCGCTCCCTTCATCCAGAACGGCTCGCTCTTCGACGAGGACACGATGACGATGGCCCGCTCCTACTGCCGGCCGCTGATCGAGGCCGACGTCGACACCCTTATCCTCGGCTGCACCCATTACCCGCTGGTGGCGCCGATGCTGCAACGGATCCTCGGTCGCGACGTCCGCCTCGTCAGCGGCGGTCACGCCGTCGCCGCCGCGGTCCAGCGGACGCTCGAGGGCTCCGGTCTGGCTCGGGAGCCCCGGGGGGAGGGGGCCTACGACTTCCTCTGCACCGGCGACTGCGAGGGTTTCCACGCGATCGGCACCCGCTTCCTGCAGATGCCGCTCGGCGAGGTCGAGCAGGTCGAAATCTAAGTTCCGGCACGAAGCTGGCGCCGAGCTGGCGCGATCTGCGCACCACGCGTGCGTCCCGACCCCTCACGATCCCGGCCATGCCCGTTCTGACCGCCGGCAATACCGTATATACTCATCCCGTGGCCAAGGTGATGATCTCCATTCCCGACAAGCTCCTGGAACGCCTCGACACGCGGGCGAAGGCTGCGGGCGAGACCCGCAGCGGCTTCCTCCAGCACCTCGTGGAGCGCGAGGTGGAGGCCGGTGAGCGGCGTCGGCGGGAGGAGATCAACCGGCTTCTGGATGAGGTCCGGATCGAGGTTCCGGCCGACAGGCCTGAGCTCTTGGACGTGGCCCGGCTGATCCGGGAAGACCGGGAATCTCACTGACTTGTTCCTCGTCGACGCCAGCGTCTGGGTGGCCGCCGTAACGCCCCAGCATCCGCAGCACTCGCAAGCGGAGAAATTTCTGCGGGCGGGAGCGCCGCTCACGGTCCTCGACCTCACGCTTTACGAGGTGGCAAACGTGGTCGCCAGGAAGTATGGGGAGCTGGAAGTGGCCCGAAAGCTGGTGCAGGGTCTCTTCCGCGGGTCGGCCCGCCCGCCGCTGCGGGCGGACATCACCCTGTTCGAAGACGGGCTGGATCTGATGAGCGAGCACGGCCTCACCGCCTACGACGCGGCCTACGTCGCCGCCGCTCGCCGCAACGGATGGCAGCTCGTCAGCCTCGACGTTCGAGATCTGGTCTCGAAGGGTCTCGCCGTGACCCCTGACCGCGCCGATTACTCTTAGAGGCGTGTCCGTTCTCGAGCAAGTTCAGGACGACGTCCGCACGGCGATGAAAGCGCGCGATCGCGAGCGCGCTGGCGCTCTGCGGATGATCGTCGACGTCCTCCAGCAGGACGCCAAGTTCGGCAAGGGCGAAGAGGTCGCCGTGCTGCAGCGCGAGCGCAAGAAACGGGTCGAGGCGGCCGAGGCCTACGAGGGGGCCGGTCGCGCCGAGCAGGCTGCCTCGGAGCGCTTCGAGGCGGAGCTGATCGAGGGCTACCTGCCCCAGCAGCTCTCCGACGAGGAGCTGGGAGAGCTGGTCGATGCCGCGATCGCCGAGACCGGAGCGAGCGAGCAGAAGCAGATGGGACAGGTGATGTCGGCGCTGATGCCGAAGGTCGGCGGCCGGGCGGACGGCAAGCGGGTGAGCGCCGCGGTGCGGCAGAAGCTGGGTTCCTGAGTTCTGTGGCCCGCCGGCAGCTGACCCTCGACAACACCGTCGCCGCCGAGCTGGCCGGCTCCGAGGACACGGTTCTCCGCGCCCTGCGCGGGCGCCTCGAGGCCGACCTCCATCTGCGCGGCAACGTGCTGACCCTGGAGGGCGATCCCGACGAGGTCGCCGCCGCGGCGACCGTGGTCGTCGAGATGGTCGAGCTGATCGAGCAGGGGCACGACGTCGCCCCCGGCACGATCGAAGCCGTCACCGGCGCTCTCGACGCCGAAGAGAGCCCGGCCGAGATCCTCGACGACGTCGTCTGGCGCCACCGCAACACCAAAGTCGCGCCGAAAACGCTGAACCAGAAGCGCTACGTCGACTCGATCAGACGCCATACGATCACCTTCGGGATCGGTCCCGCCGGCACCGGCAAGACCTTCCTCGCGGTGGCGATGGCCGCCGCGGCGCTGACCGAACGCAAGGTGCAGCGAATCATCCTCACCCGCCCCGCGGTCGAGGCCGGCGAGCGGCTCGGCTTCCTGCCGGGCGACATCCAGGCCAAGGTCGACCCCTACCTGCGGCCACTCTTCGACGCGCTCTTCGACATGCTCGACCCCGACCGCGTCAACGGCTACTTCGAGCGCAACGTGATCGAGGTGGCGCCGCTGGCCTTCATGCGCGGCCGCACCCTCAACGACTCCTTCGTGATCCTCGACGAGGCGCAGAACACCAGCCCCGAGCAGATGAAGATGTTCCTCACCCGGCTCGGCTTCAACTCGCGCATGGTGGTGACCGGCGACGTCACCCAGATCGACCTGCCCACCGACCAGCGCTCGGGCCTGATCGCCGTCAGCGACATCCTCGAGGACGTTCAGGACATCTCCTTCGTTCGCTTCGGTGGCGAGGACGTCGTCCGCCACAAGCTGGTGCAGCGGATCGTCGCCGCCTACGACGAGCACGGCGCCCGCGAGCGCGACGCGCGCGCCGAACACGGGCCGACGCCGCGTTCGTGAGCGTCGACCTCGCCGACGTTCCCCCCGACCTGCGCGGCCCCGTCGCGGCGGCGCTGGAGGCCGCCGGGGTCGACGACGGGCACCTCGCGGTGGAGATCGTCGACGCCGAGCGGATCCGGGCGCTGAACCGCGAGCACCGCGGCAAGGACGCGGCTACTGATGTCCTCGCCTTCCCGATCGACGAGCTGGGGCCGGTGCCCGGGCCGCGCGAGCTCGGCGACGTGGCGATCTGCCCCGAGCACTGCTCCGACGTGACCGAGGCGGCGGTCCACGGCACGCTTCACCTCTGCGGCTACGACCACGAGAGCGACGAGGGCGAGATGCTGGCGCTGCAGGCCCGGATCCTGGCGGGGCTGCGATGACCCGCTCCGGTTTCGTCGGCCTCGCCGGCCGCCCCAACGTCGGCAAGTCGACCTTGGTCAACGCCCTGGTCGGCTCCCACGTCGCGATCGTCTCCAACCGGCCGCAGACGACGCGGCGGGCGATCCGCGGGGTCGCCACCGACCTCGAGGCCGAACGCCAGCTGATCCTCGTCGACCTGCCCGGGGTGCAGCGCCCGCGCGACGTTCTCACCGAGCGGATGCAGGGCCGGGTCGAGCGCGAGCTGGCCGACTCCGACGCCGTCCTCTTCGTGATCAACGGCGAGGAGGGGGTGGGCCCGGGCGATCGGTTCATCGTCAGGGCCCTGCTCGGGGCCGGGACCGGGCTGCCGGTGATCTGCGCGGTCAACAAGGCCGATCGCCTCGGTCCCAACGAGCTGGTGCCGGTGCTGGCCGAGGCGGCGGAGCTGGAGGGCGTCAACGAGGTCTTCCCGATCAGCGCCCGCAGCGGCGAGGGCCTGCCGCCGCTGCTGGAGCGGCTTGGCGAGCTGCTGCCCGAGGGGCCCTACATGTATCCGCCCGAGGACAGCAGCGACCAGTCGAGCGAGCTGCTGCTGGCCGAGCTGATCCGCGAGCAGGTGTTGAACCGGACTCGGCAGGAGATCCCGCACTCGGTCGAGGTCTCGGTTCTGGAGGCGGAGCCGCGCGAGGACGGCCTGGTTACGGTGCGGGCCGAGATCTGGGCCGAGACCGAGTCGCAGAAGGGCATCCTGATCGGCAAGAACGGGACCAAGATCCGCGAGATCGGCGCCGCCGCGCGGCGCTCGCTGGAGGCCGAGCTGGAGGCCCGGGTCCACCTCGATCTGACCGTCCGGGTGCGCCGCCACTGGCGCCGCGACGAGGACCTGCTGGACCGCCTCGGCATCGAGTAGCGGCGCGGCGTCTACGATTGCTCGGATGTTCGCCGAAATCGAATTCGACCAGCAGGGGCTGGTGCCGTGCGTGGTGCAGGATTTCGCCACCGGCGAGGTCCTGATGCTTGCCTACATGAGCTCGCAGTCCCTGGAAATGACGCTCGAGACCGGCGACCTGCACTTCTACAGCCGCTCCCGCGACGAACTGTGGAAGAAAGGCGAAACCTCGGGCAACATCATGCACCTGCGCCAGCTGCGCTACGACTGCGATGGCGACGCGCTTGTAGCGCTGGTCGACCCCGCCGGGCCGGCCTGCCACACCGGCGAGCGCAGCTGCTTCTACCGCGAGGTGCTGGGCTCGGCTTCGCCGCGCAAAGACGCGCCGCCGGCTCCCGGCGAGCCGAACCCGGTGAGCTACGAAGCGCTGGCGGCGCTGGAGCGGACCATCCGCCACCGCGCCCTGCAGCGGCCCGACGGCAGCTACACCGTGAAGCTGCTCGACGACCGCGCCCTGATCGGCGAGAAGGTCGAGGAGGAGGCCGAGGAGGTCGTCCGCGCCGCCCGCGAAGAGACCGACGAGCGGGTTGCCGAAGAGGCCGCCGACATCCTCTACCACCTGAGCGTCCTGCTGGCCTCGCGCGGGGTCTCGCAGGCGAAGGTGATGGAAGTGCTGAATGCACGTAGCGGCTGACTCCGACATCCGGCTGGAGCCGAGCCTCGAGGAGGCGCGCGAGCTGGCCCGGCAGGGAAACGTGGTGCCGGTGCGGGCGCGCCTGGTCGACGACTGCGAGACGCCGGTCTCGGCCTTCCTCAAGCTGCGCGCCGGCGAGCCGGAGGGGGCGCCGTGCTTCCTACTCGAGTCGGCCGAGCAGGGCCAGGTGGGCCGCTACTCGTTCGTCGGCCTCCGCCCCCGGGCGCTGCTGCGCTGGAGCGACGGCGTGCTCTCCGAGTGGGACGGGCGCGAGCCGGCCGGCGGCGAGCCGAGCCGCCGCGACGCCGCCCCGGATCCCTACGCCGCCGTCGCGGCCCGGCTGGGCGAGTACCGGCCGGCGCCGGTCGAGGGGCTGCCGCCGTTTGCCGGCGGCGCCGTCGGCTTCTTCGCCTACGACCTAGTGCGGACGGTCGAGCCTCTGGGCGAGCCCAATCCCGACACGCTGGGCCTGCCGGACATGGCGCTGATGGTGACCGACGCGATGGTCGTCTTCGACCACCTGCGCCACGAGCTGACCCTCCTCGCCTGCGCCTTCGTCGAGGAGGACGGCAGCGTCGACGCCGCGTATGAGGCGGCCGCGGCGACGATCGCCGAGATGCGCGAGCGGCTGCGCGGCGCTGTGCCGACGCCGGACCGCCCCTCGGTCGTCGAGCCGCCGCGGTTCGAGTCGAACATGAGCCGCGAGCAGTTCGAAGCCTCGGTGGCGCGGATCGTCGAGTACGTCCACGCCGGCGACGCCTTTCAGGTCGTCCCCTCGCAGCGCTTCTCAGCGCCTGCTCCGGTCGAGGCGTTCTCGGTCTACCGCGGCCTGCGCGCCGTCAACCCCTCGCCCTACATGTACTTCCTCGAGTTCGGCGACTTCCAGATCGCCGGCGCCTCGCCGGAGCCCCTGGTCAAGGTCACGGGCGACAAGGTCGAGACCCGCCCGATCGCCGGCACCTCGCCGCGTGGACACAGCGAGGACGAGGACCGGCGCTTCGCCGAGCGGCTGATCAACGATCCCAAGGAGCGGGCCGAGCACGTGATGCTGGTCGACCTCGGCCGCAACGACCTCGGCCGGGTCTGCGAGTACGGCAGCGTCAAGGTCGACGAGCTGATGGTGGTCGAGACCTACTCGCACGTCCTCCACATCGTCAGCCAGGTCTCCGGCAAGCTCAAAGAGGGGGTAAGCGCGATGGACGTGCTGCGCTCGGCGCTCCCCGCCGGCACCCTCTCCGGCGCTCCGAAGGTGCGGGCGATGCAGATCATCGACGAGCTCGAGCCGGTCAAGCGCTGCGGCTACGGCGGCGCCGTCGGATACCTCTCCTGGGACGGCGACCTCGACACCGCGATCCACATCCGCACCGTCGTCGTCAAGGACGGGCAGCTGCACGTCCAGGCCGGGGGCGGCACCGTCGCCGACGCCCAGCCGAGCTACGAGTACACCGAGTCGGTGAACAAGGCGCGGGCGGTCTTCCGTGCCGTCGAGGTCGCCTGCGAACAGCCGGATTGGGCATGAGCATGCGGGTGCTGGTCATCGACAACTACGACTCCTTCACCTACAACCTGGTCCAGTACCTGGGCGAGCTGGGGGCGGAGGTGGAAGTCGTCCGCAACGACAAGGCGACCGTCGCCGAGCTGCTGGAGCGCGAGCCCGACCGGCTCGTCGTCTCGCCCGGCCCCTGCACTCCCGCCGAGGCGGGGATCTCGGGCGAGGCGATCAAGGCCTTCGGCGAAGCCGGGACGCCGGTGCTCGGGGTCTGCCTCGGCCACCAGGCGATGGTCGAGGTCTTCGGCGGCAAGGTGGTGCAGGGGGAGCCGATCCACGGCAAGGACGCCGAGGTCGAGCACGACGGGAAGAGCATCTACGCCGGGCTGCCGAGCCCGATGGTCGCCGGCCGCTACCACTCGCTGATCGCCGACCCGGACCTGCCCGGGGAGCTGGAGCTGAGCGCCAGCCTCGGCGACGTGGTGATGGGCGCCCGCCATCGCGAGCTGCCGGTCGAGGGAGTCCAGTTCCACCCCGAGTCAGTCCTCACCCCGCAGGGCAAGCACCTGCTGGCCAACTTCATCGGCAAGGGGCAGAACGGTGCCTAACGACGTGGTCAGCCGGGCGATCGACGCGGTCTGCGCCGGCGACCACCTCACCGCCGACCACGCGTCGGCGGTTCTCAGCGAGATCATGGAGGGGCGGGCCGACCCGGTTCAGACCGGCGCCTTCCTGATCGCCCTGCGGGCCAAGGGGGAGACGGTGCCCGAGCTGGTCGGGCTGGCGCGGACGATGCGATCGCTCGCCGCGGCGGTCCCGACCCGGCGCGATGACCTGGTCGACACCTGCGGCACCGGCGGCGGTCCTTCGACCTTCAACATCTCGACCACGGCGGCGCTGGTCGCGGCCGGAGCCGGAAGCGCGATCGCCAAGCACGGCAACCGCTCGAACACCAGCAAGTGCGGCTCCGCCGACGTGCTCGAGGCGCTCGGGGTGAACATCGAGATCGAGCCGGAGCAGGTCGGCCGCTGCATCGACGAGGTCGGCTTCGGCTTCATGTTCGCGCCCAAGCATCACGCGGCGATGGCGCACGTCGTCCCGGCCCGCAAGGCCCTCGGGGTGCGGACGATCTTCAACTTTCTCGGCCCGCTGACCAACCCGGCCGGGGCCACGCGGCAGCTGCTCGGCGTCGCCGACCGCCACTACCAGGAGACGATCGCCGAGGCCCTGATCGGCCTCGGCAGCGAGCGGGCCCTGGTCGTCTCCGCCGAGGACGGCCTCGACGAGCTCTCGCTGTCATCGCCGACGCGGGTGATCGAGGTCGCCGACGGCCGCACTGCCGAGTGGTTCGTCGAGCCGGGGCAGTTCGGTCTCGCGCCGGTCGAGCTGGAGCGGGTAGCCGGCGGCACCCCCGAGCAGAACGCCGAGGTCGCCCGCCGCGTCCTCGCCGGCGAGCCGGGCCCGCACCGCGACCTGGTCCTGCTCAACGCCGCCGCCGCGCTCTACGTCGGCGGCCTCGCCGCAGATCTCGAGGAGGGCGTCGGCAAAGCCGCCGAGGCGGTCGATTCGGGCGCGGCGGCGCAGGTGCTGGAGCGCCTGGTCGCGGCAACCGTCGCCCCGGCGGCCTGAGGCCGGGCCTCGATCCCGCCGACCATCTAGGCTCTACTCACTCAAGTGGGAATGATGGATCAGCTCATCGCAGGGGCCCGGGAAGGGGTCGATTCCCGGCGCCGTGACCTGCCGCAGGCCGACCTCGAGGCG
>DASUTJ010000094.1:0-3099 GCA_036374655.1 Solirubrobacterales bacterium | reverse complement strand
CAGATGGAGGCCTTCGCGACGGTCGTCGAGAAGTGGGCCCCGCTCAACAAGGGCCACATCACGACCCGCCAGAACATCCAGATCCACCACGTGCCGCTGCGCGATATGGAGTCGCTGATCCGCGAGATCTCCGCCGTCGGCCTCTCCTCTCGCGAGGGCTGCGGCAACACGGTGCGCAACGTCACCGGCGACCCCTGGGCCGGCGTCGCCGCCGACGAGGTCTTCGACCCGACCGCCTACGGCACCGCCTACGTCCGCTACTTCGTCCGCCACCCGACGACGCAGCTGATGCCGCGCAAGATCAAGACCGCCTTCACCGGCTCCGACGAGGACCGGGCGATCACCGGCATCCATGACATCGCCTTCCTCAGCCGCGAAAGGGACGGGGTCAAGGGCTTCGAGGTCCGCGTCGGCGGCGGCACCTCGATCATGGCCCGGGTCGCCCCCACCCTCTACGAGTTCGTCGAGGCCGACAACGGCGACTACCTCAAGATCGCCGAGGCCGTCTTCCGCATCTTCGACCGCCAGGACTGGCTGCGCGTCAACCGCGCCCGCGCCCGGATCAAGGTGCTGGTCGACAAGATCGGCATGGACGCCTTCCGCGAGCTCGTCGACGAGGAGCTTCAGGGCGACTGGGTCGGCGAGCGCGAATTCGGCCCCGAGCTGGTCGAGCGACTCAGCTTCAGCGTCGACGAGGAGGCCAACGCGCCGGAGCCGCCGCTCCAGCCGTCCTCCCCGAACGGCGACCGCACCGAGTTCGAGCGCTTCCTCGCCGGCAACGTCCAGGCCCAGCGCCAGGAGGGCTTCAACACGGTCGAGGTCAAGGTCACCCGCGGCGACCTCACCCCGGAGCAGTTCCGCGGTCTCGCCCAGATCATGCGCGAGTACGCCGGCGGCTCCGCCCGCAGCACCGTTCAGCAGAACTTCGTCCTCCGCTGGGTCCGCGACGAGGCCCTCTACGACGTCTACGAGCGGCTCGCCGCCCTCGGCCTCAACGAGGCCGGCGCCCGCGAGATCACCGACGTCGTCAGCTGCCCCGGCACCGACAGCTGCAAACTCGGGATCACCTCCTCGATGGGCCTCAACCGGGCGATCAAGGAGCGGGTCGACTCGCTGCAGATCAGCGACGAGCTGACCAAGCGCATCCACATCAAAATGAGCGGCTGCCCGAACGGCTGCAGCCAGCACCACATCGCCAACATCGGCTTCTACGGCGCCTCGCTGAAAGTCAACGGCCGCCAGATGCCCGCCTACATCCCGCACATCGGCGGCAACTTCGAGGGCGGCGAGGTCATCTTCGGCACCCGGCTCAAATCGCGGCTGCCGGCCAAACGGGTGCCGGAGGCGGTCGAGCGCTGGATCAACCTCTACGAGTCCGACCGCAACGAGGGCGAGGAGTTCAACGCCTTCGCCGAGCGGGTCGGCGCCGAGCCCTTCGAAGCCACCGTCAAGGAGCTGACCCTCCCGGCCGAGTTCAGCCTGGAGACGATGCAGCAGTTCATCGACTGGAACCGCTCGAGCCCCTACGAGGTCGTGCGCGGAGAGGGGGAGTGCGCGATCTAGTCGCGCGCCACGATGAAGCCCCCTCCCGTCACCCTCTCCGGCACCGTGCCTACACCTGCCGACCTCGATCACGAGGAGATCGCCGCCAAGCTCGAGCAGAGCACGGCGCAGGAGGCGCTGGAGTGGATGTTCGAGAACTTCGGCACCCAGCACTACATCGCCTGCTCGTTCCAGAAAACGAGCTCGGTGACCGCCCACCTGGCGACCACGGTCAACCCCGAGGCGCGCTTCTTCTACCTCGACACCGACGTCCTCTTCGAGCAGACCTACGAGACCCGCGACCGCCTCGCCGAGGCGCTGGGGATCGAGTTCGACCGCTTCCACAACCTCACCCTCGAGGAGCAGGAGGCCGAGCACGGGCCGGAACTCTGGAACCGCGATCCCGACTCCTGCTGCGGCATCCGCAAGGTCGAGCCGATGCGCCGGGCCCTCTCTTCCGTAGACTGCTGGGTCGCCGGCGTCCGCCGGGCGGACTCCAGCTCCCGAGCCAAGACCCCGAAGTTCGGCTGGGACAAGCGCTTCAACCTCTGGAAGCTGAACCCACTCGCGGACTGGACCGAGCGCGACGTCTGGAACTACATCCGTGAGCACCACCTCCCGTACAACCCGCGTCACGATCACGGCTACCCGTCGATCGGTTGCACCCACTGCACCCAGCCGGTCGAACCGGGTGGGGATCTGCGCGCGGGCCGCTGGACCGGCCTGGCAAAGACCGAGTGCGGGATCAACTAGCGGCGCCCGGCACGTCGCCCTTAATCCTTTTCCTTTAGACCCACCCCCGACCCGACAGGTGAGATGAGCGAGACCATGGCTGAGTTGTCCCTGACCCTTTCCGAGCGCCACACGGCGGACTTCGAGATGATCGGCAACGGCGGATTTGCGCCGCTGACCGGCTTCCAGGGCTCCGCTGACTGGGAGCGCGTCTGCAGCGAGATGCGGACCGCCGACGGCGAGTACTGGCCGATCCCGATCACGCTGGCGAGCGACCTCGAGTGCGAGGTCGGCGACGTTGTCGAGCTCTCCTCCGACGAAGGCAAGACGCTGGGCCGCCTCACCGTCGAGGAGATCTGGGAGCGCGACGTCAAGCGCGAGGCCGAGCAGGTCTACGGGACCACCGACGAGGCCCACCCGGGCGTCGCCGCGATCTACGAGGAGGGCAACCGCATGCTGGCCGGCCCGATCGAGGTCGACGCGCTGCCCGACCACGACGAGGCCTTCATGCGCCGGTACAAGACGCCGGCCGAGCACAAAGCCGACTTCGAGGCGCGCGGCTGGAAGAAGATCGTCGCCTTCCAGACCCGCAACCCGATCCACCGCGCCCACGAGTACCTGACCAAGGCGGCGCTGGAGACCTGCGACGGCCTCTTCATCCACCCGTTGATCGGCAAGACCAAGGCCGGCGACATCCCCGCCGAGGTGCGGATGCGCTGCTACGAGGTGCTGATGGAGAACTACTACCCGGAGGACCGCGTGGTCCTCGGGGTGAAGCCGGCGAAGATGCACTACGCCGGCCCGCGCGAGGCGATCCTGCACGCA
>DASUTJ010000093.1:0-24162 GCA_036374655.1 Solirubrobacterales bacterium | reverse complement strand
CGACCTCGTCGCAGATCTGGGTCAGCCGCGAGACCGTGCGAGAGCCGATCTGCTCCTCGAGCTCGGGATGCGGGAGGTTGGTCGTGATCAGGATCGAGCGCTGCGCCTCGTAGCGCTCGTTGACCAACGCGTAAAGCTGCTCCAACACCCAATCGCTGCGTTTCTCGGCGCCGAGATCGTCGATATGGAGCAGGTCGACCGAGGTCAACCGCTCGAAGAAGGAGAGGTAGGAATCCCCACCGGGCTCGGAGTCGTAGGTGCGGCGAATCCGCGCCAGCAGTTTCGGCAGCGAGTAGATCGCAACCGACTTGCCCGCTTCCAGCGCCGCTTTCGAGATCAGCATCGCCAGCGTGGTCTTGCCGGTCCCGGTATCGCCGAAGAGCCATAGGCCGCGGCCATCCTGCAGACGCGCGTCGAGGTCGTCGATGAAGCCCCTTACTTCGTTGACCGCGATCTTCGTCTGCAGGTCCCGTGCCATGTCGGAGACCGGGGGCCGGTCGAAGGAGACCCCCCGATACCGGGGCGGGATCACCGAGGAGATGCCGCGGCTGCGACCTTTGTTCATCCGCTCCGCCCGGCAGTCACAGGGCCGCGCCACGTCTTCGGGGCCGAGGATCCAGCCGGAGCCGTCGCAGACGCCGAGCGGGCACGCCTGTTCGCGGAAGGGCTCGGAGCGGGCGATCGCCGGCATCAGAACTCCGGCCCGGCCGCGGCGGCGTCGGCGAAGGGCGGCTCCTCGCCCGCGGGCTGCTCGATCGGCGCTTCCTGGTGGGCGTGGTCGGCGAATTTCGGAAAGCGGTCGAGGAAGACCAGCTTCCTGGTCCCGATCGGGCCGTTCCTGTGCTTGGCGATGATCAGATCGGCGAGGCCGTCGGGCTCCTCGTCGGGGTCGCGGTAGTAGTCCTCGCGGTAGAGGAAGGCGACGACGTCGGCGTCCTGCTCGATCTGGCCCGACTCGCGCAGGTCGGAGAGCTGCGGTTTCGGCGGCGTCCGCTGCTCGGGCGCGCGCGAGAGCTGGGAGATCGCGACGACCGGTACCTCGAGCTCGCGGGCGAGGATCTTCAGCCCCCGGCTGATCTGGCCCACCTGCTCGACCCGGTTGGCGCGGTGGTCGTCGGAGCGCATCAGCTGGATGTAGTCGAGGATGATCACGCCGAGGCCGCCGCGCTCCTGTTCCTGGGCGTGCAGCCGCCGCGCCTTCGCCCGCAGGTCGAGGATCCCGAGGTCGGAGGAGTCGTCGAACCAGAGCGGCGCCTCTTCCAGCTCGTTGCAGGCGCGCATCACCTTCGGCCAGTCGCGTTTGGAGACCTGACCCTTGCGCAGCTTGTCGCCGGAGATTCGCGCCCGGCAGGCGATGAACCTCTGGGCCAGCTCGACCTCCGACATCTCGAGCGAGAAGAAGGCGACGGGGAGCCCGCGCTTGACGGCGACGTTTTCGGCGATGTTGGCGACCAATGCGCTCTTGCCCATCGCCGGGCGGGCGGCGACGATAATCAGGTTGCCGGGCTGGAAGCCGCCGGTGATCGCGTCGATGTCGCGGAAGCCGGGGGGCGTGCCGGTCAGTTCCGCCTCGCCGGTGGAGAGCTTCTCGAGCCGGTCGACCTCGTCGTGGAGGATCTCCCCCAGCAGCTTGAAGTCGCTGGCCTGCTCTTTGTGGGCGACCTCGAAGAGCAGTTTCTCGGCCCGCTCGGAGAGCTCCTTCGGCTCGCCGTCGCGCTCGTTGACCCAGCCCTGGATCTCCTGTCCGGCGCCCAGCAGGCGGCGCAGCAGCGAGTTCTGCTGGACGATCTCGGCGTAGTGCTTGGCGTTGGCCGCGGCCGGGACCTTGGCCGCCAGCTCCGAGACGTAGTGACGCCCGCCGGCCTCCTCGGCCTGGTTGCGCTGGGTCAGCGCCTCGCTGACGCTGAGCTCGTCGACGGGGGTCGAGGCCGCGTAGAGGTCGTGGACGACGTCGAAGATCAGCCGGTGCTTGTCGAGGTAGAAGTCGGCGGCGTTCAGCTTCACCTCGTCGATCACCCGCGTCAGCGTCGACTCGGAGACCAGCATCGCGCCCAGCACCGATTCCTCGGCCTCGATGTTCTGCGGCGGGACGTGGGTGGAGGGCTGCGGCATGGGTTTCAGTAAAGGCGCCCCGGCGGCGGAACCGGGGCGGCTGCAAGGAGCCTGTCAAGCAAACCAGAGGCAGGCCGCGACCATGCACGGCTTCCGTGCAAAAGCCGTCAAAAGAAATTCACCCTTCGGTGACGTTTATGCGGCAGTTCCGAAGGAGAGCTGATGGTGCTGGGCGGGAGGGATCAGGCCCTCCTGCTCCTGGCGCAGCTCGCCGCGGCGCAGCATCCGCAGGGTGAGGATCGCGATGCTGAGGATCGCCGTGGCGCCGAGGCTGAGCTGGATGCTGAGCAGCCCTTCCCGGGTCCAGTAGACGTCGCGCAGGTCGAGCAGCAGGGCGGCCTCGTCGAAGGTGAGACCGAACCCGGCGCCCATCGGGATCGCCAGCTTCTGCTCCAGCCGGTCGTTGTCGGTGAGCAGCGCGGCGGTGCCCGAGCTGAAGGCCAGCAGGATTCCGGGGACGAAGTGGTGGATGTGCCGGCCGCCGATGTGGACGTTGCGGAACGGGCCGCGACCGTCTTTGATCGCCCAGGTCGAGAGGCGCACCATCGCGAAGGAGCCGAGGAACCCGGCCAGGAGGTTGAAGAGGACGGTTTCGTAGCGCGGCGCCTCGACGTAGCCGCGGACCGCGACGCCGACGGTGTCGGCCGCGGCGGCGGGCGCCGATTCCAGCAGCGCTTCGGAGTCGTGCGCTTCGCCCGCCCGGCGGGCGAACATGCGGCTGAACTGGCCGGCGATGACGAGGCCGGCGGCGCCGAGAGCCACGGTGGCGAGCCCGACCGTCGCCCGCTCGGAGCGAACCCAGCCGGACCTGCGACGACGTCGGAGGACTACTTCTCCTCGCTGATGATCGTCTTGACGGCTGCGGTGGTGCCGTCCCTGAGCTCGATCTCGACCATGAAGGTGCCGATCTCGCGCAGCGGCTGCTCGAGCTTGATCTGGCGTTTGTCGACCCGCAGGTCGCGGGCCTCGCGCAGCGCGTCGGCGATCTCCTTCTGGCCGACCGAACCGAACAGCTTGCCGTCCTCGCCGGCGCGCTGGTGGATCGTCAGCACCGTCTTTCCGAGCAGACCGGCGGCCTCCGCTTCACGCTCGGCACGAGCCTTCTCGGCCCGCTCCGCCGCCTCCATCCGTCGTTTCGCTTCCTCGAGCGCGCCGGCGGTGGCGGGTTGGGCCAGCTTGCGCGGGACCAGGTAGTTGCGCAGGTAGCCGGGGGCGACGTCGATGACGTGACCGCGTTCGCCGAGCGAATCGACGTCCTGCAGCAGGATCGCCTGTGCCATCAGCGCTCTCCGACGTAGGGAAGCAGGGCGATTTCACGCGCCCGCTTCACCGCAACCGAGAGCTGACGCTGGTGGCGGCGGGAAAGTCCGGTGACCCGGCGACCGCGCGTCTTCCCCTTGTCGGAGAGGAAGCGCCGCAGCAGGTTCAGGTCCTTGTAGTCGACGACCTCGGAGTTGACCCGCGTGTATTTGCGGGGACGGGCGCGATCGGCTCCACGCCGGCGACCGCCTCCGGACCGCGATGAAGATTGCTCTGCTCGTGCCATATCGGCGGCGGATGCTACAGGGCGCCGCCATGCGGCGCCCTGTAGGGACGGCTAGAAGGGAATGTCGTCCTCGGAGGCAGAGGATCCGGCGCCCGCCGGGGCGCCGCCGAAGTCGGACATGTCGGCCGGTACGTCGCTCTGCGGCGGGCTGAAGCCGCCACCGTTGCCACCGCCGTTGTTGCCGCCCCCGGACCCGTCGCGCGAGCCGAGGAACTGCACGGTGTTGGCGATGATCTCGACCGACTGGCGTTTGTTGCCGCCCTGGTCCTCCCACTCGCGCCAGTCGAGCCGGCCTTCCACCGCCACGGGGCGGCCTTTGGAGAGGTAATTGGCGCAGTTCTCGCCCTGCGCTCCCCAGACGGTGACGTCGAAGTAGTTGGGCTTGTCCACCCATTCGCCCGACTGTCCGTCTTTGCGGCGGCTGTTGACCGCGACGCGGAGCTTGCAGACGGCGGTCCCGCTACCGAGATGACGCAGCTCCGGATCCCGGGTCAGGTTCCCGGTGATCACGACCACGTTTACGTTCGAAGCTGCCATTTGAACTCAACTCCTCTGGATTCGCTTGTCGGATTCCAGTCTAAGGAGCGGCCCGGCTCTACTCTCCCCCCTCGCCCGGGGGTTCCCGCAAACAGCGGGCGGACGTTCCGCGCTTACTCGTCGTCGGACTCGGCCGGGGAGTCGTCGCGATCCTCGCGAGCTCCCTGGGGGGCGCCGACGCGCTCCCGCGGCCCGGAGGGGGCGGCGGCGGTCGGCGGGACGACCACCGGCGCGCCGGGGTCGACTTTGAAGATCCGGAAGCGAAGCACGCCGTCGGCGATCTTCAGGTTGTGGTCAAGCGAGTCGAGCAGGTCGCTGGGGGCCTCGAACCGCATCCAGCGGTAGTCCGCCTCGGTGCGGTGGTTGATCTCGTAGGCCATCTTCCGCAGGCCCCAGTCGTTCTCGTTCTTGAGGGTGCCTTTGGCCTCGATCTGCCCCCGGGCATCCTGCGCCAGCGCATCGCGCGCCGGGGCGTCCAATTGGGGGTCCAGCATCAGGACCAGCTCGTATTCGCGTGGTGCGGCCAAAACGGCGAAGGACTATAGCGGCGGGCGCTTTCTAGCGCGGGGCGAACTCTTCGGAGCCGTCGCCGGGGAGAGGCTCAGGCGCGGGAGGGGGCGGTGGCGCAGGGGCGGGTGCGGGAGCAGGTGGTTCGTATGGCGTGGGCACGGGAGGCGCGGGTAGTGCCCTCACCTTCTCTCGCCGCCGCGGCTTTGGCTCCCTCTTCTTCGTTCCTGCGGCGGGTGGCGACGATTCCGAGGACTCTCCCGGTAGGGAGAGCCCGGAATCGGAGACAGGACCCGCCGCCCGAGCGGCTGGCCCTGAGGGTCCCGGCAAGACCCGCGGCAACCCCACGTCCGCGTCCAGCGCCGGCGGCTCAGGCGGCCGCAGCAGGCTCGGCAGCGCCTGCAGGGCGACCAGAACCGCGGCGAGGATCGCCAATCCCTTGCCGACTCCAGTCCACCTGACTCGTACCGCGCGCACCCCTGCCCAAGGCGCGACCCGGGAGAACTCTCCCCCCGGTCGCTCAGGCGGTCGCGGAGCGAGCGGCTTCGATGTCCTTCAGCTGGTCGTCGACCCAGTCGCCCGGGTTGCGGGAGAAGATGATCTCCCGCAGTCCCTCGGCCCACTGGCGCTTCTGCTCCGGGTCCATCGTCAGCGCCCGGTGGATCGCGTCGGCCTGCTCCTGGATGTCGAACGGGTTGACCGAGATCACGTAATCGATCAGCTCCTGGTGGGAGCCAGTGTTCTCGGAGAGCATCAGCACTCCGTCGCGGGTGTTGACCGCCGGCGCCTCCTTGGCGACCAGGTTCATCCCGTCGAAGAGCGAGTTGACCATCAGCAGGTCGAAGTGCTTGTAGCGGGCGACCGCGTCGTGGAAGTTCTCGTAGATCTTCAGGTCGATCGGCATCCAGTCGGTGGTCCCGTGGCGGTGGTTGACGACCGCGACCAGCGCCTCGATCCGCTCCAGGTACTCGGCGTACTCAGGCACGTCTTGGCGCGAGGGCTGCAGGTGGGCGATGAAGGTGACCTTTTCGCGGAACTCGGGGTGCTGGGTGAGGAAGGTGTCGAAGGCGGTGAAGCCGCGCAGCACGTTCTTCGAGAGGTCGGCGCGGTCGACGCGGATGATCAGGTGCTGCCGCCGGCGCTCGAGCACCTCCCGCTCGGCTTCGGCCACCTCCGGCGAGGCGGCGGCCCGCTGCAGCCGCTCGGCGTCGATCCCCAGCGGGTAGGCCCGGGCGATCGTCTTGCCGCCGGCGTGGCGGACCTCGGCGGCCTCGTAGTCGACCTCGACTCCCTCGAGCAGTTCGTCGCAGCAGCGCAGGAAGTTGATGCAGTAGGCGTGGGTGTGGAAGCCGATGATGTCGTTGGCCAGCATCCCTTCGTAGACCGCCTCGCGGACCCGGTTGGGCAGGATCCGCCAGCTGTCCGGCTGCGACCATGGAATGTGGACGAAGTGGTGGAGGAAGGCGTCCGGGCGCTCGGCCTTGATCATCCCCGGGGCGGTGTAGAGGTGGTAGTCGTGCAGCATCACCAGCGGGCTCTCCTGGCCGGCGATCTCGGCCAGGACCGCCTCGGCGATGTCGCGGTTGACGGCCTGGTAGCCGTGGTCCCAGGCGTCGATCTCCTGCTGGCGGATGTCCGGCGCGTTGGAGATGTCCCAGAGGTAGTGCTGGATGAACCAGAGGATCGGGTTGGCGATCACGTTGTAGAAACGGTCGTAGGCCTCGGCGTCGCTGCCGACGAGGCGGACGCGGTACTCGATCCCGTCCAGCTCCTGCTCGATCGGCCCGCCGGCTTCGTTGGAGACGGCGATGTCCTCGTCGGTCATCGCCGAGGCGATCCAGAGCGCGTCGCGGTGGGAGACCAGGCCCGAGAGCGCGGTCACCAGGCCGCCGCCGCCGCGGCGGACCGTCCGCTCCCCGTTCTCGTCGCGCTCGAACTGGAGCGGGCCCCGGTTCGAGACGATGATCAGCGGCGAAGAGCTCACGCCGCAGAGACTACGTGGTGGGGCTCAGCCGTCGAGGTCGGTGAACAGCTGGAGCCAGTCGCGCAGCAGGCGCGGGGTGAGGAAGTGCTTGCGGGCGTGCTCCTTGCCCTGGCGCCCGAGCGTCTTGCCGAGCTCGGGGTCGCGGAGGATCTCCAGGCAGCGCTCGGCGCACTGCGAAGGCGAGTCGACGAGGAAGCCGCCGACTCCGTCCTCGATCTGCAGCGGGATGCCGCCGACGTTGCCGGCGACCGTCGGGCGTCCCTTCCAGAGCGCCTCGGTGACGGTCAGGCCGAAGCCCTCGCGGATCGACTTCTGCAGGCAGATGTCCGACTGCGACTGGAAGGCGTTGACCTCGATCGCGCCGACGTTGTTGAGGTTGCTGAGGATTTTGATGTCGTCGTCGCCACCGGCGTATTCGAAGGTCTTCTGGAAGTACTCCATCCCCTCGGGGTCGTCGGTCGCCATCGAACCGACCATCGCCAGTTGCGCCTCCGGCACCTGCTCGGTCACCTCGCGGTAGGCGTCGATCACGCCGATCGGATCCTTCCACGGATCGAAGCGGGAGACCTGGGTGATCAGCGGGCGGTCGACGTCGATCCCGAACTGGCGGCAGACGAAGGCCGCGTCCTCGGGCGAGAAGGCCATGTTCTTCGGCGAGAGCGGGTCGATCGCCGGCGGGCAGATCCGCACGTCCTCGCGGTGCCTGCCCATCCCGTCGGGGACGTAGTCCTCGAGGTGCCAGACGCTCGCGTCGTACTCTTCGATCATCGGCAGCAGGCGGGCGATCGGCGCCGGGTTCGGCGTCGAGAGGTCGATGTGGCAGCGCCAGATCCAGTGCTTGCCCTTCGCCTTGGCGCCGCGCAGCAGCCCGATCGGCTGCGGGTCGTGGACGATCACCACGTCCCACTCGCCCTGCAGCCCCTCGGCGTTCATCGCGTTGATTTCGTCGAACAGCTCCCACTGCTCGTCGCTCAGCGTCTCCTCCGCGCCCTGGAGGGAGTTATGGAGGAGCTTGGTGGCGTTGTAGAACTCTTCCTTGCCGAAGATCACGTGCCAGTGCGCGTCGACCCCGACGTCGCGCATCAGCGGCACCAGCGTGTAGAGGATCTCCGAGACCCCCCCGCCGAAGGCGGTGGCGCTGACGTGCAGGACCCGCTTCCCTTTCAACGGCTCGGAGAGCTGGCGGATCTGCTCCGTCAGCTCTTTGCCGACGATGTGGGTGTAGTCGGTGAGGGACTTTTGGCCGAGGGCGACTTCCTGAAGCAAGGCTGGAGTTCTACACCGATAGGCGGCGACATGGCGTCCCGCGGTGTTCGCGGATCAACTGGACGGGTCGTCTGGGCGCTGCCCGAGCGTCAACTCGATCTGCCTGCGATCGCCGTCGCGGAGGATCGTCATCGTCACCGTGTCGCCCGGTTGGTGGGGGGCGACCACCTTCGCGAGATCGTCCGGGCCGATGATCGGCTCGCCGTCGATGTCGAGGATCACGTCGCCGCCGACGCGGTAGCGGGTCGCCTGGAAGGGCAGCTTGTCGTCGGCGCCGTGGATCCCGGCCTCCTCCGCCGGCCCGCCGCGGGAGACTTCGGCCACCAGTCCCCCGAACTCGGTGTCGAGCCCGAGCTTGCGGGCGAGCTGCGGGTAGAGCGGCTGGCTGGAGATGCCGATATAGGCGTATTCGGCCTCTCCGTCCTCGCGCAGCTGGGCGATCGAGCGCTTGACCGAGGAGATCGGCACCGCGAACCCGACGCCGTCGTTGGCGCCCGAGTTGGTCTCGATCTGCTGGTTGATCCCGATCACCCGGGCGCCGGCGTCGAGCAGCGGGCCGCCCGAGTTGCCGGGGTTGATCGAGGCGTCGGTCTGGATCGCGCCGGCGATCTGGAACTGGGTCAGCGATTCGACCGAGCGGTCGGTGGCCGAGACGACCCCGACGGAGAGCGACTGCTGCTCACCGAACGGGTTGCCGATCGCCGCCACCGGCTGGCCGACGCGGAGGTCGCTGTCGTCGCCCAGCTCGAGCGGGTTGAGGTCAAAGCCGCCTGGCTCGATGCGCAGCAGGGCGACGTCGACGAAGGGGTCGAAGCCGACGATCTCGGCGGAGACGACGTTGCGGTCGGGGAACTCGACGTAGACGTGTTCGGCGGCCTCGCGCTCGCCGGTCGATTCGTCGGTGACCACGTGGGCGTTGGTGACGATTTCGCCCTCGCCGTTGAGGACGAAGCCGGAGCCTTCGGCCGCCTGTTTGCCGAAGACGGAGCGGATCGTCACCACTCCCGGCGCCGCCTCCTCGAAGACGCGGCTGGCGTTGAAGCCCGGGCTCGAGGTCTCGATCGCCACTTCGGGCTGCGGCGGAGCGGCGACCGTCGCGGCCGAGTCCGCGCCCGCCTCACCCGTTTCCTCGCCCCCCGAGCCGCAGCCGAAGAAGGCGGCGAGGCAGAGCAGCGACGCGGCGGTCGCGGCGAGCCGCCTCACGTTCCGGCCCTGGCCGGGGCACGGGTCGCCCGCGTCGCCGGCGCGGCCTCGCCTCCCGGCGGCAGGTCGAGGGTGAAGGCCGTGAAGCGGCGGCTGGAGCTGATCGTGATCTGCCCCTTCATCCGCTGTGCCAGCTCGCTTGCGATCGCCAGGCCGAGGCCGGAGCTGCCGGACTGGTCCGCGGTGTAGAAGCGCTCGAAGATTCGCTTCTGGACCCGCTGCGGGATGCCGGACCCGTCGTCGGAGACGGTCAGCTCGGCGCGGCGGTTGGCGGAGTAGGTGGTCACGGTGACGTCGGTTCCCTCGGGCGTGTGGGTCAGCGCGTTGTCGAGGAGAATACGGATGACCTGCCGCACCCGATCAGGGTCGGCCAGCGCGATCGCCGGCTCCTTCGGGGTGCGGAACTGCAGCCGCGACCCCCGCAGTTCGGCCCGGGCGCCGAACTCCTTCGTCACCTCTCGGGCGAGGGCCGTGAGGTCGACGCTGCTGGTCCGCATCACCACCGCGCCGGCGTCGAGCTGGGAGAGGTCGAGGAGGTCGGTGGTGAGCTTGGTCAGCCGCTCGATCTGCTGGCGCATGGTGCGGACGAACTCGGCCCGCTCCTCCGGGCTCGGGTCCTCGTCTTCGAGCAGCTCGACGAAGCCGCCGAGGCTGAAGATCGGGGTCCGCAGCTCGTGCGAGGCGTTGGCGATGAACTGTTTGCGGGCGCTGTCGAGCTCGGCCAGCCGCCGCTGCATTTCGTTGAAGGTGCGGGCGAGGTCGCCCAACTGGCCCACCGAGGCGATCGGGATCGTCGTTTCGAAGTTGCCGTCGGCGACTTTGCGGGCCGCTTCCTGCAGCCGCTGGATGTTGTTGTTCGCAGCCCGCGTGTAATAGAGCCCGATCACGGTGGCGATCGCGACCGCGATCAGGCCGCCGGTGAGGATCTGCAGCTTGACCGCGTCGTCGCCGCTGGCCGAGCCGCCGATCGCGACCGAGTAGACGTAGACCACCGCGGTGGCGCCGACCGCGATCGAGATCGAGATCAGGGTGATGCGGCTGGCGACGTCGCCGAGCCGGAGGCCGCGCATGGCGCCTACTCCCGGAAGCGGTAGCCGACCCCGCGCACGGTGAAGAGGTAGTCCGGCTCCTTCGGGTCCTTCTCCAGCTTCTCGCGCAGGTGGCGGATGTGGACGTCGACGGTTCGCGGATCGCGGTAGTCGGAGTCGCCCCAGACGTGCTCGAGCAACGTCTCGCGGGTGAGGACGCGGCCGGGGGAGCGGGCGAGGGCGCCGAGGATCTCGAACTCGACGTAGGTGACTTTTACCTCTTCCTCGCCCAGGGTGACCATGCGGCGGTCGAAGTCGATCGTCAGCTCGCCGCAGTCGATCGCGCCGCCGTCGTCCAGGGTTCCGGCCGCCATCCGCGAGCGCCGCAGAGCGGCTTTGACCCGGCTGCGGAACTCGCGCATCGAGAAGGGCTTGGTGATGTAGTCGTCGGCGCCGACCTCGAGGCCGGCGACCTTGTCGGTCTCGCTGCCCTTCGCGGTCAGCATGATGATCGGGACCTGGCTGCGGGAACGCAGCTGGCGGCAGACTTCGACCCCGTTCAGCTGGGGCAGCATCAGGTCGAGGATGACCAGGTCGAAGCGCCCTTCCTCGAAGCGGCGCAGCGCTTCGGAGCCGTCCAGCGCCGAGGTCACGTGGTAGCCGTCCTTGCGCAGCGGGTAGCTGAGCAGGGTCTGAATCGACTGCTCGTCGTCGACCAGCAGGATGCGAGCTGAGCCGTTGGGCACAAGCTCAAGAGTAATGAGCGCCGCAGTTTGGACGCATGTGCGAGTACTAAGAACTAAGGATCTCGAAGGCCACGCCGATAATGACCGCGAAGGCCATGCAGCCCCAGGAACTGAAATCCCTCGTCGAAGCCGGCGCCTACAAGCCGGACCCGGCCCAGATCGCGAGCGCGATGCTGAGCCGCCGTGGCGTCAGGGAGCTGCTGACCGGGATGCACGCTACGGCTGCGCAAAATGGTCGTAGCCCGCAGCCTCCAGCAGTTCACCCCCGGGCAGCCTGATCTCGACCCCATCGCCGGCGGCGACCTGGCCGATCCGGGTCAACCCGGTTTCCGCTGCTTCGCCGACCGCGGCCGAGGCCTCGTCGAACCGGTCTGACGGCAGGGCGGCGAGCAACTCGTAGTCCTCTCCGCCGGCCACCGCGAGTTGCAGCGGGTCGCGTCCCGCGGCCGCCGCGACCTCGGCCAGGCCTTTCGCCAGGGGCAGTGCTGCGGCGTCGATCTGGAGCGCGACTCCGCTGGCCTGGGCGATGTGGCCGGAGTCGCCGGCGAGGCCGTCGCTGAGGTCGATCATCGCCCGGGCCCCCGATGCGGCGAGAGCCAGTCCTGAGCGCAGGCGGGGGGTGGGTTCGAGCTGGCGGTCCCGCAGGCGAGCGGCGGTGTCATCCGGCACCGCCCGCGCCAGGCCCGGGTCGTCTAGCAGGAGGCGACCGGCGGCCGCACCGCCGAGCTCGCCGGTGAGGACGAGGACGTCGCCCTGCTGGGCGCCGGCGCGGCTGACGAATGCGTCGGCGCTCGCCGCGTGGCCGACGACGGTGATCGCCAGGGTCAGCGCCGGGGCGCGGGTGACGTCGCCGCCGGCGAGGGTGACGCCGGTTTTGCCGGCGAGTCCGAGCAGGCCGTCGAGCAGCGCGAGGAATTCGTCCTCGCCGAAGTCCGCCGGGGCACCGAGGACGACGTAGGCCTCGCCCGCCTCGGCGCCCATCGCCGCCAGGTCGGAAAGGGCCGTGGCCAGCGCCTTGCGGCCGATCGCGTCGAGCCCGGACTCGTCGCGGCGGAAATGGACTCCGTCGACGATCGCGTCGACCGACGTCGCCGTCGCGCCGCCGGGCACGGTGACCGCAGCATCGTCGCCGCTGCCGAGTTCTACCTGGGGGCCCGCCTCCGGCAGGCGCTCGCGCAGCTTGGCCAGCAACTCGAACTCGCCCATCAACCGACTATCCCAAACACTAAGGTGCGAACGGACGTGGAGAGCCGCCAACCATTCCTACACCGGGTAGGCGAGGCCGGATCGAAGCTCGGGAGGAAGCCCCCGCGCAGCCGCAAAGTCCGTCTCGCCCTGCAGATCGGCCTGGCGCTGCTGATCTTCGGCTTCCTCGTGCTCACGGTGATCGACCAATGGTCGGAGATCCAGGACGAGGGAGTCCACTTCCACGTCGGCTGGCTGATCCCGGCGATCGTGATCCTGCCCTTCTTCTTTGTCCTCAGCGCCTACGGCTGGGACCTGACCCTGCGCTTCCTCGGCTACCGGATCGGCTTCGGCCGGGCCCAGGTCGCCTGGGGGCAGCCGCTGCTGGCCCGCTACGTCCCCGGCAGCGTCCTCTATGTCCTGGGGCGGATCCTGCTCTCGGAAAAAGCCGGGATCCCGCGCCGGATCACGATCGCCAGCATCGTCTACGAACAGGCGATCTCCGCCACCTCGGCGATCGTCGTCGCTTCCTACTTCATCATCCAGCACCCGGATCTGCAGGGCGAGCCGTGGCGCTGGGGGGTGCTGCTGCTGATCCCGCTGGCGATCGCGGTGCTCCACCCAAAGGTCTTCGGCCCGCTGGCGAACAAAGCGCTGCGGATCTTCGGCCGGGAACCGCTGCCGGGGGTGATCCCGCTGCACGGGGTGATCGCTCTGATCGCCTTCTACATGTTGAACTGGGCGGTGATCGCGCTGGGCCTCTACTGCGTCGCCCGCTCGGTCACCTTCATCCCGTTCGAGGACGTGGTGCTGGTCGGCTCGGCCCAGGCGATCGGCTACGTCGCGGCGCTGGTGACGCTGATCGCGCCGGCCGGCCTTGGCGTCAAGGACGCCGCGTTCGCCTGGGCGATGAAGGCGGCGCTGCCGAGCAAGAGCTTCGCGCTGGGCTCGCTGATCGCGATCGCGGTGCGCGGCGTGCTCACCCTCGCCGAACTGATCTACGTCGGGGTGGTCACGTTGATGGGGCGGCGGGAGGGGTGGAGCGTCCACACCGGGATCCTCCACCCGTCTCCCGAGGAGGAAGAGGCGGAGCGGCAAGCGGTCAGCTAGAGGGGGATGCGTGCGCCCAGCTGGTAGGCGGTGAGCGCGAGGGTCAGCAGCTGGAGGGGGCGGTCGCGGGAGATCGCCGCCAGGGGCAGGACCCAGATCAGGTACCAGGGGAGCAGCCAGGCGGTGGCCAGTAGTAGGGCGAGGGCGGCCCAGGCGGCGGCGCGGACCCAGTCGTTGCCGCGCCAGGTCCAGACGAGTAGGTAGGCGATTGCGGCGGCGAAGAGGATCGCGGCGGCGAGGCGGATAGCGTCGGGGTCGAGGCCGGTCAGCCGGGCCGTGGTGATCGGGATGCTCATGTAGCTGGTCCGGCTCTGGTTCTCACCGGCGAGCCCGAAGCCATGAAGCCAGTCCCAGCCGAAGCCGAGCCACGCCGCCACTCCGATGATCGTCGCCGCGAGGCCGGCGCCCGCGAGGAACCTGCCGACGGGACGAAAAGCGGGTAGGTAGACCGCGTTTGGTCCCGTCGGCGATGAACCCGCGCAGCCGAGGAGGGCGAAGGGGGCGATGAAGGCGGCTGCGGCCTTGGTCGCGATCGCGGCGGTTAGGGCGGCGCCACCCGCCAGCTCGCGCGAGCTGAGGACTGCGGCGACGGCGAGCATCGCCAGCAGCATCGTCAGGCCGTCGTTGTGGGCGCCGCCGACGACGTGGACGAGGACCAGCGGGTTGAGGGCGACGAAGGCGGCGGCGCGCAGCGGATCGATGCCCCGCGGGGTCGCGAGGCGGGAGGCGACGGCGGCGATGCCGAGCACTGAGAGGGCCGCGACCGCCTTGAGAATCGCGACCGCAGCGCCGACCGGCAGCCAGGCGAGCGGGTAGGTGGCGAGGGTGAAGAGGGGGCCGTAGGCGCTCGTCGCTTCGGTCCAGGTGACCTCGGCGTAGGCGGGGTCCTGGGGCGCGGCCAGCGGCGGGTGGACGTAGGGATCGAGGCCGTGGCGGACGCCGAGCCGGGCGTAGTCGACGTAGCTATAGACGTCATGGGAGAGGAGGACCGGCGCCAGCGCGAAGCCGGCGACGCAGATGCCGATGACTCCCCAGACGAGCCGGGGGCCAAGCGCCGGCGCCGCTGCGAGGAAGCCGAGGTAGGCGAGGAAGCCGGCCCAGACAAGGCCGAAGGCGAGGCCCGGGTCGATCGCTACCTGCCCGCCGAGTTGCCGCCGCCGACGTCACCGGGGGCGGGAGGCGCGGGATACGGTTCCTGGCCGGCGCCCGGGGCGTAGGCGTCGGGGTCGTAGCCGCCGACCGCGGCGCTTCCCGGCGGCGGCGAGTCGCCGTCTTCGCCTTCGCCGCTGTCCCCGGATCCATCGAGGCTGGTCTCGTCGCTGGGACTGGAGCGCGCGTAGCGGCCGTAGAACGGCGCCCAGTTGATCTTCTGCTCCGGTTCGCTGAATTCCTCGCAGGGTACGCCCGCGCCGGAGTAGAGCCCGTGCCAGATGTCGGCGGGGAAGGTGCCGCCGAAGACGATCTGCCCGTGGACACTCGACATCGATACGTCGTTCGACTCCGGGTAGCCGACCCAGACCACCGTCGCCAGGTTGGGCTGATAGCCGGCGAACCAGGCATCGGTGTAGTTGTCGGTGGTGCCGGTCTTGCCCGCCTGTCCGGGGCAGCCGGTGTAGGCGCCGGTCCCGGTTCCTTCGACGATGTTGTCGTGCAGGAGGCGGGTCACCTCCCACGCCGCCGCCGGCGAGACGACCCGCTCGGGTCGCGAGCGTTCCGGGCGGTCAACCCGCCCGCCGGGGAAGACGACCTTGGTCACCGCCACCGGCTTGCGGTGCAGGCCGCCGTCGGCGAGCGTCGCGTAGGCGCTCGACATCTCCAAGGGCGAGACGCCGATCCGCAGCCCGCCGATCCCCTCGGCGGGGATCCCGTCGAGGGGCGAGGTGATCCCCATCGAGTGCGCCGTCTGCGCCACCGCCTTGGGGCCGACGTCGAGATCGAGCTGGGCGAAGACGGTGTTGTCGGAGGCAACCGTCGCCTGCTGCAGGTTGACGGTCCCCAAATAGCCTTCGTCGGCGGTGTGGACCGTCCAGTGGCCCCACTGCGGCAGGTAGAGGTCGAGCGGTTTCGAGGTGTAGTAGGTCGAGTAGGGGTCGATCCCCTGCTTGATCGCCGTGGTCAGCACGAAGGTCTTGAAGGTGGATCCCGGCTGGCGGTGCCCCTGGGCGGCGAGGTTGAACTTGCTGTCTTCGTAGGAGGAGCTCGAGACCATCGCCTGGATCTGGCCGTTGCGCGGGTCGATCGAGACCAGCGCCGCCGAGGGATCGGTCGAGTAAGGCAACGAGGAGCGCATCGCTTCCAGCCCGACTTCCTGCAGCTCCGGGTCGATCGTGGTGTGCACCTCGAGGCCGCCCTCGCGCACCTTCTTCACCCCGTAGGTGTCGAGCAGCCGGTCTTCGACGTAGTCGAAGAAGTAGGGCTCGCGGTGCTCGAAGTAACTCTCGTCGAGGTCGACCCGCAGGCCGCTCGCCATCGCCGCCCGCGCCCGCTTGGGCGTGACGTACCCGAGCTTCGCCATCTTCTGCAGCACCTGGTCGCGGCGCGCTTTGGCGGCGTCCGGGTCGAGCAGCGGGTTGTATTCGGAGGGAGCCTGGGGGAGGCCGGCGAGCAGTGCCGCTTCGGGCAGCTTCAGCTTCCAGACCGGCTTCGAGAAGAAGATCTTCGAGGCGGCGCCGACGCCGATCGCGGTCGTGCCCTCGACCGTTCCGTAGGAGGCGACGTTGAGGTAGGAGCCGAGGATTTCGCGGCGGCTGTGGTGTTCGGAGTACTCGATCGCCAGCTGGGCCTCTTTGATCTTGCGCTCGATCGTCCGCTGCGGGTTGCGGATGCAGAGGTTGCGGACCAGCTGCTGGGTGATCGTCGACCCGCCCTCGACCGCCTCCCCGGCCTCGAGGTTCTTCAGCGCGGCGCGGACGATCCCCTCGTAGTCGAGCGCGTCGTGCTGGTAGAAGCGCTGGTCCTCGATCGCCACCGTCGCCAGCTGCATGCTCTTCGGGATCCGGTCGATCGAGACCAGCGAGCGGACCTCGGGCGAGGCGACGATTCCCAGCTTCGAGCCGTCGGCGGCGTAGACGACGGTGTTGCCGCCGCGGTCGATCGGCTTGCAGCTGCGGAGGGAGGGTGCGTCGGCGGCGACGTCGAGGACCCAGGAGGTGACGGCGATGACCGCCACCGCGAGCAGGGCGGCGACGCCTGCGAAGACGATCAGGAGCTTGGCGCCGATCCCCCCGTGACGGCGCTGACGTCGCCGGTTGCGCTGCGTCATCGAAGAGAGGGTACTTAGAGCCCCGCGGCGGCCGAAGCCGTCAGGCGACGGTGTCTGCGGTGGAGTGGTTGTGGACGATCCCTTCGACCAGGAGCTGGTTGGGGACCACCACGGAGCTGCCGTCGCCGGGGTCGATGTAGGTGTAGGAGAGGGTGATGTCGGTGACCCGACCCTCCTGCTCTTCGAAGCTGACGCGGTCGCCGATCCGGATCGGCTGCGAGATGGCGATCTGGATGCCGGCGATCAGGTTGGCGAGCGTGCGCTGAGCCGCGAAGCCGACGATCGCGACGACCAGCGCGGTCGAGGCGAGGACGCCGGCCGCCAGCCGCTGCAGCTCGGTGAATTGGCTCAGCGCCAGCATCGCCAGGATCAAGAAAACGGCCAGGAAGCCGAGGCGCCGCAGGAGCCGCAGCCTGGTTCTGGTCGTGCGGGAGACCTGTGAGACTGCGGGCGACATGGAGAGCAACCTAGCCACCCCACCTGTCGCCGAACCGGCGGCGCGGCCGTTCCCGCCGTCGAACTGGGGACCCAAAGGGGCGCTGCTGGGAGCGGTGGGGGCGCTCGTCGCCGGCCTCCTGCTCGGCATCCCGGCCCTCTTCTTCGTCGAAGGCGACAACGAACTGACCACCGCCGGCAATGTGATCGCCCAGGTGGGGACGGTGCTGGGCTTCATCCTGGTGCCGCTGGCGATCGCCCGCTCGCGCGGAGCGGCGACGCTGGGCGAGGCGCTGCGGCGGCTCGGGGTGCAGCGCTTCCGCCCCTCGGCCTTCGGCTGGATGCTGCTCGCGGTGGTCAGCTACCTGACCTTCGCGGCGCTCTACTCGGCGCTGATCCTCGAACCCGAACAGGAGGACATCGCCGATGGGTTCGGGCCGATCCCGGTCCAGATCCTGCTGATCGTCTTCGGCGCCGCGATCGCCGAGGAGCTCTGCTTCCGCGGGATGCTGTTCGGCGGCCTGCGCGAGCGGCTGCCGAAGCTGCCGGCGGCGCTGGTCGCCGGGGTGGTCTTCGGCGCCCTTCATGCCTTCACCGGGATCAGCGCGGTGCCGCCGCTGATCGTCCTCGGCTTCGTCTTCTGTCTGCTCTACGAGAAGACCGGCTCGATCGTGCCGGGAATGCTGCTGCACATGCTGAACAACAGTGTCGCCCTCCTCGCTCAGTAGGATTTCCGCCCCATGAGCCGCCGCCTCTCGTCCCTGCTCGCCGTCGCCTGCGTCCTGGCGCTGCCCGCCACCGCGGTGGCCGCTCCCGCCAAGAAGCCGGCACCGGCGCCGGCGCCCCCCTCTGAGGCGACCGTGAAGGTCAAGGTCGGCCACCTCGACGGCGGCCGGGCGGAGATCATGCAGAAGGTCCCGGTCACCGGGACGCTGACGCCGTTCGTCGCCGGCCAGAAGGTGAAGGTGACCTTCTACCTCGACGGGAAGATCCTCTTCAGCCGCAACCTGCCGGTGAGCAAAGCGGGCGGCAAGGGCACCTTCCGGACCAGCATCGAGGTGCGCGAGAACGGCAAGTACGCGGTCGCCGCCAAGCACGTGGCTACGCCGGAGCTCGGGGCCGACGAGACCGTCCGCAAGAGCTGGAAGGTGAGCTTCCCGTCGCTCCACCAGGGGCAGTGCGGCGACGTCGTCGTCGGCTTCAAGAAGGCGATGCGGAAGATGGGCTACATCGCCAACTCGGGCAACTGCTTCGGCGGCAAGACGGCGCGCGGCGTCCTCGCCTACCGCAAAGTCAACGACATGAGCCGCAGCATGCGCGCCGGCGCCGGCCTGGTGAAGAAAGCCTTCTCGGGCAAGGGCGGCTACGAGGTGCGGCATCCGGGCGCCGGCGACCATCTCGAGGCGCCCCTCTCCAAGCAGGTGCTGGTCTTCACCAAAGGCGACGAGCCATACGCGATCTACCCGATCTCCTCCGGCAAGTCCTCGACCCCGACCGTCACCGGCCACTTCGAGATGATTCGCACCGAACCGGGCTACAACTCGCACGGGATGTACTACTCCTGGTACTTCTACGGCGGCTACGCGGTCCACGGCTACGAATCGGTGCCGGACTACCCCGCCAGCCACGGCTGTCTGCGGACCTTCATCGCCGATCAGCCCGAGATCTACGAGCGAATTTTCTACGGGCAGGACATCTGGATCTGGTAGCGGCGGGTCCTGCGGCGTCTGGCCGCCGATGACGGCCCCAGGCGTCGCCATGCTGCGTCCTCAGTCGCCTGAATAGCGCTGCTATTCAGGCTCCCTGCGTCCTTGCCTGACAACGCCTGGACCTCGTCATCCGCTGGCCATCCACCACAGGACACGCCGCCACCAGATCAGGGAATCTTCATGGGGAACGGAGAAGGAGGCGCAGGATGAGGGTCTTTGTTGCTGGTGCAAGCGGCGTAGTCGGCAAGCCTACGGTTCGGCAGTTGGTTGCGGCTGGGCATGAGGTGGTCGGGATGACGCGGCGGGAGGAGCGGGCCGCGGAGATTCGGGCGGCCGGGGGTGAGGCGGTCGTCTGCGATGTCTTCGACGCGGAGGCATTGCGGGAGGCGGTTGTGGCGGCGCGGCCGGAGGTGGTGATCCATGCGCTGACGGCGCTGCCGCCGAAGTTCGATCCGAAAACGGACTACCTGGCGGCGACCAACCGGGTGCGGAGCGAGGGGACGCGCAACCTTGTCGCGGCGGCCAGGGCCGCCGGGGCGCGGCGGATCGTCGCCGAGAGCGTCGCCTTCTTCTACGAGCCGGAGGGCGACTGGGTGAAGGACGAGGAGGCGCCGCTGTTCCGCGACCCGCCTGGGCGCTTCGCCGCCGGTTGCGAGGCGCTGGTCTCGCTCGAGAGCCAGGTGCTGGAGGCGGGGGACCCGGAGGGCGTCGTCCTGCGCTTCGGCTGGTTCTACGGGCCGGGGACCTATTACGACCGCGGCGGCTCGGTCGCCGAGGAAGTGGCCAAGCGGCGTTACCCGGTGATCGGCTCCGGCGAGGGAAGGTTCTCCTTCATTCATGTCGAGGACGCGGCTGCGGCCTACGTCGCCGCCCTCGACCATGGCTCGCCCGGGATCTACAACGTCGTCGACGACGACCCCGCCCCGCTGCGCGAATGGCTGCCTGCCTACGCCGAGGCGCTCGGCGCCAAGCCGCCGCGCCGGGTTCCGGCCTGGCTGGCCCGGCTGGTCGCCGGCAAGGACCTGGTCTCCACCGCGGTCACCATGCGCGGCGCTTCCAACGCGAAAGCCCGGCGCGAGCTCGGCTGGCAGCCGGCGCATCCGAGCTGGCGGCAGGGGTTCGCGGCGTCGCTCTCTTAGGATGCCGGCCGTGAGCGACCTCGACGCCGCGAAGGAGACCCTGCTCGCCGAGCTGCGCGAGCACTCGCTGATCCTCGGCGAGGTGACCCTGGCCAGCGGCGCGACCGCGCAGTACTACGTCGACGCCCGCCGCACCCTGATGCGCCCCGCCGGTTTCCACGCGGCCGGCGAGCTGATCGCGGCAGCGGCGGCCGAACATGGTGCCGAGGCCGTCGGCGGTCCCGCCACCGCGGCGATCCCGCCCTCATGCGCGGCGATCGCGGTCCCGGCCGGCTCCGGCCTCGTCGCCTTCTTCGTCCGCGGTTCGCGCAAGGAGCACGGGTTGCAACGCTGGGTCGAGGGTCCGGTCGGCCCAGGCACCAGGTGCCTCGTCGTCGAGGACACCGTCACCACCGGCGGCTCGACCGCGCAGGCGATCGAGCGGGTCCGCGAAGAGGGGCTCGAGGTGGCCGGGGTGATCGCGGTCGTCGACCGGCTCGCTGGCGGCGGCGAGAAGATCGAAGCCGCCGCCGGAGCGCCGTACCGGGCATTGGTGACGATCGACGAGATCTACCCGGACCGCCCCGACCGCGCTTGATGGAGCCGGACGCGGTCGAGATCCGGGTGGTCGGCTGCCTGGTCGAGAAGCAGCGCACCACGCCCGACGCCTACCCGCTCTCGCTCAACGCCCTGCGGCTGGCCTGCAACCAGTCGACCAACCGCGACCCGGTGGTCTCCTACGACGAGGAGACGGTCTCCGAGGCGCTGCGGCGCACCGCCCAGCGCGGCTGGACCCGCCTGGCGAGCGGCGCCGGCAGCCGCGCTCGCAAGTACCGGCACCTGCTGCCCGAGGCGCTCGGGCTCGGGGACGACGAGCTGGCGCTGCTGGCGGTGCTGATGCTGCGCGGGCCGCAGACGCCGGGGGAGCTGAAGCAGCGCAGCGAGCGCCTGCATCCCTTCGCCGATCTCGCGGCGGTGCAGGGGACGCTGGAGCGGCTGGTCGAGCGCGAGCTGGCGGTCCGCCACCCGCGGCGGGCGGGCCAGAAGGAGGACCGCTACGAGCAGTTGCTGGGCGGGGACTCCGTGGAAACTTCGGAGGGGGCAGCTCCCGAGGCGGTCGCGACGCCCGCGGCGGGACCCGCCGGCGAGGACCGGTTCGACCGGATCGAGCGCGAGATCGCCGCCCTTCGTGCCGAGCTCTCCAGCCTGCGCGAAGCGCTGGGCGAGGGCGAGGCGCCTAGCGCTTGATGGCGAGGACCGCGGTCCGCCGTCCGCCCGGGATCGCGACGACGACATGCGTCTTCAGCAAGCCGCGCGCCTGCAGCAGCGTCCGGCCGCCCGCGGTCAGCGGGACGCGGAAGGTCTTGGCACCGCCGCCGCTGAGCTGGAAGGGGCTGCGGCCGATCAACCGGCTCACCGGCCGGGTCCGCGGTCCGCGACCGCGGTAGTGGGCGACCGGGACGCGGAAACGGGTCCGCAGCAGGATCTGACCCGGGCAGGCGGTCCCCGCCGGCCACAGGCAGGCGACCCGCACCCGCACCCGCTTGCCGCTCATCCCCACCTGCGAAAGCTGGAGCGCGACCGGGATCGTCGCCCCCTTGCAACCGAGCAGGCGGTCTTCGCCGGGGTCCCAGTCGAGGGCGTAGGCGCAGACGCGCTGGCGGCCGGACTTGATGGTCGGCAGGCTGACGTCGAAGCCGTGCCGCGGGCCCGCTTCCGGGAACTCGCTGGCGACGTCGCGGCGCGAGCGGCTCGCGACCTGGCCGAGGTCGTAGAGGCTGACGTTGGGGGTGCCGATCTTGCCGCCGACCGCGAGCCTGATCGCCAGCGGTTCGGTCGGGGCGTTGGGGTCGAAGGCCCAGCCGCGGACCCGCACTTGGCCGGCGGCGGGGGAGGCCGCGAGGTCGAGATAGCCGATCGGGTCGTCGCCGGCCGGCAGGCTGGCCGAGCCGACGGTGGGGCCGTCGACGTAGTTGTTGTCGATGTTGATCGAGACCCCGCCGTAGGTCTCGTTGTGGCCGCCACGGTACTGGTGGATCCGCTGGTGCTGTGCCCAGGCGTTGGACGGCACGACCGAGTCGACGGTGTTCTGCTGTCCGTTCCAGTTGGCGATCCAGAGCGCGTCGGGCAGTTCGTAGCCGCTGCCGATTTGACTGGCAAGATCCTCGATCCCCGAGCCGCTGCTGCTGTAGACGCCGGAGGAGTAGCCGAGCTGGTGCAGTTCCTGGGTCCAGGCCTCGAGGAAGGCGAGGGTCGCGGCGCTGGCGCTGGAGGTCTGCGAGTAGGCCTCCATGTCGAAGTAGATCGGGCTGCCGGGGCCCATCGCCACCGCGCTCGCCTCTTCGACCGCGTCGACTGCGGCCGCCGCGCCCTGGGCGGTCGCCTGGCTGGAGGTGAGCTTGGCGCAGCTCGAGCAGGCGCTGGTCGGCGCCTGCAGGCCGACGTAGGTGGGAATGATGTGCCAGCCAGCTTCGGTCTGCTCCGAGACCCAGCTGGAAGTCAGGTTGGGCTGAGAGCAGGCCCGGTTGACGCCGCCGATGTAGACGCCGATGGCGCGGTAGGGCGAGCTTGCCCAGGCCGTCATGTACCGCGAGGACGGCGCGCTGCAGGCGTCGAAGCCGAGGCCGGTGAAGATCGAGCCCGCCGCCGAGGCGGTGGCGCCCTGCCGCGCGAACGGCAGAGCCGAGGCGCGGGCGGGCGGGCGCGGTTCGACCAGGATCGCCTTGCGGCGCCCGATCGCCTCGGCGGGGCAGCGCTGCTGCGCCGACGGGGTGCCGAGGTAGACCGCGCGGCGGTCCATCCGCACGCACATCCCCGGGTCGCGGTCGAGCCGGTAGACGGGCCAGCCCTGCGGGACCTGGATCGTGCGGCCGTCGAAGTGGACCGGCCGGGTCGCGGCATCCGCCGAAGGCGCAGGCGTCCCAACCAGCGCGACAAGCGCCAAAAGCGGCAGGAGGAGGGGCCAGAGGCCGGAGCGGTGGACCGGGGTCACGATCTGCACTCTCGCTACAACCGGCCTGCCCGGGCAAAAGTCGCGGCCCGCCGGGAGAAAGCCTGCATCACGTAGGAGTGCCCCGAGCTGGATTCGAACCAGCGGCCTATCCCTTAGGAGGGGATCGCTCTATCCATCTGAGCTATCGGGGCCGGAGCTGAATTCTCGCTTAGTTGGCCGAGAGTTGTCGAAGTTGGCTCGAAGTGCGCGCCACGCGTGCGGGGTGGCTCGGCAACATCGCTTGCATGAAACCTGCACAGATACTCGACATGTCCGCCGCACGGGTTAATGTGGGGAACATGTCCAAGATGATTCAGATCAGGAATGTTCCCGACGACCTGCACCGGCAGCTGAAGGTCCGGGCCGCGGCGGCGGGAATGAACATGTCCGACTACATCAAGCGGGAGCTCGACATCCGGACCCGCAAATCGACGATTCCGGAGATCATCGCGAGGAGGGAAGCGCGGGGTCGGAAGTCGACCGGCACCGTTCAGCAGACGGTCGACATCATCCGCGAAGCTCGGGGTGAGTGAATGGCGGTCGTCGATGCTTCGGTGGTGGTCGAGTTCCTCGGGGGGGATGAACGCACGCTCGCGCTCGATGAGCGGCTGAAGGCCGAAGAACACGCCCTTTGGGCTCCGCATCTGATCGACGCCGAGGTGGGGCACGCCCTGCGCCGCAAGGTGCGTTTGGGTCAGATGGAGGCCGAGGACGCGGAAGAGGCGATCTGGGAGCTCAACGACCTGCCCTTGCGACTTGTCGAGCACGAAAACCTTGTCAAGGTCGCCTGGGACCTACGCGACAACTTCACCTTCTACGACGGTCTCTACGTCGCCCTGGCGTTGATACTTGGCGAAACTTTGCTCACCTTCGACTCGCGGATGGCGCGCTCGGGGCTCGACCTTCCGATCGAGGTTCTTGCGTAGCGCTTACGCGTAGAGGGTCTCGGAGGCGAGCTCGTCGGCGCGCCTGTTCCAGAGCTTCACTTCCATGAAGACGTCGTCGCCGTAGGCCTCGAGCGCATCGAGCGCGATCAGGGTGAATCGATCCTGCGAGATCAGCTCCTGGTCGACCGTCTCGCCCTCCAGCACCGCGGTGGCAGCGACGGCGCCGCGGACCAGCGGCCGTCCCCAGACCAGGGTCACCGCTCCGGCCCGCCCGTTCTCGCCGCGCCAGCGGCCGATCACGTCGTCGTTGAGGTCGATGCGCCAGTCCTCGTTGTCCTCGGCGAGGATGTCGGTGAAGTCGGCCTTGGCGGCGAACTCGCCCGGCTCTCCCTCCGGCGGCTGCACGTAGGAGACGTGGCCGAACAGCTCCAGCCGCCCCTCCTCGCTCTCGGTGTTCGCAGAGCAGGGCACCCAGACCCGGCCGCCCCAGGCGCGCTCGGGGAACCATTCGACCTCGCCCGGCACCTCCGCCCCG
>DASUTJ010000092.1:0-2919 GCA_036374655.1 Solirubrobacterales bacterium | reverse complement strand
TCAGGTTCTGCACGCCGGCGCGGACGAGGCCCTCGTAGTCGACGCCCTCGTGCTTGTAGAAGCGCCGGTCCTCGATCGCGACCGTCGCGTCCTTGAGCACCTGCGGGAACTCCTCGCCCTCCTGGTCGTGGTCATGGCCATCGGCATCGGCGGCATCGCGGCGGTCGGCTACGTCGTGTCGATCGCGGCCTCGGCCCCGTCGCTGTCCTCGCTGAAGGAGCGCGACCCGGGCTCGAACTCCGAGGTGCTGGCCGCCGACGGCTCGCGGTTGGGCTTCATCCAGGCCTCCGAGCTGCGCCTGCCGGCCGAGTCCGACGAGTTCCCGAAGGTGCTCAAGGACGCGACGGTGGCGATCGAGGACCGCCGCTTCTACTCGCACAAGGGCATCGACTACGAGGGCCTGGTCCGCGCGGGCGTGCAGAACCTCGTCAACCAGAAGACCGTGCAGGGCGGCTCGACGATCACGATGCAGCTCGCCCGCAACCTCTACATCTCCAGCGAGCGCACCTACCAGCGCAAGATCCGCGAGGCCAAGGTCGCGGAGGAGATCGAGAACGAGCACTCCAAGCAGTGGATCCTCGACAAGTACCTCAACACGGTCCCGTACGGCACGGTGGGCGGGCAGTCGGCGATCGGCGCCAAGGCCGCCGCGCGGATCTACTTCGGCAAGCGGCTGGGCCAGCTGACGCTGCGCGAGGCGGCGCTGCTCGCGGGCCTGCCGCAGGCGCCCTCGCTGTACTCGCCGCTGCGCAGCCCGTCCGCCGCCAAGGCGCGCCGCAACGACGTGCTCAAGGAGATGGCGCGCTCGAAGATGATCACCCGGGAGACCGCCGAGCGCACCATGCGCCGCGGCCTCGGGCTCGACCCCTCGACCTACTTCACGCGCCGGCGCGAGAGCTACTTCTTCGACTACGTCAAGGACGAGCTGATCAAGGAGTACGGCCCCAAGACCGTTCGCCTCGGCGGCCTGCAGGTGCGCACGACCGTCGACCTCAAGAAGCAGAAGGCCGCCCGCGACGCGATCGAGCAGCGCCTGGGCGAGATCGGCCCTTCGTCCGCGATCGTGACGATCAACCCGAAGAACGGCTACATCGAGGCGATGGCCTCCTCGGCGGCCTACGGGGAGTCCAAGTTCAACCTCGCCGCCCAGGGCCGCCGCCAGCCGGGGTCGGCCTTCAAGGTGATGGCGCTGATGGCGGCGCTGCGCGCCGGCATCGACCCCGACTCCACGACCTACGTGTCCCGGTCGCCGCTGAAGATCAACGACCCGAAATACGGGCCGCCGTTCGAGATCAAGACCTACTCCGGCAGCGGCCTGGGCAACGTGAGCCTGCGCAAGGCGACGCTCGCCTCCGACAACTCCGTCTACATCCAGCTCGCACTCGACCTCGGTCCCGAGAAGGTCAAGCAGGCGGCGTGGGACATGGGCATCCGCTCGCCGTTGGAGGCCGTCCCGGCCGAGACGCTCGGCGGCCTGGGCAACTGCTGCTCGCCGCTGGAGATGGCCAACGCGTACGCGACGATCGCCTCGGGCGGCATGCGCAACCGGCCGACCGCGATCACGAAGGTGACGTTCCCCGACGGGCGCTCGGAGCTGCCCCCGCGCTGGAAGGTCAAGCGCACCCGCGCATTCGAGGACGGCGTGACCGCGAAGGCGACGGAGCTCCTGGAGCAGAACATCCAGGGCGGCACGGGTACGAAGGCCGCGATCGGCTGCCCGGCCGGCGGCAAGACCGGAACCACCGACCTCAACACGGACGCCTGGTTCGTGGGGATCACGCCTCGGCTGGCGACCGCCGTGTGGGTCGGCTACCCGAAGGACCGCACGCAGATGTCGGGCCTCTACTACGGCGCCAACGTCGACGGCGGCACGTTCCCGGCCGAGATCTGGGGCACGTACATGAAGGCGGCCAAGGGCAAGTTCTGCGGGGACTTCCGGCCGCCCAAGACGCCGTTCAGCTCGCAGCCGTTCTTCGGCGAGTACGCGACCTCGGGCGGCGGCAAGGGCGGCAGGCTCGAGGGCGGCGACGAACAGGGCCTGAGCAGCCCCACTACGCCGATCACCCCGTCCGCGCCGCAGGAGACGCCCGAGGAGGACACCGGCGGCGCCGAGGAGCCCGACACGGGCAGGGGCGGCGACGACGAGGGCTTTGATCCCGACGCGTACGAGTCGCCGCCGCAACCGCCCCCCGGGGACGGCAACAACGGCAACGGGAACGGCGGCGGAGGCGGCAACGGCGGCGGCACGCAGGCGCCGGGCTGAACGTTGCGCCACGGCCGCTCGCGACTGGTATAACCCGCGACTGTCAGTGCCGCGTCGTGCGGCGAGAAGCATGCGGGAAGGCAGTGCCCGGCAGCACCACCTCGCGCATCAGAACAGTTGTGGAGGAGGTGTTGGGATTGGCTACCGGTGTCGTGAAGTGGTTCAGCGACGAGAAGGGCTTCGGGTTCATCACCCCGGATGACGGGGGTAAGGATGCGTTCGTGCACTTCTCCGGTATCTCGGGTGACGGCTTCCGTACGCTCGCAGAGGGCGCGAAGGTCGAGTACGAGCTGGGCGAGTCCAACAAGGGCCCCCAGGCGACCAACGTCCGGGTCATCTAGGTCTTGGCCAAGGAAGAGAAGGTCGAATTCGAAGGCGAGGTCGTGGAGGCGCTCCCGAACGCGATGTTCCGGGTGCAGCTCGACAACGGCCACGAGGTCCTCGGTCACGTCGCGGGCAAGATGCGGCGCTTCCGGATCAGGATCCTGCCGGGGGACCGGGTCCGGGTCGAGGTCTCGCCCTACGACCTCAACCGCGCTCGCATCGTCTACCGCCACCGCTAGGGGCGACCGGCCACCGCGGCCGGTCCCCCCGGGGCGGAGCTGAATGGGCGAACGCGAGCTGATCGCCGCCATCGAGGCGGCGCTGGCACGGCC
>DASUTJ010000091.1:0-31895 GCA_036374655.1 Solirubrobacterales bacterium | reverse complement strand
ATCGACACGATCGGTGAGATCGGCGGCCACTTCGGCGCCAACCTCGGCACCTGCGAGCTCGCGGTCGCCCTCCACAGCCTGCTCGACTCCCCCCGCGACAAGGTCCTCTGGGACGTCGGCCACCAGGCCTACCCGCACAAGGTCCTCACCGGCCGCCGCGACCGGTTGCCGACGATCCGCCAGTACGACGGCCTCGCCCCGTTCTGCTCGATCCCCGAGTCCGAGCACGACATCATGGGCGCCGGCCACGCCTCGACCTCGATCGGCTACGCGGTCGGCCTGAAGGAGGCGATGCGCCACGGGATCGGCGAGGACGGCAAGGTCGCCGCGGTGATCGGCGACGGCGCCCTGACCGGCGGCGTCGCTTACGAGGCGATGCTCGCCGCCGGCGGCCTGCAGACGCCGATGGTGATCGTCCTCAACGACAACGGGATGTCGATCTCGCCGAACGTCGGCGCCCTTTCCCGCTACTTCAACCGGATCCGCCTCAACCCGCGTCTCTGGCATGCCCGCGAGGGGGTCGAGGACCGGCTGACGAAGCTGCCGCTGGGCCTCGGCAAACGGATCGAGCGGCTCGGCCCGGAGATCAAGTCGGCGATCAAGGCCTACTGGGCGCCCGGTCTCTTCTTCGAGGAGCTCGACCTCGCCTACATGGGCGTGATCGACGGCCACGACGTGCACGCCCTGCGGGAGGCGTTGCAGGAGGCCTTCGACGCCGACCGGCCGGTCGTCGTCCACATCCACACGGTCAAGGGCAAGGGCTTCGCGCCGGCCGAAGAAGGCGGCCTGGAGTCGATGGAGGAGTGGCACGCGGCGAAGCCGAAGTCGATCGTCAACGGCGAACCGGCCGAGGCGAAGCCGGTGCCGGTGACCGAAACCGACTCCCCCGAGGGAATCGAGGTGCTGGAGAAGCCGCCGGCTGCCGGATCGCCGCCCCAGTACACGAAGGTCTTCGCCGGGGCGATGGTCGCCGAGGCCGAAGCCGACGAGCGGGTGATCGGGATCACCGCGGCGATGGCGGGGGGGACCGGGCTTCAGCAGCTCGCGGACGAGGTGCCCGAGCAGTACTTCGACGTCGGCATCGCCGAGCAGAACGCGGTCCTGCTGGCTTCCGGGATGGCGCTGCAGGGGGCGAAGCCGGTCTGCGCGATCTACTCGACCTTCCTGCAGCGGGCCTTCGACCAGATCGTCCACGACGTCTGCCTGCAGAACCTCGACGTCACCTTCGCGATGGACCGGGCCGGCCTGGTCGGCGACGACGGCCCGACCCACCACGGCGCCTTCGACGTCTCCTACTTCCGCCCGATCCCCAACGTGGTGCTGATGGCGCCGCGGGACGAGGCGATGCTGGTCCACATGCTGCACACCGCGATCGATCACGACGGGCCGGCGGCGCTGCGTTACCCGCGCGGCGCGGCGGAGGGAGTGGAGATGCCCGGCAAGGCCGAGCTGCTGCCGATCGGCCGGGGCGAGCTGCTGGCCGAGGGCGAGCGGGTGGCGCTGCTCGGCTATGGCTACGGCGTCACGGTCGCCCGCGAAGCGGCCGAGATCCTCGCCAAGCACGGGCTGAAGCCGACCGTCGTCGACGCCCGCTTCGCCAAGCCGATCGACGCCGAGCTGACCGAGCGCCTGGCGCGCGAGCACGAGCTGCTGGTGACGATCGAGGAGAACGCGTTGCCGGGCGGCTTCGGCTCGGCGGTGCTCGAGCACCTCGAGGACGCCACGGAGTCGCCCGCGGAGCGGGCGCGGGTGCTGCGGATCGGCTTGCCGGACTCCTACGTCACCCACGGCAAGCCGGACCTGCTGCGGGCCGAGGTGGGCCTCACGGGAGAGTCGGTCGCCGACCGCGTTCTCAGCTCCCTGCCGAGTGCCCAGCCCGCCCTTACCTAGCTGGACGCGGCGACCAACGCTCTAATCAATTTTGACGATTGATTCAATTGGCGCAATCGATTAGCCTGCGCCAGTCTCTCCGGTGACAGGAGAAGTCCGGCCAAGAGCCAGCGCTTCTGGGGGAAGCACCAAGGGGAGGGGAGACGCGCTCTATATGTGTGGATCCGCTTGGGGAATCGGATCTCTCGCGCCCGCCTCTCGGGGTCGGGGCGCGAGGCGCGCCTGCATACGGGGTCGAGGGACCGCTGCCGAGGGCAGTGTCCTGCCCCTGGCAAAAAAAGAGGGCGCCCCCTTTCGGGGGGCGCCCTCGATTTGCCTCTGAACTAGAGGCGCTGCTGCTTATTCGCTGGCTTTGACCGCTGCAGGGTCTCCCAGTTCGATGTTGTTGTTCAGGATCGCCGAGTTGTTCCCAGCAGCCGAGGGAACCCCGATGGTCGAGTTGACGAGCGGATCGACCAGGAAGGAGAAGATCCCTCCGCAGCCGCTGGCGCCCGGCACCGCGAACGAGTTGTCGACGAGTTTCGATCCGGTTACACGGGCGATCGTGCCGTCTCCGTTCGTGGTGAATTCCCCGGCGGCGCCGACGATCGGCGTGTTCGGGGGCGGCGGCGACGTAACGCCGGTGGTGAGTTTCCAGACGACCGGGTTCGAGTTCGAGCCGATGTAGCAGTTGTTGCCCAAAATCGCGTTACCCAGCTTGATCTTCACCGGCATTTCCAGGGCGATGCCATTCTGGATGAGCGAGTTCAGAACGTTGAGTTTGATCGCGCTCACCGGACCGGCGAGTTCAACCGTGGCGGTGACCCCGGTGAAGCCTTCGTTGATCAGGCCGTTGAACCAGTCCTGAATGAATTTCGGCCACCAGGTCGGAGCGACGATGCCGGTCAGGCCGCCGGGCACCGGCTGGGGGGTGGGGACGAGGGTTTTGCCATTCGCCGCCGCGAGGAAGTTGAGTTTCCCGAGGACGTCGCCTTCGAGGTATTCAAGGCCCCCCTGCAGCACCTGCGGGTTGACGACGGGCACCGTTTTCGCGCCGGTTTTGACCGAGCCGCCGGTGGATTTAGAGAAAATGCAAGCGTCCACCGCGGGGTTGCTCAAGGGGCACTGCGCGAAGTTCGCGTATTCCCCCGTGGGTGCCGCACTGGCAGATGCCGGAATCAGCATCGCGCAAAGCAATGCTCCGGCTAGAAAAAGCCTCTTCATGGACTGGTCCTTTCGGATTGGATTACCCCTGCCTTTCCCGGAGGCAGGCGGGCTTGGAACAGATTCATTCCAAGTAGAAGGCAAGTTCGTACCAGATGAAATCCGTTTGCGCATCCCTAAAATTGATTAGACAAGGTGCCAATCATTAAAAAAACATGGCCGTCTGCCATGTACTTGCAAGTACCCAAACTCCGACAGAGCTTGGTTGCTTTCAGCGCCTCTTGCCGGGAGACTCCGCGCGTGTCGATCGCGAACGCAGATAGACGGGCTGTTCAGAAAGAGGCAGGAAAGGCCGGCCGCGCCGGCGTCCCACGCTCCAGCCACCGCGAGTGGAGCCCCGCGTCGCGAGACCCTCTCTCGATCCTGAGGAAGCAGGACGAGTCCCGCGTCGCCGAGCTGGTGCCGATCCGCTACGGCCGCATGCTGGCCTCGCCGTTCGCCTTCTTCCGCGGCGGCGCGGCGGTGATGGCCGCCGACCTGGCGATGACCCCGAGCGCCGGCTTCGAGGTGCAGCTCTGCGGAGACGCTCATCTCTCCAACTTCGGCGTCTTCGCCGCGCCAGACCGGCGGCTGGTCTTCGACTGCAACGATTTCGACGAGACCTGCCGCGGTCCGTTCGAGTGGGACCTGAAGCGGCTGGCGGCCAGCCTCGCGATCGCCGGCCGCGCGCGCGGCTTCGGCAGGCGAGACCGGCGCCAGGCGGTCCTCGGCGGCATGGGCGGCTATCGCAGGGCGATGCGCGGCTTTGCCGCGATGCGCAATCTCGACGTCTGGTATGCCCGGATCGAGGTCGAGTCCCGGCTCGCCGAGCTCCGCCCGCTTCTGGATGAAGGGGACGTGCGGAAGGTCGAACGCAACCTTGCCAAGGCCCGCTCGAAGGACAGCATGCGGGCGCTGCGCAAGCTGACCCGCGAGCAGGACGGGGAACTGCGGATCGTCAGCGCCCCGCCGCTGATCACGCCGCTGGAGGAGCTGAGCGACGCGCCCGGCGCCGAAGCGCAGCTGCAGGCGGTGCTCGACGCCTACCGGGATTCGCTCGGCGACGACCTGCAGCGCCTCGTCTCCTCCTACCGCTACGTGCACGCCGCCCGCAAGGTCGTGGGGGTCGGGAGCGTCGGCACCCGCGCCTGGATCGTCCTGCTGCTGGGGCGGGACGCGTCCGACCCGCTCTTCCTGCAGGCAAAGGAAGCGCAGCGCTCGGTCCTCGAGCCCTACGCCGGCGCCAGCCCGTACGACCATCCGGGCCGGCGGGTGGTCGAGGGCCAGCGCCTGATGCAGGCGGCAAGTGACGTTTTCCTCGGCTGGGTGAGCGCCGAGGGGCTGGAAGGCAAGCGGGACTTCTACGTGCGCCAGCTGTGGGACGGCAAGGGCTCGGCCGACGTCGAGCGGATGTCGGCCGGCGACCTCTCCGTCTACGCCTCGCTCTGCGGCGAGGCGCTGGCTCGCGCCCACGCCCGCTCCGGCGACCGCTTCGCAATTGCCTCCTACCTCGGCAAGGGCGACGTCTTCGACCGGTCGATGGCGCACTTCGCGGAGAGCTACGCCGATCAGAACGAACGCGATTTCGAACGGGTGCTCGACGCCGCGGAGAGCGGCGAGATCCACGTTGAGAGAGAGGCTGAGTGACCGCCGTCCGCCGCGCCGCTTTCGTGCTCCTGCTCGACGCGGCGATCCTCCTCCTGCTCTCCGAGGTGCTGAGCGGCTTCGTCCTCGACGGCGCCGGCTCGGCTCTGGCCGCGGCCGCCCTGATCGGCCTCCTCAACTCGCTGGTCTGGCCGGCGCTGGTCCGCTTCGCCCTGCCGCTTACCGTCCTCACGCTGGGGCTCGGCGCGCTGCTGCTGAACGGCCTGCTGGTGACGATCGCGATCGATGCCCTGCCTCGAGCGGAAATCGCCGGCGTCTTCGAGGGAACCGTGGTGACGATCGTGCTTGCCGCCGTCACCACCGGTCTCTATGCCCTCTTCGCGATCGACGAAGACGACTCGTGGTACCGCAACGTGGTCCGCCGGCAGGCGCGCCGCCGCCGGCAGGCGGTCGAGAGCGACGTTCCCGGCATCCTCTTCCTCGAGATTGACGGCCTCGCCCACGACGTTCTCTGGCGGGCCATTACCGACGGCAACGCGCCGAACCTCGCCCGCTGGCTGCGGTCCGGGTCGCACCGGTTGAACCGCTGGGAAACCGATTGGTCGTCGCAGACCGGCGCCTGCCAGGCGGGCCTGCTGCATGGGTCCAACGAGGACATGCCCGCCTTCCGCTGGTGGGAGAAGGACCGCGGCGCGGCGATCGTCACCAACCACCCCCGCGACGCGGAAGAGATCGAGCGCCGCCACTCCGACGGCAAGGGGCTGCTGTACGCCGACGGCGCCAGCCGCGCCAACATCCTTTCCGGCGACGCGCCGCACTCGATGCTGACGATGAGCACGGCGCTGCGACGGCGGCGGCCGATCGGCAAGGACTACGCCGCCTACTTCGCCCGTCCCTACGCGGCGGCGCGGACCCTGGTGCTCGCCCTGGCCGAGGTCGGCCGCGAGCGTCGCGCCGCCAGGGCGCAGGTCCGCGACGACGTGCGGCCGCGGATCGCCCGCGGCCGCTCCTACGCCTTCGTCCGCGCCTGGGCGACCGTCGTCCAGCGCGACCTGCAGGTGGCGACCGTGGTCGGCGACGCGCTCGCCGGCCGGCCCGTCGTCTACACCACCTTCCTTGCCTACGACGAGGTCGCCCACCACTCGGGGGTCGAGCGGCCCGATGCGCTCGCCGTGCTCCACGACCTCGACCGCCAGATCGCCCGTATCGCCGCCGCCTGCGCCGACGCGCCGCGTCCCTACCGCCTGGTGGTCCTCTCCGACCACGGGCAGTCGCAGGGGGAAACCTTCCTCGACCGCTACGGGCAGACGCTCGAGGACCTGGTCCGCTCCGCCTGCGAGCCCGACAGCGTGATCGCCTCCGAAGCCGGCGACGACGACGCGCTCTCCTACCTCAGCGCCGGCCTGACCGAGGTCGCCCGCGACGACACGGTCGCTGCGCGCACGGTGCGGGCGGCGACCCGCGACCGTCTCGCCGACGGCGCCGTCGCCCTCGACCCCGATACGCGCCGCGAGATCGCCGCGAGCCACGGCGGCGAGCTGCCGGAGCTCTCGGTGATGGCTTCGGGGTGCCTGGGCCTGATCACCTTCCCGCGCGAGCCCGGCCGGGTCAGTCTCGAGCGGCTGGAGACGCTCTACCCGCGGCTGCTGCCGGCGCTGCGCGAGCATCCCGGCGTCGGCTTCGTCATGGTCCGCTCCGAGCGCGAGGGGGCGATGGCGATCGGCGCGGGGGGGATCCGGTTCCTCGACACGGACCGGGTCGAGGGCGAGGACCCGCTGGAGCCGTTCGGCCCCAACGCCGCCGATCACCTGCGCCGCAGCGACGGCTTCGCCCACTGCCCCGACCTGATGGTCAACAGCACCTACTGGACCGAGTTCGGCGAGGTCGCCGCCTTCGAGGAGCTGGTCGGCTCGCACGGCGGCATGGGGGGGACCCAGAGCTTCCCGTTCGTCCTCCACCCGAGCGAGCTGAGCTGGCCCGAGGACGAGGTAATCGGCGCCGAACGGGTGCACCGGATCTTCCGCGGTTGGCTGGCCGAGCTCGGCCAGGACGCTTACGCCAGCGGGGTCGACTCCCCGGGCGAGAGCACCCGCGCCTCGACCTGAGGCGCGAGCCGCCGCAGGCTGGCGGCGAACTCCTCGGCGGGCTTTCGCAGCGGGGCGCTTCGCAGGCGCCGCAGGCCGAAGGGGTAGAGCGTGCCCCAGTGAATCGGCACCGCGAGGCGTGGCGACAGCGCCGCCGCGGCCCGCGCCGCCCCCTCGGGATCGAGATGGCCCTCGCCGATGTTCGGGCCCCAGCCCCAGATCGGCAGCAGGGCGAGGTCCAGGGGACCCAGTCTCTCCATCGCCGGGAAGTAATCGGTGTCGCCGGCGAAGTAGACCTTCCGGCGGCCGGCGACGAGGAACCCGATCGCCTGCGATTGCGGCGCGAAGCGACGGCGGCCGGCGTCGTGGTCGGCCTCGACGGCGGTGACGGTCAGGGCTCCGACCGCGGTGGACTCGCCGGGCGCCAGCTCGCTCACGGCCCCGAAGCCGCGTCGCTCGAAGAAGTCCCGGGACCCGGGGGGGACCAGCAGCCGGGTCCCGGGATCGAGGCGGCGCAGCGAGGCGAGGTCGGCGTGGTCGCGATGCAGGTGGGAGACGAGGACGGCGTCGAGCCGCTCGGTCGTCGCCGGCGCCGGCGGGGCGCCGTGCCGCACCAGCGGGCCGACCCGCCTGCGCAGGACCGGATCGGTCAGCAGGCGGGTGCCGTCGAGCTCGAGGAGGACGGTTGCGTGTCCGACGTAGGTGACACTGTCCGGGCTGCTCATGCCCCGTCGAGTATGGCTTCGCCGAGAAAAGGGTGCGACCGAGGACGAAGTCATCGAGATCGAGCCCGGCGCGCTGAGCGGCGTCTTCGCCGCGCCGCAATGGCTGCGCGACCTCGGCGTCTCCTCCTGGCTCCTGTTCGGCGTCGCGGCGGCCCTGGTCGGGTTCATCTGGCTGCTCTCGCTGACCGAGACGATCGTCCTGCCGGTGATCGTGGCGGGGATCATCGCCGCGGTGGCCTCGCCGCTGGTCGACTGGCTGCGCCGCCGCGGGGTCCCGCGCGGGATCGGCGCCGCCCTCGTGATGTTCGCGATCGTGCTGATCGCGCTCGGCGTCGGCCTGCTGGTCCTGGTCGGGATCGCCAGCGAGGCCGGCAGCCTCTCAACCAGGCTCGAGGAAGGGGCGAGCCAGCTACAGGCATGGGCCCAGGACCTGGGAGTCGAGGCGCCGACTGCCGCCCACGCCAACGCCGACGCGAGCGCGGGGCTGAGCGCCGCCTTCACGGCGCTGACGCACGGGGTCGTCGGCGGGATCGACCGGCTGGCCTCGCTCGCCGTCTTCCTCTCCTTCACCGCGCTCAGCCTCTTCTTTCTGCTCAAGGACGGGCCGGAGATCGGCGGCTTCGTCGAGCGGCACCTCGGCGTCCCCGTCAGCGTCGGCCACACGATCCTCGGCCGGGTCGCCGGCAGCATGCGCGGCTACTTCCTCGGCGTCACCATCGTCTCGCTCTGGAGCGCGCTGATCGTCGGTGCCGGGGCGCTGATCCTCGGTGTGCCGCTGATCGGGACGATCGCCGTGGTCACCTTCCTCGGCGGCTACGTGCCCTACCTTGGCGCCTGGGTCGCAGGCGCCTTCGCGGTCCTGCTGGCCCTCGGCGGAGCCGGCACGGAGGACGCGATCGCGCTGGCCGTGATCGTCCTCCTCGCCAACGGCATCCTGCAGCAGCTGGTCCAGCCGATCGCCTACGGGGCGGCGCTGCAGCTCCACCCCTTGGCGGTGCTGATCGCGACGATCGCCGGCGGCTGCCTGTTCGGCACCGTCGGGTTGGTGCTGGCGGCGCCGCTCCTCTCGGCAGCGGTGAAGATCGTCGCCGACCTCACCGCTGCTCGAGAAGAGGCCGAAGCCGAGGCTTCGGCGGAAACCGCTTAGCTCATTCCTCCCAGCGGGCGGTCAGCTGGTAGATGATCGCCACGTCGAGGAGGATCATCAGGAAGGCCCAGAGCGGGGCGGCGGGAAACCAGACGATCTGGGTGACGGCGTTGAGCGAGACGAAGAAGATCGCCGCCCATCGTGCCGACTCGGCGGCGGCGAAGAGGCCGAGCCCGGTGATCGCGACGATCGAGCCGAGGATCAGGTGGATCCAGCCCCAGGTCGAGACGTCGGCGATGATCACGCCCTGACCGCCGACGAAGACGATTTCGTCGTTGAGGATGCCGGCCAGGCCCCAGAGGGCATCGAGCGAGCCGACGATCAACATCACGGCCCCCGCGAACACGGTCCACCCCGTCGGTTGCCTTGCTTCGACTCTGCGCCTCTCGGCGCTACTGCTCTCCATGGTGTCTCCTCTCCCTAGTGGATTCGATGCGCCAATCTAGGAGAACAATTTTCTCTCCTAATGGCTTCTAGATGAGGTTTCTACGGATCTTCCTCCTCACCTTGGTGGTGGGCGCCGTCCTGCTTGCCGCGGTTTCCTGCGGCGGTTCTGGGGGTGGAGGCGACGAGACCCGTCCCCGGGTTGCCCTCCAGCCGCCGATCCCCCTGCCGGCCGACTTCCCCTCCTGGCGCTTCCATTCCCTTCGGCCCGCTCCTCCAGGGCTCTTTGTGGTCACCTTCTCGAACCCGAAGGACGAGCGCCCCTGGGTGATCGTCTTCGACGACGAAGGCAAGCCGCGATGGTGGTTCAACCCGGATACCCGGGCGCTGTGGGGCCAGGTCGTGGGCAACGGGGATCTCGTCTGGGCGCGGTCGTTCGGCGACGGCTACGGGCTCGACCCGCGGATGGCGCACGAGGTGCGGTCGGAGTCGGGGAAGCTGCTGCGCCTGGTCAGGACCGGCGGCTCGATCGTCGACGGCCACGAGTACCGCGAACTCCAGAACGGCAACGTGCTGCTCGACACCTACGTGCCCGAAACCGCCGACCTGCGCCGATTCGGCGGCCCCAAGCGGGCGGCGATCGCCTCGGCGGAAGTTCAGGAAGTGGACCCCGCCGGCAGGGTCGTCTGGCGCTGGAGCTCCCGCGGGAAGATCGGCCTGCGCGAGACCGGCCGCTGGTGGCGGAACGTGCTCAGTAATCCGCGCCGCCGCCTGCAGCGGGAGATCTTCGACCCGGTCCACATCAACTCGATCGAGCCGCGGGGCGACGGCGAAGTGGTGATCTCCACCCGGCACACCGACGCCGTCTACGGGATCGACCGGGCAAGCGGTGAGATCAACTGGAAGCTGGGGGGCACCCGGACGGGCAAGTCACTGCGGGTGACGGGGGACCCGGCCACCAAGCTGCTCGGCGGCCAGCACGACGCGCGGATCGACCGCCGCGGCCGCCTCACCGTCTTCGACAACAGCAAGGACCGCCCGCGCCGCCCGCGCGTGGTCTTCTATCGCTTGGAGCTGGGCCAGCGCCGGGCCGTCTACCGGGGTCAGCTGAACGATCCCCAGGTCAAGAGGAGCCACTGCTGCGGCTCGGCCCGCGAAATGGCCGATGGCGGCTGGCTGGTCAGCTGGGGCGACAACCCCCTGGTGACCGGATTCGACCGCGAGGGGAGGATCGCCTTCAGGTTGCACCTGCCCGCCCCGACCTTCCGCGCGGTGCCGGTGCCGGCGGGGGCGACCAGCGTCGATCGGTTGCGCCGGGGGATGGCCGCTATGCGAGCCGGCCGATGAGCGGCCGCGCTCGAGGCGCCCCAGCCGGTCGGGTGGGGGGAAGCAGCAGGGCCGAGGCGCAGACGAGTCCGAAGGCGGTTGCCTGAAGGCCGATCCCGACCGATCCGCTCGCGAGCGGATCGCCGAAGACGATGACGCCGCTGAGGATCTGGGCCGCGCTGGCCACCAGGCCCATCAGCCCGATCGTCTCGATCGCGCCGCCGCGCTGCAGGGCGGCGACGGCGGAGTACTGGGCGAGCGCGCCGCAGACGAGGATCGCGCCGATCCATGGCGCGACAAGGAGAACCGAGGCGCCGGCCTCGCCCGTCAGCGCCTTGATCGCCACCCCGGCGAAGGCGAAGAGGGTGCCGGCGATGATGGCGAGAAGGGTGCCGTGGCGGGCGGCGAAGCGGCGGTGCCTGGCGCCGAAGGCGAGGCCCAGCGCGAGCGCCCCGAGGCCGCCCTCGAAGGCGAGGATCGCGACGGGCGCGAACTGGGAGTGGCTGCCGTCGATGCTCGGCAGGGTGAGGGCGAGGATGGCGAGCCCGAGTCCGCCCAGGAGCAGCGCCAGCCACTGGCGCAGCTCGACCGCCTGCCCGAACAGCTTCTGGGAGAGGACGGCGAGGGTGACCGCGCCGCCGGCGAGGACGGCCTGCACGAGGGAGATCGGGGCCATCGACAGCGCCGCGACGTGGATCAGCCAGGCGACCGCGGCGATGCCCCAGCCGGCGGCGAACCAGGGCGAAGCGGCAAGGCCGCGGGCGCTGCGGAGCGGCGCCCGAATCTTCACGTGCGGGACCTGCTGGCAGCCGTGGTGCTTCAGCAGGGAGGCGAGGTTCGCCATCACCGCGCCGAGCAGGGCCAGGCCGATCCCGATCTCGACGGAGCCCATCTATTCCTCGACGCCCAGCCGCCGCCGAACTGCGGCGACGGTCGGGATCGAAGTGCGGCAGACCTTGGCGATCGAGCCGTTGGTCTTGTCGGGCGCGCGGGCCACCTCGAACTCGACCAGGGCGGTGCGCCGCAGCCGTGCGCGGCCATCGCGGTCCATCGCCTCAGGAGCCGCGTCGACCGCGGCTTCGGCGATCCGGTGCCTCCTGCAGCCGAGGCAGAAGGTCCCCTCGACGCAGTCCTCCCAGGCCTCCGGCAAAGGCATCGAGGGGGTGCCGTCGAGGCTGATGGTGACTCCGCATGCGGAGCACGTCCATTTGGCCGCGGCGGCGTGGGTCATGACTGCTTCTTGCCCCTGCGCCTGCCCTGGGAGCGTTTCGGGGCCGGGCGTGAGTCGAGCTGCTGGCCGCGGCCGCCGTGGGCGACCTCGAACTCCCTGACCAGGCCGAGGTTCCCCGCCATCCGGCGGATGTCGTCGGCCTGGTCGGCGAGGACGAAGCTGACCCCGGTCCCGCTGCGCCCGGCGCGGCCGGTGCGGCCGATGCGGTGGACGTAGGAGTCGGGGTCCTCGGGGGTGTCGTAGTTGACGACGTGGGTGATGCCTTCGACGTCGATGCCGCGGGCGGCGACGTCGGTGGCGACCAGGGCGGCGACTTCGCCGTCCTCGAACCGGGCCAGGGCGCGCTCCCGCTGCCGCTGGCTCTTGTCGCCGTGCATGGCAACCGCCTCGACCTGGCGGCCGCGCAGTCGCTTGACCAGCCGGTCGGCGCCGCGCTTGGTGCGGACGAAGACGATCGTCGGACCGCACTCGCCGTCCTGCAGCTGGGCGACCAGGTGGTCGAGCTTCTCGCCCTGGGTCTCGACCGGCAGGAAGCGGTGCTCGATGTCGGCCTTGGCCTGCTTCGGCGCGTGGGTGTGGGTGCGGGCGTCCCGGGTGTAGGCGGCGGCGAGCTTGCCGGTCGCGCCCTCCAGGGTGGCCGAGAAGAACAGCGTCTGGCGCTTGCTCGGGGTGCGCGAGACGATTCGGTCGACGGCCGGCTTGAAGCCCATGTCGAGCATCCGGTCGGCCTCGTCGAGGACGAGGATCCGGATCGCTTCGAGGGAGACGGCGCCGCGGGCGATCAGGTCCTCGAGCCGCCCGGGGGTGGCGACGAGGATGTCGGCCCGGCTGGCCGCCTTGATCTGCGGCCCGAACCCGACGCCGCCGTAGACCGCGGCGATCCGCAGGTTCCGGGTGGCGGCGATCGGGCGCAGGTCGTCGACGATCTGGCCGGCGAGCTCGCGGGTCGGCGCCAGCACCAGGGCGCCGGTGCCGGCTCCTGGCTCGAGGCGCTCGACCAGCGGGATGCCGAAGGCGAGCGTCTTGCCCGAGCCGGTCGGGGACTGGACGAGCAGGTCGTGGCCGTCGAGGGAGTCGCGGATCACGAGCTGCTGGACGGGGAAGGGCGTGGTGATGTCACGTCGCGCGAGCGCGCCGATGACAGGCTGAGAGATGCCGAGATCGGCAAACGAAACGGTTATGGAAGTGCTCCTTATTTGAACGTCTAGGGAGATCCTGCGGCCCCTAGGCGCCAATGGCACGCGGAGGAAACGGAACCTCTCGGGTGGCGATTCGGCCAAACCCGACCTAACCACCGTAGCAGCGCGCCACTGCGGCGCGGCGGTCGCGACGCTCGCCGCACCAGGAATCGCGCGGTTGACGCCACAACCGAGAGTCAAGGCAGCACCCTCATCCGCTTGCGCAGCTTTTCCAGCCCCAGTCGCATTCGCCCCTTCACCGTGCCCGGGGGAAGCTCGAGCAGGGTCGCGATCTCGGAGTGGCTCAATTCTCCGAAGAAGGCCAGGGCGATCACCTCCGCCTGGGCCCCGGGCAGCTCGCGCAGGGAGGCAAGCATCGCGTCGGTCTCGCTGCGGGCGACCACCCGATCCTGCACAGACAGCGATTTCGCTTCGGGCTCCTTGGCAGGGGCCTCCGTCGTTTGCAGGGGAGGGCGGACCGCGGCGGCGCGCCGGGAGTCGATCGCCCGGTTCCTGACGATGCTCATCGACCAGGCTTTGAACGAACCGTTTGCCGGATCGAAACGCAGCCTGCTGGTCCAGATCGCCAGAAAGCCATCCTGGGTGGCGTCCTCCGCGCAACCGGCGTCACGGCAGATCGCCTGAGCGACCCGGAAGGCCCGCCCGGCATGACGGTCGTAGAGCTCCTCGAAGGCGCCGGTGTCCCCGTCTCGAACGCGAGCCATGAGCGCCTCGTCGCTCGGCGCTGAACCAATGGCCGGAAGCGACATGCCTAGCCGGCCGCCGCCGGGGGTGCCTCCAAGAAGAACAGCTCACAGGCGACTCCGGGGTTCGTCTGGTTCGCACTGAGGAAAGCCGTGACCCTGCGGCCGGTGAGGCGCTCGACCGCCTTCGTGAACTCATCCTGGGCACCTTCCTGAAAGGCGATCCGGCCATCGATCACCTCCTTGCCGGCGCCGTCGGCAACCTGGAGCGACTCGCTGCCGCTGAGGATGTCCTCGAGGACGCAGACGACGACGTTGTCGTTGAGGTAGGTGGTGGCGGTGGTGCGCTCGTGGTCGTAGACCTCGGCATAGAGCGCCACCAGCGCAGCGGAGATCGCATCGGTCAATGCCGCCCCCGACAGGGGAGCTCCGTTGCCCGCCGTCACCTGGGGTCCCTGAAAAGCGCGCACATGGTCTCTCCTTGATGGATGGTCTCCTCAAGGAAGTCATGCGGCACTGCCCCATCGCGATGTCCGGGCGGGACCTCGGCGCTATGCCCTCCGCCGTTTGTCTACCCCGGCAACGGCGTTTGACACGAAGCGGCAACCCTGCGGCGCGCTGACGTGCAGAGCTTCGCCGACGACCTGCTGGTGACTCTCTCCGGCCATAGCGCGAGCAACGTCCTCAACCCCCTCCAGGCGTTCTATCGACGCGCGATCGACCGTGAAGAACTCGCGAACGAGCCGACCAAAGGAATCGACCTCCCATCCGGCAAGTCCAAGCGACCGCGCAGGATCGTCGCGCCTGACGAAGCAGCGCGCTTGATCGAGTTGCTCCCCTTGAGGATCGGGCGCTGTGGGCGACGGCCTTCTACGCCGGTCTGAGGCGCGGCGAGTTGCAGGCCCTCCGCTGTGAAGACATAGACCTCGCACGGAACCTGATCCACGTCAAAAAAGGTTGGGACCAGGAGGAGGGCGAGATCGAGCCGAAGTCCGAGGCGGCGAAGCGGACGATTCCGTTGCTCGCGATCCTTCGCGACTTCCTCGATGAGCAGCTAGTCAGGACGGGGAGGACCGGAACGGATCGCATCTTTGGCCGCGCCGCCAATCAGGTCTTCTACCCGTCCACCATCGACGGTCGCGCTCGGCGGGCGTGGAAGGCGCACAACCTCGCCGAGCGGGAAGCTGCTGAGGAGGAGGGCCGCGCGCCGGTCCCCTTGACGTTGCTCACCCTCCATGAGTGCCGGCACACCTTCGCCTCGCTTCTGATCGACACCGGAGCGAACCCGAAAGCGATCCAGGGGGTCATGGGTCACTCCAAGATTCAGACGACCTTTGACGTGTACGGTCACTTGCTTCCGGGCAGCTACGACGATGTGCGAGCACGGATGGACGCCTACCTCGCTGAGCGCGCTGACGGATCGTCCGAGTCCAGCGCGTCAACTACCTCTGTCGCAGAGGGCTAACGCCGAGCAGTCCGGTTCTGGCAAACGAATCTGTCGGCGCTAGGCCTCGTAGGGTAGGCGGGGTATGACAGAGGAGAGCGAGGAATGAGTCGGGTAGGTGGCGCTGAGCGGGCGCCGTTTCCGGTTGCAGCACCGCCCGATTGTTCCGGGGCGCCACCCGGCCCCCGTTTTCCTCGGCATTTGCTCGGAGCGCTCTGGCTTCTTTTTGAGAAGCAAGTCGTCGAGCGCTGCCAGAAACGCTATGGCGACGTTTTCTCGCTTCGGGCGTGGCCTCTTGGGCTCCTCGTCGTCGTCTCTGATCCGACGGAGGTCAAACGACTTTTCACCGCCGATCCGAACACCGTGACGGCAGGCGGAGGCAATGCCGTCGCAATGCCGCTCGCCGGGCGAAACTCAATCCTTTTGCTCGACGGCAACCGCCACCTTCGGCAACGCAAGTTGATGCTGCCTGCTTTTCACGGCGAGCGGTTGGGGGTCTACCGAGACCGCATCATCGGGATCACCGATGAGGCGATAGATGGTTGGCCCCTCGGCTCAGAGTTTCCGATTCATCCGGAGATGCAGTCGATCACCCTCAAGGTCATATTGGATGCGATCTTCGGTGTTGAAGGCGAGGAGCGCCGGGCACGACTCGAGCAGTTGGTCCCGCGCCTTGCCAATTCGCCGGCTTTGCTTTGGCCGCCGCTTCAGCGGGATTTCGGTCGCTGGAGTCCCTGGCGTCGGTTTCTCGCCTTGCGAGAAGAGGTTGATCTTCTCCTCTATGAGGAGATCGAACGCAAGCGGCGGGACCCCCGCCTGGAAGAACGTCACGATGTCCTCTCGATGTTGGTCCAGGCTAGAGATGAGAATGGCGAGGCCATGAGCAACGAGGAGTTGCGCGACCAGCTTATGACTCTGCTTTTGGCCGGACACGAGACAAGCGCAACGGCCCTTGCCTGGGCCGTCGATGGTCTCCTGCGCAATCGGGCGGTCCTCGAACGCCTACAAGGCGAGCTTGCTGCCGAAGACGGCGGCTATCTCGACTGCGTGATCAAAGAGAGCTTGCGGTCGCGAGTGGTCTTCCCCTATGCGATCCGTCAATTGCAGGCTCCTTTTGAGATCGGCGGCTACTCCGTGCCTGCGGGGGCGTTCGTCGGTACGTCCACGCGGCTGATCCACTCCCGCCCGGACCTCTATCCCGACCCCGATGCCTTCCGCCCCGAGCGGTTTGAAGGTTGGGGGGCCGAGACCTACTCCTGGGTCCCATTTGGGGGCGGTACCCGTCGTTGCCTCGGAGCGGCTTTCGCGACCTTTGAGATGAAGACGGTTCTTCGGCGAGTTGTCGAGCGCTGCGATCTCGTCGCTGTGAGCCCGAGGCCGGAACGTTCAAAACAACGCTTCGTCATCTACGTTCCGTCGCGGGGTGGCCGTGTCGTTCTCCAGCAGCGGCGCCCGGCCGCTCGTTCAACGCGGCAGGCTTCTGATTAGCTGCCGCGCCCTGTCGTGGCGGCTTCGGGGACGACTGGCGCATCAACTGGCGCATCGGCCGGTGTTCGCCCTCCGAGGAAGCGCCTTACGTGCAGTCAGTTCGTAGACATTTGGCTTGCTAGAGCCCCCACAACAGAAAACGCCCCGCCGGGGGAGGCGGGGCGCTTCTGGGGTTACTACAGGGAGGAGAGATATGTATCTCTATATATGTGTGGATCCGTGGGAGGTAGGTGAGCCCGGTTGATGTCGAGTGCGTCACTGTGGGAAGCAGTGAGGCGTATGTCGACGCGGGGTTCAGCCTTTGAAGTCTTGTCCTGATCTCCTAGATCGGTTTCCTCTTGCGAATCCTTGAACAGCGTACGAACGTATGTGCGACTTGTGTGTGAGTGGGGTCACAGAGACGCTGCAAATCACGGTCTCTCCGGGATCGCTACCCGATTTGATGCAGCCGTTTAGATCAAATTCGGTAACCGGTCCTGCCCAATGTCGCATTTCGTTCTGAGGCCCGAATAAAAGGCCGGCCCGAGACCCTCGCTGTAGCGTTCGCCGGGTGAAGAAGTCCCGGATAGACGCGGTTTTGGCGGAGCGCGGTCTCTTCCCGTCGCGCTCGGCGGCGGCGGGGGCCGTGCGGGCGGGGGAAGTCCGCATCGGCCAGGACGGGCCGGTGGCGCTGCGGCCGAGCCAGCTGGTCGAGCCCGACGCGAGCCTGATCGTCGACGAGGGCCCCCGCTACGTCTCGCGCGGGGGCACCAAGCTCGAGAACGCGCTCGAGGCGCTCGGCCTCGACGTCGCCGGCCGCGACTGCCTCGACGTCGGCGCCTCGACCGGCGGCTTCACCGACTGCCTGCTGCAGCGCGGCGCCGCCAGGGTCGCCGCGGTCGACGTCGCCTACGGCCAGCTCGACGTGCGTATGCGGCAGGACCCGCGGGTGTACGCGATCGAGCGGCTCAACGCCCGGGAGCTGACGCCGGCTGACCTGCCGCTCGCACCTTCGCTGGCGACGGTCGACGTCTCCTTCATCTCGCTGACCAAGGTCCTGCCGGCGGTGGCTCGCTGTCTCGAGCCCGGCGGCGAGATCCTGGCGATGGTCAAGCCGCAGTTCGAGCTCGGTCGCGAGCGGGTCGGGCGCGGCGTGGTTCGCGACGCCGCCGACCGCCGCGAGGCGATCGTCAAGGTTGCCGGCGCGGCCCGGGATCTAGGGCTGCCGGTCCGCGGCTTCGCCTCCTCCGGCCTGCCGGGGCCGAAGGGGAATCGCGAGACCTTCGTCTGGTGCGGCGGCGACGGGTCCGAGGTCGAGGATCTGGAGGCCGCCGTCGCGGCGGTCGAGGGGGACGAGTGAAGACCGCGGCGCTGATCACCCACTCGCACCCGCCGAGCGCCTCGGAAGCGGTCTCGGTCGCGGCCGAGGTCGCCCACGAGCTGGGCTGGCGACTGGCGGCGACCGAGGAGGAGCTGGCGAAGCACGGGCCCGCCGGCGAGGGCGTCGACGTCACCGCCGAACACACGCTGCCGGAGATCTGCCTGGTGCTCGGGGGCGACGGCTCGATCCTCCACGCGCTGCGCCGTTATGCCCACACCGAGGTCCCGGTCTTCGGCGTCAACTTCGGCACCGTCGGCTTCCTCGCGGCGGTCGAGCGGGACCAGGCCGCGGAGGGAATCCGCCGCGCTCTCCGGGGCGAGATCGAGACAGTGCCGCTGCCCGGCGTCGAGGTGAAGGTCGACGGCCAGGAGAGGGTGGGGATGAACGACATCACCCTCACCCGGCGTCCCCACGACCGGGTCGCCGAGCTCAGTTACCGGATCGCCGGCGAGGAGGTGGGGCACGTCCGCTGCGACGGCCTGGTCGCCGCGACCCCCGTCGGCTCGACCGGCTACAACCTCGCCAACCAGGGGCCGATCCTGGCCTGGGGCGTGAAGGGATACGTGGTGAGCTACATCTCGCCGCACTCGCTGACCGCGCGGGCGCTGGTGGTGGCGCCGGGCGACGTCCTCCACGTCGGCAATGCGCCCGAGCGCGAGCCGGTCGAAGTCGCTGTCGACGGCGTCAAGGTCGCCGACCTCGATGCGGGAGCCTCGCTGGAGGTCCGCTTCGTCGATTCGGTCAGCACGCTGGCCCAGCTGCCGGGGACGAGCTTCTACCAGCGGATACGCGAGAAGTTCGGCCACCTCGCCGTCTAGGACTCGCCCGCCCGAGCCGAGCACCCCTGTTCTTTAGGGTCTCCCGCCATGGAGCGCAGGTGGTGGACCCTCGTCCTGGTCTCGATCGCGACGTTCATGCTGCTGCTCGACGTCACCGTCGTCAACGTCGCCCTGCCGGACATCCAGCGGGAACTGAACGCCAGCCTCTCCAGCCTGCAGTGGGTGGTCGACGCCTACTCGCTGATGCTTGCCGCCTTCCTGCTGACCGCGGGATCGCTGGGCGACCGGCTGGGACGGCGGCGGGTCTTCACGATCGGGTTCGGGATCTTCACCTTCGCCTCGTTCCTCTGCGGAATCGCCGAGGATCCGACGCTGCTCAACCTGGCCCGGGGGCTGCAGGGGATCGGCGGCGCCGGCATGTTCGCCACCTCGCTGGCGCTGATCGGCCAGGAGTTCCACGGCAAAGACCGGGCCACGGCCTTCGGCGTCTGGGGTGCGACCGTCGGCGGCGCCGTCGCGGTCGGGCCGCTGGTCGGCGGGGTCCTCACCGAGAACCTCGGCTGGGAGTGGATCTTCTTCGTCAACGTCCCGATCGGGATCGCGGCGATGGTCCTGACCGAGCGCCAGATCGTCAACGTCTCCGCCCAGGACCCCGAGCCGGTCGACGTGCCGGGCCTGGTCACCTTCTCCTCGTCGCTCTTCCTGCTCATCTTCGGCCTGATCCGCGGCAACCCGGAGGGGTGGGGGAGCCCGCTGATCCTCGCCTGCCTGGTCGGCGCCGCCGTCCTGATGGCGCTTTTCATCGCGATCGAGCGCCGCACCGACCACCCGATGCTGGACCTCACCCTGTTCCGCAAGCGGGCCTTCAACGGCGTCTCCGCGGTCGCCTTCTGCCTCTCGGCGGGGATGTTCGCCCTCTTCCTCTACCTGACCATCTACATGCAGGGAGTGCTCGATTTCTCGCCGCTGGAGGCGGGGCTGCGGTTCCTGCCGCTGACCGTCCTCGGCTTCGTCGTCGCCCCGATCTCGGGTGCCCTCTCGCACCGGGTCCCGATCCGGATCCTGCTCGGGACCGGGCTGACGATCGTCGGCACCGGCCTGCTGCTGATGCACGGGGTCTCGCCCGACTCGACCTGGACGACCCTGCTGCTGGGCTTTCTCCTCGCCGGGATCGGGATCGGGACGACCAACCCCGGGATCGGGCAGGCGGCGATCGCCGTCGTCCCGGTCGAGAAATCGGGGATGGGCTCGGGGATCAACACGACCTTCCGCCAGGTAGGGATCGCCACCGGCGTCGCCGGCCTCGGCGCCGTCTTCCAGGGCCGGGTCGACTCGGAGCTGCACCATCTGTTGCCGCGTGCGCCCGACGGGCTCGGCGAAGCGGTCGCCTCCGGCGGTTCGCGGGCGGTGGCGGAACTGCCTCTGCCGCCGGCGGTTCACGAGAAAGCCGTGCACGCCGCCGACGTCGCCTTCGTCAGCGGCTTCAACGACATCATCCTGATCGCCGCGATCGTCTCCTTCGCCGGCGCCGCCCTCGGCTTCTGGCTGGTCCGCTCCGAGGACTTCGTTCAGCCGACCGACGGCCCGAGTGAGCCTGCTGGCGGCTGACGCAATTCTGCACGCGAGATGTTCCAATGAAATTTCTTTCCGCGCGCCACCCGTGACAACAAGCTTCGTAGGGTTGAATCGTGGCGGTGATGGCAAGAGAAACGTGGACCGACGAGCGGTTGGACGACCTCAATGCGAGGGTCGAGCGTGGCTTCGACGAGGTCAAGGGAGAGATCCGGGAAGTCCGCGGAGAGGTACGCGAACTTCGAACCGAGACGAATGCGCGGTTCGACTCGATGCAGCGGACGATGATCATCGGTTTCGTGACGATGTCGGCGAGCATCATTGGCGGCATGATCGGTGCATTGACTCTCGCCTAGCCGCAATCAGCGGGAAATCCACTCGAGTCGGTCCGCCTCCGTTGCTACACAGATTCCATGCTGCGCGAGCTGCGGATCGAGAACCTGCTCCTCATCGAACGGGCCGAATTGCGGCTGGGGGAGGGGCTGAACGCGATCACCGGCGAGACCGGCGCCGGCAAGACCGTTCTCGCTCACTCCTTGGACCTGCTGATGGGCGGCAAGGCGAAGGCCCAGATCGTCCGCCCCGGCGCTCCGGAGGCCTGGGTCGAGGGGGTCTTCGACCTGCCCGCGGGACTGCTCGATGAGCCGGAGATGGCGGAGCTTGCCGAGCGGTTGCCGGAAGGCGCCGAAGAGGTGGTCCTCGGGCGGCGGGTTTCGGCCGGCGGCCGCACCAGCGCCTTCGTCGCCGGCCGTGCCGCCACCGCCGCCGACCTGAAGCTGCTGGGCGGGCGGCTGGTCGCCTTCTTCGGCCAGCACGAGCACCGGCGCCTGACGATCTCCTCGGCCCAGCTGGAGATCCTCGACGGCTTTGCCGGCGAGGAGCACCTGAAGCTGCGCCGCGCTTACCGCGACGTCCACCGCGATTGCGGCCGCCTGGCGGCGGAGCTGGCCGAGCTGCGCGAGCGCGAAGGGTCGCGGGAGCGTGACCTGGACCTCTACCGCTACGAGCTCTCCGAGATCGAGTCGGTGGCGCCGGTGCCCGAGGAGCGGCACGAGATCGCCGCCGATCGCGAGCGCTTGCGGCACGCCGAGGGCCTGCGGGAGGCGGCGTCCATCGCTCATGCCGGTCTCGCCGGCGCCGATGCGGACGGTGGCGGCGCCGCTGCGGCGCTGGCACAGGCCGAAGCCGCTCTGCAGGGCGCCGCCGGCCACGATCCGGCGCTCGACGCGCTGGCCGTGCGGGTCGCGGCTCTCGCCGTCGAGGCCGGCGACGCCGCCTCGGAGCTTCGCGACTACGCCGAGGGGGTCGCCGCCGACCCCGCGTCGCTGCAGACGATCGAGGAGCGGCTGGAGGCGATCGACCGGCTCGAGCGCAAGCACGGCGGCAGCGTCGAGTCGGTGCTGGCCCATGCCGAACATTGCCGCGAGGAGATCGCCCGGCTCGAGGGAGCCGGAGAGCGGAGCGCGGAAGCGGAGGCCGCCCTCGCCGAGGCCGAGGCCCGGCGCGGGCAGCTGGGCGAGAAGCTGAGCGCGGGACGCGAGGCCGCCGCCGGGCCGCTGCAGGAGCGGGTCGCGGCCGAGCTGGAGCGACTTTCGATGGCCGGCGCCTCGCTCGAGGTTGTGCTGGAGCCACATCCGGACGGTTACGGAGCCTCCGGGCGCGAGACGGTCGAGTTGCGGGTCGCTCCCAACCCGGGAATCGAGCCGGCGCCGCTGCGCGACGCGGCGTCCGGGGGCGAGCTCTCGCGGGTGATGCTGGCGCTGAGCGGGCTGGGCCAGGCGGCGAGCGCGGGGACGATGGTCTTCGACGAGATCGACGCCGGGATCGGCGGCAAGACGGCGCGGGTTGTCGGCGAGCGGCTACAGGCGCTGGGGCGCGAGCGCCAGGTCATCTGCATCACCCACCTGCCGCAGGTCGCCTCCCTCGCCGAGGTCCACTTCCGGCTCGAAAAGGACGTCGCCGGCGAGCAGGCGCTGGCCAGCGTCGAGCGCCTCGAGGGTGAGGGGGTGGTGGAGGAGATCCGCCGCATGCTCGGCGCCGACAGCGCCGACGCGGCGGCAACCGACCACGCCCGCCAGCTCCTGAAGGTCGCCTGACGGCTCTCCCTTGCGGTTCTCGAGGTCCTTCGCCTAATCTGACTCGGTGGCCACCGCTAGTCGTCGCCGTTTCCCCGCCCTGCTGGGGCGCCGGAACGGCGCGCGGCCGGATGCGCCGATCGAAGGGACCGCGCGTCTGGGCGAGCGGACCAAGCACCTGGTCAAGCGCCTGCGCCCCGGCGACGTCGCGGTCATCGACCACGTCGACATCGACCGGATCGCCGCCGAGGAGCTGGTCGAAGCCGAGGTCGTGGCGGTGCTCAACGCCTCGCCCTCCTCACAGGGGCGCTATCCCAACGCCGGCCCGCTGATGCTGGCCGGAGCGGGGATCAGGCTGATCGACGCCCCGGGCGCGGGCCTCTTCGAGCGCCTCAAAGACGGCGATCGGGTGCGGATCGACGGCGAGGCGATCTTCGTCGGCGACGAGGAGGTCGCGCGGGGACGGGTTCTGCGCGTCGCCGAGCTGGAGAAGGAAATGCAGGAGCACCGCGAGCGGATCGACGAGGCGCTGGCGGAATTCGCCGAGAACACCGTCGCCCACGTGCGCGAAGAGACCGATCTGTTGACCGGCAACGTCGCCTTCCCGCCGACCCGCGCTTCCTTCCGCGATCGCCACGCCCTGATCGTCGTCCGCGGCGACCGGCATCGCCGGGACCTGAAAGCGCTGCGCGCCTACATCCGCGACGTGCGGCCCCTGATCGTCGCCGTCGACGGCGGTGCCGACGGAGTGCTCGAAGCCGGGCTGAAGCCGGACGTGATCCTCGGCGACATGGACTCGGCCAGCGACGCGGCGCTCGGCTGCGGCGCCGAGCTGATCGTCCACGCCTACCCCGACGGGCGCGCCCCCGGCCGGGAGCGGCTGCGGGAGGCCGGCCTCGAGCACCAGGTCGTCCCCGCGGCCGGTACCAGCGAGGACGTGGCGATGCTGATGGCGCACGAGAAGGGGGCGGCGCTGATCGTCAGCGTCGGCGCCCACTTCAACCTGATCGAGTTCCTCGATCGCAAGCGCGGCGGCATGTCCTCGACCTTCCTCACCAGGCTGAAAATCGGTGAGCGCCTGGTCGACGCCAAGGGGGTGAGCCGGCTCTACAACCCGAGCTCGACGTTGGCGCCGCTGGCCTTCTTCGCGGTTGCCTTCCTGGTCCTGCTGACGATCCTGGTGATCACCTCACCGGCGCTCAACGACGTCTTCGAACTCGTCTGGCTGAAGATCCGGATCTGGCTCGGCATCGACTAGTTCGCCCCGCGGCCGCATCGGCGGCCGCGGGTTGGCACTAGCCTTCCACCGTCGATGGGGTACTCCGCGCGCTACCACGCCACCTCGCTGATCGCCGTCTTCATCGCCCTGGCGATCGGGATCCTGATCGGCGCCGAGTTCGGCGGCGACGCCTTGACCAACACCCGCCGCGATCTCGAGCGCAGCCTGGTCGGCAACCTCCAGGACGCCCGTGCCCAGGTCAACGACCTGAACGGCGACCTCAACAAGTCCAACGAGTTCGCCCAGCGCGTCTACCCGGTGCTGACCCGAGACCGGCTGGAGGGAAGGCGCTACGCGATCCTCGCCCTCGGCGGGCTGCCCAGCGACATCACCGGCGAAGTCGAGGAGGCGCTGGCGCCGACCGGCGGCCGCCTGGTCGGGGTGGGGGTGGTGCGCGAGCCGGTCGACGTCAACGGTCTGGCCGAAGACCTGGCGAAAACCCGGTTCGCGGACCTGCGCACCAACTCCGAGGCGCTGACCGAACTCGGCACGGGCCTGGGGCGGCAGCTGATGCTCGGCGGCGAGCTTCCGGACGTCGTCCGCGGCCATCTCTTCTCGCGCGCCAGCGGCGGCTTCGGCGGCCTCGACGGGGTGATCGTCGTCCGCGATCAGCCGGAAGAGATGGGCCAGGCGCAGGACGCGAAGACCGACGAGTTCGAGGAGGCCCTGGCCAGCGGCATCACCGCCACCCGCGTGCCGGCGGTCGGGGTCGAGACCGCGACCGACGACACCTCGAACGTCTCCTTCTTCCAGTCGAACGGCATGGCCAGCGTCGACGACATCGACCTGACCGCGGGGCAGCTGGCGATGGTCTTCGCCCTGCTCGGCGCCGACGGCAGCTTCGGCGTCAAGGGGAGCGCCGACCAGCTGCTGCCGGACCTGCTGACCGAGGCCGAATAGGTGTACTGGGTCGGGCTGCCGCTGGCGCTGGCGATCTCGCTGTTCCTGGTGCCGGCCGGGGCGCGCGGCCTGCGCGACGCCGGCCTGGTGCGGGAGAACTACCGCGGCGCGCTGCTGGCCTTTCCGCTGGGAGCGGTGCTGGCGACGGCGGCCCTGGTCGCGCTCGCCCCGCTGGCCTTCCTCGACGACCGGGCCGACCTCGACCTGCTGGAGCCCGAACTGCGGCGCTGGCTCCCCTATCTGCTCGGGATCGCCTTCCTCGGCTTCCTCGACGACGCGCTGGGGCAGGGAGAGCGGGCGGCGACGCCGCGCGGCTGGCGCGGGCACTGGGCGGCGCTGCGGGAGGGGTCGCTCTCGACCGGGGCGATCAAGGCGATCGGGGCGCTGGCGCTCGCCGCCTACGTCGTCTCCGGCCGCGGGCTCGAAGACTGGCGCTACATCGCCGACGTGGCGCTGCTGATCCTCGCCACCAACCTGGGCAACCTGCTCGACCTGCGCCCGGGTCGGGCGGAGAAGGCGCTGGTGCTGCTCGGCGCCGGGCTCTGCCTCGGCGCCTGGACCCTGGCGCCGCTGGAGCTGCTGGGGATCTTCGTCGGGCCGGTGCTGGTCGGCGCCTGGCTGACGCTGGGGGAGAGAGCGATGCTGGGCGACACCGGGTCCAACCTGATCGGGGCGATCGCCGGGGTCTGGCTGCTGACCGCATTGGGCGCCGACGGCCGCCTCGTCGCCCTGGCGGTCGTCGTGGCGCTGACGATTTACGGCGAGTTGCGGTCTATTTCGAAAGCGATCGAGTCGGTTCCGCCTTTGCGCTGGCTAGACTCGCTCGGCAGAGCATGAGTCCAGGGAACAAAGGCGACACGCGGTTCATCTTCGTCACCGGCGGCGTCGTTTCGGCACTCGGTAAGGGGATCACCGCAGCGGCAATCGGACGCCTTCTCGTCTCCCGCGGCTACCGGGTCCAGCTGCAGAAGTTCGACCCCTACATCAACGTCGATCCCGGCACGATGAGCCCGTTCCAGCACGGTGAGGTCTTCGTCACCGAGGACGGAGCCGAGACGGACCTCGACCTGGGCCACTACGAGCGCTTCACCGACGAGAACACCACGCGCGCCTCGAACGTCACCGCCGGTGCGGTCTACAACTCGGTGATCAAGCGCGAGCGCCGCGGCGACTACCTCGGCGCCACCGTGCAGGTGATCCCGCACATCACCAACGAGATCAAGCAGAAAATTCTCATCGTCGCCGAGTCGCAGTCGGTCGACTTCGTGATCACCGAGATCGGCGGCACCGTCGGCGACATCGAGTCGCTGCCGTTCCTCGAGTCGATCCGCCAGCTCTACACGGACATCGGCCCGAAGCGGGCGATGTTCATCCACCTGACGCTGGTGCCCTACGTCGGCCACGCCGGCGAACTGAAGACCAAGCCCACCCAGCACTCGGTCAACGAGCTGCGCCGGATCGGGATCCAGCCGCACGCGCTGGTCTGCCGCTCCGAAGGCCGCCTGGATCGCGAGATCCGCAGCAAGATCGCCCTCTTCGCCAGCCTCCCCGTCGACGCGGTGATCTCCGCCCACGACGTCGACAACATCTACAAGGTGCCGCTCGTCTTCCGCGCCGAGGGCGTCGACGACCTCGTCCTAGACCACTTCGGGATGGAGGCCCCCTCGCCGGACATGGGCGAGTGGGAGGAGATGGTCCGCCGCGCCGACAACGCCACCGGCAAGGTGCGGATCGCCGTCGTCGGCAAGTACGTGCAGCTCGCCGACGCCTACAAGTCGGTGATCGAGGCGCTCGAGCACGGCGGTTTCCACCACGGCGTCGACGTCGAGGTCGAGCTGGTCGACTCCGAGAACTTCGAGCCCGAGAAGCTCGAGGGCTGCGACGGGATCCTGATCCCCGGCGGCTTCGGCGAGCGCGGCATCGAGGGCAAGGTCGAAGCTGCCCGGATCGCCCGCGAGAAGTCGATCCCCTATCTGGGGATTTGCCTCGGGATGCAGATCGCGGTCGTCGAGTTCGCCCGCCACGTCGCCGGCATGGACGGCGCCAACTCGGCCGAGTTCGACCCCGAGACCCCGTTCCCGGTCGTCGACCTGCTGCCCGAGCAGAAGGAAGTCTCCGACATGGGCGGCACGATGAGGCTCGGAGCCGACCCGGTGAAACTGCACGAGGGGACGAAAGCCCGCGAGATCTTCGGCGAGGCGGTCATCTACAAGCGCCACCGCCACCGTTACGAGGTCAACAACCAGCTGCGGCGCCGGCTCGAAGACGAGGGCCTGGTCTGCGGCGGCACCTCGCCGGACGAGCGGCTGGTCGAGATGGTCGAGCTCCCCGACCACCCGTTCTTCGTCGCTTCGCAGTACCACCCCGAGTTCAACTCGCGCCCAAACCGGCCGGAGCCGCTGTTCCGCGAGTTCGTCGGCGCCGCCGTCCAGCAGGCCGGCGAGCGCCCTGCCGAGGGCGGCGAGCCGGAGCCGGTCGAGGAGCCCGTCGAGGGCGACGTCGGCGTCCGCCGCACCGCCTGAGCGGTCGCGACCCGTTCCCGGCTAGCCTGTCCGGGCGCATGGAGGGATCGCGACTGCACGAGCGCTTCGTCCGTTACTGCGAGGTCCGCAGCCCGACCGGGGAGGAGCGGGAGATCGCCGACACCCTCGCCGCCGAGCTGCGGGCGATGGGGCTGGAGGTGCACGAGGACGGCGCCGCCGCGGCAGCCGAAGCGGGCGCCGGCAACCTGCTCTCCCGCGCGCCCGGAACCGGCGAGGGATGGCTGATGTTCTGCGCCCACGTCGACACCGTCCCTCACCGGGGGCAGGTCGAGGTGGTCGAGGACGAAGGGGTTTTCCGTAGCCGCGGCGAGACGATCCTCGGCGCCGACAACAAGGCAGCGGTCGCGGTCTTCATGGAGCTGATCGCGCGCCAGGTGGAACGGCCGGGGCCGGTGGGAATCGAGCTGGTGCTGACGGTGGCCGAGGAGCAGGGCCTGCGGGGGGCGAAGGCGTTCGACGTCTCGCAGCTGCGGTCGAGCGCGGGCTTTGTCCTCGATCACGCGGGGCCGGTGGGCGAGGCGATCGTCTCGACCCCGACCCAGCAGAAGATCCTCGCCGACTTCATCGGCGTCGAGGCGCACGCCGGGATCAAGCCAGAGGAGGGGAGCAGCGCGATCGCCGCGGCGGCGGCGGCGATCCACCGCATGGAGCTGGGTCGCCTCGACGATGGGACGACGGCAAACGTCGGCCTGATCGCGGGCGGCACCTCCGGCAACGTCGTGCCGGGGCACTGCGCGATCCACGCCGAGGCGCGCAGCCTCCACACCGAGCGGGCGGCCGAGGTGGCGGGGAAGATCGCCGACGCCTGCGCCTGGGGGGCGAGCGAGCATGGCTGCGACGTCGACGTGCGGATCGAAGAGCTGTTCCGCGGCTACCAGGTGCCGAAGGACTCGGCCGCCCTCAATCTCGCCGAGGAGGGTCTGCGCGCCGCCGGCCTCGAGCCCCGGCGGGTCGCGATCGGGGGCGGCAGCGACGCCAACGCCTTCCGCCGCGACGGCTTCGACAGCGTCCTCCTGTCCAACGGCACCGACGCCGTCCACACCTCCGACGAGATGGTGCCGGCGCGGGCTCTCGACAAGATGCTCGAGGTCTGTGAGGGAATCCTGAAAGCGGCCGCGACGGCGGCCGGGTAGTGGCTGGCCGGCTGAAGCTGCGCCGCGGCACCGTCGTCTCCGCAGATCCGTTGCTGGTCGAGGTCGCGGGCGAGCGGCGGCGGGCCTGGGCCGACGAGGTGCTGCTGGGCGAGATGCGCGAGGGCGACGAGGTCGTGGTCAACGTCGCCGCGCTAGATCTCGAACTCGGATCCGGCGGCTTCGACGTCGTCCACGTCAACCTGACCCGAGGCTTGCGGGGTGACGGGGTGGAGGGCGACGCCCACGTGATGAAGCTCAACTACACCTCGCTCCAGCACCCGGTCGCGCCGGCGGAGAGAAGGGAAACGAACCCTCGTCCTTCTGCCGCCTGCCTGATCCTGCCTCTGCACGGACACCTCGCGCCGGCGGCCTGGGCGGCGGCGCAGACGGCTCCGGGGCTGCGGGTCGGCTACGTGCAGACGGGGGGAGGGGCGCTGCCGGGCTCGCTCTCGCGCGACGTAGCCGAGCTGCGCGACCGCGGCCTGCTTGCCGGCCACGTCACCGCGGCTCCCGCCTACGGCGGCGAACGCGAGGCGCTGAGCGTCGTCGGCTCCCTCGACGCGGCGGGGGAGCTCGGATGGGACGTGATCCTCATCGGCCCCGGCCCCGGAATCATCGGCTCGGACACCGCCTACGGCCACGGCGGCATGGCCGCCCTCGACAACGCCCACGCCGTCCTCAGTCTCGAGCTGCCAACCGCAATCTCCCCCCGCCTCTCCTCCAGCGATCCCCGAGACCGCCACCGCGGCCTGAGCCACCACACCAAGACCGTCCTAGACCTCCTCCTCGCCCCTGTCGACGTCGTGCTGCCGGAGGGCGAGAGTGAGGTCGCTGTTTCTCTGGGCGATTCAAAGCATCGCCTCCACTACGTACCGGCCGACCTTGGCGGCTACGCGTCTTCCGGTCTGCCGACGAAAACCATGGGCCGGTCCCTGCGAGACGACCCATTGTTTTTCTCAGCCCCGCTCGCCGCCGGGACCTTTCTTGCGGGCAGAGGTTTGTAAACCCGCAGGGAGAACTCTGCGGCCATGGCTATCGCCATCAAGCCGCAAACCCCGACCCCTGCCGCCAAGCCCGGCGCCGACGCTCGGTTCGAGAGCCTCCTCCTCGATTTCCTCTCCTACCTGGAGCTGGAGCGCGGCCTCTCGCGCAACACGCTGAACGCCTACCGGACCGACCTGCTGCAGTACGGGGAATACCTCGGCGCCCACAACCGCGACGCGCTGGAGGCAAGCGGCGCCGACGTCGCCGACTTCCTCGCCGAGCTGGCGACGGGAGAGGGCCGGCCGGCCTGTTCGGCGGCGACGATCCACCGCAAGGCCGCCTGCCTGCGGTCCTTCTACAAGCACCTGCGCCGCGACGAGCTGATCGGCGACGACCCGACCGCTCACCTCAGCGCGCCGCGGCGGGCGAAGAAACTGCCTCACGTCCTCAACTACGCCGAGGTGCAGAAGCTGCTCGCCTCGCCGAAGGGCAGCGAGCCGACCGCGCTGCGCGACCGCGCCCTGCTGGAGGTGATGTACGCCTGCGGGCTGCGCGCCTCGGAGACGATCGGGCTGGAGCTCGGCGACGTCGAGCTGCGCGAGGGCTTCCTCCGCGCCCGCGGCAAGGGCTCGAAGGAACGTTTGGTGCCGCTCGGCCGCCAGGCGATCGCGGCGATCAACGGCTACCTGCGCGGCGGCCGGCCGAAGCTGATCGGCGACCGTCACGAGCCGAAGCTGTTCGTCAACTTCCGCGGCGGCCCGCTTACCCGCCAGGGCCTCTACAAGATCGTCCAGCGCCACGCCCGCGACGCCGGCCTGGCCGGCAAGATGAGTCCGCACACGCTGCGCCACAGCTTCGCCACCCACCTGCTCGCCGGCGGCTGCGACCTGCGCGCCGTGCAGGAGATGCTCGGCCACGCCGACATCTCGACCACCCAGATGTACACGCACCTGAGCGGCGACCGCCTCAAGGAGGTCTACTTCCAGGCGCACCCCCGCGCCAGCGAGTAGGTAGAACTCGGGCCATGCCCGAGCTGCCCGAGGTCGAGACCGTCGTCAGGCAACTGGAGCCGGAGGTCGAAGGCCATCGGATCGAGGAGCTGCAGGTGCTCGACGCGCGCTGGTCGCGCCCGGTGCCGCCCGCGAAGCTGGGGAAGGCGGTCGGCGGCGCGACGATCGAGCGCCTAGGCCGGCGCGGCAAGTACATCCTCATGGGGCTGGACGGCGCCCGGACGCTGGTCATGCACCTGCGGATGACCGGCAACCTGGTCCTGCGCGAGGGCGACGAGGTGATCGACCCTTCCGAGGGCCGCCGCCTGTATGAGAGCGAGCGCTCGACCGAGGAACGGCATCTGCGGGCGCGATTCGTCCTCGACGACGGTCGCGAGCTCTGGTTCACGGATCCGCGCCGCTTCGGCGAGGCCTTCCTGATCGCCGACGACAAGCTGGACGAGCGCTTCGCCAAGCTCGGCGTCGAGCCCTTCGCGCCCGAGTTCACGCCACAGCACCTTGGCGAGCTGGCGGCGGGGCGGACGGCGCCGCTGAAGTCGTTCCTGCTCGACCAGTCGAAGGTCGCCGGGGTCGGCAACATCTACGCCGACGAGGCGCTCTTCCGGGCCGAGCTCCACCCGCTCTCGCCCGCCGGCTCGATGAAGCCCGAGCATCTGGAGGCGCTGCGGGACGCGGTCGTCGCCGCGCTGGAGGCGGGGATCGACGCCGGAGGCTCCTCGATCGACGACTACCGCGACGCGCGCGGCGAGAAGGGCTCGATGCAGGACGAGTTCCTCGTCCACACCCGCGAGGGCGAGGACTGCCACCGCTGCGACGGGACGATCGTTCGCACCGTCGTCGGCGGTCGTTCGACCTACTTCTGCCCGAGTTGCCAGGTGCGGCTGCGCAAACGCCCGAAACGGCGCCGGGCGCGAAAGTAGCGTCCGCTCCGTCGGTCATCTTTGGTTTCGTGGCCGGAACTACGGTCAAGACCGAGGCAATCGTCCTGCGCAGCATCCGCTACGGGGAGGCGGACCGCATCCTCCACCTCTACTCGAAGACGGAGGGGCGGATCGGCGCGATCGCCAAGGGCGCGCGCAAGCCGAAATCCCGCTTCGGCGGCCGCCTCGAGCCGTTCTTTCGTCTCGACCTGATGCTCCACGAAGGCCGCGGCGACCTGATGACGGTGACCAGCGCCGCCACGGTGGACGGCTACCCGCGACTGCGCTCCTCCGGCGCCGCCCTCACCGCCGGAGCCCGCGGCTGCGACGCGGTTCTGCGGCTGCTCGACGCCGCCGAGCCCAATCCGCCCGCCTACAACCTTCTCTGTCGCTACCTGTCTCTGCTCGACGACGCCGAGCAGCCGCGCGCCGCGGAGCTGGAGACGGCGCTCTCCTTCCGGCTGAAGCTGGCGCTGGTCGCCGGCTTCGCCCCCGAGCTCGCCTCCTGCGCCCGTTGTGGCGAGGCGGAGCACCTGGTCGGCTTCTCCGGCGCCGCCGGCGGGGTCGTCTGCGCCGGCTGCGAAGCGGGTTCCTTCCCGCTGAGCGAGGAAGCGCACGGGTTCATGGTCGCGGGCCTGGCGAAGCCGCTCAGCGAAGCGCCGGAAGCCGAGCTGGTGGCACTGCGGCTGGCCGAGCGCGCCGTGAACGAAACCCTGGAGCACCACGCCCACGTCCAGCTTCGCGCTGCGGCGTAGGGGTTGGGAGGGACGGGTGCCCCTCTCCCAGAGACCGTCGCGCAGCTGGGACGTGGTGCTGGGCGCCACCGTGGTCTCAGGAGCCTCTGTGAGAGGGGCACCCGTCCCTCCTCTCGACAGCTGCTGAAGATCAGCTTTCCGGCGAGTCCGCGAAAAACCGTGCTGTACAAGGTTTTTCGCGGACTCGGTAAACAGCG
>DASUTJ010000090.1:0-11650 GCA_036374655.1 Solirubrobacterales bacterium | reverse complement strand
GCCGGCGTTGGTCTTGCAGTTGAGCGTCCCGAACGGGGATCCGACTGTTATTTCGGCTTCCTCCGAGAACACTGTCCCGTTTGTGGTGCCGGGGATGTATTCGACGTAGAGCTTGCCCGCTTTGTGGACGGTTACCGGTCTGACGCAGCTGCTGAAAGAGAGGCTGCTGAGCGCTCCTGTGACTTTGGTGCCGGTGAAGGGGCTTTCGGTCGTTCCGTGAAGATGGGATTCGGTGCATGTGTTGGCGAGAGACCCGTCTGTTCTGGCCAGGGTCAATGAGCTTGCGGATTGCAGGCTTGCTGTGAGTGTGACCGCTTCGTTTTTTGGCGTTCCGGCTACCTCGAGCACCGTCGCCGATGCGGTTCCAACTCCGGCAAGCGTGGTCAGAGATGCTGCCAGGGCAGCCAAGCCGATCCTCTTCAGTCGATGCCGCATCTGCGTTCCTCCCAGTTCTTCCGGCTCCCCTGTGGTGCCAGAAAGGTACGCAGTAGTACTTAGCGCCTTCGAGGCGTTTAGTCAAGGACTTTGACGGTAATAGCCTCAGTCCAGCCCGTGCGGGTGAAGGTGGTCTTCGGCCATCCGCTTCAATCCGACGCGGTCGATCTTGCCGGTCGGGTTGAGCGGCATCTCGTCGAGGAAGAGGATCTCCTCCGGCGCCTTGTAGCCGATCCGCTCGCGGCAGTGGACGATCAGGTCGGCGGCGGTGGGGCGCTCGGCGCCCTCGCGCAGCGTTACGTAGGCGCGGACGTTCTCGCCGTGGACTTCGTCGTGGACGCCGACCGCGCCGGCGAGGTCGACGGCCGGGTAGTCGACCAGGGCGCCCTCGACCTCGTAGGGGCTGATGTTGGAGCCGTCGTGGACGATCACCTGCTTCTTGCGGCCGAAGAACCAGAGGTAGCCGTCCTCGTCGGCGCGGGCGAGGTCGCCGGAGTCGATCCAGCCTTCGCGCAGCACCTCCCCGGTCGCCTCCGGCGCCTGCCAGTAGCCGGCCATGCTCGCCGGGGTGCGGATGAAGATCCGGCCCACCGCTTCGGCCGCGATCGGCTCGCCTTCCTCGTCGCGCAGGGCGATGCTGAAGCCGGCGATCGGTCGCCCGATCGAGCCCTGCTTGACGACGCCCGAGGGCGGGTTCAGCGTCGCCAGGCCGACCTCGGTCATCCCGTAGCCCTCGATGATCGGGAAGCCGGCGATGGCGGCGAACTCGTGCAGCAGCTCGGTCGAGACCTTGTCGGAGCCGCAGCGGCAAACCCGCAGCGAGTCGAAGTCGTGCGGCTGCAGGTCGTGGTCGCGGATCAGCGCCAGCAGCGCCGCCGGGATCATCGCCAGCACCGTCGGCTTCTGCTCGCGCAGCAGCGGCAGCATCTCGTGGCTGTCGAAGGTCCGCGCCACCACCACCCGGCCGCCGACCGAGAGCGTGCTGAGCGCCCAGAGGAAGGAGCCGATGTGGGACATCGAGGAGCCGGGCAGGAAGACGTCCTCGGCGGAGAGCTCGAAGGCCGCGGCGGCGCTGGCGATCATCCAGCGCAGGGAGGAGCGGGTGTGGGTGACGCCCTTGGCCGGGCCGGTGCTGCCGGAGGTGAAGAAGATCGCGACCGGCGCCTCGGGGTCGGGGTCCGGCTGCGGCGGCAGCGGCTCGCTCCCGAGCAGCTCGTCGAAGCTGTGGTGCCAGTTGACGTCATCGACCTCGCCGGGCAGTTCGGGGTCGGCATAGGCGACGACGCCCAGCGGCAGCGCGCCGGCGAGCCGGCTCTCCCCCACGTCCTCGTGGCGCTCGACATGCGCCAGCAGCGCCCGCGCGCCGCTGACCTCGAGCGCGTGGTCGATCTCACTGTGGGTGTAGCGGTAGTTAAGCGGGGTGGCGACCAGGCCAGCCTTGAAGCAGGCCAGGTAGTGGACGATCAGCGCGATCCGGTTCGGCATCAGCGAGGCGATCCGATCGCCCGGCTCCAGCCCCATCCCCCGGTAGCCGCCGGCCAGCCGCTCGGCCTCGGCCTCCAGCTCCCGCCAGCTCATCGAGCGGTGGGCCGAGACCAGCGCGGGCGCCTCGGGCTCAGCATCGAGCCCGACCCGCAGCAGGTCGGCCAGCGGCGCGGCGGGCGACTCGAGCGGAAGGCCGTCGATCAGCACGCCGGTACTTCTACAGAACTGCATGGGCGGGGGCGGTCCGGGGGGATATGCGACCCGGACCGCCCCTGCTCATGCCCCCTACCTCGGCTCCGTCAGCCCTTCGACCTACAGGTGCGGACGATCCCTGCCGAGGCCTTGGTGCCGTCGGCGAATACCGAGGTGGCGAAGGCCTGGAGCTTGCCGTCGGTGCAACGGGCGGAGAGCACGCTGACCTTCTTGCCCTTGTAGGTATAGGTCTTGCCGATCCTCAAGTTGAACGACTTGACCGACCCGGCGCCGTTGGCGATCTTCGGAATCGTCGCCACCGATTTGAGGCCGTAACGGCCGCGGTTCGTCTTCTTGATTTTCACCGTGGTGACGATCGCCCCGGATACCGGTGCCGAGAAGAAGGCGTGGATGTAGAAGGTGGTCGTGCCGCCCTTCTGGCCGCCGTTGAACACGGTGAGGGCCGAACTGACCGGGATCGGTTTCTGTTCGGGGAACTGGACCTCGACCTGGGTGTTGCCGCCGCCGATGATCGCCTTCGGGCACGCCTTCTTCGCCGCGGCGGTGGTGCGCGACTGCAGCTGCCCGGACTTGCAGACCGGCAGCCCCTTGACGAAGACGGCGCCGTTCTTGTCGGTTTCGACGATCGCTTCCTTCAGCGCCGGCGGATGGGTCCCGTCCTTGGTCGCGATCTTCCCCGACGCGGTAAGGGTGATCGGCGCCATCTTCTTCTTCGGCAGCGCCTTCGGCGAGAAACCGCCGTTGAAGGTGAAGACGAGGTTGCCCGCTTCCACCGTTACCGGCTTGTCGCCCGCCAGCGCCGTTCCCCCGGCGACGAGCACGGCCAATGCCGCCACTGATGCGGCGAGCGCGAAGAGCGGCCGCCTTCCCCTGCCAAGAATGTTCATCTCTGCCTCCACTGGTTGTTATGGAACGAAACACGGATCGCTGAGTTCAGAAACCCGGGTGTCTTCAGGAAAACGCCAGCGCCCCCGGAGTTTCGGTAGGCCGGGCGACACCGGTGTGAATCGCCGGGGCCTCCCAGAGGGAGATCGGCAGGCCGTCGGGCCGGACCAGCAGAGCGCCGCCGCCGGGGATCCCGAGGGCCCGGGCGCTGAGCTCGTCGAGCGGGCGCAGATCCACCGGCGCACCTTCGCCGAGCGAGGCGGCGGCCGTCGCCCAGGCCCCGGGGTCGGGGCCGGTGAACAGGGTCAGGCCCTCGCCGAGCAGATCCAGCGTCGAGGTTCGCCCCTCCTCCCCGTCGACCCAGAGGTGGGCGATGCGGCCGCCGAGGTCGGCGCGCAGCTCGGAGGCGGTGCCGCGGATCGACCCGCTGGGGTCGGCCGAACGGGCGGCGTTGTGCTCGGCGACCGGGCGGCGCTCCTCTTCGTAGCTGGCCAGCAGCTGACCTCCCGCCCATCCCCGCAGCACCCAGGCCAGCTTCCAGCCGAGGTCGTGGCCGTCGCGGATCGCCGTGTTGAGACCGGTGGCGCCGCGCGGGGTGACCCGGTGGGCGGCGTCGCCGATCAGGAAGGCGTTGCCGTCGCGAAAGCGATCGGCCACGGCGACCCCGAAGGTGACGGTTTCGATCCGTTCGAACTGCGGTTCGAGGCCGGGATCGCCGGCGGCGTGGCGGATCGCGTCGGTCATCCCCTCCTGGGTCAGAGCGCCGGCGTCGTCCGGGTCGAACTCGGAGGCGAAGATCCAGCGGTCGGCGCGGTCGGTCGGCAGGAAGGCCGCGCTCGGATCCTTGCCGGTGAGGAAGTAGATCGTGTAGCGGTGCTCGCCGACCAGGTCCCAGAGCGGGGCGCGGAACATCGCCATCCGGCGCTCGCCGACCACGCCCGGACCGGAGGTGCCGATGCCCAGCGCCGGGCGAACCGTGCCGCGAGGACCGTCGGCGCCGATCAGGTAAGAGGCGTGAATCCAGCGGTGGCAACCGGCTTCGTCGACCAGCGTCACCTCGAAGCCATCGCCGTGCCGCTTCAACTCGGTCACCTCGGTACCCCGCTCGAGGCGGCCGCAGCCGAGGCTCTCGAAGTGCTCTTCCAGCACCGGCTCGAGGTGGTCCTGGGCCACGCCGGCCGGACCGGTCGGGCTGAGCAGCAGGCTCTGCTCGCGGCTCGGAAAGCCGGCGTCGACCGCTTCGCCCGCCGCGGCGTCGGCCAGCGTCTCGGTCACCCAGGGGCGCAGCTCGACCCCGATCTCCCCGGCGCGGACGCGGGTCTCGATCCCCCAGGAGCGCATCAGCTCCATCGTCGCCGTGCTGATCGCGGTCGCCCGCGGCACCGTCGAGGGTTCCGTCCTCACCTCGACCAGCAGGGACTCGACGCCGTAGCGGGCGAGCGTGGTCGCCGCCGTCAACCCCGCCGGGCCGGCGCCGACGATCAGGACGGGTACTTCTTCGATCCGGTTGCTCATGATGCAGCTCAACTTTCGTCAGGCGGAGTGTCTTGTCAAAGTCGACTGTAGCACTTCATCGGACAAGCTGTCTGGCCAATGTCGTAGGATGGATGCATGGCAGGTTCCCGCCCCTACGAGCAGCGCCGCCGCGCCGAGAGCGCCGAGCAGACCCGCCGGCGCATCATCGAGACGGTGATCGAGCTGCTGCACGAATCGCCCTCGGAGCCGATCTCGGTTGAGCGGATCGCCACCGCCGCCGGGGTCGCCCGCTCGACGATCTACGCGATCTTCGGCTCACGGGCGGGACTGTTCGAGGCGGTCGGCGCCCACATCCACGGGGCCGAGTACCAGGGGTTGCTGGAGGCCGTGCGCCACCCGGATGCGCTCGAGCACCTGCGCGGCGGGATCCGGGCGGCAAGCGAGATGCTGGCGGCCAACCGCGACACCTACCGCGTCCTCTACTCGATGGCCCAGCTCGACGAAGAGACCCTGGGCGGCGAGGTACGGCGCTGGGGTGAAGAGCGAGCCGCGGGAATGGGCAAAGTCGCCCGCCACCTGGACGAAGAGGGCCTCCTGCGCGAGGACCTCACCCGCAAGCAGGCGGTTGACGTGCTCTGGATGCTGAGCAGCTTCGAGAGCTTCGACCTGCTCTACAGCGGCCGCGGCCTATCGCTCGAGAAGACGATCGCGGTGCTGACGGAAACGGCCGAACGAGCCGTCTGCCGCTAGCTGTCCCTCCGCTCTCAGTCCGCGTAGAGCGCCTCGATCTCGGCTTCGTACTTGTGGGCGATCGGGCGGCGTTTGAGCTTCATCGTCGGGGTCAGCTCGTCGCCGCCGGGCTGCCAGTCGGTGGGGAGCAGCTTGAACTTCTTCACCTGCTCAACCCGGGAGAGGCCGGCGTTGCCGCGCTCGATGCCCGCGGCGACCTCCTCGAGGATCGCCGGCGCCTCGGCGAGAGCCTCGGGCGAGGCGTCCTCGATCCCGTGCTGCTGGGCGAAGACGGAGGCGAAGTCCGGGTCGAGGACGACGAGGGCGACGTTGTAGGGGCGGTCGTCGCCGACAGCGCAGACCTGTCCGATCAGCGGGCTCGCCGCCTTCAGCTTCGCCTCGATGTTGGCCGGCGACATGTTCTTGCCGGCCGAGTTGATGATCAGCTCCTTCTTGCGGTCGACGATCCGCAGGTAGCCGTCCTCGTCGATCTCGCCGACGTCGCCGGTGTGCAGCCAGCCCTCCTCGTCGAGCGCCTCGGCGGTCTTCTCGGGAGCGTTGCGGTAACCGGGCATGACCGCGCCGCTGCGCAGCAGCACCTCGCCGTCCTCGGCGATCTTCAGCTCGGCCCCGGGAGCAGCCGGGCCGACGGTGCCGATCTTGATCCGCTCGGGCGGGTTGCAGGTGCCGGCGCCGGTGCTCTCGGAGAGGCCCCAGAGCTCGGCCAGCGGCACCCCGATCGCGTGGAAGAACTCGATCGTCTCCTGCGGGCAGGGCGCGGCGCCGACGTGCGCCCAGCGCAGCTGGTCGAAGCCGATCCGCTCGCGCAGCGCCGCGAGCACCTGCTCGGCTTTGGCGTGCTCGGCGGTGAGCTCGGCCGAGGGCTCCTCGCCCGCCTGTTCGGCGGCGACCATCCGCTTGCCGACGCCCAGCGCCCACTCGATCGCCTGCCTGCGGTTCTCGTCGGTCTCGGCCCCGATCCCGATCTCCATCGCCGCCTTCAGTTTTTCCCAGACCCGCGGCACCGCGAAGAACCAGATCGGGCGCACTTCGGCCAGGTAGGCGACGACCTGGCGCGGGTCGGGGCAGCAGGTGGTGGCGACCCCGGAGCCGATCGGCCCGTAGTGGGTCGCGTTGCGCTCGGCGATGTGGGCCATCGGAAGCCACGAGATCAGGCCGCCGTCGCCGGGCAGGCGGAAGATCTCGTCGAAGGAGCGGAAGGCCGAGAGGATGTTGGCATGGGAGAGCTGCACTCCCTTCGGCGGCCCGGTGGTGCCGGAGGTGTAGATGACCGTCGCCATGTCCTCGGGCTCGACGGCGCGCCAGGTCGCCTCGAAGTCGAAGCCCTCCTCGCCGCCGCCTTCCAGGGCGGTGAGCGTGATCGCGCCGCCGCGGGGCTCGCCGTCGACGACGACCACGTGCTCGAGCGCGTTGTCGCCCTCGCGCACGGCGAGCACGGTGTCGAGGAAGGCCTGCTCGGTGACCAACACCGAGTTGCCGGCGTCGGCGACGAGGTACTCGATCTGCTCCGCGGTCGAGGTGTTGTAGAGGGAGAAGGGCGTCGCCCCGAGGTGCATCGCCGCGGTGTCGGCGAAGTGGAACTCGGGCCGGTTCGTGAGCATGATCCCGACCGTGTCACCGCGCCCGACGCCGAGCGCCGCGAGCCCGGCCGCGACAGCCCGCACCCGCTCCCCGTACTCGGCCCAGGTGGCGTGGAACTCGTCGTCCTTGGTCCGCAGCGCGGTCTGCGCGCCCCGCTCTTCGACGGTCACCTGGAAGGCCTCGACCATCGTCGGCGCTTCGAGCGCCCGCGGCAGTTGCGTCTCTTCCCGGTCGGTCAGCATTCCCAAAGTCCCCTGCCGACTATCCCACAGGAGCTGACGAAGGGCTACTCCTCAGGGGACCCTCGATCCCAGGCCCAGGCGTCAAAGACCTGGATCGGCTGCTTTGCCAGCGCTTCGGCGAACTTTTCGTACTGGAGAACCTCTTGGACCTCAGTCGAGCGATGGCTATCCCTAGAGATGAATTCCAGGAACTCCAAGGCATCAGCCGCATCGGATTTGACTTTCCTTCCGTGCCTGAAGTAGTTATCCACAGCTGAGGCCGCCAACAATCTGGCTTCTACCTCCATTTCGGCTTCCAGATCGAATCCATTGAGCAAAAGCTCTTCAAGGAAGCAAGCCAACGGGGAGCCAGGGAGAATGAGAATTAGGTCCCCACCGGCGCGCACTGCCGTCTGCGAGTCTCCGCCACTCACCTCGACTGCATCGCCTCTGGCAACCATCATGTCGAGGGTTGCCGAGCCCGCCAAGTACCGCATACGCGACGCCACCAATCCAAAGTCGCGGCGCTTGGTGTCGACCAGAGGCAACCATCGACCGTCGTCGGATGCATGCTCCCACGCAAGATCGACCCGCCGTTGGCGTTGGTCAATGATCACCTTCGACACTTCCCGCGATCGCAAGACGGAGGAGGACAGTTTGAGCGTCCAAAGAGAGGTCACCAGCGGACCGCGCGGGACCTTGAAGTTGTCCGCTCCGATCGCCGCGATCATGTCAGTCACCGAGGCAGTGCTCGGGGTCTCCCGGAGCACGCTCTCAGCAGACCTAAAGAAATTGGACTCAATCGTCCAGAAGATCGGCAGTGCCTCCACTTCCGCCGGCGTGAGCAACCGCCTCTCCGAACCGTCATCGACCACAACACTGGGGATAACGCCGATCGCTTTCTCCAACCTCCCCTTGTCTTCGACACGGCCACGGGTCAGTGGCATCGAGAGGAAACGCGCCTCCTGGGCACTCCAGGTGAGCGAGAATCCCCGACTTCGTAACGCTTCGATCTCGCTCGCCACGAATTTCGCGTACTGCCCGTAGACCGTCTGAAAGAGATCCAACCTCTCAGGCGTCTGCTCCAGTCCGGAGCGGGAGACATCGGTGCGAGGCGCCTTGACCCCCGTCGTGTTCGCCATCGCGTAGAAGGCCACCTCGCGGTAGCCGGGGGTCGTCTCCTCGACCCGGATCCCCTCAACCGCAATGCCGAGGGCACGGGGGCTTTCCCTATCCGGTCGCCTCACCTGGACGAACGACCACTCCTGGAAGTGGGCCGACCAGCGTTTGGCGAAGGCCAGGTCGCAACCCTCGCAATTGACTTCCTCTAAGCGGATCTCGCCGTCTTTTGGGGATCCCTGGGCTTTGCTTATCTTCAACCCGTCAGCTTCGACCCGTTGCGCCAGGGCCTCGCTGATCGATTCATGCCCAATGGATTCGGGGTCGCTGCCATCCACGCTCAGGTTCACTTTGCAGCCGGGCACGACGATCCATTTGGCAAGGATCTCGGCGACGTCGCCCAGGCTCGCGGAGGGGCGCAGGCTGAGGGTGACGCGGGTTCCATGCGCTCCCAGGTCCGCCCGCTCAGGGTCGCCTTTGTCGAAGAGGCGAACCAGGTACCGGCCGTGAACCGAGCGGAGATTGAGCTGCCGCCCTTCGGCGTCGTCCGGATGCACAGTTTCGATCGAAACCGCATCCGCGACCATGAAAGTGGATAGGACCCCGATGCCAAATCGGCTGATCGGCGAGAACTCGGGGTGCTCTCTCCTGAACTCGGGGTCCTGGTATTTCGACGAACCGACCCGGAGCAGGTGTCGTTCGATGTCCGCCTGGCTCATCCCCGTCCCGTTGTCCTGCACGGCCAGCCTGCGGCTGGCGCTATCCCAAACGATATTGACCTCACCCTCGTGCGCCGCATGGTCGAGACGCTGAGCACGGATTGCGTCGAGTGAGTTCTGGACCAGCTCGCGCAGGACTACCGCCGTGTTGTTGTACAGCGTGTGACCGGTGAGGAGGTCGAGGACGCGTTTGGTGTCAAGGCTGAACTCGAAGCTGTCCCGCAGGAACCCGCTCGTAAGTATCTGGCTTTCGTCAATGAATTTCCAAGGGAAGGAGTACCTACTGCCGTGCCGGCGGACCGATTCCTCCGCCCAGTCATAGGTCTGCCGCAGTTCTGCAGTCGCGTAGGTCAGATACGCGGTGAGCCCGAAGAACCCGTCTTCATCGGTGAACTGCGCGACGACCTCGACCGTGTCCCGCGGGGCGTCGTGGTCGATATTGCCTTCGTCGTCGACGCCCACCTTCGAGCGAACAGCGGTTACCGCCGCCTGCTTTGCCCACTCCTCCTGGCTCAGCGGATCGCTGGGGGCGATCATTTTGAACATGACCGATGGAGTCCGGTCTGAGGTTATGTGGAGCAGATCCGCGGTGCGGAGGACGAAGGCGGCGTACTGCACGTTGGCCGTCTCCTCATCAGACTGACCGTATGGGCGAGAGGTGGGATACCTGGCTACGTCGGCCAGATCCGACCGGTGGTGGCTTTCGCAGACCAGCCCGAGGTCTTCACGGAAGAGCGCCGGCAGCGGACCGAGCAGCTCGGCGAGCAGTTCTCCGGTCTCTCCGGAGTCACCCAGCTTCTTGGCGTTGGTGCCGCTTATCCAGGCCCGCACTCGCTCGCCATGGTGGGCCCGTACGTACTCCTGGTAGAGGAACTTTTCCCCTGCTTCGGTGTCCAGTTCCTCGACCCTTGCTTTGTAGTCCTCGCCACGGTCGCCGGCGTACAGTTCTTCGACGAACTGGTGCCAGCTGCTGTTGGCTCTCTGTTCGTACTCCTTCTCGGTGACGAGCATCCCGAGGTCATGAAGGTAGATGGAGAGAACCTGCAGAAGCGAATCCGTGGGCGACATCGCCTTCCAGGTCTCCTCGGGGATCAACCAAGACGTCAGCGCAAGCATCCGGTCGATATGTGAGATGTCGTGCTTCGTGTACTGATCGAAGAGACCGTTCCTCCCGATCAGCGAGAGAAGTTCCGTCACGACCTTTCTGATGTGAAGAAGTTTGAGTCCTGAAAAGGCTTCGAGGCGCTCGGACTCCTCAGCATGTTTCTCTGCACGCGACTGCAACTCGATGCCCACTCGAACCCCCTCCAAGAGATTGCCGGAGCGGAACCCTAACTAAACGAAGCCTGTGTCTGTAGAAACAGATAAGTTTTTAAGTCAGCGACTCAGCTCGCTCAACCCGAGGCCAAATGTGCCCTGCTCGAGATCCAGCAGGGCTTGCTTGCGGGGGAGGCCGCCGCCGTAACCGGTCAGGGAGCCGTCGGCGCCGATCACGCGGTGGCAGGGGATGACGATCGCGATCGGGTTCTGGCCGTTGGCGGCGCCGACGACGCGGGCGCGCTGCCAGGGCTCGACGTCGGGGTCGAAGAGGGCGGGGTCGATCTTTGCGGCTTGCTCGCCGTAGCAGGCGGTCTCGCCGTAGGGGATCTCCAGCAGCGCCCGCCAAGCCGCCTTCTGCAGCGGGGTGCCCTGGGGGTCGAGGGGGAGATCGAAATCGCGGAGCTCGCCGGCGAAGTAGGCGTCGAGCTGCTCGGTCACCTCGGGCAGCGGCCCTTTCTCCGCATCCTTCAGGGCCGTGCGCCCGGGGAAGTTGAGGTCGGTGATGCCGTGCGGGCCGACCGCGACGGTCAGCGGGCCGATCGGGCTCTCGTAGACGGTCCAGCGCTTCACGCTCATACATCTAAGACGCCGCGCAGGACCCGAACGTGAGATTTCCCTTGCAGGAAGGCCCTGGCGTCCGGACGGGCCGCCACCATCGGAGCATGTTCCAACTCACCGTCGTCTGTTCCAGCTGTGCCGAGGAGACCGAGGTCGTGGTCGACGATCTCGACGCCGTCGAGCGCGAGGTCTGCCCCTGCGGCTACAGCTACGTGGTCCTCTCGGTCGCCGAGTTCGAGCCGGTGCACGGCAAGGGCGGGCAGCTGATCCAGCTGCGGCCCCGGCCGGATGACCTGAAGCGCGCCGCCTGAGAACCTCGGCGACGCCGGGATAGGCTCCCGCCCGTGAACGTCCTGATCGCCGCCGACATGGAGGGGGTCGCCGGGATCGAGCACTACGGCGACTGCCTCCCCTCCCACCCCCGGCGCTACGCGCGCGGGCGGCGGCTGCTGACCGACGAAGTGCTGGTCGCGGTCGAGGCGCTGCGGGCCGGCGGCGCCGGGACGATCAGCGTCGGCGACTGGCACATGGTCGGCACCAACATCGAACGCGAGCGGATGCCGGCCGGTGTCACGGTGCGGCCGATCGCCGACCTGGCGCTGAACGAGGCCGAGCCCTCGATCGCAAAGGCCCACGGCGGACCGCTCGACGCGGTGGTGATGATCGGCCACCACGCCCGCACCCCGAGCCCGCGCGGCTTCTGCTCCCACACCTTCATCTGGGACATGGAGGTGCTGCTAGGCGGCGAGCAGCTGAGCGAGGTCCAGACCTACGCCCAGGCACTGGCGGCGGAGGGGGTTCCGATCCTCGTCGCGAGCGGCGACCGCTGGCTCCTCGAGGAGACCGACGAGGGCGAGCTCGGCAGCGCCCGCCTGCTGGCGACCAAGG
>DASUTJ010000089.1:0-43317 GCA_036374655.1 Solirubrobacterales bacterium | reverse complement strand
AGCCAGTCGTGGCCGTGGACGAGGTCGAAGCTGTAGCGGTCGCCGAGCTCGACCCCGGCGGCGAGCATGTCGGAGTTCATCCGCTCGACCCAAGCGACGAACTCGCCGAGGTCGGTCGGGCGTTTGGGCTCGCGGATGCGGTGGATAATCACCCCGCCGCGGCGCTCGGTGGCCGGCGACTCCTCGCCCCCGCGGGTCAGGACGTGGACCTCGACGTCGCGTTCGACCAGCGCCTCGGAGAGCTTGCGGACGTGCCGCGCCAGGCCGCCCTCGATCAGCGGCGGGTACTCCCAGGAGAGAATCAGTACGCGGGTCAAGTTCCTGTTGCTGGTCCGGGGGTGGCTGGTCCGGGTGATCGTCAAGGCTCCAGGAGGGGAGCGAAGCTGAGGTCCGGGGCGAGCGATCGCATGCGGGGGTCGGTGGCGCCGCCGGAGTCTATGGCCTGCAACATCGCCTCGCCATGATCGGTGGCGCGCCGGTAGGCGTAGTCGCCCGCCTGCTTGCGCTGGTCGAGGAAGGCCCAGTCGCTCGCCTGGGCGGCGAGCAGCTCGCGCGCGGCGCGTTCCAGCGCCGGCCCCCGCAGCCCGCCGGCGACCGCGCGCAGGAGGCGCAGCTCGAGGCGGCGGGCGCCGCTGGCGAGGTCGGCCACAGCGGGCGAATCCCAGGTGCTCAGGTCCTTGTCCTCGCCCCAGGTCGAGGCGCGCAGCGGCCGCCGCACCGGCTCGTGCTCGGCCAGCGCCTGCGGCACGGTGACCAACCGGATTCCGGCCGCCTCCGCCCTCTCGAGCACCGCGCGCAGCCAGATCGGGCCCTCCGACCACCAGTGGCCGAGCAGCTCGGTGTCGATCGCGAAGACGAGCAGGCCGCGGCGGTCGTGGCCCTCGGCATAGGCGCGCAGCCGGGTCGCGGCGGCGGCGAGGAACTCGTCGGCCTGGCGCTCAGCCGCGGCGGCCGCGGCGGCCGGGTCGTAGGCGCCGCCCCCCACCCGCCAGATCCTGATCCCGCGCAGGGATTTGCCGGCGAACTGGGCGTGGGCCGGGTCGGAGGGATAGCCGTCGAGCGACCAGAGCCAGGAGATCGCTTGCCAGTCGATCGGCAGCGCCACCGGACCGGCCTCGGTCCCCACCGGGGCCAGCGCCTCCAGGGGCTCCTGATGGGCGCTCTGGTCGATGCAGAACCATTCCACCCCCTGCTCCGCCAGCTGCCACTCCAGGCCGGGGACGTAGGCACACTCCGGCAGCCAGAAGCCTCCGTCCCAGCCGAAGCGGCGGCGGTGGGAGCGGATGCCGGTCTCGAGCTGCAGGCGCAGCCCCCGGCGGGTCGCCAGCAGCGGCAGCACCGCGTGGGTCGCCGAGGACGCGGCCAGGGCGATTCGACCCTCGGCGGCGGCGCGCTGGAACGGCGCCAGCGGGTCGCCGCCGGCCGCGTCGAGCAGCTCGAGCGCGTGCCGGTAGCGCTCCCGCTCGCCTTCGCAGGCGGCGCGGCACTCCGCCGGCACCTGCTTCAGATCGGCCTCGGCGGCGCCGATCCGCCACTCGACCAGGAAGCGGCGCAGCCGCTCGGCGGCGCCGGCGTCCTCGAGCTGGTCGGCGAGCACCGGCGTCACCGTCATCGTCAGGTCGCGCGCCACCTCCAGCACCGGCAGGTAGGAGCGGATCACCGCGTCGAACAGCCACTCCTCGCCGAACGGATAGGTGCCGAAGCCCTCGACGTAGGGCATGTGGCTGTGCAGGACGATCGCCAGGTCCCCGGCGGTCCCCTCGCGGCTCATTACTCCGAGTGGCAGACCGCGAGGAAGTCGAGGGCGCGGTCGAGGTCCCCGGCCCGCAGGCGGAAGTCCGAGGCGGCGATCGCCGGCGTGAAGCGGTCGTAGAAGGGCTTCGTCAGCCCCAGCCGTTTGTGGACCGTGTCCCAGCCGAGCTTGATCGCCAGCTCGTGGGCGCGCAGCTTGCGGGCGTGGAAGAGACCGAGCATCTCGACCCGGGCGAAGTGCGGCTCGCAGAGCGCCCGGAACTCCTCGGCGCGGTACTCCTTCACGTGCCAGGGGTTGTCGGACTTCTCCGCCCCGGGGGGCGCCAGGGTCAGCAGGTTCGGGGTCGAGACGTAGGCGACCCCGCCCGGCGCCAGCATCGACTTGAAGTGCTCGAGGATCGCGTCGGGGTCCTGGACGTGCTCGATCGTCTGCAGGAAGACGACGGCGTCGCAGGGCTCGGCGAAGCTCTCGACCAGGTCGCGCTCGAAGCGCAGGTTCGGGCGCCGGTAGCGGAGCCGGGCGTGCTCATGCGCTTCGGGGTTGGCATCGACGCCGACGACGCTTGCGGCGGCGCCGGCGAGGACGTCGGAGCCGTAGCCCTCGCCGCAGGCCATGTCGACCACGCGCTTCCCCTTGACCCGCTCGGCGATCGACTCATAGACGACGAGATGGCGGCGGTACCAGTAGTTCTCCTCGGGCACGTCGGGCAGCGTCCGCTCGCCGGTCAGCGGCAGCGGCGGCACCCCGTCGGGCTGGTTCAGCTGGACGTACTCGCGCTCCACGGGCGGGACGCTATTAGAGTTCCCCGCCATGCCAGCCTCCCCCACCGCCACGCACGAGCACATCAAGGACGTCAACACCCGCTACCACGACGCCGCCGCCGAGGAGTACGACGCCAAGTGGGGCATCGACTTCGGCGACGTCGGCCAGCGCCAGGTACGCCTGAAGCTGGTCAAGGCGCTGGGCGGGCTGAAGGGTCGCTCCTTCGGCGACGCGCTGGAGATCGGCTCGGGCACCGGCTACTTCTCGCTCAACCTCGTCCAGCTCGGCGTGATCGAGCGGCTGACCGCGACCGACATCTCGCCGGGAATGCTGAAGCGCCTGGCGGGAACGGCCGAGGCGCTCGGCCTCGAGGGCGTGACGACCGTCGAGACCGAGGCCGAGGTGCTGCCCTTCGAGGACGAAAGCTTCGACCTCGTCTTCGGCCACGCCGTCCTCCACCACATCCCCGACCTCGACAAGGCTTTCGCCGAATTCCGCCGCGTCCTGCGGCCCGGTGGGATGATCGCCTTCGCCGGCGAGCCGTCCCGTTACGGCGACACGCTGGCGGCGCTGCCGAAGCGCGCCGGCCTGACCCTGGCGCCGCTCTGGCGGCGGGCGATCGGCGCCGACGAGCGCGCCGTTGCCGAAGGCGACCAGTCCCACGACCACTCGCTCGAGGGCGAGGTCGACGTCCACGCCTTCGCCCCCGCCGACCTGCGCCGCCTGCTGCGCGACAGCGGCTTCGAGCACCGCCACGTCGGCGGCGAGGAGCTGCTCTCCAACGCCTGGGGCTGGGGCCTGCGCACGGTCGAGTCGAGCGCCGAGCCCGAGTCGATTCCCTTCGGCTGGCGCCGCTTCGCCTTCCGCAGCTACATCGCCCTGCAGAAGGTCGACACCCGCGTACTAGAGCCCTACCTCCCCGCCGAGCTCTTCTACAACCTCCTCGTCTCCGCACGCAAGCCGCTTTAGCGCTTCTTCTCCCCCGCCAACCGCACTCGGAATAGCTTCACCTTTTGGTCGATGCCCTTGAGTCGGCGCTCGCCGATGTAGGTGTAGTCGAAGCCCTCTTCGGCCGCTTCCTTTACCGCGGCGTCGACCACGACGCTGCCTGGCCGGGCGACGCCGGTTATGCGGCTGGCGAGATTGACCGGGCGGCCGTAGTAGTCGCCCGACTGGGGCAGGACCGGGCCGCAGGCGAGGCCGGCGCGGAGCCAGGGAAACTCCTCGCCTTCGGCCTCGGCGGCGGCGATCAGGGCCAGGGTGGCCCGCAGCATCGGCTCGGCCTCGGTGGAGACGAACATCACCGCGTCGCCGATCGTCTTCACCAATCTCACCGGCGGTTCGGCGACGGCGCTCGCCATCTCCTCCAGCCGGCCGGCCACCAGGCCCAGCTCCTCGGCCGGGATCTCCTCGCCGAGGCGGGTGAACTCGACCAGGTCGGCGAAACAGACGGTGAGGTTGGCGGTGCCGCCGATCGCCCCCGAGGCGAGGTCGGCGTGGCCGATCACGTCGCGGCGGATCTGCTCCAGCATGTTGGACTGCAGGGCGTGGACGACGGTCGGCCCGACCAGCGGCATCATCGCCTCCGCCGCCGCGGCGAAGCGGAGGGCCACATCGCGCTCGCTGTCGCCCGGCTGAGTCAGAGTGCGGATCACCAGCTCGCGGTTGGCCTCGGCGATCCGCGAGGTCCCCATGCCGATCGTCCGCGCCACCTGCAGCATCCCCTCCTCCGGCAGGCCGGCGTCGAGAAAGGCCTTCATCCGCCGCGCCGCCTCGAGGTCAGCCTCGGTGCCGCGCGGTTCGTCGGGGTCGGTGTAGGGGACGCCGAGCGCGGCGCTGAACCGGCGCAGCTGCTCGAGGTCGATGCCGACGATCTCGGCGATCTCGCGCGCCGTGTAGCGGCGGCCGGTCCCCTCCAAGGCCCGCTCGACGGGCAGCAGCGCGAGCCGACCCGCGGCTACCGCGGCTCGTAGATCCTCGATCGGGACGCCTTCGTCGGCGAGCCGGCGCAGCAGATCGAGGCGTGCCGCCCGTGCCTGCTCGTCCAGGTCGTCGAGCAGCCCCTCGGCCTCGAAATCGATCTCGGACCCGGCCGCCATGCCGGCATTCTCCCGCTTCACTCGGCGTAGGCGACGGCGCCGCCGCGGCGCGGATCGCCACCGCCGCTCAGCTCGCCCGTGCGAGGGTCGCGGGCGACCGCCTGCGTACCGCCGAAGAAGAGGTTGAGCGAGGGCCAGCGGGCGACCTTCCAACCGCGCTCCTCCAGCCGGGTGAGGGCGTCGGCGTCCACCCCCTTCTCGGCCTGGACGATCCCCTGCTCGAAGTGCAGCCGCGGCGCTTCCACCGCGGCCGCCACCGGGTAGCCCTGCTCGATCGCGCGGACCACCGTCTGCAGGATCGCCGAGCGGATCCGGTTGGAGCCGGCGCTGCCGACGGCCAGCACCACCTCCCCGTCGCGGAGGACCACGGTCGGCGCCATCATCGACGGCACCCGCCTGCCCGGGGCGATGCTGTGGAAGCCGGCCGGGTTGAGGTCCTCCTCGCCGAGCATGTTGTTGAGGATCACGCCGGTGCCGGGAACCAGGACCCCGGAGCCCGAGCCGTTGGAGCAGGTGACGCTGGCGCAGTTGCCCTCCGCGTCGAGCACCGAGATGTGGGTGGTCGAGCCGAGCAGGTCGGCGGCGGCGAGGTCGAGGCCGACCGGGTCGAGGAAACCGGCCTCCATCCCCTCCTCGTAGAGCGCCTCGGCGAAGGCCAGGTCGCGGCGGTCGTTCGCCGCCTCCATCGCCATCACCAGCTGCTCGGGCCCGCTGCGCTCGCCGAAGCGCTCGAGCAACCCCAGGCAGTAGGCGATCAGGATCCCGCCGGAGGAGGGCGGCGGGTTGGTCAGCACCTCGGCGCCGCGGAACGGCGCGGCGATCGGAGGCCGCTCGACCGCCTCGTAGGAGGCCATGTCGCCGGGTCCCAGGGTGCCTCCGCTCTCGACCACGAACTCGCTGATCCTGGCCGCGAGCTCGCCCCGGTAGAAGGGCTCCGCGCCTTCGGCCGCGAACCGTTCCAGCCCCTCGGCCAACTCCGGGAAGCGGAAGACGTCTCCCTCCCCAAGGAACCGGCCCTGCGGCGCGTACAGCTCGCGCGTGCCCGGCGCCCGCTCGTGGATCGGGGCGAGGATCTCGAGGATGTAGGCCTGGCCCGAGTTGATCGGCGCCCCCTCGCGGGCAAGCCGGACCCCGGGGCCGACCAGATCGGCCAGCGCCATCGAGCCGAACCGCTCGAGCGCGTGCGCCAGCCCGGCGGCGGTGCCGGGGACGCCGCAGGAGGCGGGACCGACGTAGAACGTCTGCGTCGTCTCGGCGTCGAAGCGGACCGGGACCGGCACCAGCTCCGTCCCGCGCTCGATCCCGTCAAGCCCCGGAGCGGCGACGAAGAAGTCGATCAGCGTCGTCTCGCCGCCCTCGTGGACCATCATGTGGCCGCCGGCGCCGAACCCGGTGAGCGGGCTCTCGACCGCAAAGGAGGCGAGCACCGCGCAGACCGCGGCGTCGACCGCGTTGCCGCCCTCGCGCAGGACCGAGGCGCCGGCCTCGGCGGTCAGCGGATGCCCGGCTGCGACGACCCCTCGCATGGGGTGCGGGATCAGCCGGGGAGGAACTCTGGAACGTCTATTCCGAGCTCGCGATCGCCGCCGCGGCCGCGGCGCGCAGGTTCGGCGTCTTTGGTGCGGCGGATCGTCGGCTCGGCGGCGCGACGCTGCGGCTGCGGCCGGCCGTCGAACCGGGTGGCGACGACGGTGACCCAGATCTGATCGGAGATCTCCTCGTCGACGTTGGCGCCGAAGATGATGTTGGCGTCGGGGTGGGCGGCCTCGCCGACCACCTTGGCGGCCTCGGAGACCTCGACCAGCGAGAGGTCGGCACCGCCGGTGATCGAGAGGAGGATCGAGCGGGCACCCTCCATCGAGGTCTCCAGCAGCGGCGAAGAAATGGCTTTTTCGGCAGCCAGCACGGCGCGCTCGTCGCCGTAGGCCATGCCGATGCCGAGCAGGGCGCGACCGGCGTCGGCCATGATCGACCGCACGTCGGCGAAGTCGAGGTTGATCACCGCCGGAAGGGTGACCAGGTCGGAGATGCCCTGCACGCCCTGGCGGAGGACGTCGTCGGCGACCTTGAAGGCCTCGACCATCGAGGTCTGCTGGTCGAGCACCTCGAGCAGGCGGTCGTTGGGGACGACGATCAGCGTGTCGACCTCGGCGGCGAGCTCGTCGATCCCCTTGTCTGCCTGCGTGGCCCGGCGGCTGCCCTCGAAGCTGAACGGCTTGGTGACGATGCCGACGGTGAGGGCGCCGACCTCGCGGGCGAGGCGGGCGACGACCGGAGCGGCGCCCGAGCCGGTACCGCCGCCGGCGCCGGCGGCGACGAAGACCATGTCGGAGCCCTTCAGCAGGCGCGTGCTCTTGTCCTGCTCCTCGAAGGCGGAACGGTGGCCGACGTCGGGGTCGGCACCGGCGCCGAGCCCGCGCGTCTGCTCGTCGCCGATGTGGACGGTGACGTCGGCGACGCAGAGCTGCAGCGACTGCAGGTCGGTATTGACGGCCATGAACTCGATCCCGGGGATGCGGGCGTCGACCATCCGGTTGACCGCGTTGACCCCGGCCCCGCCGACGCCGACGACTTTGATCACCGGTTGGTGCGGCTCGCCGCTGCCGGGCGGCTCATAGGCAGGCTCATCGCGGCCGTAGCGCGGGTTTTCGGGCTGAAACTGATCCCGCCGCGGCAACGGCTCCTCGTTGAAGACCCGCTTCAACCGCTCCGGAGCCGACTCACCGGAAGTTTCGATATCAGCGCCCGACCCAACGTCATCCTGGTCGTAGAGAGTGGGCGCCTCGTCCTGCCGCAGCGGAACATCAGCCGACTCGGCCGGAGCTTTGGAATCAGGCGCATCTGCCGCGGGTGGCGACGATGCGGGACCGTCGCCGGTCGGCGACGGGGACGCATCGGAGACAGGACCCGCGGCCCGATCCCCCTCGTCCTGCTGCTTCTTCGCCTCGGCCGGATCGTCCCGCCCATACCGAGGCGCCTCGGGCGGATCCATCGGAGCGTCGTCAGAGGTCGACCGAAACAGGTCGGACAGCGGCCCCTCACGCATGCTTGCCCGCTTGTTACGCCGAGCCATGGGACAGAACCTCCTTCGCCAGCTCCCGGTAGTAGTTCGCCGCGCTCGAGTCTGAATCGTACTTGAGCACGGAGGACCCTTTGACCGGGGCCTCGGCGAATTTGATCGCCTTTTTGATCCGGGACTGGAAAACGAGGTCGCCGAAGTTCTCCTCGAGGATCTCCACCGCCTCCTTGGCGTGGATCGTCCGCGAGTCGAGCATCGTCGGCAGGATCCCCTCGATCCGCACGTCGGGGTTGAGGTTCTCCTGGATCATCCGCAGGGTGTTCTGGAGCTGGACCAGGCCGCGCATCGAGAGGTACTCGCACTGGACCGGGACGATCACCTTGTTCGCCGCGGTGAGCGCGTTGATGGTCAGCAGGCCGAGGCTCGGCGGGGTGTCGATGCAGACGAAGTCGTAATCGCCCTCGACCTCCTTCAGCGCTTTCTCCAGCGAGCGCTCGCGGCCGATCTTGGTGCTCATCGCGATCTCGGCGCCGGCCAGGTCGATCGAGGCGACGGCGATGTCGATCTCCCGCTTGACGATGATCTCGGAGATCGGCATGTCGTTGACGAGCACGTCGTAAAGGCTTTTCTCGACCTTGTCGGGGTCGATCCCCTGGCTCATCGTCAGGTTGCCCTGCGGGTCGAGGTCGATGCAGAGCACCCGGTAGCCGGACTCGGCGAAGGCGACGGCGAGGTTCAGGGTCGTGGTCGTCTTCGCGACCCCGCCCTTCTGGTTGGCGAAGGCGATGACCTCCGCAGTCTTGACCGGCTTCTCCCCAGCCTCGGCCTTGTCGTTCAGAAAGTCGAGCCTGGTGGGCGCGATCAGGTCGACAGCCTTCATCCGCCCATCGCCCTCTTCCTCGTTCTCCTCCATCTCCTCATCGACCTCAGGCGATGGCGCCACAGCCTCGAAAACAGTGGTGGGCTGTTCGTCTTCCTCCGACGCATCTGACGCGGGTGGCGACGATGCGGGATCCGCGCCGGTAGGCGCGGAGGACGTATCGGAGACAGGACCCGCGTCCCAGTCGCCACCGTCGACGATCGGTGCTTCGTCAACCGGACGCTCGGGTACAGCTTCTTCCATACCCTGAAGCTCGTCCTCCATGGGACGCTCCTCGTGAATGTCGACGGGTGCAGGCTTCGGCTTCTTGCGGCTTAGAAATCCCATTGCGCGGATATTCGTATGGGACCCCGCTTTTCCTGCCGGCCTCCGAAATTGCTAGGAATCAGCCAATCCCCGATCTTCTAGACAAGCGACTCGTGATCGTCACCGGCAAGGGTGGCGTCGGCAAGACGACGGTTGCGGTGGCGCTCGGGCTGCGCGCCGCCTCCGAAGGCAAGCGGACGATCGTCTGCGAGGTCGCCCAGCAGGAGAACGCCTCGCGGATGTTCGAACACGCCGAGGTCGGCTTCCACGAGGTCGAGATGGAGGAGAACCTCTGGTCGATCTCGATCGACCCCGACGAGTCGATGCGCGAGTACGTGCTCTTGCAACTGAAGGTGCGGGCGATGCGGGACATGCTCTTCCGCAGCCGCATCTTCAACTACCTCGCCGCGGCGACGCCGGGGCTGAAGGAGCTGGTGACGATCGGCAAGATCTGGGAGCTGGCCCAGCTCGACCGCAAGGTCAAGAGCGGGCGCAAGTACGACCTGGTGATCGTCGACGCGCCGGCGACCGGCCACGGGGTCGGCTTCCTGCAGACGCCGCGCACCTTCGCCTCGATCGCCCGCGTCGGCCCGATCCACTCCCAGGCGGAAACGCTCGACCGCTTCATCACCGACCACGAGCACACCGGCACCGCGATCGTCGCCCTGCCGGAGGAGATGCCGGTCAACGAGTCGATGGCGCTGGAGAAGGACCTGCGCGACGAGGTCGGCGTCGCGGTCGACCGCGTCTATCTCAACGGGCTCTACCCCGAGCGGTTCAAGAAAGCTGAGGCGGAGAAGCTCTCCGATCTGGCCGAGAACGAGAACGGCGCCGCCCGGGCGGCGGCGCGGGCGGCGCTCTCGGAGTACGGCCGCGCCCGCTCCCAGCGCCAGCAGCTCTCGCGCCTGAAGCGCGGCGTCGAGGCGCCGGTGAAGTCGCTGCCCTTCCTCTTCGAGCCCGAGCTCGACGTCGCCGCGGCGCGCAAGCTGGCGGGGAAGCTCTGATGGCCTCCGTCGGCGAAGTCCTCGAAGGCAAGTCGATCTGCATCTGCGCCGGCTCCGGCGGGGTCGGCAAGACCACCACCTCGGCGGCGATCGCGACCGGGATGGCCGCGCAGGGACTGAAGGTCTGCGTGCTGACGATCGACCCGGCGAAGCGGCTGGCCGACTCGCTCGGACTGGAGGAGCTGGGCAACGAAGCGCGGCGGGTCGACCCCGCCCTGATCGAGGAACAGGGCGTCGAGATGAAGGGCGAGCTGTGGGCGATGATGCTCGACGCGAAAGCGACCTTCGACGAGCTGATCGCCCGCCAGGCGCCCGACGAGGAGTCGCGCGACCGGGTGCTGAACAACCGGATCTACCAGCAGATCTCCAGCGCCCTGGCCGGCTCGCAGGAGTACATGGCGATGGAGAAGCTGTTCGAGCTGCACACCGAAGGCGAGTTCGACCTGCTCGTCCTCGACACGCCGCCGACCCGCAACGCGCTTGACTTCCTCGACGCGCCGAAACGGCTGACCCAGTTCATCGAGGGCAAATCGCTGCGGGTGTTCATGAAGCCGACCGGCATCGCCGCCAAGGTCACCGGCCGCGGCGTCTCGGTCGCCCTCAGCGTCTTCAAGAAGATCGTCGGCTTCGACCTGCTCGCCGACCTGGCCGAGTTCTTCAACGCCTTCAGCGGCATGGTCGAGGGCTTCCAGGCGCGGGCGAAGCGGGTCAACAAGCTGCTCGCCGACCCCGAGACCTGCTTCCTGGTCGTCTGCGGGCCGCAGGGAGAGCCGATCGACGAGGCCGTCTACTTCCACCGCAAACTGGTCGAGGCCAACCTCCCCTTCGGCGGCGTGATCGTCAACAAGGTCCACTACCCCGCCGACGAGCTGCAGGCCGAGGTCGACGACCTACCAGCGGCCCTGGCCGAGAGGCTCGACGACGAGAACCTCGCCAAGCGCGTGGCCGACAACTTCGCCGACTACCAGGCCCTGGCCGAGCGCGACGCCCGCAACATCGACCACCTGGCCAACGAGCTCCGCACCAGCTGCGTGATCCGCGTCCCCTACCTCGACGAGGACGTCCACGACCTCCACGGCCTCACCGAAATCGACCGCTACCTCTTCGCAACCTCCGAGGAGCGGATCGAGATGGCGGCGGGCCGGGCTTAGGCCCTAACTGACGCGGTTGCGGCTGTACTCGAACTCGAGGTGATCGACCTCCCAGTCGGAGTCCGGGACCGGGAAGAGGTGGCGGACGCGGGGGGTATCGATCTTCTCGCGGTGCTGGATGTCGCGGTCGGAGTCGGCCGGCCACTGGATGGTGTCGTCGCCGCGGGGGTCGGAGACCTCCTCCAGCCACGGGGTGGCGGTGATCCTGATCTCGTCTTCGGCCGGGACCGGCTCCATGATGCGGGTCTCCTGCTCCACGTCTTCCTCCTCGGGTAGCTCGTCGACGGGCAGTCGCAGTTCGGCGGAGGGCTCGGACTCGACCGCTTCGATCGAGATCTCCCCTTCCTCGGGCTCGGGGGCGAAGTCGATTTCGGACTCGATCTCGATCTCCGGCTCGGGTTCGGGCTCGAAGCTCTCGGAGACGGTGATCTGGGCGTCGCCTTCGGCGAGCCCCTCGACGATCAGGGTCTCGTCGGCGACCGTGCTGAGGTCGTTGCCGAGCTCGCCCAGCGCCGCCTGACGCAGCAGGCCGCGGACGCCCTCCTCGGTCCAGGTGGCGAGCTCGACGGCGCCTTCGACGGGGCGGCCGTTCATCATCGCGCGCTCGAGCTCCAACACCGCCTCGACCTTTTCGCCGGCCTCGATCCGGTCCATCTGCTCGTCGGCGATCAGCGCCGCCGCGCGCAGCGGCAGCGAGGCGCCGACGGGCCCGTGGCCCTCGAGCACGGCGCGCATCGCCAAGAGGTGGTCGCTCAGGCCCTCCAGCGCGGTGGCGCGCTCGCAGCCCATCTCGAAGCGTCCGACCGCCCAGGTGAGGGCCGTGTCGGGATCGGGCCGGGCCTCCAGGGTGGTCCCGAAGGCGATCAGCTCCTCGGCCTCCTCCTCGCTCAGGCGGTAGCCGCCGGGTCGGGTCGCCGGGGCGCCGGTGGCGATCCGGCGCCAGCAGCCCTCGCCGGTGGGGGCGAAAGCGTAGGGGCCGAGGCCGATGCCGCCGCCCTTGAAGAGCCTCATCACGCTGATCAGCTCGCGCAGCTGTTGCAGGGCGCCTTCCACCCCGCCCTCGGGGTCCTGCTCGGCGACCGCCAGGTACTGGGGCTCCCAGGACGCGCGGCCCATGCCCTCGCTGCGCATCGCGTCGACGGGCGCTTCGATCGAGTCGGCGCGGACGATGCGAATCCCGTGCGGCAGCTGCAGGCGCGGCATCGGCATCCGCAGCCCGACGACCGGCGCCAGCAGCGTCTCGGCCTCGTCGGCGGAGCGGCTTTCCGCGTCGAGCGTCGCCAAGGCCGTCTCGAGGCGCTCGCGGTCCAGGGTGAAGCCGGCAGAGCCCTCCCAGAGCTCGGAGAAGAAGGTGATCAGCATCAGCTCGGCGCGGGCGCCGGGGTCGGCAGGCACCGGCTCGCCTCGCTCCTCCAGGTAGGAGGCGGCGACGCCGGCTTCCACCGTCGCCTCGCGGGCCGGCCCGAAGCTGGGCAGGGCGCGCAGCTCGTCGCCGTGCTCGATGACGTAGCGGCCGGTCATCGGCACGTAGCTGTAGAAGGCCGAGTCGTCGCCGCTCTCGGCGGCGACGTCGAACGGGATCTCCTCCCCCATCGCGACCATCGAGCTGAGCCGGGTCGCGGCCTCGGTCGCGAGGCGCTTGATCGATTCGTTCAGGAGGAAATCACGCACGTCCCAGGCTTCCGCCTAGGCACTAGCCCTCCTGCGTTTGAATGATCGCTTGCAGGCGGAAGGGCTTAGACGGCGGCCGGCTCGCGCTCGGCGGCGTCGCCCAGCAGCCAGCGCATGCCGTAGCTGCGCATGTCCTCGACCAGCGGCACGAGCGCTTCGCCCTTGGCGGTCAGCGCGTACTCGACCCGCGGCGGCACCTCGGGGTAGGTGTGGCGCTCGACGATGCCCTCCTCCTCCAGCGCCCGCAGGCGCAGGGAGAGCGTGCGGGGGCTGATGCCCTCCAGCGAGCGCTCGAGCTCGCAGAAGCGGGCACTGCCCTCGGCGAGGTCGCGGATCAGCAGCAGCGTCCACTTGCCGCAGACGACTTCGGCGGTTTTACAGACGGGGCAGGTCGAGTTGCTCTCGGCACTCATGATCAAAGAGGAAGGGCGGTAGGACCCTCCGCTTCAGGAAGTGTAGCGCCATGGCTTCATTTACTGAAGCATTGCTCAAACCGCGCTGTGCTCAGAATTTCCCGGCGGTGACGGGGTAGATCTTCAGCACGGTGATCTTGTAGCGGGCGCTGGCCGGGCCGTAGACGAGCGTCAGCGGCATGCCTTTTTCGACTTCGAGCAGCTGGCACCGCTGGTCGCCGGAGAGGCATTTGGCTTCGCCGAAGATCGAGGTCACTTCGTCGGAGACGAGGAAGAGCGCGTTCTTGGTCTTCGGGTTGATCCCCCCGTAGGTCACGACCTGGGCCTTCTCGCCCGGGAGGGGCGCCGGCGAGATCACCCGCGAGCGGGTTTCCGGGTCGCTGGACTCGGTGCTGCCGTCGGGCGCCGTCGTCGCCTTCTTGATGCGGACGTCGATCGCGAAGGCGAAGAGGACGATCTCCCCCGGCGCACCTTCCGCCGAGGAGCCCGGCTCTCCGGTTTCGGTCTTCGTTTCGGTTTCGGTGGTGACGACGCCGTCTTCGTCCTTGGTCGTCTTCTTGGTTTCGGTCGTCGTACCTTCGGTGGTCGTGCTGGTCGAGGTCGAGGTGGAAGTCACTTCACTCGATTCGAAACCGTTGTCGCCCTTGGAGCCCAGCTTCGCGCCGGAGAGGTCGGACTTCGCTTCCGGTCCCTTGAACGGGTCTTTCGGCGACCGTCCCTTGAGGCGCTCGCGGTAGTCGCGCAGCCCAGGAGTCGCCTTGACGACCGTCAGCTGCGAGGCGTTGACGCTGTCGTCGACGGGCGGTTCGACCCGCGGCGGGCCCGTTTCGCCCGAGCCGCCGGAGAGCAGGAAGGGGACGGCGACGATCGCGACCAGGACGAAGGCAACCAGCGGCAGCAGCCGCCGATCCCGCAGGTCGTAGTAGAGGTCGCTGACGAACCCCGGGACCTTCAGGTCCGGCTTCTTCAGGTCTGGGCCTTTGAGCTTTCTCATGGCGTTCCGGTCGTCGAGGAGGTCAGGGTCGTCACTTCTTCAGGGCCGCCGGGAGTGGCGCCCGCGGTCAGGCCCTGGCCGGGCGGGGTGAGGTAGGTGGTGACGGAGACGTCGGCAGTCAGCCTGTCCGAGCCGCCTTCAGCTGCTTCCCCAGGAGAGAGCGAGAAGCTTCCGACGGTGATCAGGCGGCCGTTGACGGCGACGTTGGCGTTGCTCGTCTTGACCAGGCTGTCGAGCTTTTCGATGAAGGAGGCAATCTGGAAGAAGTCCCCTTCGAAGCTCAGCGAGTACGGCATCACGGCGAGGCCCGCCGGCCCGATCGTGGCGCCGAGGGGCAGCAGGGAGGCTTCGGCCTCGGTGGGACTGGCGGCGCCGCCGAGAGCCGCTTCGGCCGGTGCTCCTTCTCCGCCGGACTCCAGGTTCAGGGTTTCGAACTTGGCCCCCGCCCGGTCCGCGAGCTGGTTCAGCTGGACCAGCAGCGAGGCGGTTTCGTCGCCGCTCGGGACCGCCTTGCCGATCACGACGAGGCGGGCGTATTCCCCGGGGAAGGCGCGTTTGGCAGCCGCCGCGGCCGCCGCTTCGGAGCGGTGCTGCGAGAGCGACGATTCGACCGTTTCGATCTGGCCGCTCAGCTTCTGGGCTTCTTCGCGCTTGGGGCTTAGCAGCACCATCCAGAAGGCCGCGGCCAGCGCGACGACGACGAGCATCGCGACGACGACGAGGTTGGTGCGCTTCTTGGTCTGGGCTTTCACGCTCAGCCTTCCTCGGCTTCTTCGCTGTCTTCTTCGGAGGCTTCGCCTTCGGCTTCCACTTCGGGCGCCGCTTCGCCTTCGGCCGCAATCGGCACGGGGGCGGCGTCGAACGCGACGGTCAGCTGGAACTGGGCATCGAAGCCGGCGGTCGCGCAGTCCCCGGCGTCTCCGGCCGAATCGCCTTCTCCCACAGCCGAGGACTGCAGGCCGATCCGGGTCACCCCGTCGATGTCCCTCAGGGCATTGACGAAGCGGGCGACGCCGTCCTGACCGGTGGTGCAGCCGCTGAGCTCGAGTGAGGGGCCCATGACCCCGCCAACCCCTTCGCTGCCACCTTCCCCTTCGTCCCCGGTACCGGCGCTGAGCTCGGTCAGCAGGACGTCGTCGGGCAGGACCAGGGCGAGTTCGCGCATCACCCGCGGCCAGTCGAAGCGGCTGTCGGCGAGGCTGGCGACGGTTTCCACCCGCTGCTGGCTCATCGCCTGGAACTGGGCGTACGGCGCCAGCTCTTCCGCGCGGGCCTTGGCGGCGGCGTCTTCCTGCCGGAGCGTGACCAGTTCGTCCTTCTTTTCGGCGACCTCATTGGAGGCGAGAACAAGCATCGTCACGCCGAGCAGCGTCAGCGCCAGGGCGCCGACGACGATGTATGCGACGGGGCCGGTGCGCAGGGGCGCGCTGTCGCCGCGCCGCATGTCCGGGGGGATGAGGTTGACCGGGCGCACTGCTCAGCCCTCCAGGGCAAGTCCGTAGGAAAGGGTCAGGCGGGCAGCGGCGGCGTCGTCGAAGCCGGCCAGGCCCGCCGGGCGAGCCACGCCAATCGGGGTTCCGAGCCGCTCTTCCATCGCCGGCGCCAGACCGGGAATCGCGCTACCTGCGCCGCTGAGGACGATCTGGCGGACCGGCAGCGCAGCCTCCTGGGCTCCGTAGTAGTCGAGCGAAAGGCGCATCTCGTCGAGCAGCGAGGCGACACCCTCCTCGAGCGACTCGCGCGCCTCGGCGACGATCGTCGGGTCGCCTTCGATCGTCTCCAGGGGCTGCTCGAGCCCGACGTAGGAGAGCCACTGGAAAGAGTGTTCGGGGGTGAGACCGGTTGCCGCCGCGAGGCGGGCGGATACCGCCTCGAAGCCCGCGTGCGAGACGCGGGTGAAGAGACATGAGCGACCCCGGGCGACAGCGAGGTTGGTGATGTCGCCGACGTCGCAGTAGAGAACCGCCTCGCTGGGACTCTCTCCCGGTTGAACCGGTCCGGTCGCGGTGCCGTCGGCCAGGGCCCTGATCATCGCGAAGGCGGAGAGGTCGATCCCCGCGGGCTCCAGGCCGGCGCGCCGCGACGCGTCGAGGAAGGAAGAGATCATTTCGCGACGGGCGGCGACGACGACCACGTCGACCTGGGGCGCCGCACCCTCCTCGGCGGGAACGCCGCCGACCACCTGGTGCTCCAGCACCGCCTGGTCGAGCGGCATCGGGATCTGCTCCTGAGCCTGGAAGCGGACCGCCGCCTCCATCTCCTTCGGGTCCTCGATCGCCGGCAGGCGCACGGTGCGGACGACGACCTGCTGGTTGCCGATCCCGAGGCGCACGCGCTTGGAGAGCTTGTGCTCGTTGAAGAGTGACTTGAGGGCGCTCGCCAGGGCGTCGGCGTCGAGCACCTCTCCCTCGTGGAAGACGTCGGGCGGCAGCGGCGCGATCGCCGAGCCGGCCACCTGGACCGTGCCGTTGACGCTCAGCTCGGTCGCGGCGACGCTGCCCGCCCCGATGTCGAGGCCGGCCACGGCGGTGGGCTTCTTCTTTCTGGTCAGCTGGAAATCCATGGGAGGTGGCCGCTCGAACGGCGGGCGCACCCCCTGAATCGACAGATCAGACGCAGAACTTTCGCCCTGCAAGTACTCATTTCTCGAAGAACCTGGACGTCTCTACGAGAAGGTGCTCGTGTAGAGGTCGATCAGCTCGCCGCCGAGCAGCAATCCGACCACCCCGCCGAATGCAAGGAACGGCCCAAACGGGATCGCCCGCTTGCGGGCAGCGGTGCCGTCGCGGGCGATCATCGCCAGGCCGACGACCGAACCGGCCAGCAGCGCCACCAGGATCGCGGGGGCGACGTCGCGGCCGAGGAAGAGGCCCATCGTCGCCGCCAGCTTGACGTCGCCCAGCCCCATCCCCTTCGGATAGGCCAACGCGGCGAGGAAGAAGAGGCCGCCGGCGCCGACCGCGGCGATCGCGCGCTCCGGCAGGCTGCCGGGGTCTCCCACCGCGGCGATGACGACGCCGAGGACCGCGGCGACCAGGAGGATCTTGTTGGGGATGATCCGCCGCTCGAGGTCGGTCAGCGTCACCGCCACCAGCATCGTCACGAAGACCAGCCCGAGGGCGATCTCGGTCGCGTCGTCCCAGAGGACGAGGACCGTCGCCGCGTAGAGCGCCGCCGTCGTCAGCTCGGTCAGCGGGTAGCGGGCCGAGATCCTGGTCCCGCAGCAGCGAGATCGGCCGCGCAGCGCCACCCAGGAGAGCACCGGGACGTTGTCGTAGGCGGCGATCTGGGCTCCGCACCCGGGGCAGTGCGAGCGTCCCGCGACAACCCCTTCGCCCCGGGGAACCCGATGGGCGACGACGGTGACGAAGCTGCCGGCGAGGAGCCCTCCGAGGAAGGCCATGGCAGCGGCGGCTGCCACCCGCTAGCTCCCTTCGAAGGGAGTGGTGGTGTCGACCTCGAGCCGGGTCGGGTAGTTGGGGTGGTCGTACATCACCGGGATCGCGTCAGCGGGAGTGGTACCGGCGTCGACGCTGAGCGCGACTCCGAGCCGCTGGTCTTTAAGGATGGCTTTGGGCATCGTCCCGGCGATGTTCATTTTCAGCCTCAACTTGGTCCATTCGGTTCGCGGCCAGGAGCCGGTTCCCTGCGAGGAGTAGGTCCAGTAGAGCCTGCCGGGGACTTCGCTGTTTTCCAGCAGGGTGTCGTTGCCTTCGGTCGCTTCGCCGGAGCCGGTCTCGCTGCGGATGAAGAGGAAGACGCAGATGGTCCCCGGGTAGCTCGCTTCATTCAGGGTGCGTGAGTAGAACTCGAGCGTCACCGTGCCGCTCATTTTGAATTCACGCGGCATCTTGTCGGTCACCCAGCGGTGCACCTTGGCCTCGGGGTGGACGCTGCTTTTTGGCACGTAGTTGCAGCCCGCCGAGTCGTCGTGGAGGATCTGCACCCCCTTGTCGGTGTCGGGCGTCGGCTCCAGGTAGGAGTCGCTCGAGTAGTCGTAGAGCAGCGGGTTGAATTCGTCGGCCGGGTCGGGGTCGGGCGGCGGGCCGAGGACCAGCGCGTCCGGCGCCCCGTTTTTGGTCTGCCCGTTGCGCAGGCCGCTGGCGCAGGTGCCGAGCGTGTTGTGGAGCAGGTGGTCTCCTTCTATCTCTCCACGAGTGGTTTCGCCGGTGCCCGAGCAGGGGGTGTCGGAAAGGAAGAACTGCTGCGCGGTGATCGCTTTGCCGGAGCTGTAGCCACCGCTTTCGTCGTTTTCTTCTTCTTCTTTTTCCCGTTCTTCTTTTTCCTGCTCGGTTTCTTCGCCGGTCCCGCCTTCGCCGACGTTCCCTTCCCGGGTCGAGCGCTGGGCGATGGCCTCGGGGTCCGAGACCTTCGATTGGACTTCGACGTAGTTGCGCTCTCCGGTTTCATTGCCCGGCGTGTCCAGCTTGGCGGCAACGATCAGCTGTTTGTAGTCCTGGTCTCCGGGGCAAAAGTCTTCGCTGAGGTCTTCACTGCTCTGCGGGCACTCAGAGTCGTTGCGCCAGACGATGTAGCGGTAGAGCTTGCCGCTGACGTTTCCCTCTTTGAAGGGAAATGGCCCCGGCGCGACGGTGCCAATGACAGGAACTTCAGTGCCGTAGAAATATTCGCCGTCGACGACCATTTTCGCGTACTGCCCGAGGGGATCGCGCTGCACGGCGAATTTTCCGTTGGTGTTGTTGACGCGATAATTGGGATTGAGCGGGCTGATCTCGTGCTCCGGGGTCGTCGTCAGCGCCAGTTCGTCGTAGGAGAGCGTCTGCAGCTTCTCCATCTCCTCCTGGGCCTTGTCGAGCGCGACCTGCAGGGCCTGGGCCCGCTGGGCATTGCGCGTCGTCGCCGCGAGCACGCCGAAGGTCGCCATCGCCGCCAGGGCGAGGATGATCGAGGCGACCAGAACCTCGATCAGGGTCATGCCGTCCTCCTCCCCGCGGGCGAGCCGGATCCATCTGTTGAAGCGTGCGATCGTCATCAGTTGCTGAAGGCGGCGGTCCGCAGCGTCGCGCCGTCGGAGATGGTGAGAAGGCCCGGGCCTTCGGGGTTCGGGACGTCCAGGTTGACCCCGACGTAGGTGGGCGGGTCGGCTTCTTCCCCTTCCTGGGCGGCTCCGCATTCGGTCGGGTCTGCCGCGGCGCTGGGGACGAAGCAGAAGACGTCCGTGTCGCCGAGGCCGCTGAGAGCCACCGTCGGAGTGCCCACCGGAGTCCCTTCGAGGGTGGCTTCGCTGCGGGTGCAGGTGGACCCGCTGCAGCTGTAGGTGACCCTGCACTGGACGGGATCGGCGCTCGAATCGGTCTGGGCCGCGCCGCCACAGGCAGCCTGGCGCACCTGGGCGACCAGGGTCACCTCGGTCGGGGTCTTCGTTTCCAGCGTCACCCCGTTGCGAAGCTCGCGGACGATGCGTTCCAGCTGCCAGCGAGCGGTGGTGACGTTCTGGGCCTTTTTGCTCAGGGCCGGCTGGTCGCGGACGGCGCTGATCAACATCGCGCAGGAGGCGCCGACGATGATCACGCTCATCAGCGCCGCGACCAGCACCTCGATCAGGGTCATCCCCGACTCGTCTCGAACGGGCGAGATCCGCCGGACCCGGCGCCTCATCGCGGCACCACCTTGAAGGCGCGCTTCACCGGCTTCGGCTCCATCTCGCCGGCTGCGTTGACGGCCTTGATCTGAAGTACATGCTTACCGCGGGCGAGCCGCTTCAGGCGTAGCGGCGAGCTGCAGCCGCGCCACGGTTTGCGGTCGACCTTGCACTGGAACGTCGTGCCGGTCTGGCCGGTGGAGTCGGTGAAGCGGAAGACCGGGCTGCGCGACCTGGTCTTCGACGCCGGAGCGAAGGTGATCCGGGTGCGGGGCAGCAGATATTCGGGGCCGACCGGGCCGACCGGCCGGATCGGAGTTCCCTGGACCACCGTGACCTCGCCACCGCCGCTTTCCTCGCCGGGCCCCCCTTCCGGCTCGGCCAGCAGGTGCTGATAGGCCAGCGGCTGCGAACAGTCGGAGACGAACCCTTCTGCCTCGACGGTGGCCCGGAAGATGGTCAGCGAGCTCGAGAGGACCGTGACCTGCAGGCCCGGATCGAGCAGCGCCGCCGCCGTCCCGGTCGCCACCGGTTCTCCGGCGCAGTCTTCGGTCGTGTAGATCTTCACCGCCGACCCGGTCGCTTCCCCGAGGATCCGCGGGCTGGTGGCCGAGCCCGGCGAATCGGGATCGGTGCCGGTCAAGATCGGCGGCGCGGGACCGAGGTCGAGGTTGGGGTCGTTGCCGGTCGAGACCAGACGGGTGACCTCTTCGCTCGGTTCCTCGCCGAGGAAGCGTTCGTAGACGTCGGCTTCGTCGTCGCCGTCTTCGAGAGTGAAGCGCTCCACGGTGCGGAAGAAGACGTGCAGGCCGTCGTCGCTGGAGCCGACGTAGGTGGCACCGCAGTTGCCCGCTTTCAGCGGGCAGTAGCTCGGCGCGATGGTGATCAGGCTGCTCGTCCCCGCCTCGATGTCGCGCAGGTAGATGTCGTCTTCCTCGAGCACTTTGTCGTCGTCCGCCGCAAGCATCGGCTCGGCGGTGGTGAAGACGACCCGCGAGGCGTCGGCCGAGGCTTCGTTGAAGCGGGCGTCGTAGTCGCCGTTCCAGCAGGAGGGGCAGCCAGCCTCCCCGCGGGAGACGAGGACGAGGGTCCCCCCACCGACTTCCTGGCGATAGATGTCGACGTTCGTGTCTTCGTCTTCAGCCACCAGGGACGCGGCGGTGCTGAAGACCACCTGCGTCGAATCGGCGCTGACCGCCTCGAAGTTGGCACCGCAGAGACTCGAGCAGGGAGCCGAGGTGACGAGGCTCAGCGCCCCGCCGGTCCACTCGTAGACGTCGTTTGCCGTGTCTTCGTCTTCCGCGAGCAGTTCCTCGGCGCTGGTGAAGAAGACGTGGAGGCCGTCGGCCGAGGCGGCGGAGAAGCTCGCCGTGACGTCCTCGGTGCCGGCCGAGATCAGGACCGTCGGGCCGCCCGGAAGGTCGCGGGCGTAGACGTCGGTCGCTTCGTCATCGTCACCTTCGACGAGCTTTTCTTCGCTGCTGAAGAAGACCCGGGTCCCGTCGGCGGAGCTGCCGTTGAAGAACGGCACGGCACCGCCGTTGCCGCAGCCGCTGCAGCTGCCGGTCGAGACAAGCGAGGTGGTCTCGCTTTCGAGGTCACGGGCGTAGACATCGATGGCGCTGTCGCTGTCGGCGGTGGAGAGCGCCTCCGCGGTGGTGAAGTAGGCGAAGGTCCCCCCGGCCGAGATGCCGCGGCTGGAGACTTCGAAGTCGCCGTTTCCGCAACCCGGCTGGCAGCCGGTTTCGCCGGCCGAGACGATCGCCGTCTCTCCTGCGGTCAGGTCGCGCGCGTAGAGGTCGGTGAAGCTGTCGGTGTCGGCGGCGACCAGCGGCTCCTTGGTTTCGAAGAAGACCGTTTCCCCGTCGACGTCCACGTCGGCGAAGGTCGCCGCGAAGGCCTTGTTGCCGCACGCCGGCGCGCATTCCGAGCTGCCCTTGGTGACAAGCGTCGTGGTTCCGAGATCGAGGTCCCGGGCGTAGACGTCGAAGCTGCGGTCGGTGTCCTCCGCGACGAGGCGCTCTTCGGTCGAGAAGAAGACGAGATCGCCGAGGTCGTTCGTCCCCTCGAACTGGGCCTGGTAGGCATCGTTGCCGCCGGTCGGACCGAGCGAGACCTCGCGGGTGACGTAGGAGGCGAAGGCTTCCTCGAAGGAGCGCGCGTACACGTCGCGCTTGGTGTCGGTGTCGCCGGGGACCAGCTGGTCTTCGGTTTCGAAGAAGACCACCGATCCGTCAGCAGAGGAGCCCTTGAAGTTGGGGACGGCGGCGTGGGCAGCGGATGCGCTGAGAAGGACGGCGGCAGGCGCCACGAGGACGAGCAAAGCGACGGCGAGCCACAGACGTGGAAGAGGAAGCGAGGACATCACCGATGTATCGGCCGGCCTAGACGTTTCGCTTAACGCTGCAGAAAACTCGGTAGCCGAAAGAGCGAAGGGCGGGCCAATGGCCCGCCCTTCGAGTCAGATCTCAGATGAGTTCCGAGCTATTTGCTCCAGTTTCCATCGCTAGGACAGCCGCCAGTGCTGACAGTCGTACAGGTAAACGTGGTCACACCGGTTTTTGCGCGGGTGATTTTGAATTCGTTTCCGCCACCCGATTTAGAGGTGAGGACATAACCTTTACCTTCGTCGGCAACCGGAACTTCCACGATGATGGAGCCGTCCGTCGGGAGGGTCGGCTCGATCGCGTTCAGGTTTTTCCCAGCGCCGATTTCAGCGCCGGTGTATTTGCCACCGTTGTCGGTCGCGTACGTCTCGAGGGCGACCTGGGCGGTGTGCGCGTTCTCCTTCGCCTTCGCGTCGCCGGCCTTGTCTTTCTGGTTGAAGAACGCGGGCAGGGCGATCGCGGCGAGGATGCCGAGGATCAGCATGACGACGAGGAGCTCGATCAGGGTGAAACCGGCCTCCTTGTCACCGTTGAGCCGGGCGCCTACTTTGGCCCGGAGATTCTGGAGAAACATTAGTGACCTCCTATGGTCCTAATCGTTTGCGCCAGAGCCCCGTCGCCTGAAGCCACGTGGTGTCTGTCGACCCCGGTGGTAGCCCGGCCAACTCCCTCATGGGAGTCCCGATGGCTTTGCGCCCCCGCCTCGCAGCGAGTTTGCCTTTTGCACCGAAGCACTGGCAGATTCATCACAGGCCCTTCATCGACCAGCTTCGACAGACCTTTATCCCTGAAATTGGGGTTACTTACAGCGAAAAGTTCGTCTGGTGGACGCGCGTCCAGAGCCGCCGCAGAAAAGCGATGACGCTCAGCGGATCTTTTCGTAGATGCTGAACATCGGCAGGTACATCGCGATGACGATGAAGCCGACGATGCCGCCGACGAAGACGATCATCACCGGCTCCAGCAACGCGGTAAGGGCCTTGACCTTGGCGTCGACCTCGGCCTCGTAGAAGTCGGCGACTTTGCTCATCATGTGTTCGAGCTGACCGGTCTCCTCGCCGACCGAGACCATGTGGCCGACCATCGGCGGGAAGATCGCGTTGGCCTGGATCGGCGCCGCCAGAGAGCCGCCGCGCTTGGCCGAGGCGTAGACGTCCTCCATCGCCTGCTCGATGACGACGTTGCCCGAGGTTTCGCCGGTGAGCTTGATCGCCTGCAGCATCGGCACGCCGGCCGAGACCGCCCCGGAGAAGGTGCGCGACCAGCGGGCCAGCGCCACCTTCTGGATCACGTCGCCGATCTTGAAGGGGATGCGCAGGGTGATGCGGGTCCACGTCTCCCTGCCCCGGTCGGTCCGCTTCCACTGCACGAAGGCGAAGGCGCCGATCACCATCAGCGGGATGATTACGAACCAGTAGCCGGTGATCGCTTCGGAGGCGCTGACGCAGATCTGGGTCGGCAGCGGCAGCGACGCGCTTTCTTCGTTTTCCTCTCCCAGCTCTTCGAAGATGCCGGCGAAGACGGGAATCACGAAGGCGACGATCGCGATCAGCACGACCGCGGCGAAGCCGAAGACCAGCGCCGGGTACATCAGCGCCGATTTGACCTGGCGCCGCAGGGCGTCGGTTTTCTCCACCTGGTAGGCGATCCGGTCGAGCGCTTCGTCGAGGCGACCCGATTCCTCGCCGGAGCGGATCATCGCCCGGTAGAGGCGGTCGAAGACCTGCGGGTGGCGGGACATCGCCTGCTCGAGCGTGCTGCCGGCCTCGATGTCGGAGCGCAGCCCGGCGGCCGCCTCCTTGATCAGCTCGTCCTCGGTCTGCTCTTCCAGCGTGTGCAGGGCGCGCAGCATCGGCATCCCGGATGCGACCAGGGTCGCGAACTGGCGCGAGAAGACCGCCAGCTCGCGCATGTCGGCCTTCTTGAAGCGCTTGAAGACGTCCTCGAGGTTGAACGGGCTCGCCTTCTCGCTGACCTCGAGGACGATCAGCCCGCGCTGGCGCAGCTGCTCGGTGACCTGGGCCTTGGACTCGGCCTCGACCTCGCCGCTGGAGGCGACTCCGGCCAGGTCCATCGCCCGGAAGGCAAAAAAGGTCGAGCCAGCCATCGCCTAACCCACCTGCGTGTACTGCGGGGGCGCCACCGGCACCCCGCCCAGCAGTCGTTTCAGCTCCTCGGGGACCGAGGCGCGCTGCTCGGCCAGCGAGCGGGTGATCTTGCCGCTGCGCACCAGGCGCGCCAGGTCGGCGTCCATGGTCTGCATCCCGACCGCGCCCGAGGTCTGCACCGCGGCGTAGATCTGGTGGGTCTTGCCCTCGCGGATCAGGTTGCGGATCGCCGGCGTCGGCACCAGCACCTCGGTGGCGACCGTGCGGCCCATCCCGTCGGCGGTCGGCAGCAGTTGCTGGGTGACGATCCCCTGCAGGGCGATCGAGAGCTGGGTCCGAACCTGGCCCTGCTGCTGGGGCGGGAAGACGTCGATGATCCGGTCGACCGTCTGCGCGGTCGACTGGGTGTGGAGGGTGGCGAAGACGAGGTGGCCGGTCTCGGCCGCGGTCAGGGCGGTGGAGATCGTCTCCAGGTCCCTCATCTCGCCGACCAGGATCACGTCGGGGTCCTCTCGCAGGGCGGCGCGCAGGCCGAGGGCGAAGTCGACCGCGTCGGAGCCGACCTCGCGCTGGTTGACGATCGAGCTTTTGTGGTGGTGCAGGAACTCGATCGGATCCTCGATCGTGAGGATGTGGTCGCGGCGCTCCTGGTTGATCATGTCGATCATCGCCGCCAGGGTCGTGCTCTTGCCCGAGCCGGTCGGGCCGGTGACGAGGACGAAGCCGCGCGGTTTGGCGGCCAGCTCGCGCAGCACCGGCGGCACCCCGAGGGAGTCGAGCGCCGGGATGTCCTGCGGCACCAGCCGGAAGGCGGCGCTGACCGCGCCGCGCTGGAAGAAGCAGTTGACGCGGAAGCGGGCGACGCCGGGGATCGCGTAGGCGAAGTCGAGCTGTTTCTCGGTCTCGAAGCGTTTGCGCTGGTCGTCGTTGAGGACGCCGTAGACGACCTCGCGCGTGTGCTGGCTGCTCAGCACCGGGTAGCCCTCCATCGGCTGGATCTGGCCCTTTTCCCGGATCGCAGGGGCGAACCCCGGCGTCAGGTGGACGTCGGAGGCCTTGACGGAGACCATGTGGGCGAGGACCTCGGAGAAGTCGAAATCCATTTGACCTAGATCGGCACGAAGGCCGAAATCCTCGATACCTGTTTTCGGTTATGCAGTGACACGGAGGACCTCCTCGAGGCTGGTCAGTCCCGCTCGCACCTTGCCGAGGCCGTCCTCGCGCAGGGTGCACATGCCCTCTTCGCGCGCGACGGCGCCGATTTCGGCCTCCGCGGAGCCCGCCACCGCCATCTCCTTGATCCGCTCACTCAGCCCCATCACCGAATAGAGGCCGACCCGGCCGCGGTAGCCGCTCTGGTTGCAGCGGGCGCAGCCGAGCGGCTCGTAGGCCTCGATCTCGACCGCGGCCGGCAGGTCGGCATCCTTCAGCGCCTGCGGCGGGATCACGATCCGCCGCTTGCAGTGGCTGCACAGTTTGCGCGCCAGACGCTGGGCGACCACGCAGTCGACCGCGGAGGCGATCAGGAAGGCCTCGATCCCCATCTTGGTCAGGCGGGTGATCGCGCCGGGGGCGTCGTTGGTGTGCAGGGTCGAGAGCATCATGTGCCCGGTCAGGGCCGCCTCGATCGCGATCCGCGCCGTCTCGGCGTCGCGGATCTCACCGACCATCACGATGTCCGGATCGGCGCGCAGCATCGAGCGCAGGCCGGTGGCGAAGTCGAGCCCGGCCTTGCGGTTGACGTTGATCTGGTTGATCCCCTGCAACCGGTACTCGACCGGGTCCTCGATCGTGATGATGTTCTTCTCGACCTGGTTCAGGTCCTGGAGGGCCGCGTAGAGGGTCGTGCTCTTACCGGAGCCGGTCGGGCCGGTGACCAGCACCGCGCCGTAGGCCTGGTGGAAAGCTTCCTCGAACCGCGTGCGCGCGTCGCCGTCCATGCCGAGTTCGTCGAGCGAGCGCTGGGCGTTGTCCTTGTCGAGGATGCGAATCGTCGCCCCCTCGCCGCGCTGGGTCGGCAGCGTGGTGACGCGGAGGTCGACGCGGCGGTCGTCGACGGTGACGCTGACGCGCCCGTCCTGCGGCACCCGCTTCTCGGCGATGTTGAGGTCGCTCATGATCTTCACCCGGGAGATGACCGCGTTGACCATCCGCTTCGGCACGTGGGCGGCCTCGCGCAGCACGCCGTCGATCCGGAAGCGGACCCGCATGTCGTCCTCGCCGGACTCGAAGTGGACGTCGGAGGCGCCCTCCCCCACCGCCTGGCCGAGGATGCTGTAGACGAGTTTGATTACCGGCGCGTCTTCGGCGCTGACTTCGATGTCGCTGACCTCGGCCAGTTCGTCGGCTTCAGCCTCGCCCTCCGTGACCGCCTCGGAGACGGCGCTCTGCAACGTGTTGAGGCGGCCCAGCAACGCCTCGATGTCCTCCTCGGTGGCGACCGCGACGCGGCAGTCGAGGGCGGTCGCGATCTGGATGTCGTCGACGGCGAGGACGTTGGTCGGGTCGGCCATCGCCACGATCAGCGTTTTCTTGTCGGCATAGCCGACCGGCAGCGCTTTGTAGCGGCGGGCGGTGTTGACGGTGATCAGGTTGGCCGCCGCCATGTCGACCTGGAACTCCGAGAGGTCGATGTGGTCGAGGCCGTAGCGCTCGGCCACGGCGCGGGAGAACTGGTCGGCGTCGACCGCGCCCTGCTCCAGCAGCAGCCGCTCCGGCGGCCGACCGGCGGTGCGCGCTTCTTCGATCGCCTGCCGGGCCCGGTCTTCGCCGACGAAGCCGAGGTCGACGAGGACGTCGGTGACGAAGCCGCTGGAGCGGCCGCGAGAGACCGGCGGGGTGAGGCCCGGGGTGCCGCTCTGCTCAACCGGCAGCGCCGGCGCGGTGGAGTCGCCTGAGTCGGGAACCGGCCGCAGGTGACTGGGGAAGTCCCGGCCGTCCATGCTCACGGGTGGTATTCGAGGGTCGGGCCCTTGTAACCGGCGTCGATCACCGCCTGTTCAATGCTGTCGCCGTCCTGGAAGCCGTAGCTGACCGAGGCGGTCGGTACCGCCTGGTCGAGGTTCTTGGGGCTGAGGACGACCAGCGCCGGCACCCGGTCGACGCCGACGCCCTGGGTGATCGAGGCGTAGCGGGCGATCTGGCCGGCGGGGACGGTGAAGGTCGTGACGCCGGACATTCCGTCAAGGCGGGAACTGGCGAGCTTGACCAGGTCGTCTACACCGCCGTCGTTGACGATCAGCAGGACCACGGTCTGGTTGGCGTTCCAGGCATCCATCACCGGACGGGGCAGCGGCTGGGTCGCCAGGGTCGGCGCGGCGGCACCGGTGACCGCTTCAGGCGGAGGAGCTTCGCCGGGGGAGGGCGCCGCGCCTTCGCCGGGGGCGGTGGTGGTGATCGCGCTCGAGCCCGCTTCGCCTTCTTCTTCGCCGCCCCCCATCGAGGTCAGCAGGAAGATCGCGGCGACCAGCAGCAGCGCGGCGATCGCGCCCATCTGCACCAGCGGGTTGTTGTTCAGCTGCTCACGCATACCTACCTGGATTAGCTCGGCAGGCGGAGAGGAGAGCTTGAGCGGCGGGCACGGAAGCCCGCTTCGGCGGCCTCAGCAGTTGGCGTTGGGGGGGTCGCCCGTCGGGGCCAGCCCGATGCACTCGAAGTACGCCTGCGGGGTGAAGTAGATCGCGGAGCGGTTGGTTTTTTCTTTTTCTTTTTCTTCGCGGTCCACTTTTTCCTGAAGTTCTTTGGCTTCCCGTTCCTCGGGCGTCATTTCTTCTTCCTCGACGGTTTCTTCTTCTTCTTCGCCGGGGTTGCCTTCTTCTTCCGTCGCACCGGGGTTGAGCTCTGGCGGGACCGGGAAGCCGGCGTCCTGTTCGACCTTGCCGTTGCCGCTCATGTTGATCTGGCGGCCGACGAGGATCCCTTTGAAGGTGGCGTTGCCGCTGATGTTGATGTAGGTGTCGGGGCCGTAGATGACCATCTCGTTGGTGGTCGAGTAGTTGCCGGAGAGGTTGATCTGGCTGGCCACCGTCGTCGAGCCGAGGAAGTAGAAGCCGGGCACGTCGAACTGGCCCAACGAGGGCTGGTAGCCGGTCGCCGAGATGCGGTTGTTGCCGCTGAGGTTGAGCTGGTTGCCGTTGTAGCCGCAGTTCTCAGGCTTGTCGAAGAAGAAGCGGACCCGGGCGCCCTCGGCCATGATCAGCTGCGAGTTGCCGCTGAAGCTGATCGAGCAGACCCAGTAGTCGCCGCCGCCGACCGTCAGCGTGTCGTTGCTGCTCAGCGTGATCGCCCGGGTGCTGGCATTGAACGGCGGCTTCGATTTCCAGTTGCCCGTGTAGGCGTCTTTCTGGCAGTCGACCGGGACGTTGGTGCTGGTGCAGGCGCGGAGCCGGTTGTTGGAGTTGACGGTCGCGATGTTGCTTGGCATGAAGTCGCTGACCGGCGGCAGGTCGACGTTCCCTTCGACGACCTGATAGCCGCTGCACTGTTTGGCGTTGCCGCTTTTGGTCCATTTTTTCCCGACGCCGACGCGGATGTCGCCACAGATGCTGGCGTTGCCGGAAGTGGTCAGGTGGCCGTTGGTGCCAACGCCGACGCGGATGTCGGCATTGCCGCTGAGATTGATCCCTTCGCGCCCGACGAAGCCCTCGACCGCGGTCAGTTTCGATTCTTCTTCTTTTTCTTTTTTGATTTTTTCTTCGAGTTCTTTCGCGAGCTGTTCGTCTTCTTTTTCTTTTGCTTCTTTCAGTTCGCGTTCGGTTATTTCGATCTGTTCCCGGGTTTCACGGCCGATTTTTTCCGATTCGTTGGTGACCAGACCGGAGCGGTTGTAGGTGACCTCGATCCGGCGGTCGACTTCGTCGGCGGTGCCGGTGGAGACGACGCAGAGTTCGTATTCGCCGCAGTCTTCGCCGACCGGGCTCACCTGGTAGACGTAGCTCGATCCGCCGACCGTGCCGGAGACGGGCGGGCACCAGCGCTGCCCGTCGACGATTTCGGCGGGACCTTTGGTCAGCTGGCCTTCGTCAAGGACGAGGCACGGGTTCCAGTTGTTGAGGACGTAGCCGTAGCGGGTCTGCCGCACGCGGGCGACGTCGGCGCCGGCGTCGGCGGCGGCGATCGCGTCCTTCGAGGAGTCGTCGCGCTGGGCGCCGATCTGGACGTCGGTGGTGGCGGTCACGGCGGCGCCGGCCAGCGCCATGCTGCCGATCATCGCGAAGAGGGCGACCGGCAGCGCCATCCCCGCCTCGCTGCGGCGGAGCTGCCGAACCAAATCCAGGAATCGATCGAAGGCCGCCATTCGCCTTACCCCATCGACAACCGTGCGCCCGACTTGAATCGAAAACTTCCGCCTTGAGCGATTTGGACGCCCGTCCTACTCAGTTGCGGGTGCAAGCTGCTCGATTCCGCTTGCCCGCTGGCCGCCCGCGGCGAGCATCAGTTTGAAGTCGTGCGGGTTGGAGGCGTACTCCATCGCCACCGCCTCGGAGATCTTGCCCTCCATCACGTACTGCAGCAGCGACTGGTCGAAGGTGCGCATCCCGTAGTACTCGCCCTCGGCGATCACTTCGGTGATCTTGCCGGTCTCCTCCGGGTTCATGATCAGGTCTTTGACCCGGCCGGTGACCACGAGGATCTCCGAGGCGGGGACGCGGCCGTCGCCGGTGACGTCGGGGACGAGGCGCTGGGCGATCGCCCCCTTCAGGGTCGCCGCCAGCATCACCCGCGCCTGGTGCTGCAGGTGCGGCGGGAAGAAGTCGACGATGCGGTTGATCGTCTCGGTCGCGTCCAGGGTGTGGACGGTCGAAAGCACGAGGTGGCCGGTCTCGGCCGCGGACAGCGCGGTGCGGACGGTCTCCTCGTCGCGCATCTCGCCGATCAGGATCGCGTCGGGATCCTGGCGCAGGACGCGGCGCATCGCGCGGGCGAAGCTTTCGGTGTCGGAGCCGACTTCTCGCTGGTTGACGATCGAGTTTTTGTCCGGGTGCAGGTACTCGATCGGGTCCTCGAGGGTGACGATGTGATCGGTCCTGGTGCGGTTGATGTGGTCGATCATCGCCGCCAGGGTCGTGCTCTTGCCGGAGCCGGTGGTGCCGGTGACGAGGATGATCCCGCGCTGCTCTTCGGCCAGCCTGGTGACGACCGGCGGCAGCCCGAGATCCTCGACCGAGCGGATTTCGAAGGGGATCGCGCGGCAGACGATCGAGATCGAGCCGCGTTGCTTGAAGGCGTTGACGCGAAAGCGCGAGAGACCGGGGATCGAGTAGCTGAAGTCGGCCTCGCCGCACTCCTCGAATTCGGTCAGCGAGCGAACCTCGGCGATGTCGTTGAAGGCACCTTCGGTGTCCTTCGGCTCCAACGCCGGATACCCCTCCAACGGCGCCAGCTCACCATGCAGCCGCGCGGTCGGCGGAACCCCGACCTTCACGTGCAAATCAGACCCACCCCGCTCGACCAGGGTGCGCAGCGCTGAGTCGATATCGAAGGACATCGAGGCCTATATCGGCCAGTCAGCCAGAACGCTTAACGGTGGGCGCAGCGGGTCGGCGAGGTGAGGCCACGGAACAGCGCTGGGCACATCGTTGATGCGAAGGAGGGGACGGACACCCCTCCACAAAGGCTCCTGAGACCACGACGGCGCCCTGCACGCCACCCCAGCTGCGCGACGGTCTTTGGGGAGGGGTGTCCGTCCCCTCCCCAACCGTTACTTCCTAAGCGACCTCGCGCAGTTTCTGCGCCTCGCCGAGAGACTGGAGCTTTTTCAGGCTCTGGTTCTCGATCTGGCGGATCCGCTCGCGGGTGACGTTGAAGGTGCGGCCGACCTCGTCCAGGGTCCGCGGGTGCTCGCCGCCGAGCCCGTAGCGGAGCTCGAGCACGCGACGCTCGCGGTAGGAGAGGTTCTCGAGGGCCTCTTTGAGGGCCTCTTTGGTCAGCAGGTCCGCCGCCCGGTCGAACGGGCTCTCGGCCTTCTCGTCGGCGATGAACTGGCCGAACTCCGACTCCTCCTCGTCGCCGACCGGCTTCTCCAGCGAGACCGGGGCCTGGGCGGAGCGCTTGATCGAGTCGACCTCCTCGGGATCGATCCCCGTTACCTCGGCGATCTCCTCCGGGGTGGGCTCGCGGCCCAGCTCGGTGACCAGCTTGCGCTCGGCGCGGCCGATCTTGTTCAGCTTCTCGACGACGTGAACCGGGATCCGGATCGTCCGCGCCTTGTCAGCCAGCGCACGGGCGATCGCCTGGCGGATCCACCAGGTCGCATAGGTGGAGAACTTGAACCCCTTGCGGTAGTCGAACTTCTCCGCCGCGCGGACCAGGCCGAGGGTTCCCTCCTGGATCAAGTCGAGGAAGGGCAGGCCCTGGTTTCGGTAATTTTTCGCGATCGAGACGACCAGTCGCAGGTTCGACTCGACCATTTTCTGCTTCGCGTCGAGGTCGCCGCGCTCGATACGTTTGGCGAGTTCGACCTCCTCCTGGGCGGTCAGCAGGCGGACTTTGCCGATGTCCTTGAGGAACAGCTGCAAGGAGTCCGTCGTCATGTCCGGTTTCAGGTCGAGCGCCTGTTTCTGGCGCCGGCGACCTTTTTTGCCGGTGTCGACGGGAAGCGCTTCGGCGGCGGCTTTCTGGGCCGGGTCCATGTCCTCGACAAGCTCGATCCCCGACTTCTCGAGGTGGCCGTAGAGGTCCTCGACGTCGGACTCGTCGAGATCGACCTCGGAGACCGCCGAGGCGACGTCTCCGAAAGTCAGCACGCCGAGCTGCTGCCCGCGATTCAGGAGGTTTTTGACCTCCTCAAGTTCCTGAAGCTCTGCTACCAGCATCCGTGTCTACTCGTTTCCCTTGGGCTCGATGTTTAGTTCTGGGCGATGAAGTTCTAGGCGTTGAAATGGCCTCGCGACCCGAAAGTCGCGCTGTAGCCAAAAAAAGCGGACCGGTGAGGTGGCCCGCGAAGTAGCGTCTACGTCATTGTGCCTGGGTGGGCAGGCGCTGAAACCGGTCAAACGCCTGTTCGCATGGTACTCGCTTCAGTTTGTGAAGTCAATGCCCGAAAACCTCCGACATCCGACCCCCTGGCTGCGCGCCTTCTGGAACCGCGCCTACCAGGAGAACGTAACCGGGCTCTCGGGCATGGTCGCCTACAACCTGATGCTGGCGGTCTTCCCCTTCGCCCTCCTGGTCCTCTTCGTCTTCGGCCAGGTGCTGAAGATCGAGGGGGTCGAGAGCAGCGTGCTCGCCGATCTCCAGCGCCTCTTCCCGAACACCGAGCAGCAGACGCTGACCGACGCCCTGACCCGGATCGAGAACAACTCGACCACGATCGGGATCGCCGCCTTCGCCGGCTCGCTCTGGATCGGCGCCTCCTTTTGGGGGGCGATGGACACCGCTTTCTGCCGCATCTACCACGTCGAGTGCCGCGGTTGGGTCGAGCAGAAGCGCTTCTCCTTCGCGATGCTCGTCGTCGTCCTCCTCTTCATCGCCGCCAGCATCTTCGTCCCGACCCTCGAGAGCACGGTCCTTTCCAGCACCGACCGGCTCCCGCTCGGCCTCTCCGACATCAAGGCGATCGACACCATCCTCTTGCTGACCGCCGCACTGCTCGCCACCTTCGGGATCTGCTGCGTGATCTTCTGGGCGGTCCCCAAGGGCCACATGCCATGGCGAGCCGTCTGGCCGGGGGCCCTCTTCGTCACCGTCGGCGCCGGCCTCGCCAACTGGCTCTTCCCGATCTATCTCTCCAACGTGTCCAGTCTCTCGCGCTTCGGCTCGACCCTGGGCTTCATCCTCATCGCCCTACTCTGGTTCTACGTGCTCAGCCTGGCGCTGATGGTCGGCGCGGTGATCAACTCGCTGCGCTTCGAGTACCACGACACCGGCGAAATCCCGTATCAGACGCAGCGCGCCAAACCCTGCCGGGATTGCGACGAGGAGCGCGCCGCCACGACCAAAAGTGAGATTTCTTCCACCGGTTAATAAGTACTGCCGTATCCTTCTGCGGGGGCAATTACTACCGGATTGGACCAGCGGTCTAATAACCGGTGAAGGTGGAAGAATCGGCATTGATGCAAAAACTTCGGAGTTCTGAACGGTCCGGCAACGTTTTGCGTCCAACCCTCCCGCCCGACGTCGCGGGGAGGACACAACGCCAGCGCATCATCGACGCGATCATCGAGAGCTGCGCGGAGAAGACCTACGCGGCGACCACGATCACCGACATCGTCTCCCGCGCCCGGATCTCGCGGACGACCTTCTACAAGCACTTCGACGACAAGCGCTCCTGCTTCGACGCCGCTCTCGATCACTGCCTGAGCGAGCTGCAGGGAATCGCCGGCGATTCCCACGACGCCTCCGACGCCCCGGCCGACTCGGCTCGCAAAGCTGCGACGGCGGTGCTCGAAACGCTGGCGGCGCGCCCCGGGCTGGCCCAGCTCCTGACCGGGGACGCGATCGCCCTGCAGCCGAAGGTGATCGAGCGCTACCGCAGAGCCACCGTTCCCGCCCTCGAGGCACTCTGGAGGAGCGGGGGTAAGCGACCGCAAGCCCACACCGACCCGCGGCTCGCCTTCGGCCAGGCACAGGTGCTGATCCTCAACCAGATCGCGATCGGCAAGGTCGATCGCCTGCCCGATCTGCGCGGTGAGATCGTCTACCTGGCCGTCAGTCCGTACGGCGGACACGAGGAGGCTCTGGAGCAGGCTCGGATCGCCCGGGAAACCCAGGCGGGCGGCGCGGTCAAGCGATGATCGACGACCCCGAGGACCTGCGTCAGTGGCGCCTGCCGCGGGGCCGGCACGGGCTGCCGCGGGAGCTGGTCGAACGTTCCCAGCGCGAGCGCCTGATGGCCGCCGTGGTCAAGGTGACCGTGAGGAAGGGCTACGAGTCGACCACGGTGGGAGACATCCTCGGTGACGCCGGCGTCGGACGCGAGAGCTTCTACGAACTGTTCGACGACAAACTCGCCTGCGTGGTCGCCGCCCACAAGCTCCTGCTCGACGACCTCGAGCAGCAGGTCCGCGCGGCCTACATCGGGGACGGTCCCTGGCCCGAGCGGGCGCGGAAAGGCCTCGAAGTGACGCTCGAGTGGTTCGCCGCCGACCCCGAGGCTTCGCGCTTCCTCCTGGTCGAGACGAGCACCGTCGGACCGACCTTCCGCTCGATCTTCAAGAGCGAGTACGCGCGCTTTACCAGCATGCTCGACGAAGGCTTCGACGACTCGACGCCGGGACCGGAGCTGACCGAGGCCACCAGCCTCGGAGTCGGGGCACTGCTGGCGCGGCTCTACGAAGAGATCCTGCTCAACCGGGTGGCGGAGCTGCCCCGCCTTCTCCCCGACCTCACCTATGGCTTCCTGGTTCCGTTCGTCGGCGAAGTGGCGGCGCGGGAGCAGCAGCGGATCGCCGCCGCTACTTCCTGACGGCCTCCGCCGCCTGCCGCAGGGCCGGACGCAGCGGGGTGCGCTCGACCCCGGCGAACAGCGCCATGCCCGAGGGGTCGCTGACGGTCGTCTCGGTCGCCAGACCCTCGATCAGCGGCCGGGCGACGCCGGGGTCGACGGGCGTCACCAGGCCGATCCACAGCGAGGAGAGCCAGGGAGTTAGCAGCGGCACGGTGAGCCGGCGGGGCGGGTGGCGGCCGAGGGCCTCGGCGAGCTCGTCGATCATGCCGCCGTAGGTGGTGACGTCGGGACCGCCGATTTCGATCTCGCGGTCGACCGGCAGGCTCAGGTCCGCGGCGGCCGCGAGGTAGGCGATCGCGTCGTCGACCGCGATCGGCTGGGTGCGGGTGGTGACCCAGCGTGGGGTGATCATCAGCGGCAGGCGGCGGACGAGGTAGAAGGTGGTGCGGAACGACTCGCTGCCGGCGCCGATCACCGCCGCCGCCCGGAAGTAGGTGACCGGCACCTCGCCCTCCTGCAGGGTCACGGCGGTCGCGTGGCGGCTGTCGAGGTGCTTCGACCCCTCCCCCAGCCCGCCCAGGTAGACGATCCGCTTGACCCCGGCCGCGGCGGCCGCCCGGGCGAAGTTCTCCGCCCCCTCGTGGTCGCGCGCGGCGAAGTCGCCGTCGGAGCCGCGACCCATCGAGTGGACGAGGTAGTAGGCGACCTCGACCCCCTCCAGGGCGGGCCCCAGCGTCTCCGGCTCCAGCACGTCGGCGCGGACGACCTCGCAGCCGGCCTGCTTCAGCTCCCCGGCGCGCTCGGGATGGCGCGCCAGCGCCCGCACGTCCTGGCCTTCCTCGCAGAGGCGGCGGCAGAGGAGCCCACCGATGTAGCCCGTCGATCCAGCGACCGCGATCACGCGGTCAAGCTACCCGGCTGGCGGGAAATCAGCCGTAGCGCTCGCCGGTTACGGCGCGAAGCTTGCTGCGGTCGTGGCGCGCGTGGACGCGGCGCACCGTCCCGGAGCGGGAGCGCATCACCAGAGATTCGGTGGTGGCGCCGGGGCCGCGGTAGCGGACCCCCTGCATGACGTCGCCGTCGGTGACCCCGGTGGCGGAGAAGAAGACGTCGTCGCCGGAGCAGAGGTCGTTGGCGGTGAGGACGCGGTCGAGGTCGTAGCCAGCGTCGACCGCGGCCGAGCGCTCCTCGTCGTTTCGCGGCCAGAGGCGGCCGAGCAACTGGCCGCCCATCGACTTCAAGGCGGCGGCGGAGATAACGCCCTCGGGCGTGCCGCCGATCCCCCAGAGCAGGTCGACCGGCGAGCGTTCGCTGACCGCCAGCAGGGCGGCGGAGACGTCGCCGTCGGTGATCAGCCGGATCCGGGCGCCGGCCTCGCGCACTTCGCGCATCGCCTCCTCGTGGCGCGGGCGGTCGAGCATCACCACCATCACGTCGCCGATCGAGCCGCCCTTGCGCTCGGCGATCAGCTTCAGCGTCTCCGGCAGCGGCCGGTCGAGGTCGAGCAGGTCGGCGATCTCTTCCCCGCCGGCCATCTTTTCCATGTAGACGCAGGGGCCGGGGTCGAACATCGTCCCCTTCTCGGCCAGGGCGATGACGGCGATCGCGCTCGGCATCCCGAGCGCGCAGAGCCGGGTTCCCTCCAGCGGGTCGACGGCGATGTCGACCACCGGCGGCGTGCCGTCGCCGATCGACTCGCCGTTGTAGAGCATCGGCGCCTCGTCCTTCTCGCCCTCGCCGATGACCACGGTGCCGTCCATCGAGACCGAATCGAGGACGTGGCGCATGGCGTCGACGGCGGCCTGGTCGGCGGCGATCTTGTCGCCCCGCCCGACCCAGCGGGCCGAGGCGAGCGCGGCCGCCTCGGTGACGCGGACGAGCTCCAGCGCGAGGTTGCGGTCTGGCTTGGCGGTCGCGGGGGTGGACCCAGCCGCCTGAGAAGCGGACTCCATGTGCGCTGCAGGCTAATCGAAGTGGGGCCGTGGACGTATGCACGAAATGACGCTGACCTCTAAAGAGCCCGGCACGGCCGACCGATGCGCCAGGGATGGAGGCACATGAGCTCGAACGGCTGGGCCTGGAGCTGAACGCTCGCACGGCCGAGGTCGTGGAGCGGATGATGCGCTGGTCGGCCGAGTCCGGCAGAACACTGGCCCGGGTCGTCGAAGACAGCTTCGAAGACGTCGGCACCGTCTCCACCGTCGCCGTCGGCCGCTGGATGTCCGGCGAGGGCGAAGCCGTCGCCCGCGAGGTCGGTCAGGAGTCCTGGCGGATCTTCGCCCAGCTCGCCTCGCAGCGCGAGGCGCCGCTCAACGAGGTGACGAAACGCTGCATGCGCTGGCGCGACGCCACCCTCGAGGTGCTCGACGAGAGCGCCGCCGACCTCGGGCTCTCCGAGGAGACGCTGGAGCGGGCGCGGTGCATGGTCCAGCGCAGCCTCGACGTGACCCTGGTGCGGATGTGCCAGTCCTTCGAGGACGAGCGCCAGCGGGCCAGCGAGGAACTCACCAGCCGCGAGAAGGAACTCGTCTTCCTCGCCACCCACGACGCGCTTACCGGGCTGCCCAACCGGACCCTGATCCTCGACCGGATCGAGCAGACGCTGACCCGGGCGCGGCTGCAGCAGGAACCGGTGGCGGCGCTGTTCGTCGACCTCGACAACTTCAAGGCGATCAACGACTCGCTCGGCCACGGCACCGGGGACGAACTGCTCTGCGCGGTGGCCGAACGGCTGGAGGGCGTGATCCGCGAGACCGACGCGCTGGGGCGGCTCGGGGGCGACGAGTTCGTCGTCGTCGCCGACGGGATCTCGCTGGCGGCGGGGCCGGAGCTGATCGCCGAGCGGCTGCTGGAAGCGTTCCGCGAGCCGTTCTCGCTGGGACCGCACGGCGAGAACCTGGTCCACGCCAAGGCCAGCATCGGGATCGCCACCGGGGTCCGCGCCTCGGCCGAAGAGCTGCTGCGCGACGCCGACATCGCCATGTACCGGGCGAAGTGGGGCGGCAAGAGCCGCTACCTCGTCTTCGAGTCGGGGATGGAGGACGAAGCGCAATCGCGGCTGGAAATCGAAATGGACCTGCAGAGCGCGCTCGGCAACGAGGAGTTCTTCCTCGTCTACCAGCCGACCTTCGACCTGCAGACGATGGTCCCGACCGGGGTCGAGGCGCTGATCCGCTGGCGGCGGCCGGGCCGCGGCGTGGTCCAGCCGGAGGACTTCATTCCGCTCCTGGAGGACTCGAAGCTGATCGTCGACGTCGGCGCCTGGGTCCTGCGCGAGGCCTGCGAGCAGGCGGCGAAGTGGCAGCGCGAGGGGCGCACGCTGGCGCTCTCGGTCAACGTCTCCCAGCTGCAGCTCGACACCGACGACCTGATCGACGACGTCAAGCTGGCGCTGGCGGCGAGCGGGCTGGCGGCCGAGGCGCTGACGCTGGAGATCACCGAGACGAGCCTGATGACCGACGCCGAGGAGACCGCGCGGCGGCTGGAAGAGCTGAAGGAGCTGGGAGTGCGGATCGCCGTCGACGACTTCGGCACCGGCTACTCCTCGCTCACCCACCTGCGCCAGTTCCCCGTCGACGTGCTGAAGATCGACCGCTCCTTCGTCTCGCAGCTGGCCGAGGGCGGCGAGAACGCGATCCTCCTCCAGACCCTGGTCCAGCTCGGCAAAGCGCTGGAGATCGAGACGACCGCCGAGGGGGTCGAGCGCCCGCAGGACCTCTCGGTGATCCGCGACAAGAAGTGCGACAACGCGCAGGGCTTCCTCTTCACCCGGCCGCTCAGCGCCAGCGACGCCGAGTCCTTCTTCCGCCAGTGGTCGAGCGATAGGGTCACGGTCGATGGATCGCTGGGGCTTGACGCTGCCGCTGCCGGGACTGACGCTCGCTGACCACGGCGAGCTGGTCAGGCGCGCCGAGGCGGCCGGCTACACCGACCTCTGGACGGGCGAGACCGCCGGGCCGGACGGCTTCACGCCGCTGGCGCTGAGCGCCGCCGGGACCGAGCGGGCGCGGCTCGGGACCGGGATCGTCGGCGTCTTCCAGCGCGGCCCGGCGCTGCTGGCGCAGCAGGCGGCGGCGCTCGCCGACGCCTCCGAGGGCCGCTTCGTGCTCGGCATCGGCTCCTCCTCGGACCGGATCGTCGAAGGCTGGAACCGGATCCCCTTCGAGAAGCCGCTCAGCAAGGTGCGGGAGACGCTCGACTTCCTCGCGCCGGCGCTGGCCGGCGAGCGGACCGAGACCGGCTTCAAGCTGGAACAGAAGCCCGCGCACCGGGTGCCGATCGTGCTGGCGGCGCTGCGGGGCAAGATGCTGGAGCTGGCGGTCGAGCGCGCCGACGGCGCCTTCACCAATTTCCTGCCGCTGGCCGGCCTGCCGAAGGTGACCGCGCAGCTCCAGGACGCGCCGGAGGGCTTCGAGCTCCTCTGCCGCTTCTTCTGCATCCCCGGCGAGCGCGAGCAGGTCGAGCCGCTGGCCCGCTTCATGTTCTCCTCCTACATCACCGTCCCGGTCTACGCCGAGTTCTACCGCTGGCTCGGCTACGGCGAGCAGATCCAGCCGATGGTCGACGCCTGGGAAGCAGGCGACCGTCAGGCTGCCGCCGCAGCCGCTCCGTGGGAGGCGATCGAGGAGATGTTCGTCTTCGGGACCCCGGAGCAGATGAAGCAGCGCCTCGGCGAATTCGTCGCCGGAGGCATCACCCTCCCGATCCTCACCCCGATCGTCACGCCGGACAAGCTGGCCGAGACGATCGACGCGCTGGCACCAAGCTAAGCAGGTGGCTCGGTAAGCGAGCCGTAGGTGTCGGGTCGTCTGGTCTCGAGGAACGGGAAGAGCTCCAGCCAGTCTCGGCGTTGGTCCAGGTCTAGGTCGGCGACGAGGACTGCCGGTTCGTCTCTGGGCGCTTTAGCGAGGATTCGGCCGTAGGGGTCGGAGATGAAGGAGGAGCCGTAGAAGGTGAGCGGGGGCTCGTCGCCGATGCGGTTGACGGCGACCATGAAGACGCCGTTGGCGATCCCGTTGCCGACGATCACCTGCTGCCAGAGCGGCTGGGTGTCGAACTCGGGGTGGTCGGGCTCGGAGCCGATCGCGGTCGGGTAGACGAGCACGTCGGCGCCCTCGAGGCTGTAGGCGCGGGCGACCTCGGGGAACCACTGGTCCCAGCAGGTCGGCAGGCCGATGCGCAGGTCGCCGAGACCGACCAGCGGATAGGCGTCCGCATCGGCCGGGCCGGGCCGGAAGTAGCGGTCCTCGTGGTAGCCGGCGGTGACCGGGATGTGGAGCTTGCGGGTGCGGGCGACCAGCTCCCCCGCAGGAGAGACGACGATCGCGGTGTTGAAACCGAGGCCGTCGTCGCCGTCGGCGCGCTCGTAGAGCGAGGCGTGGACGTGGACGTCGTGAGCGGCCGCCATCCGAGCGGCGAAATCGAAGGTGCGGCCGCCGGGCAGCTCCTCCGGCTCCGCCCCGGCCGCCTCGGGGCCGGCGGGGTCGACGGCGAAGTAGCGGCTCAGGGTCAGCTCCTGCAAACAGACGAGCTTCGCGCCCTCCCCAGCGGCGACCCGAATCCCCTCCCCTAAGGCCGCCTCGTGCTCGGCCGGGTCGGGGTGCCAGCGGTGCTGGACGGCGGCGATCCGGAACGGCGGCCGCTGCGGATCGCGGGTGCGGGCCGGCGACTCGGGTGGCTGCTCGGCACGGATCAGGCGGATCTCGTCCACTGGTTCAAGATAGTGGGAGGTGAGCGCGACGCTGAAATCGACGCCCGTGGAAGACGGCTTCCGCATGCCCGGCGAGTTCGAGCCGCACGCCGGTTGCTGGATGGCCTGGCCGGAGCGGCCGGACAACTGGCGTCTCGGCGCCAAGCCCGCCCAGGAGGCCTACGCCGCGGTCGCGGAGGCGATCGTCGCCTCCGAGCCGGTGACGATGGCGGTCTCCGACGGCCAGTTCGGGAACGCGCGGGCGATGCTGGCGCCCTCGGTGCGGGTGGTCGAGGTCTCGACCGACGACGCCTGGATCCGCGACCACGGCCCGACCTTCCTCGTCGACGGCGAGGGTGGTCGGCGCGGCGTCGACTGGCGCTTCAACGCCTGGGGTGGGACGAACGGCGGGCTCTACTTCCCCTGGGACCGCGACGAACGGGTGGCGGCGAAGGTGCTGGAGATCGAGGGCACCGACCGCTACCGCGCCCCGATCGTGCTCGAGGGCGGCGCGATCCACGTCGACGGCGAGGGGACCGTGCTGACGACCGAAGAGTGCCTGCTCAACCCGAACCGCAACCCGGAGCTCTCCAGGGAGCAGATCGAGCGCGTCCTGCTCGACTACCTCGGGGCCGAGAAGGTGGTCTGGCTCGGCGCCGGCGTCTTCGAGGACGAGACCGACGGCCACGTCGACAACCTCGCCTGCTTCGCCCGGCCGGGGACGGTGCTGCTGACCTGGACCGACGACGAGGACGACCCCCAGCACGCCATCTCCCGCGACGCCCGCGAGCGGCTCGAAGCCGCCACCGACGCCCGCGGCCGCTCGCTTGAGGTGGAGCTCCTTCCCTCTCCCGGCCCCCTGCACGCTTCAGCCGAGGAGACCGAGGGCGTCGACGCCGCCGAGGGCACGCAGCCGCGCCAGGCCGGCGACCGCCTCGCCGCCTCCTACGTCAACTTCTACCTCGGCAACTCACGCATCGTGATGCCGCTGCTCGACCCCCGCCACGACGAGGAGGCGGCGTCGATCCTGCGCCGCACCTTCCCCGGGCGCGAAGTCGTCGGGGTACCGGCGCGCGAGATCCTCCTCGGCGGCGGCAACATCCACTGCATCACCCAGCAGGTGCCGCGAGGCTGAGGGCGTAGTCGCCGGCCTCGTCGGTGAACCAGCCGCGCAGCTCGAGGCCGGCGCCGGCGTAACTGGATTCCAGCCGCTCGCGGGTGAACTTGGTCGAGATCTCGGTCCGCATCTCCTCACCCGCGGCGAAGGCGATCTCGAGATCGAGGTCGTCGAGCCGGACCTCCTGGTCGGCAAGCGAGCGCAGGCGGATGTCCATCCGCTCCGCCTCCTCGTCGTAGCGGGCGACGTGCTCGAAGGCGTCGAGGTCGAAGTCGGCGCCGAGCTGGCTGTTGAGGACCGCGAGGACGTTCTTGTTGAACTCGGCGGTGACCCCGGCCGCGTCGTCGTAGGCCGCCTCGAGGCGAGCCCGGTCCTTGATCAGGTCGGTGCCGAGCATGAGCGTGTCCTCCGGGCCGAGCAGCGCCGCGATCCGCTCCAGGAAGGCGTGGCGCTGGCGCGGGTAGAGGTTGCCGATCGTGCCGCCGAGGAAGGCGATCATCCGCCGGTCGGTGCCGTGGGGCACCCGCTCGAGGTGCTGCTCGAAGTCGCAGACGAGACCGTGGACGTCGAGGCCCGGGTACTCGTCGACCAGTTCGGCCGCGGTCCGCTCGGTGATCTCCTCGGAGATGTCGACCGGGACGTAGGTCTCGAGGCTGCCGCAGTCGCGCATCGCGCTGAGCAGGTGGCGGGTCTTCGCCGCCGAGCCGGAGCCGAGCTCGATCAGGGTGCTGGGACAGCCTGCGGTGGCATGGATCTCGGCCGAGCGCCGCTCGAGGATCTGCCGCTCGGCCCGGGTCGGGTAGTACTCGGGCAACTCGGTGATCTGCTCGAACAGCCGCGAGCCGCGGTCGTCGTAGAAGTATTTCGGCGCCACCTCCTTCGGGTAGGCGCAGAGCCCGGCGCGCACGTCGGCCGCCATCTTCGCCGCGGCATCGGCGTCGAGGTGGACGTCGATCGCGATCGTCATGCGTCCCTCGCGCAGCGCAGCCCGGCGAAGATCTGGTTGCGCTGCGGCAGGTCCCAGTTGCGGAAGGTCGGCCGGGCGACGCGCGGGTGAGTGGCCCAGGAGCCGCCGCGCAGCACCTTGTACTCGTCGCCGAAGAAGACCTCGGAGTACTCCGGATAGGGAAAGGCCGCGAAACCCGGGTAGGCGAGGAAGTCCGAGCAGGTCCACTCCCAGCCGTGGCCGAGGCCCTCGAGGCGGTCGCGGGCGGCCTCCCACTCGTGCTCGGTCGGCAGCCGCTTGCCGGCCCAGCGGGCGAAGGCGTCGGCCTGGTCCCAGGAGACGTGGATCACCGGGTCGTCACGCTCGATTGGATTCCGCCGCCCGCGCGAGGTGTCCACCCAGCCGCCCTCGTCCCGCTGCCAGTGGTGCGGTGGCTCGGCGCCGGTGTCCTCCATGAAGGCGATGTACGCGCCGTTGGAGACCGGGGTTCGATCGATCTCGAAGGCGGCCAGCTCGACTGCGTGGCGCGGGCGCTCGTTGTCGTAGGCGAAGCCGCGGGCGGGGGCACCGATCCCGTGCTCCCCGGCCTCGACGGCGACCATCTCCTGACCGGACGCACTTGTTCCCGGTATGCGGGAAGAAATGCGTTCGGCTTCGATCTCCGCCGGCAGCTCGTAGCCCTCGACCAGCTGCAGCAGCTGCAGCATCGTCTCGTTGTGCTGGTGCTCGTGCGCGATCAGCATCTCGTAGGCGAAGCCGTCGGCGAGCAGTGGATCCTCGCTGCCGGCGAGCTCTCCGTCGAGGGCGTCGAGCACGTCGAGCGCCCGCTCGCGGACGTCGGCCATGTAGGCCAGCAGCGCGTCGCCGCGCAGGATCGGCAGCTCGTTGCGGGTCGCGCGCGGGTTCTCGATCGCGTCGTAGAAGCGGCCGAGGTCGCCGTGCAGCGGCTCGCGCCCGCCGATCGTCTGCACCAGCCACAGCTCCTCGAAGTTGGCGATGTGCCCGAGGTCCCAGGCGAGCGGGCTGAGG
>DASUTJ010000088.1:0-24204 GCA_036374655.1 Solirubrobacterales bacterium | reverse complement strand
CTTGGACACAAGCTGAGCCTATTGAGGGAGCCGGGACCGGTGACCCCTCGTTCGGACAATCGGCGGTCTAATTAGACCGCCGATTGTCCGAACGAGGGGTCACCGGTCCCGGCTCCCTCAATAGGCTCAGCTTGTGTCCAAGCCGATCATCTTCAGCGGCATCCAGCCGACCGGCCGCAAGCACCTCGGCAACTACATCGGCGCGATCCGCCAGTACGTCGAGGGCCAGGAGCGGGGCGAGCCGGCGATCTTCTGCGTCGTCGATCTGCACGCGATCTCGGTTGCCTACGACCCGGTCGAACTGCGCGAGCGCGTCTACGACACTGCCGCGATCCTGCTCGCCGCCGGCCTCGATCCCGAGCGCTGCGTCCTCTTCCGCCAGTCCGACGTGCGCGAGCACACCGAGCTGACCTGGCTGCTCTCCTCGGTCACCGCCCACGGCGACCTCAATCGCATGACCCAGTTCAAGGAAAAGGTCGGCAAGGACCGCGAACTCGCCTCCGCGGCGCTCTTCTACTACCCGGTGCTGATGGCGGCCGACGTGCTCGCCTACCGCGCCACCGAGGTGCCGGTCGGCGACGACCAGCGCCAGCACGTCGAGCTGATGCGGGAGATCGCCCGCCGCTTCAACGAGCGCTTCGGCGAGACGCTGGTGGTGCCGGAGCTGGTGATCCCGGAGGTCGGCGCCCGGATCATGGACCTGCAGGAGCCGGAACGGAAGATGTCGACCACCGGCGGCACCCCGCAGGGCACCGTCCTCGTCCTCGACGAGCCCGACCTGATCCGCAAGAAGTTCGGCTCCGCCGTCACCGATTCCGGTCGCGAGGTCGTCCGCAGTCCAGAAAAGCCGGGGATCACCAACCTGATCGACATCCTCGCCGTCGCCCGCGGCAGCGACCAGGCGGCGGTCGAGAAGGAGTTCGAGGGCGCCGGCTACGGCGACTTCAAGAAGGCCGTCGCCGAGGCGGTCGTCGAGTACCTGGCGCCGGTCCGCGAGCGCTACGCCGAGCTGCGCCCCGACGAGGCCGAGCTGGAGCGGGTCTTCGCCGCCGGCGCCGAAAAGGCGCGGGCGCTGGCCGCCCCGGTCCTCGCCGACGTGCGCGAGCGCATGGGTTTCGCCGCTTAGAGCCCAAATAGCCCGGAAAGCCGCCGCGGCCGTCCCTCCGCGGCTCTAGTCTGGACCCGTGGCCGTCGCCGACCTCGACCTCGATCTCGACCTCGACGTCTTCGCCGGGCCGTTCGACCTGCTGATGGCGGTCGTCCTCCGCGAGGAGATCAGCCTCCTCGACCTGCAGCTGGGCGAGGTCGTCGTCGCCTACGTCGAGCACCTCGAGCGCGAGGGGGAGCTGGAGCTGGAGGTGGCGACCGAGTTCCTCGTCCTGATCGCCGCCCTGCTGGAGCTGAAGTCGCGGCTGATGCTGCCCAGCGCCGAGGAGGAGCTGGACGACCTCAGCCCCGAGGAAGCGGTCGAGGAGCTGATCGCGCGGATGCTCGAGTACCGCCGCTACAGCGAAGTCTCCAAGGTCCTCTCCGACCGCTTCGAGAGCCAGCGCGGCTACCTGTACCGCTCGGCGCCGCTGCCGGCCGAGCTGCGCCGCGTCGCCGTCGACGCCGCCACCGCGGTCTACGACCCCGACGCGCTCGGCGCCGCCCTCGGCGACCTGCTGACCGAGCCGCCCGATGTCGACATCAGCCATATCCGCCCGACCGTCTCGCTCGAGCGCCGCCTCCGGGTCCTCCGCGACGTCCTCCGCGGCCGCCCCAGCTTCGACTTCGACGAGGAGTTCGGCGGCGAGGACCGGCTGACCCAGGCGGTCACCGTCTTCGGCCTGCTGGAGCTCTACCGCAAGGGCGAGATCACCTGGGAGCAGGACCGCGCCTTCGGCCCGATCCGGGTGAAGAAGGTTGCGCCGACCACGGGGATAAGCAAGAACGGATGAACGACCTCTCCCGCACCGTCGAAGCGCTGCTCTTCCTCTCGCCGCAGCCGGTCTCCGCCGCCGACCTGGCGCTGGCGACCGAGGCGACCGAGGGCCAGGTTGCCGAGGCGATCGAGCTGCTGCGCGAGGACCTCGCCGAGGGCAAGCGCGGGATCGTCCTGCGCGAGGTCTCCGGCGGCTTCAGCCTCGCCAGCGACCCCGCCAGCGAGGACGCCGCCCGGCGGCTGCTCTCGAAGCCGCGAACCCCGCCGCTGACCCAGGCCCAGGCCGAGACGCTGGCGATCGTCGCCTATTTGCAGCCGGTGACTAGGCCCGAGGTCGCCCGGATCCGCGGCGTCACCTCCGAGTCGGCGGTCCAGAGCCTGGCCGAGCGGGGCCTGATCGAAGAGTCCGGCCGCTCCCAGTTCGGCGCCGCGATCTTCAAGACCTCGGAGCTGTTCGAGCGCCTCTTCGGTCTCAGCGGGCTGGACCAGCTGCCCGACCCGACGCGCTTCGACCCCAGCCCCGAGGACGAGCGCGAGCTGCGCGAGCGGCTGCTGAAGGCCGGGGAACAGCGCGCCGAGCCGTGAGGCTGGCGAAGTTCCTCGCCCATGGCGGGGTCGCCTCGCGACGCAAAGCCGAGGAGATCGTCGCCAAGGGCCTGGTGACCGTCGGCGGCGAGGTGGTGACCGACCCGGCGCGCGACGTCGGCGCGGGCGACGACGTGCGGGTCAACGGCAAGCCGGTGGCGGCCGAGGCGCGCGAGGTCTGGGCGGTGAACAAGCCGGCGGGGGTGGTCTCCACGGCGCGCGAGCCTGGGAACCGTGCGGCGGTCGTCGAGCTGGTCGACACCGGGGCGCGGCTCTACCCGGTCGGGCGCCTCGACGCGGATACCACGGGCCTGCTGCTGCTGACCAACGACGGCGAGCTCGCCGACCGCCTCACCCACCCGCGCTACGAAGTTCCGAAGACCTACAAGGTGCGCCTCGGCAAATCGATCGGCGACCGCGACCTCGAGCGCCTGCGGCGCGGGGTCGAGCTCGAGGACGGCCGGACGGGCCCGGCCGAGGTCCGCCGCCTCGGCGAGCGAGAGGTCGAGATCGTCCTCCGCGAAGGCCGCAACCGCCAGGTCCGGCGCATGGTCGAGGCGGTCGGCAATCGCGTGGTGGCGTTGCAGCGGGTGCGGTTCGGACCGCTCGCGCTGGGGCGACTGAAGGAGGGCGGAGCGCGGCGGCTTTCGAGCGACGAGATCGCCCGGTTGCGCGACGCGGCTAGAGGGTGAGCCGGGCGGCGATGGTGTCCGCGATGGCCGTGGCTTCGGTTTCGGCCTGGAGGTGCGTGATAGGCGGATAAGTCCCACCGCTGTGAGTTTCGCCCCCTCGCTTTGGGAATATGTGGGGAGTGACCGGGAACGGAAGCAACGGCGAGTTGCCGCTCGGCGCCGATCAGCCGCCCCAGCAGCGCCTCTTCGCGGTGCGCGGTGCCGTGCAGGCCGAGGCCAACGAGGCGGACGCGATCCTCTCGGCGACCGAGGAGCTGATGCAAGGGCTGATCGAGCGCAACCGGCTGGCGCCGGAGGCGATGGTCAGCTGCCTGTTCACGACCACGGACGACCTGGACGCCGAGTTCCCCGCCGTCGCCGCCCGCGACCTGGGTCTGACAATGGTGCCGCTGATGTGCTGCCGCGAGATCCCCGTTCCCGGCTCGATGCCGCGGGTGATCCGGGTGATGCTGCACTTCTATGCGCCGGCCGAGCACGTGCCGATCCACGTCTACGTCGGCGAGGCGCAGAAGCTGCGGACGGACCTCGAAGCCGCGCAGTAGAGCGGCGGCCCCGCGTCCGTCACAATCGATCGCCGATGACGATCACGTTCGCCGAGAAGCTCGCCCGCATGCCGGGCTACCAGGCCGGGGTCCCTACCGGGCAGGCGCCCGAGGCCATCGCCTCGGGCAACATCGCCCAGCTCGCCTCCAACGAGTCGCCCTTCCCGCCGCACCCGAAGGTGATCGAGGCGATCCAGCAGACCGCCGGGGCGATGAACCGCTACCCGGATCCCGACGCGACCCTGCTGCGCCGGCGGCTGGCCGAGCGCTACGAGACCGAGCCCGGTCGGATCGCCGTCGCCAACGGCTCCTGCGAGATCCTCCTCGCCGCCGCCGAGGCGCTCTGCGAGCCCGGCGCCGAGATCGTCTACGCCTGGCCGTCCTTCTCGATGTACCCGTACCTGCCGGCGCTGACCGGCGCCCGCGAGATCCGCGTGCCGCTGGCCGAGGGCGACGTCCACGACCTCGACGCGATGGCGGCCGAGGTGACCGCGGCGACCCAGTTGCTGATCGTCTGCAACCCGAACAACCCGACCGCGACCCACATCCCCGCGGCGGAGATCGCCGCCTTCTGCGAGCGGATTCCCGAGCACGTGACGGTGATCCTCGACGAGGCCTACGTCGAGTTCCAGACCCACGACGACCCCGACGCCAGCCTCGACCTGCTCGCCGACTTCCCCAACCTCGTCGTCCTGCGCACCTTCAGCAAGTGCTACGGCCTCGCCGGGCTCCGGGTCGGCTACGCGATCGGGCCGGCCAAGTTCCGCGCCGCGGTCGACGCGGTGCGCCAGCCGTTCAGCGTCAACGCCCTCGCCCAGGCGGCCGGGGCGGAGGCGATCCTCCACCAGGACGACGTCCTGCGCCGGGTCGAGAGCACGATCGCCGCCCGCCTCACCGTCGAGGAGGGCCTGCACAGTCTCGGCCTCCGGACCGCCGAGTCCCACGCCAACTTCTCCTGGATCGACCTCGGCGACGCCGACGAAGCAACGGTGATCGCCGGCCTCGCCGAGCGCGAGATCGCGGTGCGCCCCGGCAAGGCCCTCGGCGGCCCCGGGCACATCCGCGTCAGCTACGGCACCGCGGAGGAGAACGAGCGCTTCCTGCGTGGCCTGTCGGAATTACTTGACTAAAGCCGCGCAGGTGATACAACGTCGGGACCGTGAGGCTGGACAAGCCGACACCCGCGACCGGCACCAGAGCGCTCACCGCTGCCGTCGCGTGCGGCTACCTCACCTATTGGCGATTTAGCTAGGCGTCCGGCCCGGCGGCCCACTGCCGCCCGAAGACTTCACATCTTCCGGTCGGGCGCCCTTCAAGGTTCGGTCCCGCGCTCCGACCTGCCCCGGCGGCTCGCGACCAGAAAGTACGATCTCAGGGGTTTGGAGAAAGGCAAAGGCAAAATGTTCATCGGGATGGAGGGGACGAAACGAGACGGCGTCCGCGATCAGCGGATCGCGAAAGTGGTCGAGCTGGCGCCGCCGGCGAGGCTGCTCGAAGAGCTGCCGCTCGGCGAGGAGCGGGCCAAAGCGGTGGTCCGCGGCCGCGAGGAAGTCCGCGACGTACTGTCGGGAAAAGACCCGCGGCTGATGGTCGTCGTCGGCCCGTGCAGCGTGCATGACCCAAAGGCGGCGATGGAGTACGCGACGAAGCTGAGCGCGACGGCGCGGGCGCTGCGCGAGGAGATCCTGGTCGTGATGCGGGTCTACTTCGAGAAGCCGCGGACGACGACCGGCTGGAAGGGTTTGATCAACGACCCGCACCTGGACGAAAGCGGCGACGTTAACGCCGGCCTGCGGATCGCCCGCAAACTGCTGCTGGAAGTCCTGGACACCGGGTTGCCGATCGGCTGCGAGTTCCTCGATCCGATCACGCCGCAGTACATCGCCGACGCGGTCGCCTGGGGGGCGATCGGGGCGCGCACCTCGGAGAGCCAGACGCACCGCCAGCTGGCCTCGGGCCTCTCGATGCCGATCGGCTTCAAGAACCGGACCGACGGCAACATCCAGATCGCGGTCGACGCGGTGCGGGCGGCCGCCGCATCGCACGCCTTCGCCGGGATCGACGACGCGGGCATGCCGGCGATCCTCCACACCACCGGCAACCCGGACTGCCACCTGATCCTGCGCGGCGGCCACGGCGAGCCGAACTACCACCCGCCCGAGGTCGAGGACGCGCTGGTGACGCTCGGCGTCGCCGGCCTGCCGGAGCGGCTGGTGATCGACGCCTCCCACGACAACAGCGGCAAGGACCCGGAGAAGCAGTTCCTCGCCGCCGGCGACATCGCCGACCAGATCGCCGACGGCAACAAGGCGATCGTCGGGGTGATGCTGGAGTCGTTCCTGGTCGAGGGCCGGCAGAACCTGGTCCCCGGCGAGCCGCTGACCTACGGCCAGTCGATCACCGACGCCTGCATCGACTGGGACGACACCGTCACCGCCCTGGAGCGGTTCGCCTCCGCCGTGGAGGCGCGGCGCGGTTCGTGAAGGCGACCCTGCGCAGATGAGGATCGCCGTCCTCGGGGTGGGCCTGATCGGAGGCTCGATCGGGCTCGCCGCGCGGCGGCGGCTGGAGGCCGAGGTGGTCGGCTGCGGGCGCAGCCCGGAGCGGCTGCGGCGCGCGGTCGAGCTGGGGGCGATCGACCGGGCCGCCGGCTCGATCGCCGAGGCCTGCGCCGACGCGGACCTGGTCTTCTGCTGCGCCCCGGTCGCGGCACTGCCCGAGCAGGCGCGCGAGGCGCTGGCCGCGGCGGGGCCGGACACCGCGGTCACCGACGTCGGCTCGACCAAGGGCGAGCTGGTCGCCGCGGTCGGCGACGACGAGCGCTTCATCGGCGGCCATCCTCTGGCGGGGGCGGAGACGGCCGGGGTGGAGAACGCCCGCGAGGACCTCTTCGAGGGTGCCCGCTGGTACCTGACCCCGACAGAGCGGTCCAGCGGCCTCCTCTACGACCGCCTGCAGCGGGCGCTCTCGGCCCTGGGGGCGCGGCCCCAGGCGATCGACCCGGCGGGCCACGACCGCCTGATGGCGACGGTCAGCCACATGCCGCACGTGCTCGCCAACGCCCTGGCCAGCGAGGGAGCCGAGTCCCTGACCCAGGACAGCGAGCGCCTGCCGGACGTCGGGCCCAGCTTCCGCGACGCGACCCGCGTCGCCGGCTCCAACCCGGCGATCTGGGCCGACATCTTCGCCAGCAACCGCGAGGCGGTGGCGGACTCGGTCGACTCGGTCGCGGCGCGGCTGCGAGAGGCGGCGGAGCTGATCCGCGGCGGCGACCGCGAGGCGCTCGCCGCCTGGCACGCGGCCGCCGGCGAGGACCGCCGCCGGCTGCTGGAAGCCGAGTCGGACGCGGGGCCGCTGCGCGAGCTGCGGATCGTCGTCGCCAACAAGCCGGGGACGATCGCCGAGCTGGCGCTCGCCCTGGGCGAGGCGGGGGTCAACATCGAGGACATGGCGCTGCACCCGGCGCCGGACATGACTTCCGGCGCGGTCTCGATCTGGGTCAGCGGCGACGAGCAGGCGGCGAAGGCCCAGGAGCTGGTGCGCCGGCTCGGCCACACCGTCTCCGCCGTGGGCGAATGAGCGACGCCCGCTTCGAGCCCTCCGGACCCCTGCGCGGCTCGCTGCGCCCGCCCTCGGACAAGTCGATCTCCCACCGGGCGGCGCTGATCGCGGCGATGGGGGAGGGGGAGACGGAGATCGAGGGGTATCTGGACGCGGCCGACACGCGCTCGACGCTGGCCGCGGTTGAGGCACTGGGGGCGAAGGTCGGCGGCTACGCGACGATCACGGCCGCTCTCGATCCACCGAGGACCTCGAGCGCTCGCGTCAAGACGATCGAGGGCATCGGCCTGCGAGGCGCGCGTCCGGCCACGATCGACGTCGGCAACGCGGGCACGCTGCTGCGCCTTCTCCCCGGCTGGCTGGCGGGGCAGGAGGAAGGGCGCTGGACCCTCGACGGGGACGACTCGATCCGGCGCCGCCCGGTCGACCGGATCACGGTGCCGCTGCGGCGGATGGGGGCGAACCTGCGCGCTCGCGACGATCGCCTGCCACCTCTGGAGATCGAGGGGACGACCCTTCACGGCGCCACCTACGAGATGCCGGTCGCCAGCGCCCAGGTCAAGTCCTGCCTGCTCTTCGCCGGGCTGCTGGCCGGGGGGGAGACCCGGGTGGTCGAGCCGCTGCCGAGCCGCGACCACACCGAGCGGATGCTCTCCGCCGCCGGCGCCCCGATCGAGCGCGTCGGCGACGCCGTGGTGGTTCGCCCGGTCGAGCGGCTGGAACCGGGCCGGATCGTCGTCCCCGCCGACATCTCCTCCGCCGCCTTCTTCGTCGTCGCCGCGTCTCTGGTCGAGGGGAGCGAGGTGGTGCTCGAGGAGGTCAACGTCAACCCGACCCGTACCGGCCTCCTCACGATCCTCGAGCGGATGGGCGCCGAGGTCGAGCGGGAAGGGGAACGGGAGGAGGGGGGCGAGCCGATCGCCGAGCTCCGCGTCCGCCCGGCGTCGCTCCAGGCCACCGAGGTCGGCGGGGCCGAGATCCCGCTGGCGATCGACGAGCTGCCGCTGGTCGCCCTCGCCGCCTGCTTCGCCGAGGGGACCACGGTGATCCGCGACGCCGAGGAGCTGCGGCGCAAGGAGTCGGACCGGATCGAGACCGTGACCGCGGCGCTGCGGGCGCTCGGTGGCAAGGTCGAGCCGACGGCGGACGGGATGGTCATCGAGGGCACGGGCGGCCTGCGGGGCGGCACGATCGACTCCCGCGGCGACCACCGGATCGCGATGCTGGGCGCGGTCGCCGGCCTCGCCTCGAAGGAGGGCGTCGAGGTCCGGGGCATGGATGCCGCCGCGGTCAGCTACCCCGGCTTCGAGGCGGATCTCGCCTCGCTGATCGGCCGCTGAGCATCGTCAATACGCTGCCGCCATGGTGATCGCGATCGACGGGCCCGCCGGGGCCGGCAAGTCCACGGTCGCGCGCGCCGTCGCCGAGGAGATCGGTTTCACCTACCTCGACTCCGGGGCGATGTACCGCTGCGTGGCCCTGGCGGCGCTGGAGGGCGGCGTCGACCTCGACGACGGCGAGGCTCTCGGCGCGCTCGCCGAGGGACTGGAGGTCGGCTTCGACGGCCGCCTGGTCCTGCTTGGCCATCGCGACGTCAGCCGCGAGGTGCGCAGCCCCGAGGTCACCGCCGCGGCCTCCCGCGTCTCGGTCCACCCCCGGGTGCGGGAGGCGATGGTCGCCCGCCAGCGGCAGCTGATCGAGGCCGGTCGCTACGTCGCCGAGGGGCGGGACATCGGCACCGTGGTCAGCCCCGGCTCGCCGCTGAAGATCTTCCTCACCGCCTCCGACGAGGAGCGGGCGCGCCGCCGCGCCGCCGAGACCGGCGAGGACGTCGAGACGGTCCTCGCCGCCCAGCGCCAGCGCGACGCCCGTGACACCGAGCGCGAGCACGGCGCCCTGCGGCCCGCCGAGGACGCGGTCGAACTCGACACGACCGGGCTCTCGCTGCAGCAGGTCGTGGCCCGGGTCGTCGCCCTCGCCCGCGAGCGAGGGCTCGTATGAGCGTCCCGACCGTCGCCGTCGTCGGCTTCCCCAACGTCGGCAAGAGCACTCTGGTCAACCGCCTGGTCGGCGGCACCGAGGCGGTCACCTCGCCCGAGCCGGGCGTCACCCGCGACCGCAAGCGCCTCGCCACCGAGTGGAACGGGGTCGCCTTCGAGCTGGTCGACACCGGTGGCATCGACCTCGGCGACGAGGCCGAGCTGGCCCGCGACGTCCAGGCTCAGGCGCGGCTGGCGATCGCCGAAGCCGACGCGATCCTGATGGTGGTCGACGGCCGCGCCGGCCTCCGCGCCGGCGACGCCGAGCTGGCGAAGACGCTGCGCGGCGCCGAGGTCCCGGTTCTCGCCGTCGTCAACAAGGCCGACCGCGCGAACGATTACGGGATCGCCGCCGAGTTCCACGCGCTCGGGCTGGGCGAGCCGCTGCCGGTCTCGGCCACCCACGGGCTCGGCACCGGCGACCTGCTGGACGCGATCGTCGCCGCGCTGGGCGAGCGCGAGCCGCGGCCGGACGAGGAGGAGGCGGTGCGGGTCGCGGTGATCGGCCGCCCCAACGTCGGCAAGTCCTCGCTGGTCAACGCCTTCCTCGGCTCCGACCGGGTGATCGTCTCCGACATCGCCGGCACCACCCGCGACGCGATCGACACCCGGCTCGAGGTCGACGGCCGCCCGGTGGTCCTCGTCGACACGGCCGGGCTGCGGCGCCGCTCGAAGGTCGCCGGGACGGTGGACTACTACGCCCAGCTGCGCTCCGAACGCGCCGTCGAGCGCGCCGACGTGGCGATCGTCGTCTGCGACGCCTCCGAGGGGGTCACCTCCGAGGACCTGCGGGTCGCGGAGATGGCGATGAAGGCGGGCTGCGCGACCCTGCTGGCGATGAACAAGTGGGACGTAACCGCAACCGACATCGACGACGCCCGGGCCCGGGTCGAGCGCAAACTGCGGCTGCGGCCGGCCGTCATCACCGTCTCGGCCAAGCACGGCCGCAACGTCAACTCGCTGCTGCCGCGGGCGCTGCAACTGGCTGACAAGGCGGGGCAGCGGATTCCGACCCCGGAGCTGAACCGCTTCGTCAACGACGTCGTCGCAAAGGCGCCGCCGCCGTCGCGTCGCGGCAAGCGCCTGCGCCTCTACTACTCGGCGCAGGTGGGGGAGCGCCCGCCGCGGATCGCGATCCAGGTCAACGACCGCAAACTGATCGTCCGCGACTGGGCCTACCACCTGGAGAACCGGATGCGCGAGACCTACGAGCTGGAGGGGGTTCCGCTGGTGATCGATTTCACCCCGGCTTCGGGTAGGCGCCGCTACTCCTGAGCGCCGGTCAGGGCCGCTCGGGATTCCTTTACTCTTCCGCGCATGCCTACTTCCAAGCCGCTCGCCGAGGGCGAGTACCTCTTCACGTCGGAGTCAGTCACCGAGGGCCATCCGGACAAGGTCGCCGACCAGATCTCCGACGGCGTCCTCGACGCGATCATGAGCGGGGACCCGGGCGGCCGCGTCGCCTGCGAGACCCTCGTCAACACCGGCATGGCGGTGGTCTCGGGGGAGATCTCCACCGACGTCCACCTCAACATCCCGGACATCGTCCGCGACACGGTGCGGGACATCGGCTACCAGGGCGGCGGCTACGGCTACGACTGCGACCACATCTCGGTGATCGTCTCGATCGACGAACAGTCCCCCGACATCGCCCAGGGCGTCGACCAGGCCTACGAGACCAAGATCGACCCGTCCGACACCGACGAGCTCGACATCGCCGGGGCCGGCGACCAGGGGATGATGTTCGGCTACGCCTCCGACGAGACCGAGGCGCTGATGCCGATGCCGGTCCACCTCGCTCACCGCCTGGCGGAACGGCTCGCCGCGGTCCGCAAGGACGGGGCGCTCGGCTACCTCGGGCCCGACGGCAAGACCCAGGTCTCGGTCCGCTACGCCGGCGGCCGCCCGGTCGCGGTAGAAAAGCTCCTGATCTCCACCCAGCACGACGAGGGCGTCGACTCGCAGACCCAGATCAAGCCCGAGCTGTGGGAGGCCGTCGTCCTCCCGGTGCTCGAAGCCGAGGTCCCGGACCGCTTCGACTCGAACGAGCTGCAGAGCGAGTTCCTCGTCAACCCGACCGGCAAGTTCGTGATCGGCGGCCCGGTCGGCGACGCCGGCCTCACCGGCCGCAAGATCATCGTCGACACCTACGGCGGCATGGCCCGCCACGGTGGCGGCGCCTTCTCCGGCAAGGACCCGTCCAAGGTCGACCGCTCGGCCGCCTACGCCGCCCGCTACGTGGCGAAGAACGTCGTCGCCGCCGGCCTGGCCCAGCGCTGCGAGGTCCAGGTCGCCTACGCGATCGGCGTCGCCCACCCGGTCAGCCTGATGGTCGAGACCTTCGGCACCGGCAAGCTGCCCGACGCCCGGATCTCCCAGCTGGTCGAGGCGGAGTTCGACATGCGTCCCGGCGCCTTCCGCCGGTACCTCGACCTGCACCGCCCGATCTTCCAGAAGACCGCCGCCTACGGCCACTTCGGCCGCAGCGACGAGGACTTCACCTGGGAGAAGACGGACCGCGCCGACGCTCTCCGCGAGGCGGCCGGCGTCGAGGCCGCCGCGGCGTAGCAAAATACGCCGGTAGTTCCGGCCGCAAGGGGGGAGAGTTCGAGTCACTCCGAACTTGAGGCCTCTATGGGGGGCCAAATCTCGGAGTGGCGCGCACGGGAGGCCTGGCGGATCGCGCGCGCTCAGCATGGAGTGGTGTCGCGCAGGCAGCTACTGGGCCTCGGGTTCACCCCGAAGGCGATTAAGCACCGGGTCCGCACGGGACGACTGCATCCCGTCGCTCGCGGCGTCTATGCGGTTGGGAGGAGAGAGGTTTCGCGCGAGGGGCGCTGGATGGCTGCCCTCCTTGCCTGCGGGCCTGGCGCCGCGCTGAGTCATCGCAGTGCCGCGGCTCTCTGGGGTTTCGGCGAGGAGCACCGGGACTACATCGACGTCAGCGTCATCCGGCCCTCGGAAGCACGATTGCGCGGCGTGCGCTGCCATCGCCGGCCATCCCTACCCAGCTCGGAGATCACCAGGCGCCTGAACATCCCCGTCACCCAGCCGGTCCGCACTTTCCTCGATCTGACGACCGTCGCTGGACCTGCGAAGGTCGAGCGGGCGATCAACGAGGCGGATAAGCGGAACGTAATCGACGCGGACGCGCTCCGGCAGGCGCTCGACGACTATCAGGGCCAGCCAGGCATTCGCCCCCTCCGCCGCATTCTTGACGAGCACACCTTCCGGCTCTCAGACGACGAGCTCGAACGGCTCTTCCGGCCGATTGCTGCAGCGGCCGGCCTTTGCGTCCCGCTGACCAAACACATGGTCGACGAATTCGAGGTTGACTTTTTCTGGCCGGACCTCGGCCTCGTCGTCGAGACCGATGGCTGGCGCTACCACCGCACCCCCTCGGCCCAGACCCGCGATGCCCTCCGCTTTCAGACCCACACGGCAGCCGGGCGCACGCCGCTCCGTTTCTCGCATTACCAAGTGAAGTACGAACGGCAGCATGTAGAACGCGTTCTCACCGCGACGGCCGCGAATCTGCGCGCCCGACCTGCACCCTCACTCAGCAGGTAAAGGTGCAGGTCGGGCGCGCTCGGTCAGCTGCCGCTAGGCGGCTGGGCCTCGCCCAGCCCGTGGGTCCCCGCGGACCCCACGCCAGTCGCTTTGTCGACCGATTCGACGACCTCGCCGGGATTCGCGACTCCGCTGAAGACGAAGTTGTAGCTGTCGCTCGCCGCCGTGTCGAAATCGACGTCGCCGATCTGCATCAGCCGCTGGTAGACGCTCTGCTGGTAGTTGACGTTCTGGACCCGCTCCAGGCGGGTCTCCTGAACCTCTTTGGAGACGATCCCGCGCTTGATGTTGAGCCGGCGGTCGGTGATCGTGTACGTCGTCGCCACCCGCTTGACGAAGCCGATCAGGACCGTGAGGGCGAGGACGACGAGGACGACGACGAAGGTGGTCGCGCCGCCGTCGATCAGGTTCGCGATGAAGCCCAGAATTACCGCGACCAGGGCGCCTTTGAGGTAGAAGCCGAGGATCGCGCGCCAGGACGGATGCCCTTCGAAGATCACCCGCTCGCCGGGGTGGAGGTTGATGCTCATGGGCGCCAGCATATGGCCTCTCCCGGCAGCAGACCAGGCCATCCCCCTGCACCCATAACCTCGACCGGATGGCGATTCTCCGGGTCGAGCCCCTGACCACCGCGCGCTCCTTGCGCGGCCCCTTCGACTACCGCCGGCCGGAGGCGATGGAGGCGGTCGGCGTCGGCAGTGTCGTCCGCGTCCCCTTCGGGCCGCGGCGCCTGCTCGGCGTCGTGGTCGAGGTCGCCGAGGCCTCTGAGCTGCCGCCCGAGCGCCTCGCGGAGCCGATCGAGGCGCTGGAGGCGGGGGCGACCCCGGAGCTGGCCCGGCTCGGCCTCTGGGTCGCCCGCGAGTACTGCTCGACGCCTTCGCGCGGGCTGCAGCTGGTCCTGCCGCCCGGCACGGGCACCGGCAGCGGCGGCCGCACCGTCCGCGCCAAGACCGAGCTGCGCGCCGCGATCCTGCCGGCCGGCGAGGCCGCCCTCGATGGCGGCGAGCGCCTGGGATCCAAACAACGTGCCGTGCTGGAGGCGCTGCGCGCCGGCGAGATGTCCTCCGGCGAGCTGGCGACCGCGATCGGCTCCGACCGCGCCACCCTGCGCCGCCTCGAGGGCCGCGGCCTGGTCGCCACCCACAGCGCCTCGGTGCGCCGCGCGCCGGCCGAATCGGGCCTGGGAGGCGCCGCCTCGCGGCCGCAGCTGCTCCCCGAGCAGGAGGAGGCGGTGAAGGCGATCGTTGCCGCCCTCGACGGCGAAGCCGGCGCCCCGCCCAAGCTGCTCCTCCACGGCGTCACCGGCTCGGGCAAGACCGAGGTCTACCTGGCCGCGGTCGAGGCTGCCCTGGCGCAGGGCCGCGGCGCGATCGTCCTCGTCCCCGAGATCGGCCTCGCCCCGCAGGCCGTGGCCCGCTTCCGCGCCCGCCTCGGCGACCGCTTCGCGGTCCTCCACTCGGCCCTCTCGGCGGGCGAGCGCTACGACGAGTGGCAGCGGCTGCGGAGCGGCGAGGCCAGCGTCTGCGTCGGTCCCCGCTCGGCCGTCTTCGCTCCGGTCCGCGACCTCGGCCTGATCGTCATCGACGAGGAGCACGATCCCTCCTACAAGCAGGAGGGGGATCCGACCTACGACGCCCGCGCCGTCGCCCGCAAACGCGCCGAGGACCTGGGCGCCGTGCTCGTCGCCGGCACCGCCACGCCGCGGCCGGAGAGCTGGCTGGAGCTGCCGCGCCTGGAGCTGCCGCGCCGGGTCGACGGCCTCGGGATGCCGCCGGTCCACCTGGTCGACATGCGCGAAGCCGACCCGCGCTCGGGCCCGATCCACGCCGAGACCTGGGAGGCGCTGGAGGGGGTCCGCGCGGCCGGCGCCAAGGCGATCGTGATGATCAACCGCCGCGGCTTCGCGCCGTGGCTGACCTGCCGCTCCTGCGGCCATCACTGGGACTGTCCCAACTGCGACGTCTCGCTGATCGTCCATCGCCACAGCGGCCGCCTCGTGTGCCACCACTGCGCCCACTCCGAGCGGGCGCCGCGCGCCTGTCCGGAGTGCGGCTCGACCACTCTCTCCCAGGCCGGCGCCGGCACCGAGCGGATCGAGGCGCTGCTGGCCGAGCGGCTGGCGCCGATGCCGGTGCTCCGCCTCGACTCCGACACCGCCGCCGAGCGCGGCGCCCACGCCGGCATCCTCGCCCGCTTCGACGAGCTGCCGAGCGCCGTCCTGGTCGGCACCCAGATGGTCGCCAAGGGCCACGACTTCCCCGAGGTGACGCTGAGCGCGATCCTCGACGCCGACGCCACCCTGCGCTTCCCCGACTTCCGCGCCGAGGAGCGGACCTTCGCGATGGTCGCCCAGCTCGCCGGCCGCTCCGGCCGCGGCGAAGCCGGGGGAGAGGTGATCGTGCAGACGCTGGCACCCAGCGCGCCCAGCATCGAGCACGCCGCCCGCCACGACTCGGCCGGGTTCCTCGAGCGCGAGCTGACCCGGCGCGAGGTCCTGCACTACCCGCCCTTCTCGCACCTGACCAGGATCAACCTCTCCTCCGAGCGAGAGGACAAGCTCGACGCGGCGGCGAACGCGGTTGGGGGCGAGCTGCGGCGGAGCCTGCCGAAGGGATCCGAGCTGCTCGGGCCGGCGCCGATGTTCCGGGTGCGGAACCGCCACCGGCGGCGAATCCTGATCAAGGCCGACGACCGGGGCGGAACGGTGGCGGCGGTTCGAGAGGTGGTCGAGCGCAAGGCGGGGGACCGGTCGCTGAAGGACGTGGCGATCGGGGTCGACGTCGACCCGCAGTAGGCGCCTCTATGGCAGCCGTGCGATGACGGCGTCGGCCAGGAGGTCGGCGGCGGTCCGGTCGGTACCGAGGTAGAGGTTGGGCTCGATCAGCTCCAGCTCGATCAGGGCCGGGTTGCCGTCGAGGTCGGTGACGAGGTCCACGCGGGCGTAGAGCGGCGGCTCGTCGAGCTGGGACAGCGCCCGTTCGGCTACCTCCACATGCCGCGGTCCAGGCTCCGCCGATTCCACGGTTCCGCCCCAGATCGATTGGACGCGAAAGTCGCCTGCGGCGGGGTGCTTACGGACGGCGTGGCTGAGCCTGCCCTCGAGGTAGATCAGCGAGATCTCGCCTTCGGACTCCAGGGAGGGGAGGAATGGCTGGACCATCGCTCCCTGGCGCGTAAGAACCGCGGCGAGAGCCTCCTGCGCATCGTCTGCCCGCGCCCGGCGCAGGTTCCTCGCTCCGAGGTCGACCACCGGCTTGATCACCGCCTCGGCCCAGCCGCGCTCCCGCAGCTCGCGCGCCAGATCAATCTCCTCGTCGCGCTCCACCCACAGCGTCGGGACGGTCGGCACGCCGGCCGCCGCCAGCTCCCGCAAGTAGCGCTTGTCGCTGTTCCAGGCGATCAGGGCGGCCGGGTTGTGGAGGGCCGTCGACGCCGCCGCCCCTCGCACCCAGGCGAGGAACTCCTCGTGCTTGTCGTGGTAGTCCCAGGTCGAGCGGACCAGGCAGAGGTCGAACTCGCCCCACTCGATCCCCTCCTCGTCCCAGACCGCCGAGGACGCCTCGCAGCCCCGGCGCCGCAGCGCCTGGCAGAGCAGCTCGTCGTCGACCTTCAGCTCGGGGTGGGCGTCGCAGGTGGCGATCGCGATTCGCGGTGTTGCCATGACTTTCACGCAGGAAGTATCAGAACGGTGGCGCCTTTTAGACTCAGGCCCCGATGAGCGACGAGGTGAAAGCCCCCGAGCGCGAGGCCGAGGAGCGGCAGCTCGAAGTCGAGCTGCTGGAGCGCCGCGAAGCCGCGCTCGCCCACGTCGTCAAGTGGGGCGATCCGGTCCTCAAGAGCAAGGCCTCGCCGGTCGCCAACTTCGGCCCCGAGCTGCACGCGGAGGTCGAGCGGATGATCGGGATCATGCGCGACGGGCTCGGCATCGGCCTGGCCGCGACCCAGCTCGGCGTCCTCCGCCGGCTGCTCGTCTTCCAGGCCGGCCCGGAAAGCGAGCCGGCGGCCCTGGTCAACCCCGAGGTCGAGTGGCTCTCGGAGGAGATGGCGGTTGCCGAGGAGGGCTGCCTCAGCCTGCCGAAGGTCTCGATGGACGTCGAGCGCCCGCTCTTCGCCCGCTTCAGCGGCCGCGACGTCGAGGGCGAGCCGATCGTGATCGAGGCCGCCGGGCTCGAGGCCCGCGTCCTCCAGCACGAGATCGACCACCTCGACGGCGTCCTGATCCTCGACCGCACCGTCCGCGAACAGCGCAAGGCGGCGCTGCGGGCGTTACGCGAAGGCGGCAGCTACAGCCCCTCCTCGGAGGAAGAGATCGACGAGGGCGACGATCTGCGCGAGCCTCGCACCGACGCGTGAGGACCGCCTACCTCGGCACCTCGGACTTCGCCGCCACCGTACTCAGGCGCCTGGCCGCCTCGCCCCACCGCCCGAATCTCGTCGTCACCCCGCCCGACCGGCGGCAGGGGAGGGGCCGCAAGGTGCAGCCGCCCCCGACCGCCGTGGCAGCGCAGGAGCTGGGGCTGGAGCTGTTTCAGGCCGAGAACGTCAACGACGAGGCCGCGCTGGCGCGGATCCGGGCGGCCGAGCCGGAGGCGGTCGTCGTCTGCGCCTTCGGCCAGCTGATCCGCGAGCCGCTGCTCTCCGAGTTCCCGATGCTGAACGTGCACCCCTCGCTGCTGCCGCGCTGGCGCGGCGCCGCTCCGATCGAGCAGGCGATCATGGCCGGCGACGAGAAGACCGGCGTCTGCGTGATGCAGCTGACCGAGGGCCTCGACTCGGGACCGGTGGCGCTCCGGGAGGAGATCCCGATCGATCCGGGGGAGGATTTCGAGGCGCTGGCGGCGCGGCTGGCCGAGCTCGGCGGCGACCTGCTCGTCCGCGCCCTCGACCTGCAGGCCCAGGGCGCGCTCGAGTTCGCCGAGCAGGACGAGGCCGGCGTCACCTACGCGGAGAAGATCGAGTCCGCCGAGCGGCGGCTCGACCCCGAGCGCCCCGCGGCCGAGCTGGCGGCCAAGGTTCGCGCCCTCACCCCGCACGTCGGCGCCTATTTGGAGCTACCGGGAGACGAGCGGCTCGGCGTCCGCCGGGCGCGGGCGGTTGCAGGCCACCTGGCTCCGGGCAGGCTCGCGGACCGCGACGGCGCGCTGCTGCTCGGCACCGGCGAGGGGGCTCTCCAGCTCGAGGTCGTCCAGCCCGCGGGCGGCAAGCCGATGCCGGCGGACGCCTACCTGCGCGGCCATCCGCTGCCGGCCTCGTGAGCGGCGCCCCAGGACGGGTCTCGCCGGCCCGCGCCCTTGCCTTCGCGACGATCCGTGCCACCTTCGAGGACGGCGCCTTCACCGAGCGCGCCTTCCGCGCCGAGGCCGACCGCCTCGCCCTCGACGGCCGCGACCGCGCCCAGGCCCAGCGCCTCGCCTACGGCGCGGTCCAGCGCCGCGGCACCAGCGACGTCGCGATCGAACGCCTCGCCGGCCGCTCGACCAAGCTGCTCGACCCGCCGGTCCTGGCGGCGCTCCGCCTCGGCCTCTACGAGCTGCTCTTCGCCGACGCGACCCCCGACCACGCGGCCGTCGACCAGGCGGTCGAGCTGACCAAGGCGGGCGGCGCCGCCCACGCCTCCGGCCTCGTCAACGCGGTCCTGCGCCGCGCCGGGCGGGAGCGGGCGCAGCTGACCGCGGCGCTGCTCGACGACGACGCGACCCCGGCCGCCGCCGCGGTCGCCCACTCGGCGCCGCCCTGGCTGGCGCAGATGTGGTGGGACGAGCTCGGGCCGGAGGCGGCGCGAGCCGCCCTCGCCGCCTGCAACGAGCGGGCCGAGGTGGCGATGCGGGTCAACGCCCTGCGAACCGACCGCGAGTCGATGATGGCGCGCCTGGCCGGGGCCGGGGTTGAGGTGCAGGCGCCGGACGCCGCCTGGCCGCTGGCGGCGCCGGAGGAGATCGTGATCGCGGCGCGGACCGGCGGCGCGGCCCCGGAGGCGATCCGCGACGGCGAGCTGACCCCGCAGAGCCGCGGCTCCGCCGCCGTGGTCGAGGTCCTCGACCCGCGCGAGGGCGAGCACGTCCTCGACCTCTGCGCCGGGCCGGGGATCAAGACCGGGCAGATCGCCGAGCGGATGGGCAACCGCGGTGAGGTGATCTCGGTCGAGCTCGACCCCGACCGCGCGGCCGAAGTCGCCGCCCAGGCGCAGCGGCTCGACCTGCGCTGCGTCACCGTGATCGAGGCCGACGCGGCCGAGGCGACGTTCCCGTCGACCTTCGACCGCGTCCTCCTCGACGCGCCCTGCTCGGATCTCGGCACGCTCGCCTCGCGCCCCGACGCCCGCTGGCGCAAGTCGCCGCGCACGATCGAGCGCCTCGTCGAGGTCCAGGACCGGCTGCTGCGCAACGCGGCGGCGATGCTTCGCCCCGGCGGCACCCTCGTCTACTCGACCTGCACGATCTCCCGCCGCGAGAACGAGGACCGGATCGCTGCCCTGCTGGGCGACGCCGAGGCCGGCGACGCCCCGCCGTTGCAGCTCGACGACCTCGGCGCCCTCGCGCCCGCGCTCGCCTCGCCGGCGGAGCCCCGTACCCTGCAGTTGCGCCCCGACCGCGACCGCACGACCGGTTTCTTCGTCGCCCGCTTAAGCAGATCTGTCTAATGCGATAGGGCATGATTAAGGGGATGAGCCACCCCAACCAGTCGACCGAGGGGGACTCGAACCCCCTGGGGCGAGCACCCTGCCCGAATTGCGGCGAGCCGTGGCTGCGGCCGACCCAGCTGCCCGGCCGCCTGCGCTGCGTCAACTGCCTCACCCGCTTCGAACTCGTCTCGCAGTGCCCCAACTGCGGCGAGCACCAGACGATCGCGCGGATGACCAACACCGCCGACATGGAATGCCAGAGCTGCGGCGCGTCGATGCTGAGAATCGCCTGAGCACGTCCGCACAGGCTCAGTAGGTTTCCGGCTATGAGCGAGCGCATGCGAGAGCTGCTGGAGGCGCCGCGGGTTGCGCCGTCGATCCTCTCGGCTGACATGTCGCAGCTGGGGTCGCAGATCGAGGAGGTGATGGCCGCCGGCGCGCGGGTGATCCACTTCGACGTGATGGACGGGCACTTCGTCCCCCCGATCACGATCGGGCCGCTGGTCCTCGGCGCGATCGCCGACCAGGTCCACGACGCCGGCGGGGTGGTCGACGTTCACCTGATGATCGAGGCACCGGAGCGCCAGCTCGCCGAGTTCGCCGAGGCCGGCGCCGACTCGATCACCTTCCACGAGGAGGCGACGCCGCACGCCCATCGGACCCTCGCCGCGGTGCGGGAACTCGACTGCCTGGCCGGGATCGCGATCAACCCCGGCACCCCGGTCGAGGCGGTGCAGGAGCTGCGCGGGCTGGCCGACGTCGTCCTCTGCATGACCGTCAACCCCGGCTGGGGCGGCCAGTCCTTCATCGAGACCTCGCCCGACAAGGTCGAGCGCCTGGTCCCGCTTGCCGGCACGGCCCGGATCGAGGTCGACGGCGGCGTCGACGCGACCACCGCGGGGCCGCTGGCCGCCGCCGGCGCCCATCTCTTCGTCGCCGGCTCAGCTGTTTTCGGAGCCGACGATCCCGCTGCCGCTTACGCCGAGATCGCTGCTGCGGCCAACGCCGCTTGAGCGCCCCCTGGCGATCAGCGCTCCCGTCACCTCCTGCCACCAGGCGCGCTCGGAGGCGTCGACGTCCTCGCGCGCCGCGCGCCCCTCGCACCAGCCGGCCAGCGCCCGCCGGCCGCCGATCGCGACCAGTCCGGCGCTCAGCACCGCATAGCGCCCGTCGGCGAGGGCGACCAGGTAGGCGCCCCGCTCGCTGCGGTCCCGCATCACCCTGACGACCGGGATGCCGTCGATCTCCTCGCCGAGCTCTTCGTCGCCGCGCGCCGGCCGCACGGTGAAGACCTGCGAGGCGCCGCGGCGCGGTAGCGCCGGCGGGGCCGGCCTGCCGATCGGGCCTTTCGCCCAGTGGCCGGTCAGGCCCTCGACCTCGTCGCGCAGCTCGCTGCGGACGAGGATGTGCAGCTCGTCGCCCTCCTGCAGCTCGGTCGAGCCGCGCGGCGGCATCGCGTTGCCGTCGCGGACGATCACGTTGACCAGCGCCTCGCGCGGCAGCTCGAGTTCGCGCACCCGGTGGCCGGCGATGGCGGCGCCCTCCGGGATCCGGTAGGCGATCACGTCGCCGCCCATGCGCCGGATCCGTCCCGACTCCAGCAGCCGCCGCGGCAGCGCCGGCTCGTCGGTGGTCAGGCCCAGGCGCGTCGCCAGCGGCTCGAAGCTCGCCCCCTGGACGAGGGTCGAGGTGACGACGACGAAGAAGACGATCGCGAACTCTTCCTCGCCGCCGGCGATCCCGGCGACCACCGGGAAGGTGGCGAGCCAGATCGGGGTCGCGCCGCGCAGGCCCGCCCAGCCGAGCATCAGTCGCTCGCGGACGTTGAGCGGCGCCAGGGCGGTGGCGGCGAAGGTCGCCAGGGGGCGGGCGACCAGGATCAGGACGGCGGAGAGCGCCAGGCCCTTCAGCGCCACGTCGTCGAGCCGGCTGGGGAAGACCAGCAGGCCGAGGAGGATGAAGAGGGACAGCTGCGACACCCAGCCGAGGCCCTCGTGGAAGGCGACGACGGTGCGGCGGGCGGGAATGTTGGCGCCGCCGAGCGCCAGCGCGGTGAGGTAGGTCGCGAGGAACCCGGAGCCGTGGGCGACCTCGGCGAGGCCGAAGGAGAGGGCGGCGATCGCGATCGTCGCCACCGGGTAGATGCCGTCGGTCGGCAGTCGCACCGCGTTGAACGCCGCCACCGCGAGGCGGCCGACCAGATAGCCGACGGCGATCCCGACCGCCAGTTTCACCGCCAGCAGGCTGGCCATGTCGGCGATCCCGAAGCCCGGCTCCTGGATCCATTCGATGAACCCGATTACCAGCAGCAGCGCCACCGGGTCGTTCATCCCCGACTCTCCCTCGAGCGAGCGCGCCAGCCGCTTCTCCAGGGTCGAGCGGCGCAGCACGGCGAAGATCGCGGCCGAGTCGGTGGCGGCAATCGCGGCGCCGACGATCATCCCTTCCAGGGTGCTGAGGTCGAAGATCATCTTCGCCGCGAGGCCGGCGACGACGGCGGTGAGGATGGTGCCGATCGTCGCCAGCGAGGCCGCGGTTCCGAGCACCGGCCGGATCTCCGACCAGCCGGCGGTCAGCCCGCCCTCGAAGAGGATCAGGATCAGGGCGATCGTGCCCAGCGTCCGGGCCAGCTCCGCGTTGGAAAAGTCGATCCCGCCGATTCCCTCCGAGCCGGCCAGCATCCCGAGCACGAGGAAGAGCAGCAGGCCGGGAACGCGAATCCGGTCGGCGAGCAGCGCTCCGACGATCCCCGCGCCCAGCAGCGCGCCGGCGATCAGGATCAGCTCGGCGTCATGGGCTCCCATCGGGGGAACCTAGAGGAAGCGATTAGGCGACCGCGCGCAGATTGGTCAGCGTTCCTAGGTGTTCTCGTCGATCGAGGCGAGGCGAAGCTCGAGTTCCTCGGTCGAGCCCTCGCGCGGGATGTCCTCCGGCCGCCCGTGCGGGCGACGGTAGACGAGGTAGAGGAGGGCGAAGAGGACGCCGGCGGTCAGCGCGAAGCCGATCTCGACCCGGCGGAACTCGTCACCGACGATCGGCAGGAAGTTCCAGAGGATGAAGAAGGCGGCACAGGCGAACCAGCGCACCGCCGCGCGCCGCACCTGGCCCTGGGCGAGGCATGCCTGGTTGACCGTGACCGAGGCCAGGTAGAGGCCCATCCCCAGCGTCACCAGCAGTAGCCCCGGGCGGTCGTACTCGAACTTGGCGCTGAAGGCGATCTGCATCAGCTTCGGCCCGGCGATCAGCACCACGAGCGCGGTGAAGGCGGTGAAGGCGGCGATGCCGAGCAGGACGCCGCGGACCGAGCGGTGGAATTCGCGCTCGCTGTCGGGCGCGGTCGAGGTGTGGAGGCTGGTGAGGTGGGGGAGGATGCTGGTCGAGACCGCCTGGAAGAGCTGCAACGGCGCCCGCGCCAGCATCAGCACGTTGAAGATGAAGCCGGCGGCTGCCGCGCCCTGCAGGCCACGGGTGATCAGCGGGCCGGCGTTGAGGAAGGCCTGTTCGCTGAACATGATCACCAGCACCGCCGCGGCGAAGCCGCCGCCCTCCTTCATCGTCATGTCCGTTGAATCCGCCGCGTCCTCAGCTTCGCTTCCGGGCGCCTCGGGTTTCGACTCGGCCTGAGCTTTCTTCGCGCGGCGCCTGAAGGCGAAGGGAACGACCAGCAGGGAGAGACTCGGGGCCGCGACGATGCCGACCGCGACCCAGGACTGGCCGCTGAGCAGGCCGACCGCGACCAGCAGCGCGAACAGGGTGCGGAAGCAGGACTCGGAGAGGATCAGCGCCGTGAACAGGCCGAAGGTCCGCTGGCCGGCGAGGAAGCCGCGGGCGAAGTAGCTGGCGGCGTAGAAGAGGACGGCGCCGAAGAAGACCCAGTAGAGGGTTTCGTTGCCTTCCAGCAGGTCGTCCTGGATCGGCCCGCGCAGGGCCAGCGCGACGACGGCGAAGAACAGCGCCAGTCCGATCTGGATCGTGGTCGCGACGCGCAGCTCCTGCCGCAGCGATTCGCCCCGCGCCAGCCGCTCGGAGACGTGGCGGCTGAGCAGCTGTTCGACCGGCCGGTAGAGGGTCGAGATGGTGATGAAGACGGCCGACCAGAGGACGGTGATCTGCCCGTAGTCGGGCTTGGAGAGCGTGTGGGAGGCGATCAGGAAGTAGGCGTAGGTGATCAGCCCGGTCAGCCCGACGCCGATCGCCAGGAAGCTGGCGGTTTTCCCGTATTCGGCGGCGTTCGCCTCCTTGCCGCCGCCCTGCTGCCCGCTCACTCGGCGCTCCCGCGACCGGGTGAAGCTCCGGGCTCGTAGTGGGAGGGCTCAACCCCGAGCTGCAGCTCCACCCGCCGGACCCGTTCGAAGACCCGCTGGGTCATCACCCGCTGGCCGGCGAGCAGGTCGCCGATCACGCCGAGGGCGAAGAGCTGGACAGCGGCGATGAAGAGGACCGCGCCGAGGATCAGCGACTGGACGTGGCCGCTGGAGTCGCCGTTGAAGATCGCGTCGATCAGGAACGGCAGCCAGGCACAGAGGGCGAGCAGGAGGACGACCGCGCCGGCGGTGGCGAAGGCACGGAGCGGCTCATAGCGGGCGTAGATCCGGAGGATCGCCGGCGCGTTGCGGCGCACGTAGGAGCCGGTCGAGGTGAAGAGGCGGGACTCGCGGGTCTTCGGGTT
>DASUTJ010000087.1:0-7427 GCA_036374655.1 Solirubrobacterales bacterium | reverse complement strand
TGATTCTCAGGGTCGAGCGGCGGCGATGGCGCCTATCAGCACTGATCGTGCTGGGATCTCGGCGCCGGGGAGGGCGATTACTTCTTTTAGGCGGGAGCCCTCGCCGACCTTGACGTTGTCGCCGATGATCGAGGGGCCGTCGATGCGGACGTCGTCGCCGATCTCGCAGCCGGGCCCGAGGAGGACCGGGCCGACGAGGTCGGGCTCGCCCTCCATCCGCTCGCCGCTGCGGTAGCCGTCGACGATCTCGCCCTCCTGCTCGACCTGCACCGCGCCGGTCAATGCGTCGACGCTGCTCTCGCGCAGCTCCTCGAGGTTGCCGATGTCGTTCCAGTAGGCATCGATCTCGTGCGAGTAGAAGGGGATGTCGCCGTCGAGCAGGCGCGGGAAGACGTCCATCGCCCAGTCGGCGAAGCCGGGCGGGTCGCCCTCCTTCGCCGCTTTGCTGGTCCCCGGCTCGGGGAAGAAGTCGAAGATCTCCTTGCGGAACATGTAGATGCCGCAGTTGGCCAGGTCGGAGAGGGCTTCGGAGGGATCGGGCTTCTCCTGGAAGCCCTGGACGCGCCCGTCGGAGCCGACGATCGCGACGCCGAACTGGCTGGTGTCCTCGACCCGCTTCATCGCCAGGGTCGCGATCCCGTCGTGGGATTCGTGGAACTCGCGCATCGCGCCGAGGTCGAGGTCGGTCAGCGCGTCACCGGAGATGACGAGGAACGAGTCACCGAGGAACTCGGCCGCGTTGCGGACACCGCCGGAGGTGCCGAGCAGCTGCTCCTCGCGGCTGTAGGTGAGCGAGACCCCGCAGGACGAGCCGTCGCCGAAGTAGTCCTCGATCAGCTCCGGGAACCAGTGCAGGTTGGCGATCGTCTCGGTGAAGCCGTGGCGGGCGAGCAGGCGCAGGATGTGCTCCATCACCGGCCGGTTCAGGACCGGCACCATCGGCTTCGGCATCTCGTAGGTGATCGGTCGCAGCCGCGTACCCAGCCCCGCCGCCAGGACCATCGCCCTCATCCAGCCATTCCCTCCTTCAGCCTGTCGATCGCCACGATGCTCTCCGGGTCCACTCCCCGCTGGCGGGCGATTTCAAGCGAGACGAGGTCGCCGAGCAGCGTTGCCCAGAGCAGCCGTTCGACCCGGGTCTCCCCCACGGTCTCCAGCCGCACCACGGGCGCCGAGCTGGCGGCGACCGCCTCGGCGGTCAGCTCGAAGCGGCGGCGCTCGCGCGGGTGCTGGTCGCAGTCCTCGAGGAAGACCGCGGCCATCGAGCCGGCGCCTGCCTCGGCGGACCAGCCGCAGATCTCGTTGTGGTCGGCCTCCGGCAGGGTCGAGCTGAAGGCGGGTTGCTTCGCGTTCTCGTTGACCTGGCACTTCCAGCGGTAGGCGACGGGCGCGGTCAGGTCGCTGCCGTAGATCACGGTCGGCGCGGCGCCGATCGTCGCGGCGATCTCCGCCGCCTTGGCCTTGAGCGTCAGCGCCTCGCGCTCGAGGAAGGCCGCCCCGGCGTCGATCTCGGTCCGGATCCTCGGCGCGACCCCGGTCAGCGCGGCGATCTCGGCGGCGACGACGAACATGTAGGCGACGGCGACCCGCGGCTGGTAGATCCCCGGCGGCGCGACCACCGGGATGCCAGCCTCGCGCGCCCGCTCGACCAGCTGACCGCCGGTGCTGACGACGAAGCGCCGCGCGCCGAGCGCCTCGGCCGCCTCGAAGCAGGCAAGCGTCTCCTCGGTGTTGCCCGAGTAGCTGGAGCAGAGGACCGCCCACTCAGGGGTCGCCCAGCTCGGCAGCTCATAGCCACGGACCGCGACCAGCGGCTTGGTCAGCTGGTCGCCGATCGCGGCGGCGGCGAGATCGCCGCCGATCGCCGAGCCGCCCATGCCGCAGACCATCAGCCCGGCGGCGTCGACCTCCTCCAGGCGCGCGCTTTCGATCCGCCAGAGTGCGTCGCGCAGCTGGTCGGGCAGGCCGAGCGTGTCGTCGATCATCGACATCAGGCGGGGACTCTTTCATCTCGGCCGACGACCGCGTTAACGAGCTGTGCGCCTGGTTCAACCGTTGCCCCGGGGGCGAGGATCGAGTCGCGCACCAGCGCGTCGCGGCCGACGACGCAGCCGTCGAGCAAGACCGAATCGCCGACCGTGGCGCCGGGCTCGATCCGGCAGCCGGCGGCGACGACGGCGCGCGGGCCGACGTCGGCCTCCGCGTCGATCTCGGCACCCTCGCCGACGAACAGCCCCGGCGCCGTCGGCTTCACCCGCGTCTCTACCGTTCCCTCGAGGATGTCCCAGCTGGCCTGCAGGTAGCGCTCGGGCGTGCCGATGTCCATCCAGTAGCCGTCGAGCAGAAGAGCCGAGAGGCCGTCGCCGATCAGGCGGGGGAAGACCTCGCGCTCGATCGAGACCGCCTGGCCAGGTGGGATCAGGTCGAGGACCGAGCGCTGCAGCACGTAGGCGCCGGCGTTGATCTCGCCGGGGACCGCCTCGCCCGTCTTCTCGAGGAACTCAAGCACCCGGCCCCCCTCGTCGCAGCGGACCAGGCCGTAGGCGGAGGAGTCCTCGACCGGGTAGAGACCGATGGTGCCGCTGGCGTCGCGCTCCTGATGGGCGCGCAGCAGGGCCGAGAGGTCGAGGTCGGCGAGCACGTCGCCGTTGAGGGCGAAAAAGCGGTCTTCGAGGCGGTCGCCGAGGGAGTCGGCGGCGAAGCGGATCGCGCCGGCGGTGCCGAGCGGTTCAGGCTCGGCGACGTAGGTGATCCTCACCCCCGCCCGCCGCTCCTCGTCGCGCAGCGCCTCGCGCAGGACATCGGGGAGGAAACCGCAGGCGAGCACCACCTCGGTCACGCCGTGGGCGGCGAGCCACTCGATCGCGTAGGCGAGAAAGGGGCGGTCGACCAGCGTCACCGCCGGCTTCGGCACGTCGCTGGTGAGGGGCCGCAGGCGAGTTCCCTCACCGCCAACCAGAACGATCGCCTGCATCTACGAGGTGGGTGCCGGGGTGCTTTGTACGGTGCGGCCGATGCCCTCGTACTCGAAGCCCGCGGAGATCAGCTTCTCCGGGTCGAGGAAGTTGCGGCCGTCGACGATCAGCGGCCGGGTCATCTTCTCGCCCGCCGCGGCCCAGTCGAGCTCGGCGAACTCGCGCCACTCGGTGACGAGGACGGCGGCGTCGGCGCCCTCCAGCGCCTCCATCGCCGAGGTCGCCATCTCAACCGAGCCGAGCAGCTCGGAGGCGCGCTCGGCGGCGACCGGGTCGTAGCCGACGACCTCCGCCCCCTCGCCCTGCAGCCGCGCCGCGAGCACCAGGCTCGAGGCCTCGCGCATGTCGTCGGTGTCGGGCTTGAAGGCGAGGCCGAGGAGCGCCACCCGCTTGCCGATCAGCGAGCCGAGGTGCTTCTCGAGCTTGCCGACGACGCGGCGCTTCTGCAGCTCGTTGACCTCGATCACCGCGGTCAGCAGCTGGAAGTGGTACCCGGTGTTGCCGGCCAGCATCTTCAGGGCGCTGACGTCCTTGGGGAAGCAGCTGCCGCCGTAGCCGATCCCGGCGCGGAGGAAGGAGCTGCCGATCCGCTCGTCGAGCCCCATCCCCTTGGCGACCTGGCCGACGTCGGCGCCGACCTCCTCGCAGACGTTGGCAATCTCGTTGATGAAGGAGATCTTCGTCGCCAGGAAGGCGTTGGAGGCGAGCTTGATCATCTCGGCGCTGGCGACGTCGGTGCGGAGGATCTCGCCGCCGAGCGGCCGGTAGAGCGCTTCGACCGCGTCGGCGGCCGCCTCGTCGCCGGGGTCGGCGCCGACCACGACCCGGTCGGGGTCCATGAAGTCCGCGACCGCGGTCCCCTCCTTGAGGAACTCGGGGCAGGAGACGTAGGAGAGGTTCGGCATGTCGCGCCGGATCGACTCGCCGGTGCCGGCCGGAACCGTGCTCTTCATGATCAGCACGTGGTCGCCGGCCTCGGGCAGCTCCTGGACCACCGCCCGGACCCGGGAGAGGTCGGCGTCGCCGGAGTAGGTCGGCGGCGTGTCGACGCAGACGAAGAGCAGCCGCGCCCCGTTCAGCAGCTCGTCCATGTCGGTCGTGAAGGTGAGGCGCTCGGCGTTACGGCGCAGCAGGTCCTCGAGGCCGGGCTCGTGGATAGCGACCTCGCCGCGGGAGAGGGCCTCGACCTTCTCCTCGAGGATGTCGCGGGCGATCACCCGGTGGCCGAGCTCGGCGAAGCAGGCGGCGGTCACGAGGCCGACCCAGCCCGCCCCGATGACGCCGATCGGCTCTCTCTGCTCACTCATCCGCCTGCTCCTTCCGCGCTGCTTTTTCCACGCTTCGGCTTCTTCTTCGGGACGATCACCTTTGCCGATCGCGCCATCCCGATCATCTGATCGTTGGTCAAGGTGCGCAGCAGGTCATTCGAGACCCAGTAGACGTTCTCGCCGCGGCGCCAGGCGACCATTTTCACATCTTCGCCGTCGACGAAGATGTCGTACTCGCGGCCCTTGATCGTCTTCGTCAGGCTCGGGTCGTCGAGGATCGGCGGGTCGGACCAGCCGCGGATGCCCTGCAGGCCGAAGTAATGGGTGCCGTCGGACATTTCCGCGACCAACATCATCCGGTACGCAAGGTGGCGGTTACCGTCCTCGTCCTTGAGGTTGTAGACGTAGGGGTCGACGACCTTTTCGTAGGGGTTGGATTCGACGAAGCGGGTGCCTTCCGGCAGACGGGTCGGGTAGTAGATCGGGAAGAACCCGCGCGAGCGCCGCACCGCGATCTGCGCCTCGGCCTTGCCCGCTTCGCCCGCCGGGACGAGGCCATCGCTGCCAGTGCCATCGACCTGAACCTTCGGCTTTTGCTTCTTCTGCTTCTTGGGCTTCTTCTTCTGCTGCGGCCGCTTCTGCTTCTTGCTCGCTTCGGCTTCTTGGCGCTGTCGGCGCTGAGCCGCTTTCGCCTCCTGCACGGTCTCGCCGCCGAGGAATTCTTCGACCGCGGCGTCGAGCGCGCTCTGGGTCGTGTAGACGAAGCTGGGCCCGAGTTCGGCTGGGAAGGTGACCTCGTTGATCGTCGAGTTGCGCGAGGCGGCCAGCAGTTTCAGCACTTCCAGCAGGGTCTTGCCGTCGCTGATGTCGGAGGTGGTGTAGTCGGTGAAGGCCTCTACCAGTTCGCCCTGGTCGAAGACGAGGTCCTGAACCGAGATCCGCGAGCGGGCGGCGCTGAGGAAGTCCTGCTGGCGGGCCGAGCGGACGATGTCGGTGTCGGTGTGGCGGTAGCGGACGTAGTCGAGCGCCTGCTTGCCGCACATCAGCTGATAGCCGGGCTGGACGTTGATCTCGGCGTACTGTTCTTCGGGCGGCACCCCTTCGTTGGAGTGGTAATAGCGTTTGTCGACGTCGACGTAGACGCAGCCGATCGCGTAGACGCCCTGGGCGAAGCCGAGGAAGTCGATGTTGACGACGTGATTGATCGGCAGTCCGGTCAGCTGCTTGACGGTCTGCAAGGTCAGCCTGGTGCCGCCGTAGAAATACGCTTCGTTGAACTTGCCGGTCCCGACGTCTGGGATTTCCACCTTCAGGTCACGGGGGATCGACATCATCGAGATCAGATCCTTGTCGGGGTCCAGACGGACCAGAATCGTGGTGTCCGAGCGACCCTTGTCTTCGGAAAATTCCGCTCCGGCTCGCAGGTCGGAGCCGACGATGAGAAACGTCTGGGCGCCGCCATCGTCGGCGTCGGCGAGGAAGCGGTTCAGCTTCTTCTGCAGCTTGTTGTTTTTCGGCTGGATCGCGTTAGCGATGCTGTCGAGGTAGAGCAGCGTCGCGGTCGCGGTGGTCGCGGCGGAGACGGCGACGATCAGGACGGCGGCGAGGGTGAACCGCCACCAGAAGCGCTTCGGCTTCGGCGGCTCTCCCCCGTCGCCCTCCGGCGGCGGCTTCTTCGGCGCCCAGCCCGGGCCCAGCGGCTCAGTCATGAAGCCGGTCCGGGACCGATCGCAGGAACGACTCCAGCGCCTGCCTGTAGGTCTCCAGCGAGGAGACCGAGACCCACTCGCCCGGCCCGTGGTGGCCGGCGCCGACCGGGCCGAACTCGACCGCCGGCACCCCCACCCGCAGGAAGGAGACCGCGTCGGAGGCGCCGTCGCGGCCGACGCTCATCGGCTCGCCATCGTGGTGCTCGGTCGTCGAGGCCCGCAGCGCCCGGACGAAGGCCGAGTTGCGGTCGACGGTCGCCGGCGGCCGCATCAGCAGCGGCTGGACCGCGCAGCCCTCGAGCTCGCCGACCTGGGCGAGGATCTCCTGCGGGTCCTGGTCCGGGAGGTAGCGAATGTCGACGTCGATCACGCATCGGTCGGGCACCTTGTTGAGAGCGTCGCCGCCGACGATCCTCCCCAGATTGATCGAAGGCCGGTCGAACAGCTCCGAGCTGTGCCGGGCAAACGGTAGCGACTCGATACTGCGGAAAACGTCGATTGCGTTGAGGACGGCGTTGTCGCCGAGCCACGGGGTGGCGCCGTGGGCGGCGGTGCCGCCGATCTCGAGCCGCAGCGCCAGCACCCCCTTGGCCTCGATCCCGATGTGCAGGTCGGTCGGCTCGCCGGTGATCGCGAAGTCGCCGACGAAGCCGCTGTCGACCAGGTGGTCGGAGCCGCGCTCGGACTCCTCCTCGGACTCCTCGTCGCCGACGATCCCCAACCGCACCCGGACCCGGTCCTGGTCGCGCATCGCCGCGACGACCATCAGCATCGCCGCGACCGCGCCCTTCATGTCGTAGGCGCCGCGGCCGATCAGCCGATCGCCGGCGGTCTCGGGCACAAACTGCCCGGCGTGCCCGGGCACCACGTCGATGTGGCCGTGCAGGACCACGGTCGGCGCGTCTTCGGGCCCGACTTCGGCCATGACCACCGGCAGGCCGCGCACCTCGTCGGCCCTCGTCTCGATCCCCCGCGCTTCCAGCCAGCCCTGGACGAAGCCCGCCGCCTCGGAAATCGCGTCGGGCTCGCAGGTCTCGAAGGAGATCAACCGCTTTGCGAGGACAACCAGCTCCTCGCTCATCCGATCACCCCCCGGCGATCGAAAGGAACGCTTCGGCGCGGTCGCGGTCTTTCTGCGCCCGGTTGTGCTCGGCGCTGCCCTTCTCGCACTCCGAGAGCCGCTGCTCGGCGTCGCTGAGCTGCTCTTTCAGGGCGCCGGTGTCGAGGTCCTCGGGCGGGATCGCCTCCTCGAGCAGGAGCCGGGCGGTGTTGCCGTAGACCTGGAGCCAACCGTGCGCCTGGGCGTAGCGTTTCGTCTCCGAGTCGGAGAGGTGGAGGCGGAGCTCGGTCGGCCGCAGCGCCGCCAGCACCGGCGCGTGGTTGGCCAGGATGCCGATTTCGCCGACCTCGGTCCGGGTCGAGACCTGGCGCGCTTCACCGCTCCAGACCTCGCCCTCCGGGGTCAGGACCTCGAC
>DASUTJ010000086.1:0-82360 GCA_036374655.1 Solirubrobacterales bacterium | reverse complement strand
CCAAGCTGCGGGTCCGCGAGCAGGCCCTGAAGGCCGTCCGCGAGGCGATCGACGCCGAGCTGGCCGCGCAGTGAACGTCCTCGTCGCCGCCGACATGGAGGGCATCGCCGGGATCGAGGACTACCGCGACTGCCTGCCCTCCCACCCCGACGCCTACGCGCGCGGGCGGCGGCTGATGACCGACGAAGTGCTGGTCGCGGTCGAGGCGCTGCGGGCTGGCGGCGCCGGGCGGATCTCCGTCGGCGACTGGCACATGGTCGGGACCAACGTCGAACGCGAGCGGATGCCGGAGGGCGTCGAGGTGCGGCCGATCGCCGACCTGGCGCTGACCGAGGCAGAGCCGTCGATGGCGAAGGCCCACGGCGGCCCGCTCGACGCGGTGGTGATGATCGGCCACCACGCCCGCACCCCAAGCCCGCGCGGCTTCTGCTCCCACACCTTCATCTGGGAGATGGAGGTGCTGCTCGACGGCGAGCAGCTGAGCGAGAGCCAGGTCTACGCCCAGGCTCTGGCGGCGGAGGGGATCCCGATCCTGGTCGCCGGCGGCGACCGCTGGCTGCTCGAGGAGACCGAGGAGGGCGAGCTGGGCAGCGCCCGCAAGGTGGTCACCAAGGAGGGGCTTGGTCGGGCCCGCGCCCGCTCCGTCGCCCCGGCCGCCGCCCACGCCCACCTGCGCGAGGCGATCGCCGAGGCGATGGCCGGCCCCCTGCAGCCGCCGCCAGCCCGCAGCTACCCGGCCGAGCTGGTCATCCGGGTCGAGGGCGAGGAGATCGCCCGCACCACCGTCGCCGATCCCGCCGACCTGCTGACCGAGATCGCCACCGTCTTCCGCGCCCCCCAGGTCTCCAAGGAGTACCGCCAGCTGGCCAAGCTGCTGCCGCCCGACAGCTCCAGCCTGCGCACCTTGCAGCGCCGCGCCGGCAGCCTCCTTGCCACGCCCGTTATGCGTGGCAAGGAGCGCGCCTGGATCGCGGCGGCCGAGTAGCCACTTCCTCCGCGCTTTCTTGGCGATAAAAAAAGCGGGACGCCTCGCAGGCGTCCCGCTCGTAATCCTGCCCCCTAGGGGGTGACCAGGACCGGCATGGCCGGAACGGTCAGGTCGGTGACGACGCTGGAACTGGCCAGACCGAGGCCGGCTCCCGTTTCCTGCGAGACGCTCACCTTTTCGGTTTTGCCCGAGAGTGCGCAGGAGGCACCGTCGTCGCTCCAGGTCAGCGTATGGCCGTCATGACCGTGGAACCCGGACTTGAGGGTTTTCGGAGACGTGGTCCCGTTGCTCCAAATGCCCGCCAGCAGCGTGGCGCCCGAAAGCTTGCAGCCCGGCAGGGAGCTGTAGCGCAGGGTGGCCGTTCCACCGATGTTCACCCCGTAAGGGTTGCCGGGAGCAGGCGCGACGAACGTCCAGGCCCCTGACAACGCGATGCTGGTGCCGCTGGTGCACGATCCCACCGTCGGAACCGAGATGGGGAAGGACACCGCGCCTTCGTTCGCCGGCGCCGAAGGGATGGTGCCGGCGATTTTGGTGATCGCGCAGGTGCCGAGCGAGGTCCCGAGCTTGGGCGGAGTTGCACCGCCCGCGATTTCGAACTGGTGGCCGGCTGGGTAGATGCTTGCCGTTGAGCTCGCCGGCACGGCAAGCGCGACAAGCGCTGCCAGCACGGCAAGAATGGGGAACTTACGCTTCATTTCTGGTGTTGCCTTTCTACTATCCGGCCGCCGCATAGCGACGGCTTCTTGTGCCTCGTCCATAGGGGCGGGGCCTCACTGCCCTATCCATGGGCCGCAAGCTCTTTCGCGCAGGCCGCAGCGGCCAGGACGCGCTGAGGTTCAGGGAGGGTGGTCGCGTAAAACGCCGCGACGAGGCGCGGGTAGCCAGGCGATCCTTCTACTGCGGGGTCCGGCTCGGTCACCAGCTCGATGAATCGCTCTTCAGCCCCGGCGGCGCGGACGGCCGGCTCGAAATGATGGGCAGCCTGCAGCGGCTTCATTCCCTCGCAAGCCCGCCGGCCGATCGCTCGCCAGGCTCGCGCCTGTTGCGGAGTCGGGTTGGCGACGGGCCCGCTAGCGGTCGAGGGTCGGGTCTCGATGCGAGCAGACCCGTCGGGTGCGGTGGTCGTGTTTTCGGCGGTGCCTCCGCAGCCGCCAATCACCGGCAATAACAGCAGCAGCAGCAGCAATGCAGACCTCGTCCGGTCCTTCAGCACTTACTTCCTCCTCCTGCCTCGCCCTCTAAACCCATCGAGGGTTGATCGAACTATCCATACACATATGCACTACATAAAAAAACAACTTCACTCCCATTGCGCAGCAGATCAGACCGGCAGGCCCCTGTCAAGTACTGGCGGGGGGTTTTCGGCGAACATCGGACAGCCGCGCTTTGGGACGGGGCGGGGGTTGGTCTCCAGGGGCATCAACGCAACGACCCCGGCTCGGAGAGCCGGGGTCGTTGGATGCTGCTATCGCGCCTCAGGGCCAGGGTGAGCCGGGGGCGCTGTGCCTTCGGGCGCGGGGAACGCCCGAGGACGGATTGGGAAGGAGCTACTTCTTGCGCTTCACCTTCCCGCAACTGGTCGCGATCTTGGCGACGAAGTTGTTCGGCTTCCCGTTCTGGCCGGTCATCTGCACCTTGGCCCTGGGGACGAAGGAGCAGAGGTTTTCCGAGTTCTCGATCAGGCCCTTCTTGCCGCCCTTCAGCTTGAGGACGAACTTGGAGACCGGGGCGTCGGGGACGTTCTGGAAGCGGGTCCTGACACCGCCGTTCTTGGAGTCGATGAAGCCGACCAGGGTGACGTGGATCTGGCCGTTTAAGTCGGCGACGAGGTCGGGGAGTTCCCTTTCGCCCCCGTTGGAGCGGAAGTAGACAGGTCCCGAGAGCGGCTGGTCGAGCAGCGGCGTGTACGCGGTGGCCTGGCCGAGGATCGAGCCCGCCGGGCAGGCGCTGGCGTTGAACTGGACCCTGGTGCAGGGGTTTGAGATGTGGGCGTTGTCGATGAACTGGCTCTTGGGCAGGATCACCGTGGTCTTGGCGATGTTGGCTTCGCCCGGAGCTGCCTTGAGGACGGCGTTGACCGCGGGGTTGCCGGTGCGGCCCATCTTGCCCTTGAAGGACAGCTTCAGGGAGGGCTTGAAGCCGAGCTCGCCGCAGCCCGAGGCGCTGAAGGGCGCCGAGGGGGTGGCGGTCTGGCCCGTCGCCGAGGTCAGCACGCTCGTCACCGCCATTTGCCTGCAGCTGGTCGGGTTGATCGTGAAGTTCGGCCTGTTCACTTCAACGCGGACGTCGCGGTAGGCGATCGGGATCCCCTGCAGGATCTGGGGCAGCGGGTCGGAGACGGCGGTCACCTGGGCGGTGATCGGGTCGACGTTCAGCGCATTGCGGACCGTGACCGTGCCGAGGTCGAAGGGGCCGGCCTGGGCCGGGACCTCGACGACCACCGAGTATGGGCCGCCCTTATACGGACCGGCGAGGTAGGCGGCGGTCGGGGCCTTGCCGGCTTCCGGCACGTAGAGCGGGTTCGAACCGGAGCCCGCGCCGACGATCACCTGGCCGACCTGGCTGCCCGCCGGGCAGTCGCCCGTCGCCGCCTGGGCGTCGCCGCAGAGCGGCACGCCGGCGAGCTTCGCCAGCAGGCCCTCGGGCAGGGTGGCGTTGAGCCTGGCCAGGTTCGAGTCGCCGTCCTGGCGGGTGACCTGGAGGAGGAAGGGCGAGAAGGCGCCCCCGGTCGGGTCGACGGTGCCGGCGTTCAACTTCGGGTCGAAGCCGCCGGTGTTGCAGCCCTGGTTCACCGTGATCGGCGTGTCGATCACAACAGGGGCAGTGCCCGACCAGGGGGTCAGCACGGTCTTCCCCGTGTAGGTGCCGCACTTGCTCGGGGTCGTCAGCGGCGCCCTCGGGCCGTCCTTCAGGTCAAGCTGCAACCGGTCGAACGGCAGCTGCGGGTTATCGTCGAAGCTGACGGTCAGCTGACCCGTGTTCGGGTCGGGCGTGACCTTGCCCGGCAACTTCACGTAGAAGCCCGGGCCCTTGATCGCGATGTACATCGCCAGCAGCGAGTTGAACGGGTTTTCATTCTGCTTGGCGAGGATCACCTCGCCCTGCAGCTGTTCGTCGAGCACGGGGGTATCGAGCCGCACCGTGCCGATCTTCGAGGAGTCCGGGCAGGTGGGGGCGTCGTTGGTATCCAACCCGATCTGCATCAGCGAGCAGGCGCCGAGACCCGAAGCCGATGACGAGGAGACCGCCATGCCCTCGGGCAGCGTCATCTCCACGTCGCGCAGGTGCGAGGTGGCGAGACCGTCGGGGTCCTCGGACTGCGGGATTTTCAGGTCGACGCTGAGGCCGGTCGGCGAGTCGGCGACAGGGCTGGAAGGGGCTACGTCGATCGCCGGGGCGAACGGCAGCGCCTCGCAACCGTCGAAGACGAGCGGCGTGCCTTCGGTGTCGGTGGTCACCGTGCGCGTGTCGAAGACGCCGCGGTGCGGCCACGAGTCGGCGTGCGCGGTGAAGGAGACCGGCGTTTCAGTGCAGGAAGTGGGCGCCGACATGAACGGCTTGCGCTCGACGCCTTTGAGGGTTTTCCAGGGTCCGGTGAGATCCGGAATGCCGCCACGGTAGGCGTCGTGGGAGGGGTCGGCGGGAATGCCCCAGAGGGTGACCTTGACCCCCCCAACCGTCAGCGCCTGCGAAATCGAGGCGCTGCCGGCCGAGACCCCGTAATCCCCGGGCCGCACATGCGCGTCAATCAGCGCAATCGTGCCGAGGTAGTTGATGCCGAATCTGGCCGGCAGATCCGGTCCATGGGAGAGGTTGTAGACACCGGCCAGGGCGTGGCCGGGGAGGCTGATGTCGGCGGTCCCGACCTGAGACGAGAGCGGACATTGGGACTCACCGGCACCTGGCACCGCGAAATCCCGGAAATCGCATTGGGTCACGGCGCCGGGATCGCCGATCATGCCGGGCGGTAGGTCCAGATCAAGCGAGTGGATCGCCTCAGCGGGTCCTGGGCTAGGAACCCCATCGACGACTCTGTCGGGGTCGCTTGGGAGCGAGAACGTGAACGTGAAGTCGGGGTGCGAACCCGCCTGGCGGGTGAAGTCACCGAACTCGGGAAAGACCGGAATCTGCGTGAAGCCGAAGGTATCCGGGTCGGGCCTGAAGACAAGATTGCCTCCCGCGTCTCTTTCCTGCTGTGGCGTTTTAGTCAGCTGGACGCCGACTTCGTCGAACTGGAGGTCGGCGCTCGCCGGGCTTGCGACCGCCAGCACGGCGAGGCAGCTGAGCAGAGCCAGGCGAAGGATCTTTGCTTTGGTGTTCATCGGCCGGCCCCCCGGTTGTGCTTGGCGTTTCGCTTCTTGACGCAGACGGTCTTGCCGTTGCGGCGGACCTTGCGTTTGTTCTTTGCGCAGTGTTTCTGGACCTGTTTGGTTTTCCCACTGTCCCCGGATTGCGCGCTGCCTGGAGCCAATATGACCGGCGTAGGAGGCGGCTCGCCCTGACAGAAGTCACCCTGGCATGGAGGCGGCGATGGCGGTGGGTTCTGGGCCGCGAACCCTCCACCAACACGGGCGTCGTAGACGTCATAGCCCATGTCGGTGTCCTGCCCTACGAGCCCCTGGGCCGTGGTGAAGAAGACGTCGCGACCGTCCGGTGAGATATCCACTAGGAGAGCGGGAAACTCGTCGTTGCCGGGACTGATCAGCGTCAATCTGCCTTCGTAGTACTCGTAGACGTCATTGACGCTGTTGCGGTCGGCGGTCAGCAGCGCCTGCGCGGTGCCGAAGTAGGCGTGGCCGTCGTCGGTGACGATCTGCGGAAGCCGGTTACTGATGTTGCGTTCGGGATTCGGAAATTGTGCGCCTGCGGCGAGCCCGTTGAGCGGGCATGAAATGCACGTCGCCTCCCCGGCGTCGGCGTCATAAAAGTAGACCGCTCCACCTCTGGAGTAGCTCAGGTAGCGCCCATTTGGGCTTGCGTGAACGAGACCAGCCTCCTGGGGAAAGACTACCTGAGGTGAAACCGTATCGAGCTGCCCACCGCGCCAGATATAGAGCCCGCCGGCAAAATCTTGGGACCCGTTGAAGTAGACGGTGTCGCCGTCATCGCTGATCGCGTACAGGTCACTCGCGCCGTCGCCGTTGCCACCCTCTATTCCGAGGAACTCCAGCTGGTCGGACGAAGCGTCATAGCGATAGAGGTTCGTTGCCGTCACCCCAGACCGATCGGTAGCGTCATCGGTGAGTTGGCTGTCGGAGACGAAGAAGACGAAGCGACCGTCCCGGCTCATTCCCAGAGCGACACCAGGCTGCAGACCGGCGGGACCACCAGTGGCCTGCGATTCCGAGATCGCGACCGTCTCGCCGCCCGATCGTCGGTAGACGCCGGTCTCCCCACTCACCAACGAGAAGGCCACCGTGTCGCCGTCGTCGGATACGAGCCGGTTGGTCCGCTCCTCAGCGCTTTGCTGCCAGGTGTTTCCCGTGGGCACGTCGTCCCCTGGGAGCAGGGAGACGATGGAGAGCCCACTCGTCTCGGTCCATTTGTACATGGCGGTCTGCGGCGCATCCGGAAGCAGCGGGAAGCGCGAGATCAGCACGACCCAGCTGAAGTCAGGTGCTCCGCCGATGTACCAGTTCGCTTGCTTGGTGCCGGCCAGCCCCACCCACGCACCGGGCTGCGTCGCGGTACCGATCAAGTGGTAGGCGCCGGTTTCCAGATCCGTGACGTAGATGTTGGCCGCACCCTCAACGGCGTCCGGCGTTAGCGCGACCGGGCTGACCGAAACTGAGTGCTGGAAGTCGTCGGACACCGCATGCGTGACTGAGTTCAAGATTGACACGCTGGGAAGCTGCGGGGGGTCGAGCGGCTGCTGGCCAATCCAGTCGGTGCTCCCGCGCCGAGCGATGTATCGCGAAACCTGGGCGGCGCTTTCCGAGTCCGCCGAAGGCGCGCTGGCGGTGTACTCGATCGCACCACCGCTCGGAGCCGCTTGAAAGCCATAGTTGTTGATCGGGACCAGGCCGTTCTTGTCCGGCGAGGTGACCTGCTCGTAGCCGCGACCGGGGGCGACCTGATCGACGCCGAGAGTCGTGAAGGTGCGATCGGCGCCGGCAGTGGTGCCGGCCGCGTTAGTGGCGACCAGCCGGTAATGGTAGGTCGTCCCCGGCTGGAGTCCGCTGACCGCGCGACTGAAGACACGCGGCGTCTGCAGGCTCCCCGCCACACCCTCCACGAGAACCGGCACGCGGCTTTCGTAGGCCGTGGTCAGGCCGTACTCGAAGTGAAAGGTGGTCTGGCCACCCCAGGCGTTGATGGTGCCGTTGAGCGTCGCGGTCGTCAGGTCGGCGAGCGCCCCGCCGGTCTCCACGGCCGGCGGCGATAGCGGCGTGCTGACCGCGACCGGGGAGGAGATGTTCTCGACGCCGCTGACTTCGTTGATCGCGTAGCTGCGGACCAGATAGTCGGTGAGCGGCTTGAGCCCGTCGAGGTCGTCGAGGTCGTCGGCGATTTCGTCTTCTTCGCTCGGATTGGCCAACCCTTCGTGGTCGGGCAGCGCGTGCCATGGGCTGGACCCTTCGGAGGTCAGGTAGCTCCCGCACGGGTCAGAGGCCAGGCAGTATTCGAAACGGGCCTTGGTCGTCTCTCCGCCGGTGCCGACCATGTCGGTCAGATTGAAGCTAAACGGGGTGAGCTGCGAAACCGTCGGTCCGTCGAGGCCAGGCTTAGTGCCCTGGTTGAACACATGGGCGGTGCCGTTGGTCAGGCCTACGTACAACTTCGACCCGTCGGAGGAGAACGCGAGACCAGCGTTGCCATCTGCGGCATCGGGGGGAACGCGGATGTCTTCCTTGAGGTCGTTCGCAGGGGTGAAGATTCGGATGACTCTGTCGTTCTTAGTCACGAATCCCGGCGAGAGGTCCACGGCGACATCGCCGTTCTGCGGATTCACTGCAATCCCGATGCCCGTTGAGACACCGGTCGGGACTGGGATGTTCAGCCGACCCTTCCAGCTTCCATCCGCGCCCATGTGCTCGAGGCCCCCATCGGCCTCCAGGGCATAGATGTCCTGATTGGGAGCAACTGCCAGGTATCGCGCATGCAGAGCACCCGTGTCGGTGGTGGAGCCGTCGATCGTCGACAGCAGCGCGCCGGTGCTTGAGTCCACCCGGTAGATGGGGCCTCCTGCGGCGATAAGCACGTCGCCAGTGACCGGATCGACGGCGATCCCGGTGCGCCCCCCGGGAAGATCGGGTGCCCACGTCGCGTCCTGGGTGTAGGTGGGCGTCGGAGCCCCATCGCTCGTGTATTTGATGGGCGCGTTACCAAACGTCCCCGCTCCCAGCGTGTACACCGCGCTCCCGTCGGGGGTCACCGCGATGGCCCAAGGCAAGTCGCTGCCAACGACTTTGGTGATCGAGGTTCCATCCGAGCCCAACACCTCGAACCCTCCTTCGCCGTTGGAGTTGAACTGATCGAGGATGAAAACGCGGTCTTGGCTGGTGGCGACTGAGTTGAGGACGGGGTCGATAGTGCCGAATTCCCCCGAGCCGATGTCCGCCTTATAGGCGTAGGACTGCCCAGCCGGCGCAGCAGAAGCGGTGCCCGCCATGGCTAGAAGGAGAGCGCACGCAAGCGCACCGAGGAGCAGCCGCGACAGGGCGCTCCGGAACATCCCGGCGCGGTCGTCGAATGACGCGGTCGGTGCCTTCGGGTGGCTGCTCACTTATCGCTCTCCTTGTCCTCTGGGCCCCTGGTGCCCGTTCCTGAGACGGCGCGAGGGCGGGTGGCTTCCCTGCCTGCGAACCGAATCCCTGTGTCGCCTCCCTGGCGAACGACGCAAATGTAAACGCATTCCCTCCGCAAAGTCAAGAGGTGTTTTTTTATAGAGGGCAGAAGTACTGGCGAGCGGTCGTCACGCATCTGGGCCGACGAAGAAGGCGGCGATCAGATCCATCAGTTCGGGCGCCGCCGCCGCCAGCTCCTCTGCCTCTCCCCGGTCGAGGTGGCCGGATATGACGCCCTCGACGGCGCCGACGATGAAGCTCGGTGCCCGCGGCACGGCGCCGTCGCCGGGCCCCTCGCACTGATCGTCGAGAGCGGCGGCGAGACGCTCGAGGATCTCCTCGTGCTTGGCGAGGGCCTCGCCGCCGACGACGTGCACCTCGCGGACCAGCGACCGGGCGACGTCGGGCCGCGCGGCGGTGAAACGAAGGACGACGGCGAGGGCCGCTTCGGTCCCCTCCCGCCAGTCCCGCGCGCCCTTGGTCGCGGCGAGCATCGCTTCGCAGACCGAGTCCGCTTCCGCCTCGTAGGCAGCCGTGAAGCACTCCTCGAGGTCGCCGAACCAGGAGTCGAACTGCTCGGCACCGGCGCCGCTACGGGCGAGCAGCAGCTCGGGGTCCACCGCGCGGAACCCGACCTGCCCGCTCAGCTCCAACATCGCCCGTTCGGTGCGCCGGCGTGTACCCGCGTCAGCGCCCGTTCCTTTGCCGGCCTCCGGTCCCTGGTCGTCCATATCGGTGGGTCGCCCGTCCGGGATTGCCAGACCCCGTCCCCGGAGCGTGCGACCAGAGGCGAAAACTATATCCCTCTGTAAGGAAACGTTGCCCCTATTCATCTGGCCGGTTATCTTGGGCGCATGGAGAGGGCTCCGGACGAAGCGCCCGTCGTGCCGCTGGGGAGGCACGGGCTGGCTCCCGACGTCGTCGCCGCGCACCAGCGCGAGCGGCTCTTCGAGGCGACCGTCGACCTGGTCGCCAAGCGCGGTTACCGCAACACTTCGGTCGACCACATCGTCAAGGCGGCGCGGGTCGGCTACGTCGCCTTCTACGAGCTCTACGCAGGCAAGGAGGAGTGCCTGCTGGCAGCCTTCGACCGCATCGTCGACGAGGCGACGGAGGCGTTGGCGGAGACGGTCGCAGGCGAGGAGGAGTGGCCGCAGCAGATGGCCGCGGCGCTGGCCTGCCTGCTCGACCTGATCGCCGCCGACCCGAAGCGGGCCAGGATCGCCCTGATCGAGGTGCAGGCCGCGGGCCCGGCCGGGTACGCTCGCTACGAGCAGGTCGTCGACCGCGCGGTGCCGAAGTTGCGGGAGGGGCGGGGGCTGAGCGAGGAGGCGGCGCAGCTCTCGGAGACCCTCGAGGAGGCGGTACTGGGCGGTGTCATCTGGATCGTCCACCAGCGGCTGGTGAAGGGGGAGCTGGACGACACCGAGGAGCTGTTGTGGCAGTCGATTCAAGTCGCCCTCTCCCCGTACACCGGCGACGCCGAGGCGAAGCGGGTCGCTGACGCAGCTCTGCGGGTCCGCTCGAAGCGGACGTGACCGCCGGCCGCACCGCCTACACGGAGGCGCTGGTCGACCTCACCTTCGAGCGGGGCTATGAGCAGCTGACGGTCGGCGAGATCGTCGCCCGGGCAGGAGGCAGCGAGGCCGAGTTCGAAGCCCATTTCGCCTCCAAGCAGGAGTGCGCGGTCGCGGCGCTCGAAGAGATGATCGCGGACAACCAGCGAACGGTGAAGGGGGCATTCGAAAGCGAGCCGCAATGGCCCGACTCGCTGCGCGCGGGCGCCTACGCGCAGGCGCGCTGGATCGTCGAGAACCCGCGCAAGACCCGCTTCGGAATGCTGGAGACGCTCTGGGCCAGCGAGATGACGAGCGCCTTGCGGGACCAGCTGTTCGGCGAATACGTCGCGATGATCGACGCCGGTCGCTCGGTCGCGGCGGATCCCGACTCGGTGCCCCCGTTCGCGGCCGAGAGCGTGGTCGGCTCGATCGCCCAGGTGCTGGCGCGTTACAGCGAGCGGGGAGGAGAGCGCGACCCGATCGCCGGTGTACCGGAGATGATGTACCTGGCGGTGAGGCCGTACCTCGGGGAGGATGCTGCCCGTCGAGAGCTGACGATTCCGCCGCCGAGCGACTGAATGGCAACGAAGAGAAAAACCGAGCCCCAGACCCTGCCGCGTGGGCGGCATGGCCTGCCGCGCGAGCTGGTCGTCGAAAACCAGCGGGCGCGGATCGTCAGCGGGATGATCGAGACGGTGGCCGAGCTCGGCTATGCCAAGGCGGCGATCGCCAAAGTGATCAAGCAGGCAAAGGTCTCGCGCCGCACCTTCTACGAAACCTTCGTCAATAAGGAGGACTGCTATCGGGCGGCCTACGAGGCGACCTTCGAGTACCTCCGCGACCGGGTTCTCGCCGCCACTCCCGGGGAGGAGTGGCCCAGCTCGGTCCGCACAGGGCTCGAGGCGCTGCTCGAGAGCCTTGCCGCCCACCCGAACCTGGCCTCCTTCTTCCTCGTCTCGCCGGCGAGCGTCGGCGACGAGATCGTCTCCCGCCACCACCTGGCGATGCGGGAGCTGGTCGAGGCGCTCGTCTCGGGCGCACCGAAGACCTCCGGGGCGGCGGTCGCGGCGGAAACCCGGATCGAGGCCCTTGCCGGCGGCCTCTCGCGGCTGACGGCGATGAAGGTCAACGCCGGCAAGGGCGACGAGCTGCCGGCGCTGCTGCCTGACCTGGTTGAGCTCTTCCTGCGGCCCTACGTCGGTAGCGAAGAGGCGGTGCGGGTCGCCTGGGGCGACGAGCGGCTCAACCGCCGCTAGGCGCACCTCTCCGGAAATTCGCTCTCTCACTTAGTTCCCCGTTCCCTGGAATCCCCTGGTCGCGAAAACACGACGCGGTGTCCAGGATAGAGAGGATGACATTTCCATGTCAAGGTTTTAATAGTCGAATGTACAGCAGCGGTAACGCCTTTCTGGGAGCTAGGCTTTTCCTTCAATGGTCGTAACGCCGTGGGGGGACTCGGAGATGCTGCGCGAGGGGATGCTTACCCCCGGTCCCTCCAACGCTCCCGCCGCGGTCGCCGGGAACCAGCGACAGCGGCTCTTCGGGGCGATGGTTGCGAGTGTCGCCGAGCGGGGCTACGCCCATACCCGGGTCGCCGATCTGGTCGAGGTCTCGGGCGTCTCGCTGCGCAGCTTCTACGACCTCTTCGAGAGCAAGCAGGCCTGCTTCGCCGCCGCCGTCGACTCCCTCACCCGTCCGACGATCGACCTCGTCCTCGAGGCGCCGAGCGACGGCGATTGGGATGCGGACTCAAGAGACCGGCTGCGGACGATCGCCTCCCTGGCCGAAGCGCAGCCGGGGGCGGCCCGGATGTGCCTGGTCGACGCCTACGCCGCGGGGCCCAAGGCGACCGACCCGGTCGAAGCGGCGGCCGAACGGATCGAGGCCCTGATCCGCGACCGGCTCGCGGCCTCTTCGCGGTGGGCGGGGATGCCGCCGGAGATGGGCACGGTCGCGGTTGGCGCGATCCTCGAGACTTTCAGGTCCCGTTTGATCGCGGATCGGGCCGGGCAGTTGCCGGCAGCTGCCGAGCAGCTGGCGACCCTCTTCCTCGACTACGAACCGCCGGCGCGCCCGCTGCGCTCGGCCGCCCGGCCGCCGGAGGTGAGGCCTGAGGAGAGGGAAGCAAGCGACCACGCCGAGCGAGCGCTGCGGGCGTTCGAATCGCTGCTGGTCGCGCAGCCCTTCGGAGAGACGACGATGGAGCAGGTGGCGAAGCGGGCGGGGATGTCGGTGCGGACGCTCTACGCCAACTTCGCCGGTCGCGACGAGCTGATGCTGGCGGCGATCGACAGCGCCGGCGCTCAGGCGGGGGCGGCGGCGCTGCCGGCCTACCGGCGCGGGGCCAGCCCGCCGGAGGGGATCCGGGCAGCGGTCACCGCCCTGCTCGGGCTGCTGGCCTCCCGGCCGAACCTCGCCCACCTCTTACTCGTCGCCGCCTACGAAGGGGGGGCACCGGCACTGCGGCGGCGATCCGAAGCGCTGCGCCCCCTCGAGAGCATGCTGGCGCGGGCCGCCCCCGCCCGGCTTTCGATTTCCCGGGTCCTGCTGTCCGAAGCCCTCCTCGGCGGCCTTCTCTGGCAGGCCCGCCGGCGGATGGTCGAGGCCGGTCCAGGTTCCCTGCTCGGGCTGGCGCCGATCTGCACCTACATCACCCTGACCCCTCTGCTGGGAGCGGAACAGGCGACCGCTGCGGCGGAAGGCAAGAGCTACCGCCGGCGACCGCCTGACCCCGCCCGGTCGCTGCGGTTCTCGGCGGAGAACCCCGATGACGTTCGGGTGCTGGGTCTGCTGAGCCAAGAACCGCTCTCGGTCGATGCCCTAGCCGAGGAGGCGTCGCTGTCGCGGGGTGAGGTGGAGGCGGCGATCGCCAGGCTCCAGGAGGCCGGCAACATCGAGCTGGCGTCGTGGGCGGAGGCGGGGAACGCCCACATCTACCAGTCACGTTGGCCGGTGTGGAACACCGCGGAGTGGGAGCGGCGCAGCCTGTCCGAGCGAGAACGGCTCTCCGCGGAAATCAACACGGTGATGCGCGAGGAGGTGGACGAGGCGGTTGCCGCCGGTACCTTCGACCGCCATCTCCAGAGGTTCCTCGTTCGGATCCCGCTCTGGGTCGACGAACAGGGCTGGGAGGAACTCCACGACGCTCTCACTCTCTCGATGGAGGAGTGCGCGTCGATCCAGCAGCGCGCCAGGCAGCGCCTCGAAGGGCAGGGGGAGTCCGCCAAGAGCTTCCCGGTCCGCGTCCACCTCGTCTCCTTCGAGCCTGCTCCCGGAGAGCAGGGGCCCGGCACCGACGGCTAGGACGCGCCGCGCCGCGCCCGATAGCGCCGCGTCTTCTCGCGGTTGCCGCACTCCTCCATCGAGCACCAGGTGCGGGAGCGGTTGCGGGTGGCGTCGAAGAAGGCCCACTGGCAGCCCCCGTCGGTGCAGGCCTTGAGGCGCGGCCAGGCGCCCTGGGCCTGGAGGCGCTCGATCGCGAGGAGGAGGCGGGCTTCGAAGCCGCTGAGGTCGGAGCGGGCGGGAGCGAGGGTCAGAGTGCCCCCGGGGCCGAAAGCGGACCGGTAGCGGCTGCGCTCAGCGGCCTCGCGCAGGGGCTGCAGCTCTCGCTCGCTGGCCTCGCCACCGTTGTTGGTATGCAGCAGCGAGCGGAGGGATTCTCGCAAGGCGAGGACCCGCGCATGCGCCTCTCTGTCGGGGGCCGGCAAGTACTCGCCGGTCCGCTCCTCGACCCACGCCCGCAGACGCTCGGGATCGCCGATCTCCTCGGTCCCCTCCTCGAGGTCCCTGGAATTGACGAAGGCGACGAGGAGATCGGCTTCGGCCTGGGAGACTTTGTTAAGGGCGTTTGACACCAGCTATCTAGTTTAGCTAGTGTTGGCTACGCCGGCAAGTTGAGTTAGCCGGTGTCGACTCCTCGGAAGGAGGCCAAAATGAGGTTCCTAGCCAGCCTGACCCTCGCCAATGCGGCCGAGTCCCACCGCCGGCTGCGGGAACTGGCCGAACGCGACCGCCAGGTCCGCGGCCACCCGCGTCGTCGTCGCGGCTAACCGAGTTCGATCACGCCGAAGAGCAGCAGCAGGACCAGCGTCACCACGGCCGAGACCAGCAGCGAGCCGGCACAGCCGAGGTTGTTGGAGAAGAAGAGGAACACGGGTTGACACGTACTACCCGGGCGACCCGGAAGCCATACCCAGAGCGCGCCGCGGGGCTCAGGTGGCGAGATCCTCCGCGAACCGCTTCGCCGCCTTCTCGTAGCGGTTGCGGTGTGGATTCTTCCGCGATCTCCAGAAGCGATCGAACGAGGGATCGAGGTCCTGGCGCTTGAAGAAGGTGGAGAGCTCGACGCGGTCAGCTCCTTTGCCGCGTTCCTGCCGGTAGTAGGCGAGAGTGCCTTTGAATGCGTGCCCGATTGCGCTGTCCAACGAAGCGCCGGTCCCGTAGGAGTGCGAGCGTTCGCAGAACCCGATGAAGCGGCTGGGGCGCTTGCGGATCGCCGGAGCCAGATCGTCCCAGAGGAACCGCAGGGTCACCCACTTTGCCCGCTGCAGATCGCTGTGTCCGCGAGCCCTGACCTCGACCAGCTTCCAGAGCCACCAGCGGCAGAGCATGTGATCGGTGCGATAGCCGAAGGTGCGCCTGTAGCGGGGTTCTTCGAACAGGACATCGGTCCCGCGGCGACCAGCGGCCGAGTTCTCGCAGGCGGCAACGGCCTTGGCCAGGTCCTCCTTTCGGACTCTCCATTCGTGGCGCCGAGCGGCGGCGGCCACCATGGTCGCTGAGGCCCGCTTGCGCTGATAGTGGTAGCCGAGCTGATGCAGGTCCCGCTCGATGCCGACCTGGACCCTGTCGTTGGAGCGCAGGTCTGCGGCTTTGATCTTGTTCTGCGAGTTGGTCGCCTCGACGATCCTGCCGACCATGGCGTCGTACGCGGCAAAATCGTCTGAGGCGCCGCGCTCGGAGATGCGGATCACCCGGACCGAGACATCCGCCCGGGCGGCACCGTTCGGCTCGTCGGCGAGGGCGTAGGTCGTCTGCTGCCCATTGATGATCTGAGGATTGGTGAGGTGCAACCTCAGCCGGCCCCGCGTGCTCTCCAGCATCGCCTCGTCACAGACGATGGTGATTCCGTTGTTGAGGTACCAGAAGCTCGCGGGGTCGTCGCGGAGGGTCTGCCGGATCTCTTTGTTCACGGCGGTGGCGCCGCCGAGATCACCGCGGATGTTGCGGGCGAACAGCTTCACACCGTACTGCTCGACCAGCTGACCCATCTGGAACCCGTTGGCGGAGAAGATCCAGGACGAGACCCCGGTCCGCTCGTCCACTTTCTCCTGTGCGTTGTCGACTCTGAGTTCGATCGAGGGAACCGGCGGAGCGACACCGTCGAGGTAGTCGGCCAGCACCGCCAGGACCTGCGTGCCGTCCAGAACCGTGAGGCGCGGAGGATGTTCGGAGGGAATATCGACGGACCGCACCATCCGCCGCGCGTCTTCGGTGATCGCGTCCGAGCACTTGCCGAGGGTGGCGTAGTGGAGATTGAGCCGGTATCCCCGCTCGCGGATCGCTCGCCGCGCCTTCTTCACCTTCTCCAGGGCACCGCCCTCTAGGTTCGCCTTCAGGGTCGCGAAATCGGACTCGTCTCCCACTAGCTGCTGGCCAAGCGCGGCGAAGGCGATCACGTCCGGCCGCTTCTCGGTCGCTTTCATCAGCGCCCTGCGGTACTTGCCCTGCACCAGGGTGACCAGTCGCGCGTCATGGTCGAGGTGAACCGCGTCGATCCCCTTCTCGTTCGAGGCGCCGGTCAGGGAATCCGCCGCTTCGTCACGGGCACCGCTCACAAAAGCGAACACGAACCAGAGGACGAAGAGGTCGTCGTCGGGCAAACCGACGTACTGATCGCGGAGCAGCCCGATCTCGGTTTTCAGCTCCGCAAGCCCGGGCGCCTTCCCTCGTTTTGCCCCCATCGAGGCGCGGTTATATCAAGGAAAGTTACGACTAAACCGAAGACCTGATTACGCAAACAAGCTATCGGTTCAACAAGTACAGCAGTGCGATCACGGTGGTCGCGTCCCGAATGTCGGGCAGCGCCTGCTCGATCTCCGAGAGGTCGAGCCGGACGATCTCGATCTCCTCGTCGTCGTCGCGGGTGCCGCTGGCCGGCGAGAGGTCGGTGGCCTCGAAGATCGTCACCTTCTCGGTGAGGAAGCCGGGGCTGGGATAGATGACGTGCAGCAGGTTCCAGTGCTCGGCCTGCAGCTCCGCCTCCTCGGCCAGCTCCCGTTTGGCGCACTCGAGCTCGCTCTCGCCGTCGACGTCCAGCGTTCCGGCCGGGATCTCCAGCAGCTCGTCCTCCTCGACCGCCTCGCGCGGCTGCGCCACCAGGTAGGCGAACTCCTCGTCGTGGGCCAGCACCGCGACCGAGCCGGGATGCTCGACGATCTCCCGCTCGACCTCGGTCCCGTCCTTGCGCCGGTAGCGCTTGGCGACGAAGTCGACGTGCTTGCCCTCGTGGAGTGGTTTCTGGTCGAGGAATTCCATGGCTACATCTAACCCGAAACCAGCTCTTTCTATATCTATGTAGATCTTTCAGAGCGTGATAGATTTACATGGATGATTCCACGGCGAATCGCCCCAGAAGCGGCTCTGCTACTCGAAGAGTCACCCGCAGTGGTGCTCACCGGACCACGGCAGGTCGGCAAGACGACGCTGGCTCTGAATATCGCCGGGGGGCGTCCGGCGACCTATCTCGACCTCGAGTCCGAGGGCGACCGCGCCCGCCTGTCCGAGCCTGAGCTCTACTTTGCGGACCACGTCGACGAGCTACTCGTGCTCGACGAGATCCAGCGGATCCCGGGGCTGTTCGAAACTCTGCGCGGCGTAATCGATCGCGGCCGACGCGAAGGCAGAGGCAACGGCCGCTTCCTCTTGCTCGGCTCCGCCTCGCTGGAGCTGCTGGCTCAGAGTGGAGAGACCCTCGCCGGACGCGTCGCATTCGTTGAGCTCGCACCATTCGATCTCACCGAGGTCGGTAGCGAGCGGCTCGATCGACTCTGGGTTCGCGGCGGATTCCCCGAGAGCTTCCTGGCGAGCACCCACGAGGCGAGCCTGCGCTGGCGGCGCGACTTCATCCGCACCTACCTCGAGCGAGACATACCTCAACTCGGCCCGCGGATCCCGGCGGAGACATTGCGGCGCCTGTGGACGATGCTCGCCCACAATCAGGGGGCACTCCTCAATGCGGCCAGACTCGCCCAGGGCCTGGGCGTCAGCGGCGCCACGATCGGCCGCTACCTCGACCTGCTGGTCGACCTCCTGCTGGTTCGGCGGCTTCCTCCCCGGCTGACCAACGCCGGCAAGCGACTGGTGCGATCACCGAAGGTCTACCTTCGCGACAGCGGGCTTCTGCACGCCCTGCTTGGAATCGCGGACAAGGACTCTTTGCTGGGGCACCCCGTTCTGGGCGGCAGCTGGGAGGGGCTGGTGATCGAGAACCTGATCGGTGTGGCGGGTGTAAATGCGGAGCCAAGCTTCTACCGGACCAGCAATGGCACCGAGGTGGATCTGGTCCTGTCGTGGGCCGACGGGCGCGAGTGGGCCATCGAGGTGAAACGGACCCTGGCGCCGAGGCTGGAGCGAGGGTTGCGCTCAGCGCTCGACGACATCGAACCCGAGCGCGCCTTCCTCGTCTATCCCGGCGACGAGCGCTATCCCTTGGGCGCCGACGTCGAGGCCATCGGCCTGGCGGAGCTCTGCGCCGAGCTCAACTCGATTTAGGGAGCGCACCGCCATTCAGGCGGACTGGACATTCGCTTGCTTCGCTCATCTTCCCCGGTGTGGCCGCCGAACATGCACCAGTGAGTACCGGAATCGAGCCACGGCGGGTCGCGGGACAGCACGTGCGGGCTGAAGCCAGCCGGCGCGGGTGGCTGCGGTTCCTCGGCGGCAGGTTCAAGCGCGACCACGGTGCCTGGGCGCAGGGGGCCGAAGGCGAGGAAGTCGTCGGCGAGATCCTCGAGGGGCTTGTCGCCGACGGCTGGCAGGTGCTCCACGACGTCTCCTTTGGGAGGGGAAACATCGACCACATAGTCGTCGGTCCCGGCGGCCTCTACACGGTGGAGACGAAGAGCCGCCGCGGTCGGATCCTTCTCGACAACCTCGAGCCGAAGATGCTCTCCCAGAGCTACGCCGAGATGAAGACGCTCGAGCGGATCACGGGGATGCAGGTCGAGGCGCTCCTCGTCTTCAGCCACGCCTACGTGGTCGACAGGGTCCCCGCCAGGCGACGCGGTGTCACGATCCTGCCAGCGCGGATGCTCGCCGGGTATTTCGCCCGCCGGCGACCGGCGATGACGGTCGAGCAGGCCGACTCGATCTACGACCGTCTCTGCCTGGCGGTCGGCCAGCCGCCCTCGCCCTAGTCAGCTCGAGGTCGGGAAGCTCATGCCGCCGAAGCTGCCGGCGGAGCCGGCGCTTTTCGGCCAGCGGCTGGTGATCGCCTTGCCGCGGGTGTAGAAGCGGACGCCCTCGGGGCCGTGGACGTGGTGGTCGGCGAAGATCGAGTCCTTCCAGCCGCCGAAGGAGTAGAAGGCCATCGGCACCGGGATCGGGACGTTGATGCCGATCATCCCCACTTCGACCTCGCGCTGGAAGCGGCGCGCCTCGTAGCCGGAGCCGGTGAAGATCGCGGCGCCGTTGGCGTAGGAGTTGGCGTTGAGCAGGGCGATCGCCTCGTCGAGACTGCCGCTGCGAACCACCGAGAGGACCGGGCCGAAGATCTCCTCGTCGTAGACCGACATCCCCGGCTCGACCTCGTCGATCACGGTCGGGCCGACCCAGAAGCCGCCGCCCTCGATCTCCAGCTCGCGGCCGTCGACAGTCACCTTGGCGCCGGCCTCGGCTCCCTGGCCGATGTAGCCGGCGATCCGGTCGCGGGCCTGGGCGGTGACCACGGGGCCCATCTCGGACTCCGGGTCGAGGCCAGGGCCGACCTTGATCTCCCGCGCCCGCCGCGTCACCTCCTCGACCAGCGCGTCGCCCGAATCGCCGACCGTGACCGCGACCGAGATCGCCATGCAGCGCTGGCCGGCGGAGCCGAAGCCGGCCGCGGCGAGCTGGTCGGCGGCGTAGCCGAGGTCGGCGCCGGGCATCACCACCGCGTGGTTCTTGGCCCCGCCGAGCGCCTGCACGCGCTTGCGGTTTTCACTCGCGCGGGCGTGGACGTAGGCGGCGACGGGGGTCGAGCCGACGAAGGAGATCGCCGCCACGTCGGGGTGGTCGAGCAGCGCGTCGACCGCGACCTTGTCGCCGTGGACGACGTTGAAGACGCCATCGGGGAGACCGGCCTCGGCGTAGAGCTCGGCGACCAGGTTGGAGGCCGAGGGGTCGCGCTCGGAGGGCTTCAGCACGAACGTGTTGCCGCAGGCGATCGCCACCGGGTGCATCCACATCGGCACCATCGCCGGGAAGTTGAACGGGGTGATGCCGGCGCAGACCCCGAGCGGCTGGCGGAAGGAGTACGCGTCGACCGTGCTCGAGACCTGGTCGGAATACTCGCCCTTCAGCAGCTGCGGGATGCCGCAGGCGAACTCGACCACCTCCAGGCCGCGCAGGACCTCGCCCTTGGCGTCCTCCAGGACCTTGCCGTGCTCGGCGGAGACGATCCGCGCCAGCCGCTCGACGTTGGCGTCCAGCAGCTGGCGGAAGGCGAACATCACCTTGGCGCGGCGGCTGAGCGAGGCCTCGGACCACTCGGCGAAGGCGTCGCGCGCGGCGGCGACGGCCAGGTCGACGTCGGCCGGCTCGGCCAGCAGCACCTCGGCCTGCTGGGCCCCCGTGGCGGGGTTCCAGACGGGCGCGGTCCGGGACGAGGCGCCAGTCAGTTCCTCGCCCCGGATGCGGTGACGGATCGTGCGTTTGGCAGTGACCACGCTCACCTGGTCATTGTGGCGTGACGGGGGTCAGCGGCCCTTGGCCTCTGAGTACAGAGATCGCGTTGCGGGCCGCCAGTTCGGCCATCGCCGTGCGGGTCTCGACCGTGGCCGAGCCGAGGTGCGGGGTCAGCACCGCGTTCTCCAGCAGCAGGAGGCCGTCCTCGACCTCGGGCTCGCGCTCGAAGACGTCGAGGCCGGCGGCGGCGATCTGCCGCTCGGCCAGCGCCCGGGCGAGCGCCCGCTCGTCGACGATCGGGCCGCGGGCGGCGTTGACGAGGACCGCGCTCGGCTTCATCGCCGCCAGCTGCTCGGCACCGATCAAGTGGTGGGTCTCCGGCGTCAGCGGGCAGTGCAGGCTGACCACGTCGGAGCCGGCGAGCAGCTCCGCCAGCGAGAGGCGCTCGGCGCCCAGCTCGGCCGCCGCGGGCGAGGGATGCCGCGAGTGGTAGGCGATCTCCATTCCGAAGGCGCGGGCGCGCTCGGCGACCCGGGTGCCGATACCGCCGAGGCCGACGATCCCCAGTCGCTTGCCCTGCAGCGAGTTGCCGAGCATGAACCCCATCCCCCAGCTCCACGGCTGTCCGGAGCGGACCAGGCGGTCGCCCTCGACCAGCCGCCGCGTCGCAGCCAGGATCAGCGCCATCGTCAGGTCGGCGGTGGCGTCGTCGAGCACCCCGGGGGTGTTGGTCACCACCACCCCGTGGCGTTCGGCCGCGGCGACGTCGACGTTGTCGTAGCCGACGGCGACGTTGGCGACGCAGCGCAGCTGCGGCCCGGCGGTCGCGAGCAGCTCCTCGTCGACCCGGTCGTGCAGCAGGGTGAGGATCGCCTCGGCGCCCGCCACCAGGGCGAGCAGGTCGGCGCGCGGGATCGCCCGCTCGCGTTCGTCGATCCGCACCTCCCCCGCCGCCCGCAGCAGCTCTATCGCGGGGGCCGGGAGGCGGTTGGAGACGGCGAAAATCACGCCGCTCGCGGCTTCAACACCACGAGGCAGAGGTCGTCGCGGATCGGCCGGTCGGCCCAGGCGAGGATCTCGCGCTCGACCTCCGCGGCGATCACCCGCGCCGCCAGCCCGGAGAGCGGCGCCAGCATCCCGGCCAGCCCCTCGAAGCCGAGCATCTGGCGGCCGCTGCGGACGTCGGTCGCCCCGTCGGTGTAGACGACCAGGCCCTCGCTGCCGGCGATCGAGCTTTCGGTGTTCTCCAGCCGGAGGCGATCGTCGGCGCCGAGGAGGAAGGTCGAGCCGTCGCCGGCGAGCTCGTCGAGCTGCGGCAGCCGCAGCGGCGGCGGGTGCCCCGCTCGCGCCCAGCAGATCGAGTTGTCGCCGGGACGCAGCCGCACGCAGACGGCGCTGACCAGCTGCCGCTGGCGCCCCGGGCGGTCGATCAGCGCCGTATTGGCCAGCGTCAGCAGCTCGGCGGGGTCGCTGCTGTTGGCGGCGAGGGCGGCGAAGCGGGCGCGGATGAAGGTCGCCAGCCGCGCCGCCGCCGGGCCGTGGCCGACGACGTCGCCGACGATCGCGATCGTCGAGCCGTCGGGGCCGTTGGTCAGCAGGTAGAAGTCGCCGGAGACCCCGAGTTCCGAGGGGACGAAGGTGGCGCCGGCCTCGACGTCGGGAAGGTCCGGCAGGTCGGCGGGAGCGAGGGCGGCGCGGATCGCCTCCAGTTCCTCGGCCGAGTGCTCGAGCTGGCGCATCCGCCCCGCGATCCAGCTGACGACCGCGGCGACGATGAGGAGGAAGGCGGCGCGGAGAGCGAGCGCGACGCCGAAGTTAGAGACCGGGTGGATGGCGTGCCCGATCGCGAAGAGGCCGAGACAGGCCAGCAGCACCGCGAACGCCGGCCGCAGGCCGAACCACCAGGCGGCAAGGCCGACCGGCACCGAATAGAAGAAGGCGATCCCGCTGCTGGCCGAGGCCGCCGCCAGCCAGAGGGCGAAGACGACGAGAACCGCGACTGCGATCCAGGCGATGCGAGCAGTTCGCGACAGTGCACCCGGCAAGGCCCGGGACCTTACCGGCAGTGCACCTCGCGGTGGGGCGGCTCGGCTAACTCGCTAGTACCACTTGCCCTTGGCGAAACCGCCGAAGGCGATAAGCCCGATGAGGATGATGATGATCCCCAGTACGACGCTCCAGAGGAGTGCCACGACGATCCCGATGATCACGAGAATCCCGCCTAACGAGATCCCGCCGATTCCCCCCCGGTCCCCTCTGTCTGCCCTGGTGTTCATCTGCTCCTCCGTTGTCGCTTGCGAACTGGACGACTGGTGCAGTCAATAGCTACCCAGGGAAGCGGGATCTCACTCCGGCTCCGGAGCCTCCTCGCCGGGCCATTTGCCGGTGACGCCGGCGAAGGCGGTGCGGGTGCCGTGGTCGACCAGGCCTTTGACGAGGCGGAAGATCGCCCCCTCGACGGCGAGGGCGGCGATCAGCTTCGGCCAGGAGAATTCGCGGTGCTCGGGCTTCGGCGGCTCCTGGTCGTCGATCAACCCCCAGATCTGTTCGAAGATCTTCTTGCCGGCGAGCCCGGCGATGAGGCCGAGGACGATGCTGATCGGGGCGAAGATGAGCTTCATCGGATAGCTGCCTCCATGGTCAGGTGGTCTTCTGGTCCTTCGGCTCGTCGCGGGGCTCGAGCTGGATCTCCTTCTCGGCCCGCGGCAGCCCTTCCTGGATCTCGGCGCTGCGCTCGCGCTCGGCATTCATCTGGTGGCCGAAGAGGATCGCCAGGTTGGTGATCCAGAACCAGAGCAGCAGCACGACGAGGCCGGCGAGGGTGCCGTAGGTCTTGTCGTAGGAGCTGAAGTTGGCGACGTAGAAGGCGAACAGGGCCGAGGCGATCGCCCAGACGACGATCGCGACCAGCGCCCCCGGCGTCACCCATTTGAAGCCGCGCAGCTTCACGTTCGGGGTCGTGTAGTAGAGGAGGTCGACCATGAGGATGAAGATCGCCGCCATCACCGGCCACTTGGCGACGTTCCAGACGTCGACCGCGGTGCTGCTGAGGCCAATCGGGTCGGCGATGGCCGAGACCACCGGGCCGGTGAGGACGAGACCGAGGGCGAGCAGCGCCATCATCACGATCATCGCCAGGGTGACGGCGATCTGCAGCGGGCGCAGCTTCCAGAAGGGCCGCCCCTCGGGGGTCTCGTAGATGATGTTCGAGGCGCGGGTGAAGGCGCCGACGTAACCGGAGGCCGACCAGAGCGCCAGCGCCAGGCCGAAGACGAAGGCGAGGCCGGCGGCGCTGCGGTTGTCGACGATCGATTCGATCGGCCCCTGGAAGGTTTCCGAGGCCGAGGCGGGACCGATTTCTTCGATGATTTCGGTCAGGGTCCCGGTGGTGGTCTTGGGGTCGCCGAAGATCCCGATCAGCGAGACCATCGCGATCAGCGCCGGGAACAGCGCCAGCAGCCCGTAGTAGGTGAGCGCCGCCGCCCAGTCGCTGAGGTTGTCCTCCTGAAACTCGGTCAGCGTCCGCTTCAGGGTGGCGAAGAGGCCGGTCTTCGGGGCCTCGCCCTCGGGCTTGTAGTCGCGCCTGACGGCTCCGCTCTCCATGCCCTCCCAGTGCCCGAAGCGAGCGGGTTCCTAACCGGGCCGCTCCAGCTCGACCTCCGCCGCCGGCTTGTCCTCCCGCAGCCCCTTGTAAGCCGCGTGGCGGAGGATCCCCTCCTTGGTCAGCTCGCGAAACTCGAACTCGGCGACCAGCTCCGGCGCCGCGAAGTGTGCGCCTTTGGGCGGTTTCGGGCCGGCGCCGAAGGGGCTGTCCTCCCGCTCCAGCGGCGCCAGGCGCCGGTCCAGCTCCTTCAGGTCGGCGGCTTTGTAACCGGTCCCGACTTTGCCGCCGTAGCGGAGCACGCGCTCCGCTCCCTCGCCCTCGTAGTAACCGACCAGCAGCGCCCCGAGGTGGTGCTTGCGCCGCCCTTCTCCCGGGGTCCAGCCGCCGATCACCAGCTCCTGGCGCAGGGTGTTCTTCACCTTCAACCAGGCGCCGGGGCGCTTGCCGGCCACGTAGGGGCTGTCGAGCCGCTTCAGGACCATCCCCTCCAGGCCCTGCTCCCGGCTCGCCGCCAGCAGCTCCTCGGCGTGGCCCACCGAGTAGCCCGGGGTCTGCCAGTTCTCCCCCTCCAGGCCGAGCTCCTCGAGCAGCTCGCGGCGGCGCTCGTAGGGCAGGCCGGTGAAGTCGTAGCCGTTGAAGTAGAGGACGTCGAAGATCATGTAGACGACCGGGTGGGACTTCATCCGCCGCCGCACGACGTTCGGGTCGGTGTTGTGGATGCGCTGCTGCAGGCGCTCGAAGCTGGGTTTGCCGTGCTCGTCGAAGGCGACCAGCTCGCCGTCGAGGACGGCGTCGAAGGAGCCCAGCTGGCGGGTGATCCCTTTGATCTCCGGATACTGGGCGGTGACGTCGTTGAGGTTGCGGGTCTGCAGCTTCAGGCGGCCCGGCTGGCAGTAGGCGAGCGCCCGCACCCCGTCCCACTTCACCTCGACGGCCCAGCCGGAGTCGTCGGCCGGCAGGGTCGAGAGCCGGGCCAGCATCGGCACCACGTTCTCCGGGAACGGGTCGCGCTCGCGCACGGGCGGGTCGATCCGGTGGATCATCCAGTCCTTCTTGTCCTTGCCGGCGTGGAAGAGCGCGTAGCGGCCGCGCAGCCGCTCGCCCTCGAAGGCGACCATCACTTTCCCCGGCTCCCACTTCTCCAGCTCGTAGGTGCCGCGGTCCCAGATCTTCATCGTCCCGGCGCCGTACTCGCCGGCCGGGATCTCCCCCTCCCACTCGAGGTACTCGAGCGGGTGGTCCTCGGTGCGGACCGCTTTGCGGTTCTCGGCCGGGTCCTCGGGGATCCCGTTGGGGATCGCCCAGGAGGCGGCGACGCCGTCGTGCTCGAGCCGCAGGTCCCAGTGCAGGCGCCGGGCGCTGTGCTCCTGGACGACGAAGCGCGGCTTGCCCTTCTTCCTGCGCCGCCCCTTCGCCGCGGGCGGGGGCTCGGCGGTCTTCCCGAAGTCCCGCTTGCCCTCGTACTCCTCCAGTTCCCGCTTCCGCTTCGGCATAGGATCGATTCTTGCGCTCTACCCGGCTCAGCCTCGCGCTCATCTGCCTCGCCGGCCTGGCGGGAGCCGGTGGCGCGCTGGCCGCCACGCCCGCCGGCGAACCGTTCTTCCCGCGGGCGGGCAACGTCGGCTACGACGTCCAGCGGTACCACGTCGCGCTCGTCTACCGAGCCGGCGACCATGGCCTCTACGCCCGCGCCCACGTCGGCGCCCGGGCGACGCAGGGCCTGCGGCGCTTCTCGCTCGACCTCCAGGGCCTGCGGGTCACGCGGGTCACGGTCGACGGCAGGCCGGCGCGGTTCAGCCGCGGCCACGGCAAGCTGCTGGTCGTCCCGGGAGAACCGGTAAAGGCGGGGAGCTTCTTCGCCGTCGCGATCCGTTATCGCGGCGTGCCCCGGCCCCTGGTCGACGCGGACGGAGCCCTGGAGGGATGGATCCGCACCGACGACGGCGCCCTCGCCGTCGGCGAGCCGCTGGGCACCGCCACCTGGCTGCCCTGCAACAACGTCCCCTACGACAAGGCCACCTTCTCGATCCAGGTAAACGTGCCGGACCAGCTGCGGGCGGTCGCCAACGGACGGCTCGCGGGCTTCGTCGACGAAGCCTCGCGCCACCGGTACGTCTGGACCGAAGACGCGCCGATGAGCCCCTACCTCGCCCTGCTCAGCATCGGCCGCGGCGAGGTCGTCAAGAGCCGTGTCGGCGAACTGCCCAGCTGGACCCTGATCGACCCGCGCCTGGCGGCGGCGCAGAAGCCGCTGTCGAAGCTGCCGGAGATCGTCCACTTCCTCTCCGGTCTGTATGGCGACTACCCGTTCGACTCGGCCGGCTCGGCGGTCGACTTCGCCCCCCGCCTCGGCTACGCGCTCGAGACCCAGAGCCGGCCGATCTACGCCTTCGTCCCCGACCTGACCACGGTCGTCCACGAGACCGCGCACCAGTGGTTCGGCAACTCCGTCGGGCTGAAGCGCTGGCCGCAGATCTGGCTCAACGAGGGGTTCGCGACCTGGAGCGAGTGGTACTACGCCGAGCGGCACGGCCGGCGCAGCGCGGCGGAGATCTTCCGCCGGCTCTACCGGGTGCCGGCCTCGAACGAGCGCTTCTGGAACCCGCCGCCGACGCGGCTCGGGAGCTCGAAGAACCTCTTTGCCGTCTCGACCTACGTGCGCGGCGGCATGGCGCTGGAGGCGCTGCGGCAGAAGATCGGCACCGGGACGATGCTGCGCCTGCTGCGGCGCTGGGTTGCGGGCCACGAACATGGCAGCGCCGACATCGGTGAGTTCACCGCGCTGGCCGAGCAGGTCTCCGGTCAGAACCTCGACGCGCTGTTCCAGCGCTGGCTTTACCAGCGGGGCAAGCCGCGATGATGCCGGCGATGAATCGCACCCGACTCGCCACCGCCGGCCTAATCTCGCTCGCTCTGCTCGCCTTCGCGCCAAGCGCCCTCGGCCGTCCCATGAGCGATCCGCCGCGGGGGGTCGACGTGGGCCGCGCCGCGATCGGCACTTCCGCCAACGGCCTCGCCTCGATCCTCGTCCCGGTCGACTACCCCATCCACCTGGCGGGCCGGGTCGTCAAGACCCGGATCTCCATCGTCGAGGGCCGCCGCGAACGGCGGATCCGCTCCTGGGTCCTGCACGAACGACTGAGCGCCGGCGAGATCCGCCGGCCCGACCGTCGCCGTCACTTCGAATTCGTCCACAAAGTCGGCCTGAACGAGAAGCTGAGCCGCCGGCTGCGGCAGGGCGCTTGGGTCCAGGTGTTCGCCAGCGGCATCCTCGACGTCGACGAGGACGGCAAGCCGGAGGTGCGGTCGGTAGACGTCTCGACCGCCAGAGCGAGCAAAACGCCCCGCCAGATGGTCTGCAGCAGCATGCCCCACCTGCGGGTGAAACGAGGCGCGCGGGTCTCGCTGCCGCTGCCCGTCTGCAACAGGGATCCGGACTGGCTGGTCTCGCTCAGCCAGAGTCGCGGCTCGGTCCGGGTCCGGAAGGGTCGCTTGATCTACAAGGCGCCGCAGCGGTTCCGCGGCAGCGACCAGATCAAGCTCCTCGGCAAGGGGATTCGGCGATACGCCCGGGTCACGGTCGGCGCTCCGGGCGGCCTCGTCGTCCGCGCCCTCGGGGACTCGGTCACCGCCGGCTTCGGCTACTACTCGAGCGGCAAGCAGATGCCGTTCGAAAACCTGCTCGACTGCCGGCCGGCGGCGGCGAAGTTCAACGACGCCTGCTCGTCGAACTCGCTGAACGAAGAATCGAAGGAAGGCCCGGTCGAATACTCCTCCGACTACGGCCTCTCGAACCGGGTCTCCTGGGCGGCGCAGTGGGCGAGCGAGTACGGCGTCACCAACTACAAGAACTTCGCGATCAGCGGCTCGGAACCGAAGAACTGGGCGCCGGAAGGGGAATTCCACTTCCTCACCGAGAAGATCGAGTCCGAAGACCCCGACTACGTCCTGCTGACGCTGGGGGCCAACCCGCTGCTCTCCAACGTCCTCTTCGGGCTGCGCAACATGGAGTGCGCGGTCGAATCGGAACTGCCGGAATTCGAAGCCTGCGTGCGGGCGGAATTTGCCAAGGTCGGGTTGCGGCAGAACCTGCGCGGCGTCTACGCCGACCTGCTCGCCAACACCCGGGCGACGATCTTCGTCATGCAGTACCACCTCTCGATCCCCTGGAGCGCGCTCGCCTACAGCTCGACCGAGATCGCCCTGATGGGCAAGCTCCTGAACTCGGAAATCGCCTCGGTCGCGGCCGAACTCGGCAGCAGCCGGCTGCAGGTCATCGCCCCGCCCCACTTCAACGTCGGGGTCGACGTCTCGCCCGTCTACCCGGCGGACTACACCTGCCGGCTGTACCCCGTCGACGGCCCCAGCGTGCAGTCGACCGGGACCCAGGACGAGCTGGAGAGCCACGTCCTCTCCTTCTGCTCGGGTCCCGCCGGCGGCGGCGAACCGTGGGTGATCAACGGCGACACCGGCATCCACCCCAGCGCCGCCGGCTATCTGCAGATGGCCTCGCAGGTTCCAGCGCCTTCTTGAGTACGCCGTTAAATCGAATATGCTTGAGCAATGGCATCGATTACCGCTTCGAGGGAGGATCAGTGGCCATCAAATGGGATGAGAACGGGAAGCGCGAGATCGAACAGAACCCGTCGCTGACGGGGAACGACGCGATCATGATGAAAGCGCTCGCACACCCGGTGCGGGCCCGGGCGCTGACGGTGCTGAACGAACGGATGGCGAGCCCGAGCGAACTCGCCGAAGAACAGGACGAGGCGGTCGGCTACGTCGCCTACCACGTGCGGGTGCTGCGCGAGATGGAGCTGATCGAGCTGGTCAAGTCGCGCCAGGTGCGCGGCGCCACCGAGCACTTCTACCGCGGCACGATCAAGCCCTACCTGAGCGACGACTTCTGGGAGCGGCTGCCGAAGGATGCCCGCAACGGGGTCAGCGTCGCCGGCCTGGAGGTCCTCAACCAGGCGGTCAAGCAGGCCTTCGAGGCGGGGACCTTCGACGCCCGGATCGACCGCCACCTCAGCAACCTCTGCGTCGAGCTGGACGAGCAGGGCTGGCAGCAGGCCAACGAGCTGCTGGCGAACTGCCTCAAGGGCCTGATCCAGATCGGTGCCGAAGCCGAAGGCCGGAGCAACGGCGGCAAGCCGATGCGCGCCACCTTCGGCCTGATGGGCTTCGAATCGCCGGCGAAGTAGCGGCTTAACCCGCCAGGTCGCGGCGCTCGAAGAGCCAGGCGCCGAGCGCGGCGAGCAGGCAGGCGGCGAGGGTGACGCCGGCGAAGGCGAGCGGTTCGATCCCGTCCTCGATCGCGTTGCCGTAGTACTTGAAGACGGAGAGGTAGCGGAGGCCGGAGAGGTCGGGGTCGAGCCGGCCGACGAGGTCGACAACGTACATCGCCACCAGCAGACCGGCGACCGAGCCGGTGACGACGCTGGTGCGCAGGGAGAAGCCGGCGGCGATCGCGCCGCAACCGGCGAAGAGGAGGGCCAGGGGCCAGACGTTGGCGAAGCCCGCGGCCGCGGCGCCGGCGTCGAGGCCGGCGCCGGAGAGGACGCTGCCGAGGCCGGTGAGCAGGCCGGTGACGACGAGGACGACGGCGAGCTCGGCGGCGGTGGCGAGGAAGCCCGCCGCGACGAGGCGGGCGCGAGAGACCGGTGCCGAGAGGAGGACGTCGAGCCGTCCCGATTCGGCGGCGCCGGTCAGCCCGCTGGCGATCGCCCGCACCGCCAGGTAGCCCATCGCCAGCGGCACGATCAGGCTCAGCATCTCGGCCTGCAGGTACTGCTCGACGTTGCTCAGCTGGCCGATCCCGAACGCTTCCTTCAGCCCCTGCGGGTAGCCCTCCACCGCTTTTGAGATCGAGTCTTCGACCGAGGGGAAGATGGCGACGATGAAGGCCGACATCAGGCCGAGCGGCAACCCCCAGGCGAGGACCGAGCGGCGCCGGTCGAAGAAGTGGAGGCGGGCGAGCGCGCGGACCTGGCTCACGCCGTCTCCCCCTCCTCGTAGTAGCCGAGGAAGACCTCCTCGAGCGAGGGATGGGTCGCCTCGACGTCGACCACGTGATGCGCGGCCAGCTCGCGGACGACCGCGTCGAGATCGCCGCCGGCGCTGAAGGTGGCGCGGTTGCCGGCGATCTCGAGGTCGGCGACGCCCGGCAGCGAGCGCAGGCGCTCGAGTCCGGCCGGGTCGGCGACCTCGACCGCGAACCGGCGGCGTGCCTTGCCCAGCAGGTCGGCCATCCGCTCGACGGCGATCAGCCGGCCGCCGCGGACGATCCCGACCCGGTCGCAGACCCGCTGCACCTCGTCGAGCTCGTGCGAGGAGAGGAAGACGGCGCAGCCGCGGTCCCGTTCCTCGGCGACGAGGTCGAGGAACTCCTCCTGCATCAGCGGGTCGAGGCCGCTGGTCGGCTCGTCGAGGATCAGCAGCTCGGGACGGTGGAAGGTGGCGAGGATCAGCCCGACCTTTTGGCGATTGCCGCGCGAGAGCTGGCCGAGCGGTCGGTCGAGGTCGGCGCGGAAGCGCCGCGCCAGCTCCTCGGCGCGGGCGGTGCCGTCGACGCCGCGCAGGCGCGAGAGCAGCTCGACCGCCTGGCGCCCCGGCGTCTCCCGGCCGAAGCCGAAGTCGCCCGGCAGGTTGCCGAGCCGGGCCCGGATCGGGACGCTCTCGCGGCGGCTGTCGAGGCCGAAGATGCGGGCCGACCCGGAGGTCGGGTGGATCAGGTCGAGCAGGGTCCGGATCGTGGTCGTCTTGCCGGCGCCGTTGGGACCGAGAAAGCCGAAGACCTCCCCCGGCTGCACCGCGAAGCTGACGTCCTCGATCCCCCGGTGGCGGCCGTAGCGCTTGGTCAGCGCCTCGGTCTCGATCGCCGGCGGTTCCGTGAGCACGCCGGGATTATGCGACCCGCGCCGGCCGCTCAGCTGCCGAAGACGGCCTCGAGCTCCGCGAGCTGCGTCTCGATCCCGGCGCAGACGCCGTCGCAGAGTTCGTGCACCCCCGGGTCGGCGATCCGGTAGAGCGAGCTGGTGCCGCGCTTGCGGCGGGTGACGAAGCCCTCGGCGAATAGCGCTGAGAGGTGCTTGGAGACGTTCTGCTGCGAGGCGCCGAGCGTCTCGGTGATCTCTCCCACCGAGACCTCCTCGTGGTTGCGGAGGTGATCGAGGATCCGCAGCCTGGTCGGGTCGGCAAGCGCGCGGAAGCGACGGGCGACCAGCTCCGCGGCCTGCGGGTTGAGCGGGCTCGAAACCTTTTTTCTCGACGCGGTTGCCATGTCCGTGTTATTGTACCTTGTACAACTGTTAAGTTGTGTAGCTGTAAACGGGTAGAACGGAGAATTTGATGACTGGCGACACCGTAGCGAGGGGATCACTCGGACCGATCGGGAGGCTGGGGAGGCTCGCCGCCATCCACCGCGGCAGGGTCTTCGCGGCCTGGGCGGTGCTCGCCGTCGCCCTCGGCTTCCTCGCGCCGCGGGTCGAGACCGCGCTCTCGGGCGCCGGCTGGGAAGCGACCGGTTCGGAGTCGGTCGCGGTCCGCAAGCAGGTCGACGCCGAATTCGGCGGCGCCGGTGCCTACGGGTTGCAGGTCGCAGTTCACTCGCAGCGGTTGACCACCGGCACCCCCGGCTTCCAGCGAACCCTCGCTGCGGTCGAGCGCACCCTCGCTGCCGACTCCGCAGTTGGCAGAGTCGTCCCGCCGCAGCCCGGCGTCTCGATCTCGCGCGACGGCCACACCGCGGTGGTCCGCGCCACCGCGGCCGAGGACCCGAACGCGATGGTCGCCGCCGCCGGAGAGCTGAAGTCGGAAGTGGCCGACGTTGCCGCCCCGGGGGTCGAAGCCAACCTCACCGGCGCCGCCGGCATGTGGTCGGACTTCAACGAAGCCAACAAAGAGGCGATGCTGAAGTCCGAGCTCTTCTCCTGGCCGGTGACGCTGCTGATCCTCGTCCTCGCCTTCGGCTCGCTGGTCGCCGCCGGGCTACCGCTGCTGCTGACGATCGTCGGCCTCGTCCTCTCCGCCGGCCTCCTCTACCTCGGCACCCTCGTCTCGCCGATCTCGATCTGGGCGATGAACTTCGCCCTGATGTTCGCCCTGGCGCTGGGGATCGACTACGCGCTGTTCGTGACCATGCGGTTCCGCGGCGCGCTCTTCGGCCAGGGACTGAAGCCCACCGAGGCAGTCGCCACCACGATGGACACCGCCGGCAAGGCCGTCCTCTTCTCCGGCCTGACCGTGATCGTCTCCCTGGCGGCGGTGCTGCTTGTCCCCAGCCCGGCCTTCCGCTCGGTCGCGCTCGGGATCATGGTCTCGGTCGGGTTCGTCCTCGCCGCGACCCTGACCCTGCTGCCCGCGGTGCTGGCGAAGCTCGGGCCCAAGGTCGACCGGCTCTCGCTGCCCTGGGCGCATTCGGGCGAGCACCGCTCGGCGCGCTTCGCGCGCTGGGGCGAGCTTCTGTGGCGGCGGCCGCTGCTGTTCGGCGGCCTCGGCCTGGCGGTGCTCGTGCTCCTCGCGCTGCCGGTCCTCGGAGCGCGGACGGGGATGCCCTCGATCAAGGTGGTCCCGCAGGGAGACCACTCGCGGGTCGGCTACGAACAGCTGAGCGACGCCTTCGGCCCCGGCGCGCCGGGGTTGCTGCAGGTGACCGTGCCGGCCCAGGAGGCAAGGCAGGTCGCCGCGGCGCTGCAGAGCGACGCCGGCGTGGCGATGGCATTGCCGCCGCAGGTCGGGCCGGGCGGCACCGCGCTGATCGAAGCGATGCCGGTCGCCGCACCCGCCACCGTCGCCTTCAACGACACCGTCGACCGGCTGCGGGCCGAGCTGCCGGTGGCGGCCCAGGTAGGCGGACCGGCCGCCGAGAACCGCGACCTCGAGGCGGCGCTGGCGGCGAAGACGCCGCTGGTCATCGGCGTGGTCCTCGCCCTCGGCTTCCTGCTCCTGCTGATCGCCTTCCAGGCGCCGCTGATCGCGGCGCTCGGCGTCCTCACCAACCTGCTCTCGACCGCGGCTGCCTTCGGAGTCGCGAAGCTGGTCTTCCAGGACGGCAACCTCGGCGGCCTGCTCGGCTTCGAATCGCAGGGCTTCCTCGACGCCTGGGCGCCGGTCTTCTTCTTCGCGATGGTCTTCGCGATCGCGATGGACTACACCGTCTTCCTCCTCTCCTCGGCGCGCGAGCACTGGGAGCGAACCGGCGACCCCCACGAGGCGATGGTCGGCGGCCTCGCCCATTCCGGCCGCGTGATCCTCGCCGCGGGCGGGGTGATGGTCGCGGTCTTCTTCACCTTCGCCCTCTCCGGCCCGCTGCCGCCGAAGGAAATGGGCACGATCCTCGGCGTCGCCGTCCTCCTCGACGCCTTCCTCGTCCGCCTCCTGCTGGTCCCGGTCCTCCTGCGCCTGACCGGCCCCGCCGCCTGGTGGCTGCCGGGATGGCTGGACCGGCTACTGCCGCGGGTCAGCTTCGGCCACGGTGAGAAACTGGGCGGGTGCGAGTCCTCGCCATCGTCCACCAGCGCGACGCCGGCCCCGGGGTCTTCGCCGAGGCGATCCGCAGCGCCGGCGGCGAGCTCGACGAGTGGACGCTGAGCGAGCGTCCGCAGCCGCCCGCCGACCCGCTCGGCTACGACGCGGTCCTCGTCCTCGGCGGAGCCATGAACGTCGACGAAGAGGGACGGCACGGCTGGATCGCCGAGGAGAAGGCGTTGCTGCGGGAGCTGCTCGAGCGCGAAGTGCCGCTGCTCGGCCTCTGCCTCGGGGGCCAGCTGGTTGCCGAGGCGGCAGGGGCCACACCGCGCCGCGCGTCGCAGCCGGAGATCGGCTGGCACCTGGTCGAGGTGACGCCGGAGGGATTAGATGACCCCCTGCTCGGCGCCCTCGCCCCCTCCTTCGAGGCATTCCAATGGCACAGCTACGAGTTCCCCCTGCCACCCGGCGCCGTCCCAATCGCCCGCAGCGAGGTCTGCCTACAGGGCGCCCGCGTCGGCGAGCGCGCCTGGGCTCTCCAATTCCACCCCGAGGTCAGCCGCGCCGACGCCCTGCACTGGGTCGAGGACTACCAGGCCGACCCCGACGCGGTACGCATCGGGGTCAACCCGGCGGTGCTGGCCCCCGAGACCGAGGCCAAGATCCATTCCTTCAACCAGTTGGGCCGAGATCTCTGCCTGCGATGGCTGCGAGTCATCGAGAACAGGGCGAGGAAGATCGACGGATCCAAAGGAGGAGCCGCTCCTCGCTCCGGACCGGCTTCGATGTAACACTGGCTCATTCTTTATGGCTCCCCACCTCGAGTGTGGCCCGGTCGCCAGGTAGCCGAGTTGGCTGAAGCACTCGCCGATGGAAAGGGGGCGCCAGATCCGCCTCGGTCACATCTGGGCGGATCTGACACCGCAGTCGCTAAGCCGAGACGCCGAAACCCCCCGGACTTGTAACCCAAAATACGCCTTTCATCGTTGCGCTCGGCAAGAGGAAGCCGCAGTTGAAAACGGCGTCGAAATCAACTGTCGCGTTACCACTTGATACCCCTGTCACCTTACCCACGTCGGTCCCTTCACCGCTTCTACAGTTAACAGGGTTGCCAAATGGGGTCTGCACTGTCACTTCTGTATTCTCGAAGTAGAGTGTGCCGTTTGTGGTCCCTGCAATGTGTTCGATGAAGAACTGGCCGCTTTTGTGTACGGTAACCGGGGAGCTGCATTTTGCAAAAAACTTTGTGGTGAGCGCCCCTGTGACCCTGGTTCCGGTGAAGGGACTAGACGTTGACCCGTGGAAATGCGCTTCTGTGCATGTATTCGCCAGGGATCCGTCTGTTCTGCTGAATACAAATGAGGTTCCTGGCTCAAGGCTTGCGAGAAGTGTCACAGATTGATTTTTTGTCACTCCGCCAACCTCGAGTGTCGTCGCCGAGGCGGTGCTGGCGGCGAAAGCCATGGTCGCCATCAGCAGGGTTACCAAGCCAAGCATCTTCACTTTCATGATTTCTCCAGTTCGCTCCGAGCGATGCGTTCGCTCTAGGTATTGCTCCGAGTCTGGCGCGCCCGGAACTCTCAGTCAAGAACAGCTGAGTACTCTTCTATTCGCCTTGGACCGGTGTCAAGTAGCCAGCCGAAAGCCGCCGTCCACCAGGAAGGTGCTGGCTGTGACGAAGCTGGAGTCGTCGCTGGCTAGGAAGAGGGCTGTGGACGAGGTGCTTGGCGACCCGGCCGGAGTCCTTGGCGAAGGCCTTTGGAGAAGCCGCCCCGGTTGACGGGACGGCTCCATATGGGCGGGTGAAGTGGGGCCATAGTGCGGTTTCGCTATGCCGAGACGCCGAGGCTGCCACCCGTGCTCGTAATGGTGTAGCTGCCTTTCCAGATCGCGGAAGGCAACAAGAAGCCGCAGTTGAGGACGGCGTTGATGTCCATTGTCGCGTTGCCGGAGCTGACTCCTGTCAGGGTCCCGATGTCCGTACCCGCACCGGTTTTGCAGTTGAGGTGGTTGCCAAAGGGGGTCTTGACTGTCACTTCGGCTTCCTCCGAGGACACTGTGCCGTTTGTGGTGCCGGTGATGTGTTGGACGTAAAGCTTCCCCGTTTTGTCAACGGTGACTGTTTCGGAACAGCCGCTGAGGGTGAGGGTGCTGACCGCACCTGTCACTTTGGTGCCGGTGAAAGGCGACGACGTCGCTGCTTCGATGTTCGACGTGGTGCATGTATTGGCCAGGGACCCGTCTGTTCTAGCCAGGGTCCACGAGGTACCGGACTCGGCGCTTCCCGAGAGGCTGACCGAGCTGTTCTGTGTGACCCCGTTGACCTCGAGTGTGGTCGCCGAGGCGGTGCTCGCGGCGAACGCCGTGAGGGCCGTGGCTGCGAGGGCGGCAAGGCCGACTATCTTCAGTTTCATGATCTTCCGTGCTCCGAGCGTCCGGGCCCGGGTTTGGGTACGAGTGCGAGCAGTGTTTTTGGTTCATGTGACGGGCGGTCTTGGGTGAGCCGCCCCGTTGGACGAGGCGGCTCCACATCACCAGCCTACTCAGACCTACTGTGTCGCTATGCCGAGACGCCGAGGCTGCCACCCGTGCTGGTGACGGTGTAGCTGCCTTTCCAGGTCGCGGAAGGCAACAGGAAGCCGCAATTCAGCACAGCGTTGACGTCCAATGTCGCGGTGCCGCTCGCTTTCCCTGTCAGGGTGCCGAGGTCGGTGCCGCCACCGGTTTTGCAGTTGACATGATTGCCGAAGGGGGTCTTGATTGTCACTTCGGCTTCCTCCGAGAACACTGTGCCGTTTGTGCCGGAGGTGTATTCGATGTAGAGGCGCCCGTTATCGTCGACGGTGACTGTTTCGCTGCAGCTGCCGAAGGAAAGGCTGCTGACCGCACCTGTCACTATGGTGCCGGTCACTTTCGACGACGTCGCTCCTGCGATAGTCGAGGTGGTGCATGTATTGGCCAGGGACCCGTCTGTTCTAGCCACGACAAACGAGGTGCCGCTCTCGGCGCTCGCCGAGAAATCGACCGAGGCGTTTTTTGTGACCCCGTTGAGCTCGAGTGTGGTCGCCGAGGCGGTGCTTGCGGCGAACGCCGCAAGGGCCATGGCCGCGAGGGCGGCAAGGCCGATGTTCTTCAGTTTCATGATTTTCCCTTCGTGCTCCGAGCGTCGGGGGCTCGGCTTTGGGTACGAGGGGAGTTTTGCAGCTATCACTGCAACGATCAAGGTCTGCTGTGTATGCAGCCCTCGGTCCAAACGGTTTGGCGTCAGGTACGCAGCCGACAGCCCGCCGTCCACCAGGAAGGTTGCTGGCGGTGACGAAGCTGGAGTCGCCGCTGGCGAGAGAGAGGGCGGGTCAGCGATCTCGTCGGGCTCGCCCAAGGGGCTTATCGGGATGTAGAGCCGCCCGTGGAGGGGCGGCTCTAGCGCTGTCTAGCGTTGTCAATAACAGGCCGTTTCTGCGATTTGTGCTGGCTACGCTGAGACGCCGAGTCCGTTGCCCCACATCCTGTATGTGCCTTTCCAAACCCCCGACGGCAACAAGAAGCCGCAGTTGAGGACTGCATCGATGTCGAGTGTGGCTTCACCACTGGACACCCCTGTCAGTTTGCCGATGTCGGTGCCGGTACCCGTTTTGCAGTTGACGGTGAAGCCCCAGACGGTGCCGACTGTCACTTCGGCATTCTCGGAGAACACTGTGGCGTTTGTGGTGCCCGATATGTGCTGGAAATAGAGCTGACCGCTCTGGTCCACGGTCACCGCATAGTTGCAGCTGGTGAAGGTCAGTTCGGTGAGCGGCGCTGTGACCGTCGTGCCGGTGAAGGGGGACGAGGTCGCTCCCAGTGCGGTGGATGAGCCGCAGGTGTTTCCCGGCGTGGTGTCTGTTCTGCTGAGAACCGTGAAGGACGATTTTTCGAGGTTGGCGGTAATGCCGACCGATGAGTTTCGTGTTACCCCGGCCCACTCCATTGTGGTCGCCGAGGCGCTGCTGACAGCCAAGGCCATGATTCCCATCGCCAAGCCTGCGAGGCCAAGTATCTTCACCTTCATGATTCCTCCCATTCGCTCCGAGCAATGCGCTCGGCGTGTTCGGTACGGACAGAGTGTCGCGTCTGGGGGCTCGAAGGTCAAGAATCTTTGATCATCACTCAGTCCGTCTGAACCGGGGTGAGGTACGCGGCCGAGAGGCCGCCGTCTACCAAAAAGGTGCTGGCGGTGACGTAGCTGGCGTCGTCGCTGGCGAGGAAGAGGGCCGCTTTGGCGATCTCGTCGGGCTCGCCGAAACGGCCCATCGGGATGTGGACGAGGCGCTTGGCGGCTCGCTCTGGGTCCTTGGCGAAGAGCTCCTTGAGGAGGGGGGTGTTGACCGGGCCGGGGCAGAGGGCGTTGACGCGGATGCCGCGGTCGGCGAACTCGACGCCGAGCTCTCGCGAGAGCGAGAGGACGCCGCCCTTGGAGGCGGTGTAGGAGATCTGGGAGACCGCCGCGCCCGTCGTCGCGACGAAGGAGGCGACGTTGATCACCGAGCCGCCGCCGGCGTCGAGCAGGTGCGGAATGCCGTGCTTGCAGCAGAGGAAGACGCTGCGCAGGTTGACGTCCTGGACGCGCTGCCAGGACTCGAGCGAGGTCTCCAGCACCGAGCCGTCGTCGGTCGGGTTGATGCCGGCGTTGTTCATCAGCACGTCGATGCGGCCGAACTGCTCGCGCGCCTCGGCGAGGGCCGAGCGGACCTGGTCCTCGTCGGCGACGTCGGCGGAGATCGTCAGCGCCCCGACTGCCTGCCCGGCGTCGAGGTCGATACCGACCACCTTTGCCCCCTCGGCGGCGAACAGCCGCGCCGACTCCGCCCCGATCCCGCTGGCGCTGCCGGTCACGACGCAGACCTTGTCCTGCAACCGTCCAGCCATCAGCTTCCCCCCGTCGCGTAGAAGACGTTCTTGACGTCGGTGTAGTGGTCGAGCGCGTCGGGGCCGAGCTCGCGGCCGACGCCGGACTGCTTGAAGCCGCCAAAGGGCGTGGAGACGCGGACCGAGGTGTTGGAGTTGATCGAGATCACGCCGGTCTCCAGCGCCCGGGCGACCCGCAGCGCCCGCCCCCCGTCGCCCGTCCAGATCGAACCCGAGAGGCCGTAGATCGTGTCGTTGGCGAGCCGCACCGCGTCCTCCTCTGTGTCGAAGGGGATGACGCAGGCGACCGGGCCGAAGATCTCCTCGGCGGCGGCGCGGTCGTCATTGGACACCGGCGCCAGGACCGTAGGCGGGAACCAGTAGCCGGGACCGTCGGGGGCGCTGCCGCGGATCGCGACCGGGGCATCGTCGGGGACGTAGGAGGCGACGGTCTCGCGCTGGTCCGCGGAGATCAGCGGCCCCATCTCGGTCGACTCCTCCAGCGGGTCGCCGACCGCGATCCCCTCCACCGCCGGCTGCAGCGCGGCGAGGAAGTCGTCCAGCGCCGAGCCCTCGACGAGGATCCGCGAGCGCGCGCAGCAGTCCTGGCCGGCGTTGCCGAAGACCGCCATCGGCGCCGCGGCGGCCGCCGCTTCGAGGTCGGCGTCGGCGAAGACGACGTTGGCCGACTTGCCGCCCAGCTCCAGCGTCACCCGCTTGATCGTCCCGGCGGCACCGGCGGCGATCCCGCGTCCGACCTCGGTCGAGCCGGTGAAGGCGATCTTGGCGACGTCGGGGTGCTCGACCAGGCGCCGGCCGCAGACGCTGCCGGGCCCGGCGACTACGTTCAGCACCCCCTCGGGGAGGCCGGCGTCGAGCGCGAGCACCTCCAGCTCCAGTGCGGTGAGCGGCGTCAGCTCCGCCGGCTTCAGCACCACACAGTTGCCGGCGGCGAGCGCCGGCGCCACCTTCCACGAGGCGATCGTCAGCGGGAAGTTCCAGGGGACGATCAGGCCGACGACACCGAGCGGCTCGCGAAAGGTCATGTCGACGCCGCCGGCCACCGGGATCGTCTGGCCGAGCAGCCGCTCGGGGGCGCCGGCGTAGTAGCGGAAGGTCTCGACCACCATCCCGATCTCGCCGCGGGCGTCGCCGATCGGCTTGCCGGCGTTGCGCGCCTCCAGCTGGGCGAGGTCCTCCCGCCGCGCCTCGATCGCATCGGCGAGCCCGCGGAGCAACTTCGCCCGATCGGCCGGCGCCACCGCCCGCCAAGCCGGGAACGCCGCCTTGGCCCGCGCCACCGCCGCGTCGACCTCCTCCGCCCCGGCCCGCGGCACCTCGGCCATCACCCGCTCGGTCGCAGGCTCGATCACCTCGATCGTGCTCACGCGGGTTCCCCCTGCGGCGCTTTGCTCTCGGTATGCGAGAGCTTCGCGACACGCGCCGCCTCGACCAGCGCCGCGATCACCTTGCTGCTCTCGTCCTCCTCGGGGTGCCAGATGACGCCGAGGGCGAAGTGCCTGCCCGGCAGCTCGATCGCCTCGGGCAGGTCGTCCTCGGCCGACCATCCGGTCACCTTCAGGCCCTTGCCGAGGCGGTCGACCCCCTGGTGGTGATGGGACCAGACGACGAAGCTCTCGACGCCCGCCGCCGTGCAGGCCAACGAATCCGCGTCGAGCCGCACGTGGTGCTCGCTGAAGGTTCCCGCCACCGTGCGGTGCTGCTCGCTCCCGACCGCCTCCGGCAGGTGCTGGACCAGCGTCCCGCCCAGCGCCACGTTCAGCAGCTGCATCCCGCGGCAGATCCCCAGCACCGGCATGTCGCGCTCCAGCGCCCGCCGCGCCAGCGCCAGCTCGAAGGCGTCGCGGTCGGGCCAGGTGCCCTTCGTCTCCGGGTGCGGCTCCGCCCCGTAGCTGGCCGGGTCGATGTCGGCGCCGCCGGCCAGCATCAGCGCGTCGACCCGGTCGAGCAGCAGGTCGGGGTCCGCCACCGCGGCCTCGTCGGGAGGCAGCACGATCGCCACCCCGCCGGCCCGCTGCACGCAGCGGACGTAGTTGCGCGGCGCCAGCGTCACCTCGTATCCGTCCCAGACCCCCCAACTGACCCGCTCGACGGCGGCGCAGATCCCGATCGCCGGCTCCTCGCTGCCCGCCCCGCCGGTCACAGCCGCTCGAATCCCCGGTAGCGCTCCCAGTCGGTGACGGCGGCCTCGAACGCCTCGATCTCCACCCCCGCCCGGTTCAGGTAGTGGTCGACGACCTCGCCGCCGAACGCCTCCCGCGCCACCTCGCTGGCGGCGAAGGCGTCGCGCGCGGCGTAGAGGTTCGACGGCACCCGCGGCTTGTCGGACTCGTAGGCGTTGCCCTCGAAGGCCGGCTCCAGCGGCAGCTCGGCGTCGACCCCGTTCAGGCCGGCGGCGATCATCGCGCTCAGCGCCAGGTAAGGGTTGACGTCGGCGCCCGGCAGCCGGTTCTCGACCCGCAGCCCCTCGCCGTGGCCGACCACCCGCAGTGAGCAGGTGCGGTTGTCGTGGCCCCAGGCGACCGCGGTCGGCGCGAAGGAGCCCTTGGCGAAGCGTTTGTACGAATTGACGTGCGGCGCGTACATCAGCGTCAGCTCCTCCATGCAGGCGAGCTGGCCGGCGACGAAGTGGTCGAACAGCGCCTGGTCGGCAGCGAAGGCGTTCGCCCCGTCCTCGCCCGACAGCGAGCAGTGGATGTGACACGAGTTGCCCTCGCGCTCGTTGAACTTGGCCATGAAGGTGATCGCATGCCCCTCCTGGGCGGCGATCTCCTTGGCGCCGTTCTTGTAGATGACGTGGTTGTCGGCGCTGCGCAGGGCGCCGTCGTAGCGGAAGTTGATCTCGTGCTGGCCGAGGTTGCACTCGCCCTTGGAGTTCTCGACCTCCATCCCCGCCCCGGCCATCTCGTTGCGGATCCGCCGGATCAGCGGCTCGACCCGCGCCGTCCCCAGCAGCGAGTAGTCGATGTTGTAGAGGTTGGCCGGCTCGAGGTCGTGGAAGCCCTTCTTCCATGCCTCCTCGTAGGTGTTGCGGAAGACGATGAACTCGAGCTCGGTGGCGGCCGTGGCGGAGAAGCCACGCTCGGCCAGCCGCGCCAGCTGGCGGCGGAGGATCTGACGCGGCGAGGCGGCGACTTCGCGGCCGTCGCCCCACTGGACGTCGGCCATCACCATCGCCGTCCCCGGAAGCCACGGCACCAGCCGCAGCGTGTCGAGGTCGGGGACCATCTCGAAGTCGCCGTAGCCGGTGTCCCAGGAGGACATCGCGTAGCCGCCGACCGTTTCCATGTCGACGTCGACGGCGAGCAGGTAGTTGCAGCCCTCGGCCCCGTGCTCGAGCACGTCACCGAGGAAATGCGACGCGGTCAGCCGCTTGCCCTGCAGGCGCCCCTCCATGTCGGCGATCGCGAGCAGCACGGTGTCGACCGTGCCGTCCGCGACCGCCTTCTTCAGCTCCTCGACGGTCACCGGCGGAACGTTACGCCGGGGGCGGTTTGTCCGGCGGCTCAGGCCCACCCACTCGCTCGCTCTCCGGGGGATCCGGGTGCTCCCAGCCCTCGAGCCGGGTGTGGGCGAACTCGTCGTGTTTGCCTTCGCGCATCTCCATCGCGAACTCCTCCTCGGGCGAATAGACGAGGCGGTGCCGGCCCGCGATCGCGAAGTAGGCGAGGGCGACCACGTAGACGGCCGCGACCCCGTACACCCCGGGCCGGTATTCGTCGTTGTAGAGGATCGCACCGAGGGAGAGCAAGGCGATGATCCCGGCCACGGCCGCGCCGGCGACCCCGACCGGGCTGCGGTACGGCCGGTCGATGTTGGGCCGCTTGCGCCGCAGGAGAATGAAGGAGGCGCACTGCAGCAGGTAGGAGATCACGGCGCCGAAGACCGCCATGTAGAGGAGCGACGCGCCGAGCTGGGAATCGCTGTTCTTCCAGATGATGTAGGCGGCGATCCACCCCAGGACGGCCCCAAGCAGCAGCGCGACGTGCGGGGTTTCGCGCTTGCCGTGGGTGACCGAGAGCGGATGGGGGTAGTAGCCGGCCCGGGAGAGGGAGAAGATGTTCCGCCCGTAGGCGAAGATGATCGTGTGGAAGCTGGCGACGAGGCCGGCGACCGCGACCAGGCCGAGGATCGAGGCCGAGGTGCCGGACCCGAAGATCGTCTGCAGCCCTTCCAGCAGCGGCTCTTCGTTTTCGGACAGCGTTTTCGCCCCTGGCTCGATCCCCGAGTTGAGGAAGAGGACGAGGAAGCCGGTGACGACCAGCGTCCGCAGGCCCCACATCGTTCCCTTGGGGATGTCGCGTTTGGGGTCCGCCGACTCCTCTGCCGCCAGGGGTAACTCCTCTATCGCCAGGTAGAACCAGATCGCGAAGGGGAGCGCATAGAAGACCCCGGGGACGCCATCGATGAACCAGCCGCCGTTGGTGTCGATCGCCCATTTCTGGAAGTCGAGGTTGGGAATCGCGCCGATGAAGAAGACGAGCAGGATCGCCAGCGAGGTGAAGCAGATGATCACCGTGAAGCGGAAGCTGGCCTCGACCCCGATGTAGTTGAGGCCGACGAATATCCCGTAGAAGATCAGCCACCACCAGGGCAGGGTCAGGGTGAAGGAGAAGAGATCGGCGGTGATCGAATTCATGTAGTTGCTGATCCCGACCACGATCACCGCCGGGGTGATGACGTACTCGATCGTCTCGGCGACACCCGTCGCAAACCCGCCCCACGGACCCATCGCCGAGCGGGCGAACGAGTAGGCGCCGCCGGTGTGCGGCAGCGCCGGCGACATCTCGGCGATCGAGTAGCAGAGGCCGAAGTACATGACGGTGATGATCACCATCGCGACCAGCAGGCCGCCGAACCCGTAGGCGAGGCCGAACTGCCAACCGAAGAAGTCGCCGGAGATGACGGCTGCCACCCCGAGCGCCCAGAGGGACCAGACCCCGGCATGGCGCCTCAGCGTTCGTTTGGCGAAGTAGTCGTCGTCGGCATCGCGATAGGTGATCGCTCCCACCTTGCGTCGGTCGTCAGCCACTCCGCAACCTCCTTGTGCGCATCGGCGCGTGAAATGGTCGGGTGAGCCGACCATAGGCTCCAGACCGCGGCGCTGTCAACCCTGAACAAGGTGCCCCAAATGTCGCTTGACCCCCGCCGCTGCCAGCGCAGAGAATCTCCATCGGTCTTCTCATGAGCTCCCTCGCAGACACCCTCGGACCGATCTCAGCGCGTCTGGGGGAGCTCGAAGGCGAGCCGATCGCCCTCAACGGGGGCATCACCAACCGCAACTACCGGGTCCGCTTCGCCGGCTCCGACGTGGTCGTGAGGCTGCCCGGCGAGGACACCCAGCTGCTGGAGATCGACCGTGCGGCGGAGAAGGCGGCTGGCGAGCTGGCGGCGCGGGCAGGCCTCGGACCGGCGGTGGTGGCAAGGCTCGACAAGCCGCCCTGCCTCGTCACCGAGTTCGTCGTCGGCGAGCCGATGCAGCCGGAGGAGCTGCGCGAGCCGGGGGCACTGGCCGAGGCGGCGACGGCGCTGCGCACCCTGCACGCCTGCGAGGAACGGCTGCCGGTCGAGTTTGCGAGCTTCCGCGTCGTCGAGACCTACGCGGCACGAATGGCCGGCCGCGGCGCCGAGGTGCCGAGCTCCTACGAGTGGGCGACGGCCGCCGCCCACCGGATCGAAGCGGTCCTGGTCGGGCCCGAGCACGAGCCGGTCCCCTGCCACAACGATCTCCTCGCCGCCAACTTCATCCGCTCCTCGCGGGGGCTGCGACTGATCGACTGGGAGTACGCCGGAATGGGGGACCGCTACTTCGACCTGGGCAACCTGGCCGCCAACAACCAGCTCGACGAGGCGCAGGAGGCGGAGCTGCTGACCGCCTACTTCGAGTCGCCAGCGAGCAGCTGCCGGCTGGCGACGCTGCGCCTGATGCGCTTCATGTCCGACTTCCGCGAGGCGATGTGGGGAGCGGTGCAGAGCACGATCTCCGACCTCGACTTCGACTTCGACTTCCACGACTACTGCGCCAGGCACTTCGACCGCATGCGCGAGTCCGCTGCCGACGGCCGCCTGGAGGCGCTGCTGAAAGAGGCCGGCTGAGCTGCCCGTCCTGTCTAGGCCGGCGCCTGGTCGAGGCCGAGCGGCGCCGGCAGGAGGCCGGCGAGGATGTGCTCGGTCCCCTCGCTGTGCTCGCGCATCAGCCGCGCCGCCTTCGCCCCGTCGCCCTTGCGCAACGCCTTGATCAGGCGGCCGTGCTGCTCGTTGGAGCGGATCAGCACCTCCGGCGGGTGGGCGATCAACGCGATCAGGTCGCTCATCTGCGACTGCACGTCGGTCATCGCGCTGACCAGGCACGGCGAGTGCGCCGCCTCGGCGATGCCGATGTGGAAGCGGATGTCGGTGCGGCGGTACTCGCCGAAGTTCTCCAGCTCGCCCGCCATCTTCTCGACCAGTTGCTCCAGCCGGTCGAACTGCGCCTCGCTCCCCCGCTCCGCAGCCAGCAGCACCGCGCCGGACTCGACCGCGACCCGGTAGTCGAGGACCGCCCAGGCACCCTGGTCGAGCGGCTCCCCGGCGTGCTCGGTCAGCGGCGGCTGCTCGGCGACGAAGGTGCCGCCGGTGCGGCCCCGCAGCGAGACCAGGTGCCCGCTCTGGACCAGCGCGGTCAGCGCCTGCCGCAGGGTCGAGCGCGAGATCTTCAGCTGTCCGGCCAGCTCCCGCTCCGGCGGCAGCTTGGCGCCAGGGACCAGCAGCCCGGCGCGAATCGCGCTCCCCAGCCGCTCCACCGTCTCCTCGAACGTACTCGCCGTCCGAACCGGCATGAACACAGCCTCAAGCGCCGCGTCGCGCTCCATAGGTGAACCGTACCGCCGCTTAGGAATCCGTGTCCATGTAGCGGCGCAGCGCCTCGCGGGCCACGTCGCTCAACGGGCGCCCTTCGGCCTCGGCGCGCTCACGCAATGCGTTGAACTCAGCCTGGGAGAGGTCGCAGGTGATCTTGGGGCGGGTAGGGCTATCGGGGAGAAGGGGGCGGGTCCGGATGCGCCATCTGGCCTGAGAGAGGTCGTAACCGCGCTCCGCCTCCGCAGCCAGCTCCTCTTCCAGCTCGGGAGTGAACTCCTCCCCAGACTTCAGATAGATCTTCTGCCTCTTCTTCACCGCATCCTTCACCTGTTGCATCTTCTCACCTCCTCATAGGTGTTCCGATATCGCGAACGCAACTTCATCGCATGGATCACCATCAGATTCTCGTGGTCGGTCACAACGGCGATGACCTCAAGGGCCACTCCAACCGGGTCCTCTCCGAGGAAGACCAACCTGGTTGCCTTCGCACTGGAAACACCCGGAGGCGGATCCTCTTCCAGGACGGCCGAGCAGTGCTCGAGGGCATGGCGGATTCGCTTCCTCGATATTCGGTGCCTGGTTGCAGAGCGGGCCCACCTGATTCTCTTGAAATCTGCCGTAACATATTGTCTGAATAGACTAGCGCGTTCGTCGGGCCTCGCCAGAGCAAGGTCCAGAAGCCAAAGGGGGTCAACTTCTTCGTAGAGCGAGTCCTCCTCTGCCGGCCGACTCTCATCCCAACTGAAAACGAAAGCCCGGCCGCCGTGGTCCAGATGTAGATAGCGCCGAGTTTCGTAGTGCTTGTAGGCATGGAGACGCGTTCCATCCTCAAGCTCAACCTCATGCATCCACATGAAGTCGCCAAGGTGCTCGGGCGCCAACTCAAATAGAGGCTCCCAGATCGGGGCGCGAGCGTTGACGACTCGGCCTCGTTTTCTCCGCAGCGGATGCATCGGCCAAGCCTCCGAAGGAGGCTGTGACCGAACAAGACGCGGGTGTGCCGCTTGTGAAATTTCTCAGCGACGGGACTGCGACCTGGCCAGCTAGGCGCGGATCATCACCCCGCGCCTAGCTTTGTTGTCCTTCAGGTTCGGGTCCGGGACCCCGGAGCGGACTCGGGCGCGGACTCGCACCTTGCCGGCGTGCTCGGTCTTGACAACCACGCGCAGCTTGGCCGCCTTGCCCGCCGCCAGACTGCCGAGACGGCAGGTGAGCTTGCGCTTGCCGCCTTTCGCCTTGCCGAGCTTGCAGGGGCGTTTGCCGTTGACCTTCCTCCCCGCGACCTTGCTGGCTTGGGCGGGGACCGTTCCTTTCAGGATCACCCCGGTCGCCGTGCTCGGTCCGCGATTGGTAACCGTCAGCAGGAAGGCGAGCTTGCCGCCGACCACCGGCTTCTTCGGCTTCGGCTTGGCCTTCAACCGCAGGTCGGCACTTGCCGCCGCGGCGGGGGGCGCCGCGGGTGGAGCGGGCGCAGCCAGCTCGAAGGCGCCGATGTCGCAGGCGCTGCCCTGCGGCCGGGCCACCCCGCGCTGGTCGGTCGCCGGGCAGCCTGCGTTGGTGCCGGCGTCGATCGCCGGGCTGCCCGGCAGCAGCGCCAGCGTGTCCGTCTCGCCGCCGTTGTTCGTCAGCCCGGCGAGCAGCGGGTTCGTGTTCTGCTTGCTGCCGGCGTCGGTGAACATGCAGCTGGCGTCGCTGGAGAGGTTGTGGTCCGAGGTCAGCATCGCCACCGCGCCGCAGTCGCTCGCCCCGCCCGGCCCGGTGTTGCCGGCGACGATCGTGTTCTTGATCTGGAGAACGGTCGCCACCCCAGGCGTCGGGTTGTAGAGCGCGAGGCCGCCGCCGACGCCGGCGGCGCCGACGCTGTTGCCGGCGATGGTCGAGTTGACGATGTCGACTTTGCTCGGTTCGGTGTCGGTCGGGTCGAGCGCGGCGAGGATGCCGCCGCCCTGCACCAGCCCGGCCGTGCTCTCGGCGCTGTTGCCGGCGACCGTCGAGTTGGTCAGCGAAAGGTCGCCGAGAACGTAGATGCCGCCGCCGAGGCCCTCGACCAGCCCGCCGGTGACTTTGTTGTTGGCGATCGTGCTGTTGCCGATCGTCAGCGCGGGGGCCGCGCCGCCCTCGGGAGGAGCCGAGATGCCGCCGCCGTTTTTCGCGGCGCTGTTGCCGCTGACGTTGACCCCGTTGAGGATCAGCTCGTCGGCTTCGTAGGCGAGGATTCCGCCACCGTCGCCGGGCAGCTCCGGGCCGACGGTTTCCGGGGCGACGCCGCCGGTGACCGTCAGCCCTTCCAGCACGCTCCTGTCCGCTTCGAGGTTGAAGACCCGGGAGGTCTGGTGCGCGTCGATCACCGTCTGCCGCGCGCCGGCGCCGCGGATCGTCACCGTCCCCGACCCGAAGACACCGAGCTCGCCGGCCGAAATCGAGTAGTTGCCCGCCGGGACGAGGACGAGGTCTTCGCCGTCGCCGGATTCGCTCGCCCGCAGCGCCGCGTCGCGCAGCGAGCAGGCCGGATCGCTGCTGCAGCCTCCCGGCACGGTGGTGTCGGCGGTCGTGTTGACGGTGAAGGTCGCTGCCTGGCCGGCGGCCGGAGCGATCAGGGCCAGCGCCAGAAGGGCGCAGGCGAAAGCAATGGACTGGATACGCATTTCCCCTACCTCGTTACTCGATTTTCAGTACGCGCTGAGCTACCCCCGTCTTTGGGAGATAAACGGGTTGAGGCCGCCCGCAAAGCGATTAGAGCAACCGGCTAACTTTCCCTGACCGAAGGTAGGGTGAGCCATGGCCCGCTATCGCGTCCGCTTCAAAGGCATGCTCAACCGGGCCGAGCGCGAGCGGCTTGCCGCGGCTGGCGTCGTCCTCGAGAAGAGCGAGTCGTCCTCGGTCGGCGGCATCCCCGGCGCCGGCCGCCCGATCTACTCCGTCAGCGTCGAGGCGGAGTCGCCGGAGCAGGGGCTGGCGACGGTCCGCGAAGCGCTCGACCCCGACACCGGCACCTTCTCGAACTGGGAAGTCGCCTAGGGCTGCGGCTGTTCGAAGGTGTGCTGGTACTGGGTGGAGGGGCCACTGCCGTAGATCGGCGTGAAGGGAGCCTGCTGGGTGCAGGCCGGGGCCGGGATCGAGGCGGTGCTGCTCTGACCGGCGAAGGCGTAGAACTTGATCCGTTCGAAGAGCAGGGCGGCGTTTTCCTCGCGGGTCCGTTTGATTTTGGTCGGATCTTCGAAGTCTTTGGTCACGGTGGTCCGTTCCTGGAAGGCCGGGTCTTGCGCGGTGTCCGGATCGAGCGTGGCGGTGATCCCGGTGGCGCACTGGTTGGTCTCGAAGCTGGGCAGGGAACCGGAGGCGAGGCCTTCCGCCCATTTCGGCGGGCTGTAAGCGCTGGCGCGGTTGATCGCTAGGCGCTGCGGATAGGTCGCCAGCGTTTCCGGCAGCAGCGGGCCCATGATCCGCAGGTAGTGCGGCTGCGGGGTGGTTTCCGGTTCGCCTTCACCGCGCGGGAGCTCCCCGTTCAGCGTCGCCGCGAGGTTGGCGAAGAACGCGGTCAGGTCGACTTTGTAGAGCTTGAGGCCGACCAGGATCGGGTTGAGGTTGCGGAGGAAGGGGTCGACCGCCCGCAGCAGGGGCGGGAACTCGTCGCGGAAGAGCTTGCGCGTCGCCGCCAGGCCGGCGGGGGCGCGCTTGATCACCGGGCCGAGACCTTCGAAGAAGGCCTTCGATTCCGGCGCCAGCTTGGCGATCGAGATCAGGGTGGGCGAGAGCTCTTCCGCAGCCGGCACCAGCTGCTTCATCAGCGGATCGGCGTTGACCGAGAACTCTTTGAGGCGCCGGAAAGTGAGCCGCGACTCGTCGAGGAAGGTCGGGAAGGCGCGGAAGAGGGCTTCGATGTCGCGGTTGCGGCGGGCCGTGGTCTGGAAGACGGCGTTCGAGCTCTGGACCAGGTCGGCCAGCTCCCCTTCGCGACCGCGCAGGGCGCTGAAGGTGGTGGCGCCGTTGCTGAACAGCTGGCTGACCGCCAGCCGCTGGCTGTCGAGGACGCGGAACAGCTTGTCGAATTCGGTGAAGGTGGGTTCGAGGCCGCCGAGGGCATAGGAGAGGTTCTGCCCCTGCCCTTCGACCGCCACCGCGGCTTCCTGCATCCAGCGCTGGAAGGCGGCGCGGGTTTTGGCGTTGAAGGTCTGGAAGATCTCGTCGAGCTGGACCGATTCGGCGATGTTCGCCTCGGGCAGGGTGGCGCCATCGGCGAGCTCCCTGCCCTCGCGCGAGCCCGGCGTCAGTTCGATGTAGGTCTCGCCGAGCAGGGTTTTGGTCCGCAGGATCGCCCGCGTCGACTCCGGGATCGGCGCGTACTGGGCGTCGATCGCGACCGTAGCCCAGGCCTGTTTGCCGTTCGGCGCCAGTTCGATCTTCTGGACTTTGCCGACGTTGACGCCGGAGATCCGCACGTCGGACTGTTCGGCCAGCTGGGTCGCCTCGTTGAACGGGACTTTGACCTCGTACGTCTTGGCCCGGAACGGGGTCGGGCCGCCGAAGGTCACCCAGAGGAAGAGCAGGATGCCGAAGCACGACAGCGCGAAGCCGGTGATGACGAGGAGTTGGGTGGTGCTGGGGGCGCGCTTGCTCATTTGCCGCTCGCGATGTATTCGCAGGTGCCGGTTTCGGTTTTGAAGTTGACCGGGATTTCTTCGTCGCGGGGAATCTGGAGAACTTCAAGCAGGGTCTGCAGGTACGGTTCGTTTTTGCTCGTGTTGCCGCCCGCCAGCTGATACCCGAGGTCGGCGCCGGTGCAGGAGATCATCACCAGGCCGCGCAGGATCGGCCCGCCCGCGTCCTCGAGGTTGAAGGCGGCGTTGAAGTTGTGGTTCAGCCAGGGGAGGTAGAAGAGGTAGCTCTGGCGCGAGTCGTCCGGCTTGTAGCTGAGCTCGTTGAGGAAGGAGTTGAACCCGCCCAGCGAGTTGCCGAAGCTCTTCACGGTCTTTTCGAACGGCGTCGCCGCTTCGGCGCTGTGGGTCAGCACCGGCCGGACCTTGCGCGTGAAGGGACGGATCTGGTCGCGGATCGGCGCCGTCGTTTCTTCGAACAGCTTCTCGGTCGCGGTGAACGCCGGCCCCAGCGCCTGGGCCTGCGGGATCAGCTTGATCAGCGCCGGGGTGGCCGCCTGCGAGAAGCGGTTGGAGCTGGCGAGGCCGGCGCGCGCTGCCCGCAGCGCCGAGGGGAATTCGACGAACGCCTTCTGCACCGACGCCTGCTGGTTGGCGAAGTTGCCGAGCGCGTCCTTGGAGGAGGTGATCCAGCGCCTTACCTCGGCGTCGCGGCGGGCCAGTTCGCCGGTCAGCAGGCCGAAGTTGTGGATCACGTGCGAGAGCGCGACCCGGCGGGCGGCGACCGCCTTGTTGAGCTTGGCGACGTAGTGGACGAAGGGCCCGAAGCGGCGGAAGGCGTTGGAGAGCTGCTTGCCGCGGCCGCCGATCCCCTGGGCGCCGCCGGCGACCAGCAGCTGGATGTACTGGCGGGTGTCGGCGTCGAGCGTGGCGAGGAAGGCGTCGAGGTTGTAGTTCTGTTCGGTCTGCGCCAGGGTGAAGTGGTCGCCGTCCTCGACCTGGCCCTCGGCGGTGCCGGGTTCGATCTCGACGATCATGTCGTTGAGGTTGGTTTTCGGCCGCAGCAGGAAGCTGGCGTCGGGGTGGATCAGCTCCATGTACTTCGGCTCGATGTCCATCCCGACCACCGCGTGGCCGTTTTCGAGGTCGACTGAGGCGACCTTGCCGATCTGGATGCCGGCGATGTCGACCGCCTGGCCCTGCCCGGCGGTGACCGCCTGCGCGGTCGAGAACTCGGCGGTGATGTGGTCGAATTCTTCGCCCACCACCGGGATCCAGGCCGGCAGCGAGGCTTTCTGCTGGGTGAAGATCCCGAGCGTCATCACGATCCCGGCGATCGCCAGGACGACGATCGCGATCGTGTCCTTGCGGCGGCCGCGGACCTGGCGCGAGAGCCAGGCGCGGAAGTGGGCCGAGCGGCTGACGCCCGGTTCGCGCTCGGTGGTCATGGGTTCACCCCCGCGGCGGACGGGGACGGGGCGCCGGGCTGGCCCTGCGGGCCGTTGACGTCGGGCACCGGGTTGGTGTAGCAGCGGACCTCGGGCTTCAGCGGCGGCCGTTTCGACAGCTGCGGCTGGGTCCCGAGCGGGTCTTCGATCGTGTGCGCGTAGTTGCGCTGGTCGCTGAGGGTGGCGGGGTTGCCGAACGGGTTCTCTTCGCCGACCAGGACCGGGCCGCCGCCGGCTTGGGCGCGGGCGTAGGGGCCGTTGCCGTCGAAGTTCTGCGCCATCCCGGCGAAGTTGACGAAGTTGTAGAGGAACTCGCGGTAGTTCGGCTGGCCGGTGCTGAAGCGATCGTTGATCACCTGGTTGGCGGTCGGGACCATCACCATCGAGGTGCAGAGGCTGAGCCGGTTGAGGTTCGGCAGCGCCGTCTGCTTACCGGCCTGGGCGGCGCCGGCGAGGCCGGGGGTCGATTCGCGCAGCAGCCGGGCGACGCCGCCACCCTCTTTGCCGGAGAGCAGCGGCCGGATCTGGGCGAGGAACGGTTTGGAGGCGTCGATCAGACCGGGGAGCTCGGCGACCGCCGGCTCGAGCTCGATCGCGTAGGTGCGCAGCGGCGGCAGCGAGCGGTTGAGGCTGACCAGCGAGGCGTGGGTGACCTTCAGGGTCGGGGCGAGCAGCCGGATCGTGGTCGTGAGGTTGGTCGACTGCTGGGCGAGGGCGCCGGTGAAGACGTCGAAGTTGACGATCAGGCCCTGCAGGTCCTCCTGGCGGCTGGCGAAGGCGCCGAAGGCGCGGCCGGCGCTGGAGACCAGGCGCGAGAGGTCCTTCGGCTGGGTGCCGAGGAAGGCGTTGGTCACCTGGGCGCTGTAGCGGCCGGCGTCGCCGCCGTACTTGAGGGCGTCGTTGAGCGCTTCGGCCCCGGTCCTGCCTTTCACCTCGGGAAGCTGGGTCTCGTCTTCCGCCGCGGTCGGTTCATGGGTGAGGGCGAGCCCGTAGCTCTCCAGCAGGCGGCCGAGGTCGGCGCGCACCGGCGACTGCAGCGCGCTCAGTACTTCGTCGATCTGGACCGCGGTCGAGGTGCGGCTGACCGGGATCGTCGCGCCGCTGTCCATCTCCGGCGCGCTGGGGCTGCCGGGGTCGAGGTCGATGAAGAAGTTGCCCTCGAGGAAGATCCGCGGCCGGATCGCGGCGAAGGCGTCGTCGTGGATCGGCTGGCCGGAGTCGTCGACGGTGAAGGTGACCTCGGTGTTGTCGCCGTCCCGTTCGGTCGAGATCACTTTGCCGACGTCGACGCCGGCGATCCGGATCGGCGAGTTGAGGGCGATGTTGGCCGAGTTCGAGAAGGTCGCGTTCAGTTCATACCCGTAGCCGGTGAACGGCACGTGTTTGGTGAAGGCTAGGTAGGGGCCGATCGTGAAGATGAGGATGAAGATGATCGCGATCGTGACGTTGCTCGGCCGCCACTTGATGCGACCGGTGCCGGCTTCCGCCGCGCGCCTGTCTCGCTCCGGCAGGCGGCTCATTCTTCTTCGCCCTTCCCGGCGGTTTCGGTGCCCCAGACTTCGGGCGCGTTGCCGATCACGGTCTCGCCGATCACGTATTTCTCGTTGCCGGCTTCGCAGATGCCGCCCTGGCCCGGCGCCGCGGTCTTCGGATACGGGTTGTAGTGGAGGTGGTTTTTCGACCGTTTCGGGTCGGTGTCGTTTGCCGGTGCGCTGGCGAAGGTGCTCTCGCTGTTCGGGCCTTCCGGCGGCGCGAAGGAGATGAACTGGAGCCAGTTGCCCTGGCCGCTCCCCTGGCTGTTGGCGTTGGCGAGGTATTTGAAGGTCAGCGACCAGTAGTTGCAGACGGTCTGGCTCGGGGTGATGTAGGCGAGCGAGGGCTTCAGCTGGCGGTTGGTGTCGATCAGCAGGTCGAGCCCGTTGAAGACGCCGGGCGATTCCTGGAAGTCGACCAGCGCTTCGGCGGTCGGCTGCAGCTGGTTGTTGAGCACCGGCGAGGCGTTGAGCACCGGGATCCCGGCGTGGAGCGATTCGGCGATCACCGGCGAGGTCTCGGCCAGGGCTTTCACGCCCGGGCGCAGGGCGGTGAAGAAGCGGGCCGAGTCCCGCAGGAAGGGCCGGATCGCGGGCAGGTCGGCGTTGACCTCGTCGAGGGTCGGGGGGCTGTTTTCGATCGTTTCCTGGATGAACGGGCGGGAAACGCGGGCGAAGGCGAGGAAGGTGGAGTCGAGCGCGACGAAGAGGTCGGCCTGGGTCTCGGCGACCGGAGCGAGGGTGGCGTTGAGCGCCGCGAGCGCTTCCCAGAAGCCGCCGAAGTTGGTGCTCGGTTCGACCAGGTTGCGCAGCGTCGGCTGGCCGCTTTCGACCGCGCGGCGGATCGCGCCGAGCGCTTCGTTGATCTGCGGGCCGCGGCCGGCGAGGGCGTTGCCGAAGCCCGTCAGGTTCCGCTGGATCCCTTTGCGGGTCGGCTCGTCGAACATGTTGAAGAACTCGTCGATGTCGACCGGTTCCGGCGTCGCCGAGGAAACGGGGATCGTTTCGCCGGCCTCGAAGCCCTGCGAGGAATCGCCCGGGGTGATCTGCAGGAACTTGAGGCCGAGGGCCGATTTCGGCCGCACCGTGATCGTCGAGTCGACCGGCAGCGGTTCGACGTTCTTGTCCAGCTTCAGCGTCAGTTCGGCCGCCACCTCGCCGTCGCCGGTCTGGACCGGGACGACCCCGCGGACGGTGCCGACCCGGACGCCGCCGATCCGCACCTCGTTGCCTTTGACCAGCGCGTCGGCGTTGGGGACCCGCGCCTGCAGGTTGTAGGTGGAGACGAAGGGCAGACCGTTGTTGGCGTTGTAGGCGAGGAAGACCGCGACGATGACGACCAGCACGGTGACCGCCCCGACCAGGACCGGGCTGCTGGCGACGCCGCTGATTCCGCTGCGGTTCCTCATTGGCCCAGGAGGTAGTCGAGGAGGGGACCGGTGCCCTCGGTGTTGGAGGACGGGGCGATGCCGGGTTCGGCGCCGGACGCGGAGGCCGAGCCGGCGCTATCGCTCTGACCGACTCCGATCGCCGGACCCGATTCGAACGAGGTGCCGCCACTCTGCGCGGCCGATCGTTCCTGAATCAGGCGGTAGAGGGCCGCGGCGCTGGCGTTGGCGGTGCTGGCGCCGGCTTCACCCGCGTTGGGGCCGTTGAAGCGCGCGACGCAGCCCGACTGGCCTTCCTTCTTGGCGATGTATTCGAAGCAGGTCGAGAGGGTCACCCGGGTGCGGCCGAAGTGCCCGTATTTGTCGAAGCCGTTGAGCGAGGCGGTCGAGCCGTAGATCAGTTCGGTCAGGCCGTCCCAGCCACCGGTCTTCTTCAGGTCGACGAACAGCTTCGCCAGGTTCGCGGTCGGCTTCACCCCGGACTTGGCCAGTTCGCCCGCCTTGCGGACCACCGGGTCGGCTTCGGCGAAGATCGGGCCGGACGCTTCGCCGGCCTCGCCGAGGCTCTTCAGCGAGACGGTCAGCGCTTCGGAGAACGGGGTCAGCGTCTTGGTCGCGTCGGTCAGCGCCGGGGCGGCGGTGCCGAAGTCTTCGAACAGCGGCGCGCCGGCGTCGGAGAAGGTCTTCAGGTCCTTCATCGTTTCCCGGAACTCGCCGAGGAAGACGGGGAACTTGCGCAGCGACTCTTCCAGTTCGGGGCCCTTTTCGGCGCTCGCTTCCGCGGCCTCGCCGGAGTTGGCGATGAAGCCCGCGAAGTGCTGCCGCTCGCGGGCGAGCGGCTCGAGAATCGCGTCGGAGTCGGCGGCCAGCTGGGCCAGCTGCTTGCGCTGGGCGGAGAGGATCCCGAACACCCGGTCGGCGTCGCGCAGCACCGGGTTGGCGCGTTTGACCAACTCCTCGATGTCTTCGCCGCGTCCCGCCAGGGCGCCGCCGAGTTCGTTGAAGATCAGCCGGAACCGCTGCGCGTAGGGCAGCGAGTAGATGTCGTTGATCAGGTCCGGGTCGACGCTGGTGCCGTTGCTGCCGAGCGGCAACAGGTACTGGCCGGCGCCGGGCTGGCCGTCGGGAACCTCTTTCAGCGGCGGGGGCGGCTCGGTTCCCGGGGCCCGCGGCAGGGTGGTGCGGCAGTCGACGAACTTCTCCCCGATCAGCGACTGCGGCCGGATCTGGCAGGAGGCGTCCTGGCGGAAGTCCTGGAAGCCGGGGTCGGTGATGTCGAGGACGATGATCGCCTTGCCCGGTTTTTCGACTTCCTTGCCGTTCTCGTAGGCGACGGTCTCTCCCGGCATCGAGACGTCGACCGACTCGATCTCGCCGACCGTGGCGCCGGCCACCCGGACTTCCTCGCCGTTGACCATGAAGCCGCCGTTGTCGAAGACCGCCCGCACCTTGTAGCCGTCGCTGGAGTCGTCGTCGCCGGAGGCGATCAGGACGACCGCGATGATCGCCACCACCACCGCGCCGATGAGCAGGAGTCGTTTGCTCATGGTCCGGGGGGCACGTCGGAGGGGTCGCATTGCGAGGAGTCGACGCCGCTGCCGCCGCCGACCCACGGGCTGGAGCCGTCGGCGGCCGGTTGGGTGGCGCCGCCGGGGCAGCGTTTGTGGACTTCGGTGGCGCCGAACTGTTCGTACTGCTGGGATTTGCTGATCGGTTCCAGTTCGCCGCTGCCGGCGTCGTAGGTGAAGAGGTTCTGGCCGGCGGTGGCCGCGCGCACGTAGTGGCCGTTGCCGTCGTAGTAGCCGGCGACCTGGCCGAGCTTCGAGAGGCCGTTGAAGAGATCCGGCGTGTAGGCGCGGATGAAGTTCAGCTGCGGCTGGAAGTCGGCGATCGCCTGTTCGGAGTGCGGGAAGGTGCTGGAGGCGAGGTCCTCGACCTTCGGCATCGTCGCCAGCAGGTCGGCCGCGTCGTTGCCCTTGCCCGGCCGGCTGACGACCAGTTTCAGGTTGCGGGTGAACGGCACCAGTTTCTGGAAGACCGGCCGCAGTTCGCGCAGGAACGGGGCCAGGTCCTTGGTCGCCGGCTTCGCCGTGTCGATCAGCGGTTCGACGTCGTCCAGCGCCGCCCGCAGGTTGACGAAGGTCGTGTTCGACTGCCGCATCACCGGCGGCAGTCGCCGCAGGGTCGCGTCGAAGGCCGCGGTCTGGTCGGCGATCGCGTCGAAGGCGGTGTTGGCGTTGGAGATCGCGCTCGAGAGCTGCTCGCCGCGGCCGGCGACGGCGGTGGTCAGCCCCGCCGTGCTGACGATGAAGCGGGAGAGCAGCCGCTGGTCGGCGTTCAGTTCGCCGACGAAGGCGGTGGTCCGGTTCAGCGCCGAGCCGAAGTACTTGTAGGAGTCGTTCGCGTTCTTGCCCTGGCCCTCGTAGATGTCGGCGTTGCCCTTGATGAAGTCGCTGAGGCCCTTGCGCACCCGGGGCGGGAAGGTGTTGAAGAACTGGTCGATGTCGATCGGGGTCGTGGTCGAGGCGAGGCCCAGTTCGGCGCCGTCGTCGAGCGCCGGGTTGCTGTTCGGGCCGGGGCTGATCGAGACGTAGTGGTTGGCGACACCGGAGAGCGAGGTGGCGCGGATCGTCGCCGTCGTCCCCTCGTGCAGCTCCTGGTCGACCGAGACGTGGACCTCGGCGAGGTTGTCGTCGGTGAGGCCGAGGCTTTCCACCGTGCCGGCCGGCGAGCCGCCGATCAGCACCTGGTTGTCCGGCACCAGCTGGCCGGCGTTCTGGAAGACCAGCGTGTACTTGTGGCCGCTACTGCCGCCGAAGAAGATCACCGCGAGGACGATCACGGCCACGGCCAGGACAGCGATCGTGGCTATCCGCGCTGGGGTGGTCCCCCGACCCCCTGCCGGACCACTCTCCTCGCCTGGTGATTTGGCAGCCAAGAATCGTCGCTTGCTTTCAGGTTCTCCGGCCCCTCCGACCCGGTAGAACGACCGCAAGATCGTATCCGAGGGGGTCGCTGCCAAGCCCCGCGCACGCAGGGACTTAACTGGAAGTCAACGCTCGCCAAATGGGCAGCTAAACGCTGAATTTCGGGATGACCCGCTCGAGCGGCTTCGGCAGCCACCAGACGCGGTCGCCCAGCAGCAGCATCAGGGCCGGCAGGAGGACGATGCGGACCACGGTCGCGTCGAGGATGACGGCGACGGTGAGGCCGATGCCGAGCTGGCTGACGGTGGCGACCGAGGCGCCGGCGAAGGCGATGAAGACGGCCATCATGATCGCCGCCGCGCCGGTGATCACGCCGGCGGTGCGGCCGAGGCCGAACTCGACCGCGGCGGCGTTGTCGCCGTGGGCGTCGTAGTGCTCCCGCATGCGGCTGAGGAGGAAGACGGCGTAGTCGATCGAGAGGCCGAAGACGAGGCCGAAGATGATCGTCGCCCCGACCGCGTCGACGTAGTCGTGGCCGCCAAGCGGCCAGCTGTCCGGGATGTGGAAGAGCAGGGTGAGAACGCCGAAGGCGACCGCGACCGTGGCCAGGTTGAGCGCCACCGCGATCGCCGCCAGGAGCAGCGCCCGCAGCACGACCACCAGGACCAGGAAGGTCGCGATCGTGATCGCGATCACCACCCAGGGGATGCGGTCGCGGGTGACCCGGCTGTAGTCGTTCAGCTGCGCGGCACCGCCGGCGACGCCGGTCGTCAGCCCCGAGTCGGAGGCGAGCTCGGCCGCCCTCTCGTTGAGCTTTTCGTTCAGCTCGATCGAGCCGGGCGTGTTGAGGCTGTAGTCGGAAATGACCAGCATCGTCGCCGCCTGGCCGCCGCGTTCGAGGTCGACGGTTTCGCTGATCGCCTGGCGGGTCGTCGTCGGCGTGCCATCGAGGGCCGAGAGGACGAAGTAGCCCGAGTTGAACAGCCCGGGCGTGGCCTCCGCGACCCGACCGACCTGTTTCTTGATCCGCTGGCGGCCGTCCAGCACCTGCACGCTGGCTTCTTCCAGCCCGCTTTCCAGCGGCGCGCTTTCCTCGACCCCGCTGGACAGGCCGGCCTGCAGCGCTTCGGCCCCGTCGCCGAGATCGTCGAGGCCGCCGACTAGGCGCAGGGCGCCGCTGCCCAGCTGCGAGATCCCGTCGCCGAGGCGCTTCGCTTCGCGCGCCAGCCGCGCCGAGCCGGCTGCGAGCCGGCTGCTGCCCGCGTGCAGATCCCGCATCCCGTCTTCCAGTTTTTCGGTCCCTTTGAGCAGGGACTTCATGTAGTTCTTGATCGAGATCAGCCAGAAGGTCGTCCGCTTCGCCTTTTCGTGGTCTTCCAGCAGGCGTTCGTTCAGCCCCACCAGTTCGGTCGGCAGCCCGGCGTAGGGCTCCACCTCCGGGGTCTCTGGCACCGGGTCATACGGCGCGCCGGTGACCGGGTCTTTGCCGCTCACCGCGGCGGTCGCTTTGCGCACCGCCTCCAGCGCCGCCCCGTAGTTGGGGTCCTCTTTGCCGACCGTCATCGCTTCCAGCTGGCTCAGCGCCTGGCGCAGTTCCGCTTCGATCGTGCGCGCCGGGGCGATCAGTTCCGGCAGCTTGCCGTTCGCGTCTTCGTTCAGCGCCTTCTGCACTTCCCGCGACAGCTTCAGCGGGTTCTGCTTCAGGTTCGGGAGGATCGTGTCGCGGACGGTGATCTTGATCCGGAAGACGCCGACCAGCGCCAGTGAGATCCCGTTGTCGAGCTGGCGGGTGCCTTTGGCGAACCGTTCCAGCGCGTCGATCGCCTGCTGGCTGCCGCTCGTCGCCCGGCCGAGACCGGTGGCGATCAGCTGCGCCCCCTCGGCGGCCCGGTCCGAGCCGAGCGCCAGCAGGCCGGCGCCGTCGCTGGCTTCGGCGATCCCTTCCCGCAGCTGTCCGACCCCGCCGGCGGCGACGTTCAGTTCGCGGCCGAGGCGCGCCAGCTGTTTGATCTGGGCGACGTCCCCTTCCGAGGAGAGCACCGAGTTGCCCAGGTCCTGCAGCGGCCTGATCCTCTGCACCGCCGGCGCCGGCCCGATCACCGCCTGTACTCCAGGCGTCTTCGACAGCTGGCGCTGGAAGTTTTCCAGCGCGCCGAAGCTCTTGGCGTCCGTGATCGGCCCTTCGTCGGAGACCGCCACCACCTGGAACGGGGCTTCGAATCCTTCGCCGATTTCGCTGTCGACGAATTCGGCGGCCTGGCGCGCGGGCGCGTCCGCGGGCAGCTGGTCCGGGCTCGGCGGGCCGGTCTTCAGCCCGATCGCCGGCGCCGCCAGCACCAGCAGCACGCCGGCGATCGCCGCGGTGGCGAGCGCGGGCTTCTTCAGCGCCGCCCCGACCAGCGTCATCAGCCGCGAGCGGCCCCCGGCCGGAGCGCTGCGGCCGAGGCGCCAGCGGTCGACGTTGGGGCCGAGCAGGGTAAGCACCGCGGGGCCGCCGACGATCGCCACGAGGACGCTGAGCGCGACCACCATGCAGACCGTCCCGGCCAGCGAGGCGAGCAGCGAGCCGGGAAGGATGAACATCGAGACGATCATCGAGAGCAGCAGGGTGCTGCCGGCGAAGCTGACCGTGCGCCCGGCGTGCCGCCGGGTCAGCCGCGCCGCCTCGGCCGGCTCGGCCCCGCCGGCCAGCTCCTCGCGGAAGCGGGAGACCATCAGCAGCGAGTAGTCGACCCCCAGCGCCAGTCCCATCATCGTGCAGACGTTCAGCGCGAAGGCGTCGATCTCGAACCAGCCGGTGAAGAAGTAGAGGATCCCGCGCGAGGCGAGCACGGTGATCGCGCCGAAAGCGAGCGGGATCGCCGCCGCGATCGGCGAGCGGAAGACGAGCAGGAGGATGATCAGCAGGAAGGGCAGCGCGATCAGCTCGCCGCGGTGGGTGGCCTTGATGTTTTCCTCCTGCAGCGCCCGCGAGAGGCTGGCGTACCCGGTCTGGGTCGCTTCCACGGGAGCGTGGATCTCTTCCTCGAGGACCTGGTTGAGGTGCGGCACGGTGTCGTTGACCGCGGTGCGGACGGTGACGTGGAAGTCGGCGATGATCAGCGCCTTGTTCGGGTTCGGCCGCAGCCGCTGCACCGTGCCGGTGTCCCAGGGCGAGAGGGTCGTCACCCGCGGGTCCTCGCGCAGGGCCGCGACCAGTTCGGGGCCCTGCTTGTCGAGTTCCTTGGCCGGGCCGCGGAGGAGGATCGCGAACGGGGCCGAGTCGCCGAAGTGCTCCTGCAGGATCTCGTTGCCGCGCAGCGATTCGGTGCCGGGGACGTCGAGGGTGACCGGATCGACCCGCTTGTCGGTACCGGTCCCGATCACCGCCAGGGCGATCAGCACAACCAGCGCGACCGCGAGCACCGCGCGGGGGTGCCGGAGCAGGAACGGCTGCTCGCGGTCTGGACCTTTCCGCGAGGACCCCCTCCGTGCCCTGCCGATCCTCCTTCCCACGACTGGTAGTTTGGCGGAGAGGACCTAAGGGAGGGAGGATCCGATGCGGAAGACTCTGTTAAGAGCAAATGTGCTGGCAGTGGTGTTGGTGCTGGTCATCGCCGGCTCTGCGGTGGCGATCAAGTTGCGCGCCGCCAACCTGGTGATCACCACGGATGGCGGCTTCACGCCGACCACGCTGCCGAAGAAGGGCTACGCGCCGATCAAGCTGCACGGCTACGGCAAGATCGAGACCGAAGACGGCTCGCCGCCGCCGGTGCTGGAGACGCTGACGATCTGGTTCGACAAACACGGCGAAGTCGAGACCGAAGGCCTGCCGAAGTGCACGCCGGGGAAACTGAAGGCGACGACCACCGCGCAGGCGCGGCAGCTGTGCCCCGGCTCGATCATCGGCAAAGGCTTCGGCAAGGCGGTCGTGATCTTCCCCGAACAGCCGCCGATCCCCGCCGGCTCGCCAATCACCCTCTTCAACGCGGCGCCCAAGCACGGCAACCCCGTCGTTCTTGCCCACGCCCACCTGACCGTGCCGGGTCCGACCACCTTCGTCGTCCCGATCGAGATCCAGCGGGTCAACGCCGGCCGCTACGGGTTCAAGACCGTGGCGAAGATCCCCAAGATCGCCGGCGGCTCCGGGATCCCGCTCTACGGCCAGCTGACGGTCGGCCGCGAATGGAAGTTCAAGGGGAAAACCCTGAGCTTCGCCAACGCCGGCTGCCCCGACGGCCGCCTGCAGGCCAAAGTCCAGACCAAGTTCAAAGACGGCACCTTCCTCCAGGGCTCCCTGTTCAAAGCCTGCACGGGACGCTGAATTGAGGCGACGGCTCGGGATAGCGATGGTGCTGGCCACCGGCCTGGCGCTGACGCTGGGCGCGACGGCGTCGGGGATCGAGGCCTGCATCGGCCCGCTCTGCGTCAGCTCGACGGTCGACGTGCAGCCGCGCGAGCTGCCGGCCAAGGGCAACGCGCCGATCACGCTCAGCAGCATCTCCCGGGTCAGGGTCAAGGACGGCTCGACCCCGCCGACGCTCGACGCGATCGACTTCCTGATCGACAAACACGGCGCGGTCAACAGCAAGGCCTTCCCGGTTTGTCCGCGGGCAAAGCTGGAAAGGGCGACGCCCTCGCAGGCCCGCCGGCGCTGCGCCGGCTCACTGGTCGGTAAGGGGACCGCGAAGGCGCTGGTGACGATGCCTGGCCAGGCGCCGTTCCAGATCACCTCCCCCATCTCCTTCTTCAACGCCGCCCCCATCGGGGGCAAGCCGACCCTGATCGCCCACGCTTACGAGACGGTTCCCGCACCCCAGGCGCTGCTGGTCCCGGTCGTGATCGAACGGGTGGCGAAGGGCCGCTACGGGTTCCACGTCAGGGTCGAGATGCCCGAGGTCGCCGGCGGCTTCGGGGCGCCCACCCTGGCCGAAGCAAAGGTCGGCGCCACGATCGTGCGCGGCGGCAAGAAGATCGGCTTCGTCAGCGCTCACTGCTCCGGCGGGCGCCTGCAGGTCGAGGGAAAGCTGTCCTTCACCAACGGCGATCGCTTCCCGACCACCCTGACCTCGCCATGCCACACCCCCGGCTAAGGCGCGCGGCACTTCTCTCCCTGATCGCCGTAACGGCGCTGGCTGGAACCGCGACCGGCGCCCTGGTCGAAGTCGACGACATCGTCCTCCGCGCCGACGGCGGCTTCAAGCCGCAGACGCTGCCCCGCCGGCAGTTCGCCCCGATCGACTTCAACGGCCGGCTCGACATCGCCGCCAAAAGCGGCGGCCGGCCCTCTCCCCTGCGCCAGGCGCTGATCGACTTCGACCGCGACGGCCGCCTCAGCGTCGCCGGGCTGCCGGCCTGCGCGCCGGAATCGATCGCCGCCGCGAGCAGCGCCGAAGCGCGGGCGATCTGCGCCAAGGCCCTGGTCGGCACCGGTCGCGTCGAAGCGCTGGTCGCGCTGCCCGGTGGGACCGTCGCGGCGAGCTCACCGCTGTCGATCTTCAACGGTCCGCGCCTGGGCGACCTGCCGAGCGCGGTGCTCCACGCCCGCCTCGAAGCCGCCGGCATGAGCGAGACCTACGCGATCGTCGTGCCGATCGAACAGCGCCGTGGCGGCTTCCGCTACCGGGCGCGGCTCGACGTTCCCCCGATCGCGGGCGGGGCCGGAGCGATCACCCACGTCGACGTGAAGATCGGCAGGCGCTACCGGGCCGGCGGCAAGCAGCGCAGCTACGCCTCCGCCCGCTGCAGCGACAACATCCTCCAGACGCACGGTCGTTTCAGCTTCGAAGACGGCACGATCGTCGACGGTCTGGTCGAAAAATTCTGCCACGCGAAGTAGGCGCGGCGCCTCCGCACCCGACCCGCCGACCTTCCTATACTCCCCGGTCCCGGGCCGTTAGCTCAGTTGGTAGAGCAGGAGACTCTTAATCTCAAGGTCGTTGGTTCGAGCCCAACACGGCCCATCCTGGGGACGACCGAAAGTCCCTATTCGCCCAGCCCGCCGCCGCTCAAGCCGCCGAAGGGGCTTTCCCCGCTTGGCGCGCCCGCCGACCCGCCCGCTTTGGCCGCTTCTTTTTCGGCCTTTTCGGCTTTCGCTTTTTCTTTGCGGTAGCTGTCGGCGTTTTTCTTGATTTCGTCGAGCTGTTTGTCGATCGCTTCCCGTTCGGACTTGCCGGGGGCGAGCTTCTTGGCTTCCGCTCGCGCTTTTTCGGCCAGCTCGGGGTTGGTGAAGTACGAGTAGAAGGCGAGGGTCGTCCAGGAATTGACCGAGGGGCGCTGTTCGGCGACGATCTGCTGCGCTTGGGAAGCGGATTCGACCCGGGAGTCCGCCTGCGCGTAGGTGGTCGAGAGTTCGGCCAGCTGCATCAGCATCGGGGCCACCAGCAGCGCCAGGCCGGATTCAGGCTGGTCGGTCGCTTTCAGGTATTCGGACCAGGACTGGTAGGCCTTCTGGTATTCCTGCGCGGCATCGGTCGAGATCTGCCGTTCGCCGTTCGGTTCGACGCTGACCTGGACGTTGCCGGCGTTGATCTGGGCTCGGGTCAGGGAGCCGAGCAGCTGGGGCTCGGCCGGGTCTTTGACCAGTTTGGCTTCGATCCGCTCGGCTTCTTCTTCATAGACCTTGGCGGCGTCGCCGGAGCCGCCGTTGCTGTTGAAGAGTTCGGCGAGGTTGAAGCCGCCGACGACGAGGAAGAGGCTGAGGCCCATCAGCACGGCGAGGACCGCGTAAACGACTTTGACGACTTTGCCGCGGCGCCCGCCGCGCAAGTCGAAAAGCATCTTGTGCTCGTCTTTTTTGCCTGCCACTTGCTCTCTCCCTACTCCTGCGGAGTGGGCTCGACCGCCCCTCCGCTCGCTCCCGGACGTCCCAGGACCCGAGCGAGCAAGATACTCAACTCGTACAGAACAAGCAGCGGAACCATCTCAATGAGCATCGTCACCGGGTCGACTCCGGGCAGCGCCGCGGCCAGAACCGCGATCGCCAGATAGGCGTAGCGGCGGTTTTCGCTCAGCTGCTCGACCCGCACGATGCCGAGCCGGGTGACGGCGATGATCGCCAGCGGCAGCTGGAAGATCAGGCCGCAGGCGATCTCGGTCATCGAGAAAAAGCTGTAGTAGTCGCGGGCCCGCAGCTGGATGTTGAACTGGCCGTCGTTGAAGTCGAGCAGGAAGCGCAGCGCCGCCGGCATCACGACGAAGTAGGCGAAGGCGATCCCGGCGATGAAGAGGACCGGGAAGAGCAGCAGGATCGGCAGGATCACCCGCCGCTCGGCCCGGCTGAAGGCGGGCAGGATGTAGGCGTAGAGCTGCCAGAGGACGATCGGCAGCGCCAGCACGATGGCGCCGTAGGCGGAGACCGTGAGCGTGGTGGTGAACGGCTCGGTGACCCCGAAGGTGATCAGTTCGTCGCGGTTGTCGGGCAGCGGTCCCTGGGCGATCTCCAGCAGCAGGTGGTTCTGCCAGAAGCAGAGGGCGAGGGCGACGCCGAAGACGACGATGCAGACGATCAGCCGCGCGCGCAGCTCATCGAGGTGCTCGACCAGAGTGAGGCGATCCTCGTGGGATACCGCCTTGACGCGGCGGGCCACCTTCGCCCTCAGCTGGGTTTGTCGCGGACGATCTCCGCGTCGGCGGGATCGCCGTGGACCTTGGCCGACTCGGTCTCGGGAAGAGCGTGCTGCTTGGGCTCGTCGTCGTCGTGGTCGTGGTCGCCGCCGATCGAGCCTTTGAACTCGCGGATGCCACGGCCGAGGCTGCGACCGAGCTCCGGCAGCCGTTTCGGGCCGAAGACAAGCAGGGCGATGATGAGGACGATCGCGATCTCGGGAAGTCCGATGTTTCCTGGCATCTAGGCAATGGTAACGGGGGACAACCCCGGTCGGATCAACCGGGGTGGCGATCCGAATCGCCACTTGTGGGGTTTCTAGGGGAGCAATGGGGCGAAATACGGATCACCGCGATCGGCCGGACGGCGATATTGGCGCCATGGCAGAGAGCGCTTCCCGCAAATCCACCGCCCCATCGATGCACATCTGCCCCCGCTGCGGATCGGGGCTGGTCCAGCCGACCTGCTGGGAGCAGGTGTCCGACCGCACCCATTGGCGCGTCTGGCGGCGCTGCCCCGAGTGCGAGTGGACCAGCGACGGAGTCCACGACGAGGTCGAGATCGATGCCTTCGACGAACAGCTCGACGACGGCGCCCACACCCTCGCCGACGAGCTGCGGGCGCTGGAGCACGCCAACATGAGGGCGATGACCGAGGTCTTCCTGGTCGCCTTGCGGAACGACCTGATCGGCGCCGACGACTTCGCCTGAGCCGACCTGGGTATAGGGCGTGGGTGAATTCATCCGCTCGCGATCTCGAGAACACGGTGGCGCTGGTTACCGGCGCCTCCAGCGGCATCGGTCAGGCCGCCGCTCGGATCCTCGCGGCGCGGGGCGCCGCGGTGGCGCTGGCCGCGCGCCGGGGCGACAGGCTGCGGGAGCTGGCTGGCGAGATCGCCGACGCGGGAGGCACGGCGCTGCCGATCGAGGCCGACGTCAGCGATCCCGAACAGGCGGAGGCGGCGGTCGCCAAGACCGCCGAGGAGCTGGGCCGGCTCGACGTGCTGGTCAACAACGCCGGCGTGATGCTGCTCGGCCCGGTCGCCGAGGCGCCGCTGGAGGAGTGGGAGCGGATGGTCCAGGTCAACCTGCTCGGCCTCCTCTACACCGCCCGCGCCGCCCTGCCCCACCTGGCCGAGGCGGCGGAGAAGGGGCCGCGGCGGGTCGCCGACCTGGTCAACATCTCCTCGGTCGCCGGCCGCCAGGCGCGCCAGGGCAGCGCCGTCTACAACGCCACCAAGCACGGGGTCGGCGCCTTCAGCGAGGCGCTGCGCCAGGAGGTGACGAAGCGCCACGTCCGCGTCTCGCTGGTCGAGCCGGGGGCGGTGGCGACCGAGCTGCAGGGCCACAACCGGCCCGAGGTCAAGGAGCAGATCGAGAAACGCTTCGAGGAGATGGACATCCTTGAGGCCGAGGACATCGCCGACGCGATCGCCTACGTGGTGACGCGGCCGCGGCACGTGGCGGTCAACGAGGTTCTGGTCCGCCCCACCGAGCAAGTCCAGTGATCAGCCGCCGGCCCCAACTGGGGCCGGCTGGCGACGGTTAGCTGTAGCGCTGGACCACTCCATCGGCGACGAGGGACAGGAGCTGGCGCTGTTCGGGCGCGAACTCGGCCCGCTGCAGCGCCCGCTTCGCCGCGGCGACCATCTCCAGCGCCCGGGCGCGGACCTTCTCCAGCGCCCCCGTCGCGGCGATCCGGTCGCAGAGCGCCTCCGCCCCGGCTGGGTCGAGCGCCTGCAGCTCGACCTCGCGGATGCCGGGGTCGGCGACCGCGGCCTCGATCAGCGGCAGGGTGACGGTGCCGTCAAGCAGGTCGGTCCCGCGCGCCTTGCCGGTCCGCTCCGGCGGGCCGCTGACGTCGAGGACGTCGTCGAGCAGTTGGAAGGCGAGGCCGATCTCGGCGCCGAACTCGCGCAGCGCCTCGTCGTCGCGCCCGAGCAGGCAGGCGCACTCGAAGAGGCGGCCGGTCTTCAGCCGGCAGCGGGAGAGGTAGCGCTCCCGGTCGATGCCAAGGTCGAAGGCGTCCCGTCGCTGGGCCAGCTCGCCGCGCGCGAGGGCGACCGACGCGTCGGCGAGCAGCGCCACCGCCCGGGCGTCGCCGGCGTCGGCGAGCAGCGCGAAGGCGCGCGAGAAGAGCAGGTCGCCGGTCGCGGTCGCCCGGTCGCGCCCGGCGGTGGCGAAGACGGTGGGGAGCCCGCGGCGCAGCGGGGCGTCGTCGAGGACGTCGTCGTGGACGAGGGTCGCCATGTGGACCAGCTCGATCGCCGCGGCGGCGCGGATGGCCCCCGCGCTGCGCTCGGGCCCGGCGCAGAGCAGGACCAGCATCGGCCGCAGCCGCTTGCCCCCCGCGGCGAGGGTCGCGCCCGCGTCCTCGCCCAGCGTCTCGCCGTAGCCGGCCACCGTCTCCCGCAGCAGCTCCTCCACCTCGCCGAGCCGCGCCGGCAGCCAGCGGCTGGAGGCGTCGAGGACCGCCGTCACCGGCGGCGGCACCGAGGAGGGGCGGGTCACGGCGCCGGGCGCGTCACCCGCGGACGCCGCTGTGGATCGCGATGATCCCGCCGGCGAGCACCGTGTAGCGGATCCGCTCGAAGCCGGCCGCGTCCATCTTCGCCGCCAGCCCGCTCGGGCTGGGGAAGCTGCGCACCGACTGCGGCAGGTACGAGTAGGCCTCGGGGTTGCTGGAGAGAGCGCCGAGCAGCGGCACGATGCGGTCGAACCAGAGCGAGAAGAAGAGCGAGAGCGGCGGCCGCTGCGGGGTCGTGATCTCGAGGATCACCGCCCGCCCGCCGGGTTTCAGGACCCGCGCCAGCTCGCGCAGGCCGCGGTCGAGGTCGGCGAGGTTGCGAACGCCGAAGCCGACCGTGACCGCGTCGAAGCGCTCGCCGTCGTAGGGAAGCTCCAGCGCGTCGGCCCACTCGAAGCGGACGCCGTCGGCGCCGCGCTGGGCTACCTTCTCGCGCGCCAGGTCGAGCATCGGCTCGGAGAAGTCGCAGCCGACCACGTGGCCGCCGGGCGTCACCCGCTGCGCCAGCTCGAGGGCGAGGTCCCCGGTGCCGCAGCAGACGTCGAGCGCCGCGTCGCCGGGGCGCAGTTCGGTCTGCTCGGCCGCCCGCTCGCGCCAGCGGTGGTGGAGCCCGGCGGTCATCACCGAGTTGAGCGCGTCGTAGCGCGTCGCCACCCGGTCGAACATGCGGTTGACCTGGCCGGCGAAGTCCGGCGATTGGCGGTTGTCGTTGATCGTGTCCATGGGAACTGGAGGCGCGCGCCCCTTCCCAACCGCCTATTTAGTCAAGCGAGGAGAGGAAGTCGGCCAGCTGTTCGGTTTTCTTCGGTCCCAGATCGCGGAACGAGGGCATGATGCCCGGGCCGATTTCAACCGAGCGAATGATCGCAGCCCGGGGAATCCGCGAGGCGATGTGGGTCAGATCCGGCCCCGGCCCATGGTTGCCGTTCTCGCCGAGCTTGTGGCAGGCGAGGCAGCCGGCCGCGGCGGTGATCTCTTTGCCCATCTCGTATTTGGCGGAGACGTTCATCTCGACCTCGGTCGGCGACCCGCCGATCGCGCCCAAGTAGGTGAGGTAGCCCATCGCGATGATCGTCAGGATCCCGGCCGTGGTCGCGATCGGGCGGCGCTCCGGGCGGCGCTCGGGGCCACGGTCGTAGAACGGCAGCAGGAGCAGCAGCACCATGCAGATGGTCGGGATCCCGATCGTCGCGATCGGGACCAGCTCCGGCGGTTTGATCACGCGCAGGAGCTCGAAGAGGAAGAAGAAGTACCACTCGGGGCGCGGCACGTAGGTGGTCGAGGTCGGGTCCGCCTTCGGGCCCTGCTCGGCGCCGAGGATGATCGACATCGCGATGATCACGGCGACGACGATCAGCGCCATCACCGAGTCCTTCATCACCGCGTAGGGGAAGAAGGGCTTGCCCTTCTTCTTCAGCAGCTCGTACTCCTCGAGGTACTTCTGCTTGTCCTGCGGCTTCATGCGTCGCTCCCGTTGACCCGGTCGCCGTTGACGCGGCCGTTGCCGTTGGCGCCGGCCTCGAGCTGGGAGGTCGGGGCGGCGATCTTCGGCCGCTCGGCTTTGACCCACGGCGGCGCCGTCGTCCCCAGCTTGACCACCAGGTACATGTGGGCGCCGATCAGGGCGATGATCGCCCCGGGCACCAGCAGCATGTGGATCGCGTAGAAGCGCGAGAGCGTGGTCGCCCCGAGCTCAGGGCCGGCGCGGAGGAAGTCGCTCAGATAGGGACCGACCACGGGGCCGGTGCCGTTGATGTTGATGCCGACGATCGAGGCCCAGAAGGAGCGCTGGTCGAACGGCAGCAGGTAGCCGGTGAAGGCCATCGTCATCGTCAGGATCAGCAGCACCACGCCGATCACCCAGTTGAGCTCGCGCGGGTACTTGTAAGCGCCGAAGAAGAAGGTCCGCCCCATGTGGAGGAAGATCAGGATCACCATCACGCTCGAGCCCCACTTGTGCATCCCGTGCACGAGCTGGCCGAGCGGCACCTCGTTGTTGATGTGGGCGATCGAGGCGTAGGCCTGGGTCGCCGACGGCGTGTAGAACATCGCCAGGAAGACGCCGGTGACGGCCTGGACGATGAAGGCGAAGAGGGTGGCGGAGCCGAGCGTGTAGAACCAGTTGGTCCCCTTCGGCACCTTGCGGAACAGCATCCCGGTGAGGAAGCCGCTGGCGGCGAGCCGCTGGTCGACCCAGCCGAGCGCGTCGATCGGCGCCTCTTTGCCGACCTCGAGCAGCTTGTCGCCGGCGCTCCTGCGCTCGGGCGCCTCCTTCAGGTCGCTCGGCGCCTGGCCCTTGGGAGTGCCGCCGGTGCCGGGCTTGGCCGGTTTGCGCAGGGGCGGCGGGACGACGGCGTCCGGAATCTTGGGTTTCGGGAAGCTCGGCATCAGGGCGCCGGGAAGGTGGAGGGACGCGGCGGGTAGAGGTATTCCCAGATCCCGCCGGTGAACTCCCCGGGATCGCGGGCGCGGACCGGCTCCATCTGCGAGGTGACGCTGTAACGGGGGCCGACTTCGACCTGGCCGTTGCGGACCCGGGTCTGGAACTGGTCGAGCGGGCGCACCGGCGGGCCGCCGATCCGCTTGCCCTGGAAGTCGTAGACGCCGCCATGGCAGGGGCAGATGAAGTTGCCGGCGGCCTCGACGAAGCGGACCGGGCAGCCGAGGTGGACGCAGCGGTTGGAGACCGCGACCATCTTGCCGGGCTCTTCGCCGAGTTCCTCGGAGCTTTTCCGCACGTAGGCGGTGGTCTTGCCGGCGTCGCCGATTCCCTCGGTCTCGGTGAAGACGACCTGGCGGTAGGTGTCCTCGACGAAGTCGGAGACCGGGCCGACCCCCTCCCAGCGCTCCTTGCCGCGGTGGAAGATCGGCGCGACCGCGAAACCGACGGCGGGAAGGACGATGCCGGCGGCGGCGATGCCGCCGATCGCCTGGGAGGCGACCGTGAAGACGTGGCGGCGCGTCATCGACTCGCCCTCGAAATAGCCGGGCGGGTCGGGCTTAGCCCGCTCCACTTTGGGCGCCTCCTCGGCCCCGTTTACCTTGTTCGCGTCGTCTGCCACAGGTCGGTTCGCGTAGGGCTTCGAAGTCTATTGATTAGGCGGTGTGACCTGCGTCACACTTTCGGAACTTGCCGCGATCGTCCCGGCGGTCTTTCGCCACAGGTCCGGAATGCCCTCCGTCTGGCCCTCGGCCTGGAGGCGGGCGCAGGTGCTGATCAGGTCGGCGAGGAGGGCGACGGCGCGGGTGTCGCCGAGGGCGGCGAGGCGGTCGAGGCCGAGGGCGTAGAGGTAGTCGCCGGCGAGCAGGGCGAGGTCGGAGTCGTGGCCGGCGAGCAGGCGCGACTGCTCGTAGTGGAGCAGGTAGCCCTCGCGGACGGCCTCGATAACCAGCGCGTACTCGCCGCCGCCCGCCAGCTCGCCCAGCTGCGAGGGCTCGGCCGGGTCGACGACGTGCGGGGCGATGGGTGTGTCCTCGGCGCGCAACTGGTCGGCGAGGGCCTGGAGGGCGTTCACGCCAGCGCCTCGTCCAAGGCCTCGGCGACGGCTTCCAGCGTCTGGTCGACGACGGCCTCGTCGTGGGCGAGGGAGACGAACCAGGCCTCGTACTGGGCCGGTGGCGGGTAGACGCCGCGCTCCAGCAGCGCCCGGCAGAAGCGGGCGTGGGCCTCGACGTCGCAGGCGGTCGCGGTCGCGAAGTCGGTCACCGGCACCGGGCTGAAGAAAAGGGTGACGAGGCCCGGCGCCTTGGCGACCTGCAGCGGCCGGCCGGCGGCCAGCGCTTCGAATCCCGCGGCGAGGCGGTCGGTCAGGTCGCCGAGGCGCGCGTAGGCGGCGGCGTCGAGTTGCTCCAGCGTCGCAAGCCCTGCCGCGACCGCCAGCGGGTTCCCCGAGAGCGTCCCCGCCTGGTAGACGTCGCCGGCGGGGGCGATCCGTTCCATGTGTTCGCGCGGGCCGCCGTAGGCCGCGGCGGGCAGGCCGCCGCCGATCACCTTGCCCATCACCGTCAGGTCCGGTTCGACCCCGAGCAGTTCCTGGGCGCCGCCGCGGGCGACGCGGAAGCCGGTGATCACCTCGTCGAAGACCAGCAGCGCGCCGGCCTCGCGGGTGGCCTCGCGGAGGTACTCGAGGAAGGCCTCGGCCGGCGGCACCACGCCCATATTCGCCGCGATCGGCTCGGTCAGCAGCGCTGCGACATCGTGCTCTTCGAGCGCTCGGGCCACGGCTTGGCGGTCGTTCCACGGCACCACCACCGTCGTTTCCGCCTGCGCGGCGGTCACCCCCGGGCTGCCCGGCACCGCCAGCGTCGCCAGGCCCGAGCCGGCGTCGGCCAGCAGGCCGTCGGAGTGGCCGTGGTAGGCGCCTGCGAACTTGACCACGACCTCGCGGCCGGTGATCGCCCGCGCCAGCCGCACCGCGCTCATCGCCGCCTCGGTGCCGGAGCTGGTCATCCGCACCATCTCGACCGAGGGCATCCGCGCCGCCACCTCCTCGCCCAGCCGCACCTCCGCCAGGGTCGCGGCGCCGAAGCTGGTCCCCCGCTTCGCCGCTTCGATCACCGCGGCGATCACCGCCGGCTCGGCGTGGCCGAGGATCAGCGGTCCCCAGGAGCCGATCCAGTCGGCGTAGCGGTTGCCCTCGACGTCGAACAGCCAGCAGCCTTCGCCGCGCTCGACGAAGATCGGGTCGCGGCCGATCTGCCGCATCGCCCGCACCGGCGAGTTGACGCCACCGGGAAGAACCTCCTGCGCCCGGCCGAACAGGTCCTCAGGAATGTTCGGCATCCCAGCGGGCGTAGTCCTCGGTGAAGTAGTGAAGGCGGATCTTCTTGTACTCGGTCGAGGAGTAGAGGGTGGCGCGATCGTCCGGTCCCATCCCGCACTCCTCGGCGATCGCGTCGAGGACCGCGTCGCACTCCTCCTTCGAGCGGCCGTGGGCCATGGTGAAGACGCTGTAGGGCCAGTCCTCGTAGGTCGGCCGCTGGTAGCAGTGGGAGATGCCGCGGAAGGAGGCCATCCGCCCGCCGACCTCCATGATCTGGTCCTCGGGCACCTTCCAGACCCCCATCCCGTTGGCGGAGAAGCCGGCGCGGCGGTGGTAGAGGATCGCGGCGACCCGGCGGAGGATCTTGCGGTCGACCATCGTCCCCAACCGGTCGAGCAGCTCCTCGGTCGAGATCCCCAGCTCCCCCGCGGCGGCGTCGTAGGGGCGGGCGACCGCTTCCATCGGGCCCTGCAGGGCCTTGATCAGGGCGATGTCGTCCTCGTCGTAGGGCTGCGGCTCGAGCTCGCGCGGCGGCGCCGCTTCGACCGCGGCGGCGAGGGCCTCGGTCCCCTTCTCCATCTCCAGGTTCATGTTGATTTTGAACAGGGTCAGGGTCGGCAGTTCCCGCATCGACTCCGCCCCGGTCTCCTCCATCAGCGCTTCCAGCGTGCCCTTGAGGCCGAGCTTCGAGTCCGGCGGGGTGGCGATCGTGAACCACATGTTGAAGTCGTGGGTGCGCAGGTAGTTGTGGGAGACACCCGGGTGGGCGTTGACGATCCGCGCCGCCCGCTGCGGGTTCTCGGCGTCGACTTTGGCCGCCACCAGCATCGACTCGTAGCCGAGCGCGCGGGTGTCGAAGATCGGCGTTATCTCGCGGATGATCCGGCCGTCGAGCAGGCGCTGGGTGCGGGCGAGGACGTCGTCCAGCTCCAGCTCCGCCTCGGCCGCGACCAGAGCGAACGGCTCGGGGTCGAGGGGGAAGTTCGACTGCAGCAGGTTCATCAGCCGCTTGTCGGTCTCGTCGAGCGGGATCGCGGAGCCGTCCTTGCGGCTGCGCGCCTTGGACTGCGGGACTTTCACCGAAGCCAAGCTGCTGCCTCCTTCGCGTAGTAGGTGACGATCGCGTCGGCCCCGGCGCGGCGGATCGAGGTCAGCGCCTCGACCACGGCGGCGCGCTCGTTGAGCCAGCCGTTGGCGGCGGCCGCCTTCAGCATCGAGTACTCGCCGGAAACGTGGTAGGCCGCGACCGGGGCGCCGGTCGCGTCTTTGACCCGGCGTACGACGTCGAGGTAAGGGAGCGCCGGCTTGACCATCAGCATGTCGGCCCCCTCCTCGAGGTCCAGTTCCGCCTCGCGCACCGCTTCGGCCGCGTTGGCGGGATCCATCTGGTAGCCGCGGCGGTCGCCGAACTCCGGCGTCGACTCGGCCGCGTCGCGGAACGGCCCGTAGAAGGCCGAGGCGTACTTGGCGCTGTAGGCGACGATCGGCACGTTGGGGTGCCCCTCCTCGTCCATCTGGAAGCGGATCGAACCGATCCGGCCGTCCATCATGTCGCTGGGAGCGACCGCGTCGGCGCCGGCCTCGGCGTGGGAGATCGCGGTTTTCGCCAGCAGCTCGACGGTGACATCGTTGTCGACCTCCTTGCCGCCCTCGCGGATCACCCCGCAGTGGCCGTGCGAGGTGTACTCGCAGAGGCAGACGTCGGTCATCACGACCAGGTCGGGATGGGCGTCCTTCAGCGCCCGCACCGCCATCTGCACGATCCCCTCGTCGTCATAGGCGCCGGTGCCGAACTCGTCCTTGGCGGCGGGAACGCCGAAGAGCATCAGCGCGCCGATCCCGGCGGCGGCGATCTCGCCCGCCTCCTCGACCAGGTTGTTGATCGAGAAGCGCTCGATGCCGGGCATCGAGGGCACCTCCTCGCGCACCCCCTCCCCCGCGACGACGAAGGCGGGCTGGATCAGGTGGGCCGGCGACAGCTCGGTCTCGCGGACGAGGCCGCGCAGGGTGTCGGTGCGGCGCAGGCGGCGCAGGCGGGTAGCGGGGAAGGCCATGGAGGGCCGAGTTTAGGGAAGGGCCAGTAGCTTTCCCGCAGTGCAGGCACAGGGGTTGGTCAAGCGCTACGGCGAGCGGGAGGCGCTGAGGGGCGTCTCGCTGGAAGCGGGGCCGGGCGAGCTGGTCGCGGTCATCGGCCCCAACGGCGCCGGCAAGACGACGCTGCTCTCGATCCTCGCCGGGATCCTCAAGCCCGACGCGGGCGAGGTCGTCTCCGCCAACGGCGCGGTCGGCTGGGTGCCGCAGCAGGCGGCGCTCTACCGGCGGCTGACCGTCGAGGAGAACCTGCTGCTCTTCGCCCGGCTGGAGGGGCACGAGGATCCCCGCGCCTCGGCCGAGGAGATGCTCGAGCTGACCGGGCTGGGCGAGCGCCGCGGCGAGGTCGTAGCCCGTCTCTCGGGTGGCAACCAGCAGCGGATCAACATCGCGATCGGGCTGCTTTCGCGGCCGGCGGTGCTGTTGCTCGACGAGCCGAGCGTCGGCCTCGACCCGCGACAGCGGGCGCGTCTGTGGGAGTTCGTCTCCGGCCTCGCCGGACGCGGCACGACGGTGATCTTCTCCACCCACGACATCCAGGAGGCCGAGCGCTACGGCGGCCGCGTGCTGGTCCTCGCCGACGGCGAGTCGCTCTTCGACGGCTCGGCCGGGGAGCTGCGCGAGGCGGTGCGCTCGGAAGCGCCCGAGGACGCCGACCGCGACTTCGAGACCGCCTTCGTCGCCTACCTGCAGCACCGGGGGCACTGATGCACGGCGTCCGCTGGCTGCTGCTCAAGGACCTGCAGATCCTCCGCCGCTCCCCCCTGCAGGCGGTGCTGCTGGTCGCCTACCCGATCCTGATCGCGGTCCTGGTCGGCTTCGCGATCTCGCGCGGGCCGGAGGACCCGCGCGTCGCCTTCCTCAACGAAGTGCCGCCGGATACGCGGATCAGCGTCGGCGGCGAGGAGCTGCCGAAGGCGAACGTCAAGGAGCAGATCTGCGAGCGGGTCGAGTGCGTCTTCGTCGACGACCGCGACGAAGCGCGCGAGAAGGTCGAATCGGGCGACGTGCTGGCGGCGCTCGTACTGCCTTCCAACCTGGTCGACAGGATCAACTCGCTCTCGACCCTTACCCCGGGCGTGCCGGAAATCGAAGTTCTCGTCAGCGAGGAAAACGCGGTCAAGGCGGAACTGGTCGACGACCGGATCACGACCCTGCTGGCCGAAGCGAACCTGCGGATCGCCCGGCGGATCGGCAACGAAGGCGGCCGCTACCTGGGGCTGATCGTCAACGGCGGCAAGTTCGAGGTGCTCGGCGAAACGATCCCGATCCTCGGGCTGCGGACCAGCGCCAGGATCCTCGAACAGGTGGCCCCGGCGCTGCCGCCGGCGCTGCGACCGGCCCTCGAGGAAGTGACCGAGTTCGCCTCGCAGGCGCGCGACAACCTCGACGTGGCCAAGCCGCTGATCGACCGGCTGGCGCAGCCGATCGCGGTCGACAAGGTCGTGGTCGGCGGCAAGAGCCCGCCGCTGGAAGTCTTCGCGATCGCGGTCGCCGCGACGCTCACCCTGGCCTTCGTCGTCGTCCTCCTGGTCGCCGGCTCGCTGGCGCTCGAGCGCGAGGAGAACGCCTTCCCGCGCCTCACCCGCGGCCTCGTCTCCAACACCGGCCTGCTCGGCGAGAAGGTCCTGCTGGGAGTGGTCGTCGGACTCCTGGTGACGCTGCTGATGCTGGCCGGGATGGCGATCTTCGTCCCGCTCGAATGGGGCCGGGTCTGGCTCTGGCTGATCGCGATCCTCTTCTCCGGGGCGGCGCTCGGGGCGGCCGGGGCGGCGCTCGGGGCGGCGGCGCGCGAGGTGCGCGCGGTCTCGCTGCTGGCCTTCATGGTCACCCTGCCGATCGCCTTCCTCTCGCTCGTCCCCTCGGGCGCGGTGGGGCCGGCCGTCTTCGACGCGATCCGTTACGTAACTGCGCTCTTCCCCTTCAAGCCTGCGCTGGAAGCGATCACCGCCGCGCTCGACCGGGCCGGCCCGGGGATCGGCGGACCGCTGCTGCACCTCGCGGTCCTCTTCGTCGCCTACGGCCTCATCGCCCGGCTGGCCCTGCGCCGATTCTCAGCGGTCTGAGTCCGCCGCGCTCGACGCAATCGAGGACGAACTCCTGCAGCGACAGCTCCGGGCGCAGGTGGGAACGGACGCGCTCGAGGATCGCCGGCTCGTCCAGCTCGGGCAGGGTCCGCCCCGCCGAGCGGACCGCGGCCAGGGCCACCGGCGCACCGTCGATCTTCAGGCAGCCGTGCTTGCTGCGATAGGCCGGCGTCCCCCCTACCTCGACCAGGTCGTAATTCGGCTCGCTCGCGGTCAGCAGCGCCAACTGCTCGGCGGTCAGGTGGAGGAGGAACACCGGCGCGACCGCCCCGGGGATCTCGAGCAGCGTCGCCGGCACCGCTCCGTAGGGGGAGACGTGCGCCGAGTAGACGACGTCGAACCCCTCCAGCTCGAACCGCAGCACCGGCAGCTCGACTCCCGGCAGGCGAGCCAGCTTGCGGCCGAGTGCCTCGGGGCTGGCGTTGGCCCCGTAGGAGAGGAGCGGCGTGCGGCCGCGGAGGTCCGGGCCCTCCGGCGGCAGCTCCACCGCCTCGCCGTCCCGGTAGAGGTAGGACCGATCGGGGGTCGCGTAGGGGTAGTCGAGGGCTCGCGCCAAGATCGCTGCCGCCTGCGCCGAATCGGCCATCCGGCCCAATCTCGCAGATAGGGTCAGCACACCATGCGAGTTCTCTTCATCGGCGACGTGGTCGGCAGTCCCGGCCGCCAGGGCCTGCGGGAAGCGATGCCGGCGCTGCGCGAGCGGTACGAACCGGACCTGACGATCGTCAATGGCGAGAACTCGGCCGGCGGGGTCGGGATCACCCAGCGGACCGCCAACGACCTCTTCGATTCCGGCGCCGGCGTGATCACCTCCGGCAACCACGTCTACCGCCACCGCGAGGCCTACGACTTCCTCGACTCCGACGAGCGCGTCGTGAGGCCGGCCAACTACCCGCAGGCGAACCCGGGTCGGGGCCACACCGTGGTCGAGGTCGGCGGCATGCGGGTGCGGGTGATCAACCTCAGCGGCGGCGTCGGGTTGCGCGTCGCCCGCTCGCCCTTCGACACCGTCGACTCGATTCTCAGCCACCACGAGCAAGACGCCGTTGTCGTCGACTTCCACGCCGAAGTCACCAGCGAGAAGGTGGCGATGGGCTGGCACCTCGACGGACGCGTCGCCGCCGTGTTCGGCACCCACACCCACGTCCCCACCGCCGACGGCCGCGTCCTCCCCGGCGGCACCGCCTTCATCTCCGACGTAGGCATGACCGGCTCGCGCACCAGCGTCCTCGGCGTCAAGCCCGAGCAGGCGCTGCGCTCACTGATCACCCAGATGCCAACCCGCTTCGAGACGGCGGAGGAGGATGTCTGGGTGATGGGGGCCGTTGTGGAGGTGAACGGTCGAGGTCTGGCCGACTCGTTCGAGCAGGTGATGGTGCCGGTTTCACCGTCCTGAGCCGGGCGCCTCCTCGGGCGTGCAGCCCGTGATGACTCGCCCGTAGGCTTCGGAATTCGCCGATGAAAGGTCTCGCTTAGAGCCGCTAGGACGATGGCCTTGCTTGTACCTCACATATTGAGCCCGCCAGCACCCCGCCTTGCCCACCCTAAGATTCAAGTGTCCTGAAAAGCCACTGCCGGGATCACTTTCAACTCGACAGCTCCAGAGATCACTGCGAGTAGGCAGGCATTCCACCTGTCCTTCGGTTCTCACCGCCTTGGCAAGGTCCCGCTCGATCGGCCTGTTGTAGCTCGGATCGTCAGAGGATTCCAAGCCGAAGGGATCGCAGCCGCTAAGAGCTAGCACCGACGCGCTCAGCACCAGGGCCGCCGCAGCCCGACTCTTGCGGATCGCTCTCACCCGAGCAATCTATCTGTGATCCGGAAATGAACCGCTTCTATTACTTGAATTCCCGCTCATTGCAAGTAGGAAGAGTGGGTAAAACCACACTATGTAAAGGTAGAACCAGTGATTGAGAGTCAGCTGTAGGAGGATCAGGAGCGCGGCTGAGAGGGCGGCAAGCTGCACCAGCGACTTCTGGCGGGGAACAAACGCGAATAGCAGCGACAGCGCCGCGAGCACTGCGAGCAGTGCGATCCGAATTGGTTCCAGGGAAGTCTGGCCCCAGATGCTGAACGGTGAATCGCGGCCGGCTTGGCTGGCGATGGTTCGGTCGTAGAACGTCTTCAGGCCGGGATCGATCGCGGGCCACAACAGCACAACTGCGGACACCAGAAGGAAGCCTAGGGTGAACAGCACCGTTGGGCGGCGGAGGGTGTCCTGCGCGCGGGGTCGTGCTCGGACACCCTCCGCCGAACTCGGGCGGGGTCTGTAGGTCAGGTACATCGGGGCTAGGGGGGCGGCTACGAACTTGGTCCAGGTGGCGGTGGCTAACAGCGCTCCACGGCGCAGGGGCTTCGCGGCGAATAAGAGGGTGGCTAAGAGCAGCGCAGCTACGAGCGAGTCGTTGGAGTTGGACTCGAGAACGTACGCCGTGTACGGGTACGCAGCCCAGCCGAAGGCGAGGGTGGCGGCCAGTCGCTGACCTTCAGGTCCCGGGCGGATGCGGAGGCCTAGGAGGATCAGGAAGGTGAAGACGGCTATGTCGAAGAGGATCGAGGCGGCGTGGGCTGCGGGGAGGTCGTCCCACTCTCCTGAGTAGGGCCAGATTCGCTCGAAGGGGAGGTAGGCGAGGTAGTTGACCGGGCCGTAGGTGTCGCCCTGGGAGACGTCGTCGGGGAAGTTGTCGTAGAGCTGTTCCCCGTGGGCGATGCGGTCGGCTCCGACCACCCCCGCGTAGCCGACGTCGATCGCGCCCGAGTCGGCGACGTTGAGGCCGACGCGGAAGCCCATCAGGAAGAGCGCGGCGACGATCAGCACCGTCACCGACCAGACCGGCCGCAGGCCCTCCCCCCTTCCCCGCAACCCGATCCAGAGGCAGCGCCCGAACAGGTAGAGCAGCACCGGGTAGACGAGCGGGACCGACACTCCGATTTCGGCCCGGTTGAAGAAGTAGTGGGAGACGCCGAACCCGAGCAGGACCAGGAGGTCGAGGTTGGCGACCCGCCGCAGCCGCCGCCAGTCGACCAGGCCGACGAGGAAGATCAGGCAGAGGGGCAGGAAGACGTAGGGCGCGTTGAGCTTGTGGCCGAAGGCTCCGGAGTAGCCCCGCGCCATCTTCCAGTTCACCTGGTGGCCGGTCCACGACTCCTCGACCTCGCCGCTGCTTTCGTCGACCACGACCAGCGCCACCTCGTCGCCGTCGACGAAGTAAGCGACCTCCCAGTTGCCGTCGTCCTCGTCGAGGGTCGCCACCGAGGCGAGCTCGCCGTGCTCGCGTTCCTGGTCGGTGACCGTCGGGTCGCGGTCGGCGGCGGCGGTCGCTTCGGCCCGGGTGATCCGTTCCGGCTCCACCGCCATCGCCGGCTGCGCGAGCAGCGCCAGGAAGATCGCGGCGAGGAGGAGGGCGGTCGCCCTCACGCCGCTCCGAAGTGCTCGCGGATCGCCGGGGCGACGTCGCGCAGCGTCCACTGCTCGCGCTCGCTCGCCGACTCGGGCCCGCAGCCGACGAACAGCAGCGGCCCGAGCGAGTCGCCGGCGTGCAGCGCGCCGTGGCTGCCGCCGCCGGCGTGGCTGACCCCGCCCCAGTCGACCGCCTCGAAGCCGGGTGACAGGGAGAGGATGAAGTCGCCGGAGTGCGGCGCGGTCAACGCCGACCAGACCCGGGCCAGGGGATCGGGGTAGGTCTCGCTCGCAAGCCGGCCGTCCTCGACCCGCGCCTCCAGCGCCGCGAAGTCCCCCTCGACCTCCCAGCTGGCGCCGCGCAGGTCCTCGACCCCGGCGCCGGGACGGAAGCGCAGCGCGGTTCCACGTCGCTCGACCACCGCCCACTCGCCCCCCTGCGCCGGCATCCCCGTGCCTTCGCGCCGCAGCGGCAGGCCGTCGCTCCCCTCCAGCCGGCAGACCAGGTCGACGCCCTCGATCACCCCCAGCCGCGCCGCCACCTCCAGGGGCTCGGCCCGCTCGCCCTCGCCCGGCAGCAGGTAGACGTGGGCGGCGCGGCCGGTCGGGCTGACCGCCAACTGCGCCCGCTCCGGCCGCTCCTCGGAGGGCTGCAGCACCGACCACTCGGAGCTCAGCAGCTCGGCCAGCGGCAGGCCGCGGTGGACGTCGGTCTGGGCGTGGTCGGCGAGCAGGATCACCGCGTGCGTGGCCAGGAACTCCTCCAGGCTGCCGGCCTCCTCGGCGAAGGTCGCGAAGGCGGCGTCGGCCTTGGCGATCGACTCGACGCTCGCCCCGGGCCCGTGCCGGTGCGAGTAGTTGTCGTTGTCGGGCAGCGAGAGGAGCAGGAAGTCGTAGCCGTCCTCGCGCAGCAGCTCGGCGGCGCAGCAGGCGGCATAGCCGTCGCGGTTGCCGGGGATCGAGGTCGATTTGCAGGGCACCTCGCGGCTGGCATAGAGGTCGCCGTAGAAGAGCTCGGTCGGCCCCCAGGTGTGGTGGTGGAACTTCAGTTTCGAGACGTCCACGGCGCGGCGCAGCAGGCCCTCCAGGGAGACCTCGTGCCGCTGCCGCCCGCGGTAGATGAGGAACGGCGTGCAGGCGGTCCGCTCGCCGGCGTCTTCGAGGCTCTCGAAGACCGTCTCCACCTCCGGGCTGAGATGGGCGAGGTTCATGTTGTAGACGAGGTCGTAGAGGGCGCGGAAGACCCCGAAGGCGCGGGTCGCCTCCAGCGAGGAGCCGTACTCGACGTAGCGCCGCTCCAGCCGGTGGTACCAGTTCATGCCGCTGATCCAGTGGCGGTCGGCGCCGACGCCGGTGACCATCTCGGCGCTCGCGACCGGGGTCACCGAGGGGAAGCTGGAGACGCAGTCGGGGATCAGGACGCCGTGCTCGAGCAGCGTCGCGAAGGTCGGCGCGCGGCCCTCCGCCACCGCCCGTTCGAGCATGTCGGTGCGCAGCGAGTCGACGTAGGTGAGAACGAGCTTCTTGCCGGCTGGCATCGGTCCAATCATGCCCTGCGCCGAAGGCGCGCTGTTCGGCGGCTAACGGAGGACGCGGAGCCCGGCGTGTTTGCGCTGGGCGCGGCGATGGCGGGAGATCCCCAGCCAGCCCAGCGCCAGGACGATCACGATCACCGCCGGGGCGAGCAGCAGCGCCAGGGCGATCACGACCAGGGCCACGAGGCCGACGATGAAGGCGAGCGCGCCGCCGCCGCTTCCCTCGCGCCGGCTGGCGCCGTAGACGAGGTCGCTGATCACGATGCAGCCCAGCGCGCCGCCGACCGCAGCCGCCACCGCCCCGGCCGCGCCGTCGAGCAGGAAGCCGGCGACGAGGCCGATCACCGCGGCGAGGATCGTCATCCGCCCGCGGGCGGAGCCGTGGGTGCCGGCGGTGCCGGCGAGCATCCCGATCGCGATGCCGATTCCGAGGTCGGAGAGAAGATCCACGTGCGAAAACCTAGCCGAGGGCGGAGCCGGGGCGTCGATCCGCCACACTTCCGGGATGAGCGAAGTGCCCGAGCCGACCCACAGAAGGCGGTCCCACACCAGCGGCCGCGACCTCGAGCGCTACGCCGGCCTGTTCGCCGAGCGGACCGGGGTGATGCGCTCCTCGGCGATGCGCGACCTGATGGCGATCACCGCCCGGCCGGAAGTGATCTCGCTCGCCGGGGGCCTGCCGGACACCTCCACCTTCCCGCCGCAGAGCTTTGCCGCGCAGATGACGCGGATCGCCCAGGAGTCGGCGGCCAAGGCGCTGCAGTACGGCCCGACCGAGGGCTTCGAGGAGACCAAGGACTGCATCGTCGAGGTGATGGGCGCCGAGGGGATGCTGCCCGACCCCGACGACATCATCGTCACCACCGGCGGCCAGCAGGCCATCGACCTCGTCTGCAAGACCCTGCTGGATCCCGGCGACGTCGTCATCTGCGAGGCGCCGACCTACCCGGGCGCGATCCCCACCCTCTGCAGCTACCAGGCCGACGTCGTCCAGGTCGAATGCGACGAGGACGGGATGCGGGTGGAGCTGCTCGAACAGCTGCTCGCCGACTTGCGCGCGGAAGGCAAACGGCCGAAGTTCATCTACTCGGTGCCGAGCTTCCAGAACCCGGCCGGGGTGACGATGTCGCTGCAGCGCCGCCACCGCCTGGTCGAGCTGGCCCGCGCCAACGAGCTGCTGGTCGTCGAGGACAACCCCTACGGGCTGCTGCGCTACGGCGGCGAGCCGATGCCGCCGCTCTACCAGCTCGACGGCGGCGACTTCGTCATCTACCTCGGCACCTTCTCGAAGATCCTCTCTCCTGGCATCCGCCTCGGCTGGGCGGTGGCGCCGCCGCCGGTGATGGAGAAGATCGTCCTCGGCAAGCAGGCCGCCGACCTCTGCACCTCGACCCTGACCCAGTACTTCGTCCGCGAGTACTTCGCCGAACGGCGCTGGCAGCGC
>DASUTJ010000085.1:0-4186 GCA_036374655.1 Solirubrobacterales bacterium | reverse complement strand
GCCACCGCGGTCGAGCTGATGGTCGCGCCGGCGCTGATCACCGCCGCCTGGAACATGGTCGGGGCGCCGCAGGAGTGGAAAGAGCTGCCGCCGGAGTCGGCGGTGCTGCTGGTCGAGTTCGGCGGTGCCGACGAGGGCGAGATCGCCGCCCAGGTGCTGCGCGCCGAAGCGATCCTCGGCAGCCACGAGACGATCCGCCCCCTCGACTTCACCCGCGACCCGGAGGCGATCGAGCTCGCCTGGCGGGTGCGCGAGGGTCTGCACGGGCTGATCGGCCGGGTGCGGCCGGAGGGGACGGCGCTGATCGTCGAGGACGTCTGCGTGCCGCCGGAGCGGATCGCCGAGGGGGCGAAGGACCTGCAGGCGCTGCTCGGCCAGCACGGCTTCCTGCCCGGGGTTGCCGGCCACGCCTCGGCCGGGAACCTGCACTTCATGCTGACCCCGGACTTCGCCAAGCAGGAGGACCTCGACCGCTACGAGGCCTTCATGGGCGGGCTGGTCGAGCTGATCGTCGAGAAGTACGACGGCTCGCTGAAGGCCGAGCACGGGACCGGGGTCAACATGGCCCCTTATGTAGAGCGCGAGTGGGGCGAGAAGGCGACCGAGCTGATGTGGCGGCTGAAGCGGCTCGCCGACCCCGACGGCGTGCTCTCGCCCGACGTCCTGCTCAGCCGCGACCCGGGCGTCCACCTCCGCGACCTGAAGACGACGCCGGCGATCGAGGAGTGGGGCGGGGCGACCACCTGCGTCGAGTGCGGCTTCTGCGAGCCGGTCTGTCCGAGCCGCAACCTGACCACGACGCCGCGGCAGCGGATCGTCCTGCGGCGCGAGATGGCGCGCCAGCCCGAGGGGTCGCCGGTGCAGCGGGCGCTGCTCGCGGAGTACGACTACGACGCGCTGGAGACCTGCGCTACCGACGGGTCCTGTCAGATCGCCTGTCCGCTGGGGATCGACACTGGGCGGATGGTCAAGGAGCTGCGGATTGCGCAGCATTCGGAGCGGGCTGAAAAGGCAGCGGTGGCGACGGCCAAGCGGTGGAAGGCGGTCGAGAAGGCTTCGCGGGTTGGGCTGAAGGTCGGTGGGCCACTGGTGAAAAGGACGAAGCGGGGGAAGGGGCTTCCCGGGCCAGCAGTTTGGGGCGGAGGCGATGACCCCCGCCAGGCACATCTCGCCAATGGCTCGATGTTGAGTGCCTGGAGGGGGTCATCCCCTCCGCCTGGAGCTGCGGGCGTTTATGTCCCGAGCTGTACGAATCGGATCTTCGATGGGAATCCGATTGGAGCTCTGGTGGCGGTATCGGAGCGGGCGGGTTCCCCGGTCTGGGTTCCCGATGATGTGGATGGGAGCTGCTGTGGGTTGCCTTGGAGCTCGAAAGGGTTTGCGGAGGCTCAGGCGTTCAAGGCAAACGAGATGGTGGAGAAGCTCTGGAAGTGGAGTGGGGAAGGAGCGTTGCCGGTTGTTATCGATGCTGCTTCCTGCACGGGGGCGATTGCTGATCCTGCTGATGGGGTGCTCTCGGAGGAGAACTCGGAGCGGCTGGGGAAGCTGGAGATCGTCGATTCGGTTGCCTGGGCGCTGCGGTTGCTGCCGGACCTAGACATCGACGAGAAGGTCGAATCCGCCGCGGTGCACCCGACCTGCGCGACGCGGCGGCTCGGCCTCACTCACCCGCTGCGCGTGCTCGCCAACGCTCTTGCCGACGACGTCTACGTGCCGGCGTCGGCCACCTGCTGCGGTTTCGCCGGCGACCGCGGGATCAGCCATCCGGAGCTGACCGCTTCGGCCACTCGTCCCCAGGCCGAAGAGCTGGCCGGCCGCAGCTTCGACGCTCACCTCTCCAGCAACCGCACCTGCGAGATCGCGATGACTCGCGCCACCGGCGAGCCCTACGAGTCGGTCGTCTGCCTGCTCGAGCGGTTGAGCCGCTAGGCGGCGTCTTCGGCCTGGACTTTGCCGGCATCGACGGTCTTGCCGTCGATGTACTTGACCAGCTCGGCGTATTTCGGTTCCGACTCCATCCGCTTGTCGAGCAGGGGGTTGACCAGGCCGCGGAAGGCGGACATGTAGCGCCACCACTTGGGGACGAAGATCCGCGGCGCCTGCTCTTCGATCCCGCGGACCAGGCCGGCCCCGGCCTCGGCCGGCGATATCCGTTTCAGCAGCCACTCGGGGCTGAGCTTGCGCACCCGCTCGGAGTCCTCCTGGGAGAAGGCGTCCTGCACCAGTTTGGTGTCGACCCAGCCGAAGTAGGCAACGCTGGCGCTGGCGCCGTGCGGTTTCAGCTCCGCCCGCAGCGCCCGGCCGAGCGACTCGACTCCGGCCTTGGCGACCGCGTAGGGGGTGTTGCCGAAGCCGTTGGCGAAGGCGTAGACGGAGGAGACGACGATCATCTGGCCCTTGCGCTCGACGATCTGCGGCAGCGCCGCCCGCACCGTGCGCCAGACGCCGAGCAGGTCGACCTCGAAGACGCGCTCCCATTCCTCGCCGGAGATGCCGCGCACGGTCGCGAACTGCTTCTGGGCGATGCCGGCGTTGGCGACGGCGACGTCGAGCCCGCCGAGCTGTTCGACGATCTCGGCGACGGCGTTCATCATCGCGCTCTGGTCGGTGACGTCGCCGGAGAGGCCGATCGCCCGCGGGCCGATCCGCTCCGCCGCTTCCCGCGCCTCGTCGGCGTCGATGTCGAGCACCGCCACCGAGGCGCCGCGCAGGTGCATCTGCCTCGCGGTCTCGAAGCCGATCCCGCGGGCGCCGCCGGTCACCAGCGCGACCTTGCCGTTCAAGTCGTATCTGTCCATGGCGGCCACCCTAACGCGGGCGCAGTTCGGGAGGGGCCGGCGAATAGGCTGCGCCGGTGTCCGTCGACTCCGCCTACGCCGAGCTCGCCGCCGAGCGCGGCTTCGAGCAGCTGCCGGGCTTCGATACCGGCCAGCTGACGCCGCTGCTGGTCGAGGCCAAGGGCGCGGGCCTGCGGCCGGCGCTGCGAGGGGCGCTCGGCGAGGGCGTCTCCGGCGTGGTCGGCGAGCTCGCCTACACGCGCAACAAGACCTTCCGCTTCCAGGTGGCGCTGACCGAGGTGCCGGCGGCGACCGCCTTCGCCCCGCGGGTGTTCTGCATCCGCCGCGGCCGCAGCACCCGCGACGACGAGTTCTACGGCTTCGAGGCGCGACACTCGAAGCTCTGGACGGAGAGCGCGGCGCTGAACGAGCGCTTCGAGGTCAGCACCAGCCCGTTCCAGGACCCGAACTGGCTGCGGCAGCTGTTCTCGCCCAGCCTGGTCGACTGGCTCGGGACCGAGCCGCCGGCAGACTTCTCCTTCGAGCTCGCCTACGGCGCCCTGCTCGGCAGCATCGAGAGCGACGACCCGGGCGCCGGCGGGCTCGCGGCGCTCTGCAAGGCGACCGCCCACGTCGCCACCCGGATCCGCCGGGAGTGCGAGGAGTAGATGCAGCTCAACAAGGTCGGCATCGGCTTGATCGCCTTCTTCGGCCTCGCCGGGGCGGCGTTCGCGATCGTCCCGATCCTGGCCGGCGTGCCGGGAGAAGTCGCCCTGATCCTCGCCTCGATCGGCGTTATCTGGGTCCTGGTCGCCGCCGGGCTCCTCTGGTACGCGCGGCGGCAGAAACGCAAGGCCGCCCATCAGGACTGGATCTTCCGGCAGGGCCTGCGCGGCACCGCGACCGTCCTCTACGCCGACAGCCACGCCGAAGTCAACGAGATGCCGCTGATGAGCCTGCGGCTCGACCTCGACCTTCCGGGGCAGGGGACGCGTGAGGTGAAGCGGCGGGAGATCATGCCCGTCTTCGCCGCCTCGCGGATGCAGCCGGGCCTCGTCCTGCCGGTCTACGTCAACCCCGGGGACGCCGACGACTTCGTCCTCGTCTGGTGAGCCGCCCGCGGCCGGGCGGAGTTCGCCACCCCTCCTAGAATCCTCACCTTCATGCCCGGCTTCGAACCCGTCGATCCCAAGCAGTCCTTCCCCGAGCTGGAGGAGCGGGTGCTGGCGCGCTGGCGCAAGGAGGAGGTCTTCGCCCGCTCGCTGGAGGCGCGCGCCGGGGCGCCGGTCTGGAGCTTCTACGAGGGGCCGCCGACCGCCAACGGCCAGCCCGGCGCACACCACGTGCTCGCTCGCGTGTTCAAGGACGTCTATCCGCGCTATCGGGCGATGCGCGGCTATTACGTTCCG
>DASUTJ010000084.1:0-39231 GCA_036374655.1 Solirubrobacterales bacterium | reverse complement strand
ACACCCCCACCGGCACCCTCCCCAACCACCCCCGCTTAAGCCCACGAAAAAGCCCGCCGGAGCAAAATCTGGGGAGAACGCTCCGGCGGGCAATTGTGTCTCGTCCGCAACGGAATCTAGGGGCGAGCTCTAAAGCGCCTTTAAAGGCTTGGTAACAGTTTTCTTGGGGGCGCTGGCGAGGGGGATTCGGGCGACGAAAAGGGCTCCGCCGCTCTTCGATTCGCCCGCTTCGACGCTGCCGCCGTGGGACTGGGCGACGGCGCTGACGATCGCCAGGCCGAGGCCGGTGCCGGTGCCGCGGGCCGTGTCGGAGGGGCCGGTGCCGCGGGCGAAGCGGTCGAAGATGCCGCTCCGCATCTCGGCCGGGATGCCGGGCCCGTCGTCGCCGACTTCGACCACCGCCTGATCCCCGTCCTCGCGCAGGGTCAGTTCGACGCAGGACCCCGGCGGCGTGTGGCGGATCGCGTTGTCGAGCAGGTTGAGGACCATCCGGTGCAGCTCGTCGCGGCTGCCTTCGACCCGCAGCGGCCGGTCGTTCTCCAGCGCCAGGCGGCGGTCGCCCATCAGCGGCGCCACCTCGGCGGCGGCGTCGCCCGCGATCCCGGCCAGGTCGACGCGGCGGTGGGCGTCGAGCCGGCCGGCGTCGGCGCGGGCGAGCAGCAGCAGGTCGCCGACCAGGCGGCCCATCCGCTTCGAGGAGCGCAGGGCCGAGTCGACGATCTCGCGATCCTCCGCCTGGTCGGTGCTGTCGAGCGAAGCCTGCAGCAGTTCGAGGTTGGCGAGGACGCTGGTCAACGGCGTGCGCAGCTCGTGCGAGGCGTCGGCGACGAATTCGCGCTGCTTCTGCATCGCGCCCTCGCGTTCGGCCCGGGCGGCGTCGAGCGCCCGCAGCATTTCCTCCAGGGTCCGCGCCAGCTTGCCGACCTCGTCGTCGGCCACGGGGTCGGGCATCTGCTTGGACGGGTCGCGGGTGGTGGCGATCTCCTGCGCGGTCTCGGTCAGCGAGGCGATCGGCCGCATCGCCCGCCGCGCGATCGCCACCCCGGCGAAGACGGCCAGCAGGGTGCCGCCGAGGATGCCGGCGAAGATCAGCGCCCAGACCCGGCCGATCGTCGCGTCGACGTGGTCGAGGCTGCGCCCGTACTGGACGTAGCCGGTGACCGCCCGGTTGTCGTTGAGGATCACTTCGGTGGCGACGCGCATCCCGTGGAAGTCGCTCAACCCCTGCTGGACGGGACCGAGCGGGGCCGGGTCCCTGCTCGAGGTGATCTGGTTGCCTTCGATGTCGTAGACCCGGGCCGAGGCGTCGTCGGGGAGGACGAAGGCGTTCAGCTGCGGACCTTCTCGCGCTTCGGCCTCTCCGAACGGCGGGTAGACGACCTGGATCTGACCGGCGAGGATCTTCACCGCGCTCGAGACCTCGCCGTTGAAGTCGTCGCGGATCCGCTCGGTCGCGATCTTTCCGATCAGTCCGCCGAACAGCAGCAGGATCGCCAGGGTCAGCCCGGAGGAGACCAGCGCCAGTTTCCAGCGCACCGGCCAGGACCTGGGGCGGACCAGCCGGCGGCGCAGGGTCAGGTCAGGGCTTGAGGACGTACCCGGCTCCACGCTTGGTGTGCAGCAGCCTGCCCTCGCCGCCCTCCTCGAGCTTGCGCCGCAGGTTGGAGATGAAGACGTCGATCGTGTTGGTGGCCGCCATCGGGTCGTATCCCCAGACCTCGTCGAGCAGGCGCTCGCGGGAGACGACCAGGCGCTCGTTTCGCATCAGGAACTCGAGCAGCTCGAACTCACGGTTGGTCAGCTCGATCTCCCGCTCGCCGCGCCGCACCTCGCGGGTGTCGGGGTTGAGGGTCAGGTCGCCTACCTCGAGCGAGGCCGAGCCGCGCGGCGGGCGGCGGCGCAGCAGCGCCCGGATCCGCGCCAGCAGCTCCTGGCGCTCGAAGGGCTTGACCAGGTAGTCGTCGGCGCCGCTGTCGAGGCCGGTGACGCGGTCCTCGGTCTCGGCCCGCGCGGTCAGCATCAGGATCGGCACGTCGCCGTCGTTGCGCAGGCGGCGGCAGACCTCGACCCCGTCCATGCCCGGCAGGCCGAGGTCGAGCACGACCAGGTCGGGGACGAAGCCGGCGGCGACGTCGAGCGCCTCGCTCCCGTCGGCGGAGGTTTTGACTTCGTAGCCCTCGTTGCGCAGCGAGCGCCGCAGGACGTCGGCGATGTCGACGTCGTCCTCGACGATCAGGACGCGACCGCCGGTTTGATCGACTTCGGAGAGCATGGAACCGATGGTAACCGGCGAAATCGCCGCTCCTCGCGACATTTAGTGCGAATTTAGCCGCAGGGGAGCGGGCCTCGGCGTCGAACGGGGGACCATGTTCGTGCGTAAGAAGCGCGCTGGATCGGCGCGGCGGGGGAAAGCTGCCGCGAAACGCAAGCCGAAGGCCAAAGCCAAAGCCGGCATGCGGCTGCCTGCCGGTCTCGAGCAGCGCCACATCGACCTGATCGCCCTCTTCCTCGTCGCCTTCGGCGTCTATCTCGTCTTCGTCCTCTTCTTCGGTTGGGAAGGGGGCAAGGTCGGCTATGGGGTGGAAACCGGCCTCACTTACCTGTTCGGGACGGTCGGGGCGCGGATCTTCACCGTGATGCTGCTGGTCGTCGGCGGCATGCTGTTGACCGGGACGTCGGTCTCGTCCCTGGCGCGGGGCATCGGTCGCGGCCTGCGCTCGATCTTCCGCGGCGCCTTTGCCGGCGGCGACGCTGCTGCCCGCACCGTCGCCCGGACCCACGCCGACTGGCGCGAGCACCGCGAAGCCCGGGCCGAGGCCGCGACCCAGGCCGGCCCGACCGACGTGATGAGCAGCTACCCGGAGGACGACGAGGACTTCGAACCGACCGTGGCGCTGGCCGAGGAGGACGACTTCGACGCCCAGCTCTTCGACGCGAACGCCGACGCGGAGACCGAGACGCAGGTGATCCCCGCCGAGGACGACGCCTCCGAGGAGGAGCCTGATCCCGGCGTCGAGCTGAAGAACTACGACTCCGCCGACGCGGTCGCGGTCGTCGACGAGGGCGACCGGGCCCACGCCGGCCTGACCCCGATGGGCAGCAAGCGCGGGGTGACGATGTCGGAGGAGATCGCCTATCGCCCGCCGCCGGGCAAGCTCCTGGAGCGCGGCAAAGGCGACAAAGGACCCGATCCCCGCGATCAGGAAGCCGTCGGCCGCAAGCTGGTCGAGACCCTCGGCCACTTCGGGGTCGAGGCGAAGATCGTCGGCGTCGTCAGCGGCCCGCACGTCTCCCGCTTCGAGCTGCGCCTCGCCCCCGGCACCAAAGTCAAGAAAGTCACCGAGCTGGCGAACGACATCGCCTACGCGCTCGCCTCGACCGACATCCGCATCCTGGCGCCGATCCCCGGCAAGCAGGCGGTCGGCGTCGAGGTGCCCAACCGGACCCGCAAGATGGTCCGTCTCGGCGACATCTACGCCGGCCGCCCGGAGAAGACCTCGCCGCTCGTCGCCTGGCTCGGCAAGGGCATCGACGGCAACCCGGTCTGGACCGACATCGCGAAGATGCCGCACGTCCTCGTCGCCGGCACCACCGGCTCGGGCAAGAGCGGCTGCGTCAACGCGATCCTCTCTTCGATCCTGATGCAGGCCTCGCCCAACGAAGTCCGCCTGGTGCTGGTCGACCCCAAGCAGGTCGAGCTCAACCACTACGAGAACGTGCCGCACCTGTTGACCCCGGTGGTCACCTCGCCGCGGCTCGCCGCCAACGTGCTCTCCAACCTGATCGGCGAGATGGAGAGCCGCTACGGGATCATGAGCGAGGCCCGCGCCCGCAACCTGGTCGAGCTGAACCGGGTCCGCAAGAAGCGGGGCGAGGCGCCGCTGCCGCACATCCTCTGCGTGATCGACGAGCTCGCGGACCTGATGATGGTCGCCCCGGCCGAAGTCGAGGACTCGATCATCCGCCTGGCGCAGAAGTCGCGCGCCACCGGCATCCACCTGGTGCTGGCGACCCAGCGCCCATCGACCGACATCATCACCGGCACGATCAAGGTCAACATCCCCTCGCGGATCGCCTTCGCCGTTTCCTCCCAGACCGACTCGCGGGTGATCCTCGACCAGGGCGGGGCGGAGGCTCTGCTCGGCCAGGGCGACATGCTGTTCCGCGGCGCCGGAACCTCGAAGCTGGCCCGCGTCCAGGGCGCCTTCATCACCGAGGACGAGATCGCGCGCATCACCGGGCACTGGGCCAAGCAGGGCGAACCGGAATTCGAGGACGAGCTGCTGGAGACCCCGCAGGAGGCCGAGGAGGAGGGGCGCGACGACGACTTCGACCCCGACAGCGACGACCTGCTCGACGAGGCGATCCGGCTGGTGGTGCAGACCGAGACCGCCTCGGTCTCGATGGTCCAGCGCCGTCTGCGGGTCGGCTATACCCGGGCCGGCCGCCTGATCGACATGCTCGAGCGGCGCGGGGTGATCTCCGGCTACGAGGGCTCGAAACCGCGTCAGGTGCTGATCACCCAGGCGGATCTGCCGCGCGTCTTGAGCGGCGGCGATTCCGCGCCCGAGCCGGTCGCGGTCGACGCCGAGCCCGAGTCCTGAGGGGACTCAGCGGCGAATGAGGAAGCCGTAGACCGCGAACCGGGACTTGACGCCCTGGGGGGAGACGGCGCGCACCTTGAAGACGTGGCGGCCGTAGCTGAGCCGGGACAAGGTGAGCGGTGATTTACAGCGGCGCAGAGGGCGCCCGTCGATCTTGCACTCGAAGCTGCTGCCAGCCACGTTGGCGGAGAAGCGGAAGGTCGGGGTGCGGTCGGTCGTTTGGCTTGGCGGCCGGCGGCGCAGCTTGACGATCGGTTGCGGCGCCGGCTGGAGAGCCACCGCTGGCGGCGGCGGCGAAGGCGTCACTGCCGCTGGCGAGGGAGAGGGTGGGTCCGGTTCTTGTTCGGGCACCGGACATGGGCCGCCCTCGGGGCCCGAGTCGATCGTCAACTCATGGACTGCCAGCCGCGGGGAGCGCCCGCTCCAGGGAGAAAGCTCGCTCGACGCTTCGAAGGATCCGCACACCGAAGCCGCGAAGGGGCCGGAGGCGCTGGTCAGATGAATTTCGAGTTCTTCGAGGGGCAGCTGGGGCATGGCCGGTAGCGCGAGTACCCAGGAGTCGGTGGCTTCGTCGTATTCGAGGAAAGCGGGAAGTTCGAGGTCGATCCCGCCTCCGGCGCCAATGAGGAGAAGACGGTAGGAGCCCGCCGATTCGGCGCTGTCGAAATGGATCTCGCCTTCGAGCGTCGCTTCGGTCCCCAGTACCGTGGCCGCGAAGGAGCCCAGCGAAGAAGCCGATTCAAGCGACCCCTCGTCCAGCGCCAGTTGAGGCGGCAGAGCGATGAAGATTTCCTCGGCGTCGGAGGTGGAGAGGCCGTTCGGAGACAGATCCGCGGGGATGGCGACGGTGAAATCCAGTCCGGCCGGCGTTTCGGCCTCCGTCGAGGTGAGGCCGGCCTCGAGCGTCGCGGGAAAGGCGAGTTTGCCGCAGCCGGCAATCAGTGGGGCAGCACCGGAGGCACTGGCGAAATTTCCGGGGTCCTGATGGGAATCCACCTTTACCGTCAGCACGGACACCGCCTTGCAGGAGGTGGGACTGCGGGTGAAGGGCATCCGGGGCTGGCTAGCGGGGAGCCCGCCCGGGGAGATCGGGAAACGCTCTTCGTCGTGGATCGGATCGGCCGGAATACCCCAGATGTCGAGATCGAGGCTCTGCAGCGGCGACGTCGCCGGCAGGCTCTCGATCGCCAGCTTGAGCCCGTGTTCGCTTTCGGGAGAGGCAGCCACTGACATTTCCACCGGGGCTTCAAGCGTGGGGACGACGAACCCGAGCCGGGCAAGCTTGTCGCTCTGTGGCGTCAGCAGGCGAACCGCGGCTTTTCCCAGTTCGTAGTCGGGGTCGCCTTCGTGGTTGCCGCGGATGGTTACGGCCCCGATCTGCGAGTCCACCGGGCAATTCCCTTCGCCGAACTGGGCGGTGGTGCAGCGGACGTGGAAGCTGGGGTAGAGGAAATAGCCGGGCGGCAGGCCGATCAGGAGGTCTCTTGCCGCTTCGGGTTCGCCAGGGTCTTCCAGCGCGAGCGAGACGGCGAGGTCGGGATGGGCGCCGGCCTGGGAGTTGGAGAGCGAGAGGGAAGACGATTCGACGATGGGTGCGGCGGCGGCTGGGCCCGCCAGCGGGCCAAGACAGAGGCAGACGAAGCAGAGTAAGAGGGTGTTCCCAGTGCGGCGCATCCCGCCGCAAAGGCTACTGTTTGCGTCTGCGGCCCCGGAGTCGCAAAATGCGGGATGTGGAAGATGGAGTGGGCAACAAGCTGCGCGAGGCCCGCACCCGGCGCAAGCTGACGCTGGCGGACATCGAGGCGGCAACCAAGATTCGCGGCCGCTACCTGCTGGCGATCGAGAACGAAGACTGGGATCAGCTTCCGGGCGATACCTACGCCCGCGCCTTCGTCCGCACCTATGGGTCGCTGCTGGGACTCGATGGGGAGCGGCTGGCCGAGGAACAGCGTCGCCAGCGGGGCGGGGCGCGGCCGGGAGAGCGCCTGCCGCGGGTCGATCCACGGCCGCGGCGGGTGATGCGCAGGCGCCGGTCTGAGTCTCGGGCGCCGTCAGGGCTGGCCGCGGCGCTCGTCACCGCGCTCGTGGTGGCCGCGCTGATTGTCGTCGGTCTTTCCGCCGGCGACTCCGGCGACTCCGGTCCCGAGACGGAGGCGAAGCCCCCGGTCCAGAGGGAGAACGCCCGCACGAACGAGAAACCCGCGAAGCCCGCTGTCAAGGGCCACACTCTGCGCCTGCTCGCCAACGGCGAAGTCTGGGTCTGCCTCCTCGGCGGCAGCGGCAGGCCGCTGGTCGCCGGCGACATCCTCGCCCCCGGCGAATCCGCCGGCCCGTTCCGGTCCGGTAGCTTCACCGTCGCGCTGGGTAACGGCGCCGTGACGATGACCGTGGACGGGAAACAGCAGAGCCTCGCCGAGCCGCCGAGCCCGATCGGGTTCGCGGTCGACTCCCGCGGCGCCGTCAGCGAACTGCCCGAAGGCGAACGGCCGACCTGCACGTGATCCGGGCCGGCATCGTCGTAACCGGGACCGAGGTGATCACCGGCCGGATAGCGGACGGCAACGGCCCCTGGGTTTCCGAGCGCCTGGCCGAGCAGGGGGTGGAGGTCGCCCATATCCACGTCGTCGCCGACCGTCCGGGGGACCTCGAGGCGACGCTGCGCTTCATGGCAGCCGAGGGCATGGACCTGATCGTCACCACCGGCGGTCTGGGACCGACCGCCGACGATCTGACCGCCGAGGTCGTGGGCCGCTTCGCCGGTCGCGAGATGGTCCTCGACGAGGCGATGGAGGCGAAGATCGCCGAGATCCTCAGCGGCTTCGCGCAGCGCTTCAAACTCGACCAGGAGGCGTTGCTGGCGGCCAACCGCAAGCAGGCGATGGTCCCCGAGGGAGCGATCCCGCTCGACCCGGTGGGGACCGCCCCGGGGCTGGTCGTCCCGGCCGGGGAGCGCGTCGTGGTCGTCCTGCCCGGGCCGCCGCGCGAGCTGCAGCCGATGTGGGAGGCCGCGGTCGAGACCGAGCCTGTGCGGGAGCTGCTGGACCGGGCGACGCCGCTGCGCGGCTACACGATGCGGATGTTCGGCGTGCCGGAGTCGGAGATCGCCAAGAGCCTGCGGGAGATGGAGACGGACGGGGTCGAGCTGGAGGCGGTCGAGATCACGACCTGCCTGCGGCGCGGGGAGATCGAGATCGACGTCCGCTACCGCGACGAGGCGCTGAGCGTTGCCGACCAGGTGCGGGAGGGGCTGCTGCGGCGCCACCCGCGCGAGACCTTCAGTCTCGACGGCGAGACGATCGACGCCCAGGTGGCGACGCTCCTGCTCGGTCACCGGCTGTCGCTGGCGGAGTCGTGCAGCGGCGGCCTCTTGGCGGCGCGGATCACCGACCTGGAGGGCGCCTCCGAGTACTTCGCCGGGGGCGTCGTCGCCTACTCGAACGAGGCCAAGGCCGAGATGCTGGGCGTCCACCCGGCGCTGATCGAGACCAAAGGCGCGGTCTCGCCCGAGGTGGCGGAGGCGATGGCGATCGGCGCGCTGGAGCGCTTCGACGCCGACGTCGCGGTCTCGATCACCGGGATCGCCGGTCCCAGCGGCGGCAGCGAGGAGAAGCCGGTCGGCTACGTCTGCTTCCACGCCCGCCTGGCCGACGGGACGGCCATTGCTCGCGACCCGGTCATCCCCGGTGGGCGGCTCGACGTGCGCGAACGCTCGGCCCTGGTCGGGATGCACCTGCTGCGCATGCTGCTCGGCGAGGAAGAAGGCACGAAGTAGGGGCTGAGAATTGGCTTTGGGGCGTTGTTTCGCGCAAAGCGGCCCCGTAGCGTGGCGGGCGTGGCAAAGGAGCGATCGAAGAGCCCGCGTGCGCGCCTGTTCGTAGCACTCGACCTTCCGGACGAGATCCGGGAGGGAGTCGCCGCGTGGGGAAGGGAGGAGCTCTCGGACCCGGCCCTGCGGCCGGTGGCGCCGGAGTCCCTGCACGTCACCCTCGCCTTCCTCGGCAACCGCCCGGAGGGAGAGATCGAATCGATCGCCGCCGTGGTCGGCGAGAGCGCCGGTCCGGCTCCCTGGGTGGAGCTCCGCGACCCGGAGCAGCGTCCGCCGCGGGGAAGGGCCCGCGTCTACGCGTTGCCGGTCCTCTCGCCGGGGACCGAAGCGCTGCAGGCGGGCCTCGCGCATGGCCTCGAGCAGGCGGGCTTCTACCAGCCCGAGGAGCGGCCGTTCTGGCCGCATGTGACCGTGGCGCGGGTTCGTCCCGAGTCGCGGGGATCGCGGCGTCCCGCGGTGGTCTCGGAACCGCCGGGGAAGTTGCCCGAGCGGCTTCTGGAGGCACGGATTTGCCGCCGGATGACGCTCTACCGTTCTGTACTCCAGCCGACGGGCGCGCGCTACGTGCCGTTGGCGCAAGTCCAGCTGCCCGGATGAGGCAGCAGTGAGGTGAATCGAAGATGGCAGATAGGAAAACGAGCTTGAACGACGTCTCCGCGAAGGAGGCGAAAGCGAAGGACGCGGCGCTGGAAAACACCGTCAGCGGGATCAGGAAGGAGTTCGGCGAGGGCGCCCTGATGCGGCTGGGCGACAAGGGCACGGTCAAGGTCGAGGCGATTCCGACGGGATCCCTGGCGCTCGACCTGGCGCTTGGGATCGGCGGGGTTCCCCGCGGCCGGATCGTCGAGATCTTCGGACCCGAGTCCTCGGGAAAGACGACCCTGGTCAACCACATCATCGCCCAGGCCCAGGCGATGGGCGGTGTCTGCGCCTTCATCGACACCGAGCACGCGATCGACCCCGTCTACTCGCGGGCGATCGGCGTCGACACCGACGAGCTGCTCGTCTCCCAGCCCGACTACGGCGAGCAGGCGCTGCAGATCGCCGATCGCCTGATCGCCTCCGGGGCGGTCGACGTCGTGGCGATCGACTCGGTCGCGGCGCTGACGCCGAAAGCGGAGCTCGATGGGCAGATCGGGGACACCACGGTCGGGCTGCAGGCCCGGCTGATGTCGCAGGCGATGCGCAAACTCGCCGGCAACCTCAACCGGACCAACACCGTCTGCCTCTTCACCAACCAGATCCGCGAAAAGGTCGGCGTGCAGTTCGGCTCGCCGGAGACCCAGCCGGGCGGTCGCGCCCTCAAGTTCTATTCCTCCCAGCGACTCGACATCCGCCGTATCGAGACCCTGAAGGAAGGAACCGAGGCGGTGGGGAACCGGGTCCGGGTCAAAGTCGTCAAGAACAAGGTTGCCTCGCCCTTCCGCCAGGCGGAGTTCGACATCGAGTACGGCGTCGGCATCTCCCGCGAGGGGGGCCTGCTCGACTTCGGCATGGAGCAGGACCTGGTGCAGAAATCCGGCTCGTTCTTCTCCTACGGGGAGACGCGGCTCGGCCAGGGGCGCAACAACGCCAAACAGTTCCTGATCGACAACCCGGAGCTGGCGCTGGAGATCGAAACCAAGGTGCGTACGGCCCTGGGGATCGACGGCGATGCCCCGGAGCCGATCGTCGAGGCCGAGGTGAAAGCCCAGACCCCCGAGGCGCAGGCGGCCTGACGCCGCCTCCCGCCTCAGGGCCGGGCACCCGCCGACCTCTATAGGATCAGCGCCGCTCTATGGACAACGAAACGCTCTTCTACCTCTGCGGTGGCGTCCTCGCCGTTTCGGCGATCGTCGTCACCTTCCTCGGCCTCAAATCGGAGAAGTTCCCCGGCCGGGCGCTTCCCCTGGTCGTCGTCTGGTTCGCGGTCTTCGTCATCGGTGCCACCACCTTCGCGGTCCGCTACTCGGCCGAAGAGGCGGAGCACAAGGCGCACGAGCTGGAGCTGGCCAACGAGGAGATCGAAGCCGAGGAGGGCGACAACACCGGCGACCCCGCCGATATCGGCAGCGAGGAAAGCGCGCCCGAAGAAGGGTCCCAGGAAGAGGAACCGGTGGGGCCGTCGAGCGGTGAGGAAGCGGAAGAAGGCGGCGGCGATCCGGCTGCCGGCGAAACGATCTTCGCCGAAAATTGCGCCGGTTGCCACGGGGAAGACGGGCACGGCGGCGCCGGCGGTCCCGACCTTCGAACGATGCCTTTGGCGCAAACCGAAGAAGGCGCGATCCAGCAGGTCACCGACGGCGGTGGCGGCATGCCTCCCTTCGGCGGGCAACTGTCGGAAGAAGAAATCACCGACGTCGCAGCATTCGTAGTCCAGAAAATCGTCGGCAAGTAGCGGCTCCTCGCCTGGCGGTACTCTGCGTCCGATGGGGCAGAGGTTTCATGTGACCACCTTCGGGTGCCAGATGAACGTGCACGACTCCGAGCGGATGCGCGGGATGCTGGCCTCGCTCGGCTACGAGGAGGCGACACAGCGCGAGGACGCCGACGTGATCCTCTTCAACACCTGCTCGATTCGCGAGTCGGCCGACAGTCGCTTCATCGCCCATCTTGGAGAGGCGAAACGGCTCAAGTCCGAAGATCCCGAGCGGGTGGTGGGCGTCGGGGGCTGCTGGGCGCAGTCGGTCAAGGAGGAGGTCTTCGAGCGCTTCCCGTTCGTCGACGTCGCCTTCGGACCGGGCCAGATTCACAAGCTGGCCGAGTTCCTCAACAGCGACTCGATCACCGCCCAGGGCTACTTCGAGTTCGAGGACTTCTCCGGACACCTGCCGACCCGGCGCGAGCGCGAGTTCCAGGGATGGCTGCAGATCTCGCAGGGTTGCAACTGCGTCTGTTCCTACTGCATCGTCCCCTCAACCCGCGGCCGCGAGGTCAGCCGCGACCCTGGGGAGCTGGTCGCCGAGGCTAAGCGGCTGGCGACGGACGGGGTGCGGGAGGTGACGCTGCTTGGCCAGAACGTCAACAGCTACGGCCGTGACCTGCCACTCGATGTGCGGATCGGGTTCTCCGACTTGCTGCGGCGGGTCGACGCGATCGAGGGGATCGACCGGATCCGCTACACCAGCCCGCATCCGAAGGACATGAAGGAGGACGTGATCCGCGCCCACGCGGAGCTGCCCTCGCTCTGCGAGCAGATCCACCTGCCGCTGCAGTCCGGCTCCAGCGCGGTCCTCAAACGGATGCGCCGCACCTACGACCGCGGCCGCTACATGGACCGGGTGGCGCTGATCCGCGAGCACGTCCCCGATTGCGCGATAACCACCGACATCATCGTCGGCTTCCCGGGCGAGACCGAGGCGGACTTCGAGGAGACGCTGGAAGTGGCGGAGGAGGTCGGCTATGACGGCGCCTTCACCTTCATCTTCTCGCCCCGGCGCGAAACCGAGGCGGCGACGATGGAGGGGCAGCTGCCGCACCCGGTCAAGGTCGAGCGGCTGGAACGGCTGGTCGAGGTGACCCAGCGGCGCGCCGCCGAGCGCGCTCAGCGCTTCGTCGGGCGGACGATGGAGGTCCTGGTCGAGGGCACCAGCCGCACCGACGAGACCAGGCTGCGCGGGCGGACCCGCCACGGCAAGGCGGTCAACTTCGACGGAATCGCCGCCGCAGGCGAGATGGTCCAGGTCGAGATCGAAGCGGCGAGCTCGCAGACGCTGAGCGGAGTCCTGGCACGGCCCCTGACGCCCCTGCTTTGAAGGTAATCGGCATCTTCGGCCCGACCGGGGTCGGCAAGACCGGGGTCGCGATCGCCCTGGCCGAGGAGTTGAGGGGCCGCGGGGAGGACCCGGTGGCGATCAACTGCGACGCGCTGCAGGTCTATGAGGGGCTCGAGGTTCTGACCGGGATCGCGACGCCGGAGGAGCAGGAGCGGCTCGAGCACCGGCTGCTCGGCTTCGTGCCGGTCACCGCGGACTTCTCGATCGGCGACTACATGCCGCTGGCGCACCGCGAGGTCGACGCGGCGCTGGCGGCGGGCCGGCGGCCGATCGTGGTGGGGGGGACGGGCCTCTACCTCCGCGCCGCCCTCGCCGAGCTCTCGCTTCAGAAGGTCCCGGCCGAGTCCGAGGAGTCCGAGCTCTGGTCCTCCGAGACCCGCCACCCGACGGCGATCTTCGGCCTCGACATGGACCGCGAGCAGCTCTACGAGCGGATCAATGCCCGCACGGAGGCGATCGTCGCCGCGGGGGCCGCCGAGGAGGCGCGCCGCGCCGACGAGCTCGGCCCCGGTCGCACCGCCCGCAAAGCCCTCGGCTTCGACGAGGTCCTCGCCGGGGACGTCGAGACGATGAAGCGGCGCTCGCGCAACTACGCCCGCCGCCAGCTGACCTGGATGCGGAAGATTCCCAACCTGCACTGGATCGACCGCACCGGGATGAGCGACGCGCAGGTGGCACAGCAAATAGGGTCCCGCGCGTGAAATTCGAGAAGTGGCAGGCGCTGGGCAATGACTACCTGATCTTCGAGGCGGAGCGGCTGCCTTGGGGGCTGACCGCGACCCGGGTCGAGTGGCTCTGCGACCAGCACTTCGGCATCGGCGCCGACGGCATCCTGCTGCTCTCGCCCAGCGAGGACCCCGAGCTCGTCGCCGACCTGCGGATCTTCAACCCCGACGGCTCCGAGGCCGAGCTCTCGGGCAACGGCGCCCGCGAGGCGATCCTCTACCTGCGCCGCAACGGCTGGACCGACGAGGACGAGTTCGCGATCGGCACCGTCGCCGGCCCGATCAGGCCGACGATCACCGGCGAGCTGACCTGCTCGGTCGACATGGGCCGCGCCGCGACCAGCTCCAAGGACTTTCCCTCGGGTCAGGAGGACGGTCGTGGGACGCTGGAGAGCGGCGGTCGCAGCTGGGAGTTCCAGCACGTCTCGATCGGCAACCCGCAGTGCGCGATCGTCGTTCCGGCGGAGGAGCTGGACGATCTCGACCTCGGCGAGATCGGGCCGGGGATCGAAGGCCACGACCTGTTTCCCAACCGCACCAACGTGTCTTTCCTCGCGGTCGACGGCGACCGGGTACGGGCGCGGATCTTCGAGCGCGGCGTCGGGGAGACGCTCTCCTCGGGCACCGGTGCCAGCGGCGCGGCGGTGACGGCCTTCCTGCGCGGCGCGCCCAGCCCGCTGGTGGTGGAGCTGGAAGGCGGCGAGCTGCAGGTCGCGATCTCGCCCGACCTCGACGTCCAGCTCGACGGCTGGGCGGAGCCGGTCTTCGCCGGCGAGCTCTCGCCGGAGCTGATCCAGGCGCTGGCCGAGCTGAACGGCAACTGACGTCATTTCCACGTCGCTAACGCGACGGATCATCCCGATCGCGTAGATTTCCGCGCCCATGTCGCTCGCACGCCCCTCCAAGCGCCTCGAGGCGATCCCGCCCTACAAGTTCCAGGAACTCGAGCAGCAGATCGCCGACAAGCGGGCCGCCGGCATCGACGTGATCAGCCTCGGGATCGGCGATCCGGACCAGCCGACCTACCCGCACGTGGTCGAGGCGATGCAGCAGGCGGTCGCCAACCCGGCCTACCACCAGTACCCGAGCAACCGCGGCCGCGACGAGTTCCGCGAGGCCTTCGCCGCCTTCTACGACCGCCGCTTCGGGGTGCAGATCGACGCTAAGTCCGAGGTGATCCCGGCGATCGGCGCCAAGGAGTGCATCTACAACCTCTGCTTCGCCTTCCTCGATCCGGGCGACGTCGCCCTCGCCTCCGACCCCGGCTACCCGGTCTACACCGGCGGTCCGATCCTCGCCGGCGCCGAGGCCGAGCTGCTGCCGCTGGTGCCGGAGCTGGGCTTCGCCCCCGACCTCGGTGCGGTGCCGGCCGAGGTCGCCGCCAAGGCGCGGCTGATGTTCCTCAACTACCCGAACAACCCGACCGGGGCGATCGTTCCCGACGGGTTCTTCGAGCAGGTCGTCGCCTTCGCCAGGGAGCACGAGATCCTCGTCGTCCACGACAACGCCTACTCGGAGACGACCTACGACGGCTACGTCGCCCCGAGCTTCCTCGCCACCCCAGGGGCCAAGGAGGTCGGCGTCGAGGTCTTCTCGCTCTCCAAGGGCTACAACATGACCGGCTGGCGCTGCGCCGCGATCCTCGGCAACGCCGAAGCGATCCAGACCTACTGGCGGCTGAAGACCAACGTCGACTCCGGCCTCTTCGAGGCGATCCAGATGGCCGGCGTCGCCGCCCTGGAGGGTCCCGACGGGCCGCTGGAGCAGATGAACCAGACCTATGCCCGCCGCCGCGACCTCGTCGTCTCCGCCCTGGGCGCGATCGGCGTCGACGTCGCCTCGCCGAAGGGGACGATCTACGTCTGGGCGCCGGTCCCCGAGGGCCACACCTCGACCTCCTTCTGCGAGTTGGTGCTCGAGGAGGCCGCCGTCGTCATCTCGCCCGGCTCGATGTACGGGCCGAGCGGCGAGGGCTTCTTCCGCATCGCCCTGACCGCGCCCGACGACCGCATCGAAGAGGCGGTCGAGCGGATGCGCGAGCACCTTTCCTGATCAATCCGCCTCAGGCGGCCGCTTCGCGCTCGGCCTTCTTGCGCCAGTAGCGATCCAAGCCGGCCCACTGGTAGGCGGTGGGGACGGCCTGGAGCAACTCGTCGCCGGTGTCGCCCTCGATGCCTTCGGCGGCAAGCTCCTCGCGGATCCTGCGCTCTAGGTCTGCGTTGTAGGCCTCCTGGTCCATCTGGCGGGCCAACTCGGCCTCTTGGCGCAGTTTCGCCTTGACGCTCTCGATGTAGGCGGGGACGTCGTCCTCGATCGCGCCGAAGTGGGTCAGCGCCAGGCGCTGGGGCGACCAGACGGCGACCGTGTCCAGCGAGGCTTCCCAGGTCTCGACGTCGATGTCCGGCGGCGGCGTGGGGGGAACGATCAGGTTCGAGGGTGGGATCCGGCAGGCGGCGACGTCGCCGACGAAGGCGGTGCCGCTGTCCTCGTGGAAATAGCAGACGTGGTGGGAGGCATGGCCGGGGGTGTAGGCAACCTGCATCCCCAGCACGGTCTCGCCGCCACTCAGCGACCTGACGTTCTGCTCGGGGACCGGCAGGATCTCGCCCCAGAGGTAGTTCAGCTTGTCGCCGTAGAGCCGCTCGGCGCTGGCGAGCAGCTTCGAGGGGTCGATCAGATGCGGAGCGCCGCGCTCGTGGACGTAGACCTCGAGATCGGGCCAGCGCCGCACCAGGGCGCCGGTCGCGGCGGCGTGGTCGAGGTGGATGTGGGTCAGCAGTAGCGCCCGCGGCTGCTGACCGCCGATCGCCTCCAGCACGGTCTCGATCGACGACTCCGGCCCGGGGTCCACGAGGGCTCCCTCGACCTCCCAGCAGCCGATCACGTGGGGCCGGCCCAGGTGCTTGACGTCGATGACGCGCACTAGGCGGCTGGGGCGGGGAAGCGGTCGTCCGCTTCGAGGGTCTGCCGCAGGCCCTCTTCCATCCCGCGTGGCGAGTAGCCCAGCTCGCGCTGGGCCTTGTCGTAGCTGGCCCAGAAGGTGACGTTGTCGCCCGAGCTGATCAGCTCGCGCAGGTTCGGCGGCTGACCCATCACCTTGCCGACCACGGGGCCGAGCGGGATCATCAGCTTCATCAGCCCGGTGGGCAGGTCGCGCTTCGGGGCCTTGCGGCCGCTGACCTTGGCGACGGTCTCGACCGCCTCGCGCATCGTCGTCACCGGGCCGCTGATCACGTAGGTCTCGCCGAGCTTGCCCCTGTCGAGCCCCAGCAGGATGCCGCTGGCGATGTCCTCGACGTGGGTCATGCAGATCCCCAGCTCCGGGAACGGCAGCAGCGGCAGTTTGCCGGCGAAGAACTGCTCCAGCAGGTCAGCCACCTGCGAGGTGTCGCCGGGGCCGTAGACGCCGCCCGGCTGGACGATCACCGCCGGCAGATCCTGCTCGTCGATCATCCGCTGGACGACCTTGTGGGCCTCGAGCTTGGTCTCCTCGTAGTAGGAGGTGAAGTCGGTCTCGGGGTTCTCGTAGGTCTCGTCGACAACCTTTTTGTGCGTGTTGCCGAAGATGCCGACGGTGGAGACGTAGACGATCCGCGGGACTTTCGCCTCCAGCCCGACGCGCATCACCCGCTCGGTGCCGGCGACGTTGGCCTCCCACATCGCCGGGCGCTGCTTGGCCGGGATCCCGACCTCGTACATCGCCGCCGCGTGGATCGCCGCGTCGCAGCCGCTCATTCCCTGGCGCAGGGCGTTCTCGTCGCCGAGGTCGCCGCTGACCAACTCGCAGCCGAGGGCGGTCAGCTTGGCGGCTTTCTCGGGGCTGCGGACCAGGCAGACGACCTCGTCGCCGCGGTCGCGCAACTGGCGGACGACCTCACCGCCGATGAACCCGGTGCCGCCCGTGACGAAGACCTTCACGGCAAGGCAGCCTATAGGCCTGGAGCCGGCGCCTACAATCCCCTTGAGTGGAGGCTTCCCAAAACGGCAGCAGTCGCAGGGCGCGCCAGCGCGCGCTGGCGATCGGCATCGTCGACGGACGGGGCGAGGGCGAGCCGCTGGCCGAGCTGAAGGAGCTGCTGCTGACCGCCGGCGTCGCCACCGTCGGAACCGCGACCCAGCAGCGCCCGAAACCGGACCCGGACCGCTACTTCGGCCGCGGCAGGCTGACCGAGCTGAAAGCGGAGATCGCGGCCAGCGGCGCCAACCTGGTCGCCTGCGACGACGAGCTGGCGCCGCGACAGGAGCGCAACCTCGAGGCCGCCCTCGGGGTACCGGTGATCGACCGCACCGCGGTGATCCTCGACATCTTCGCCGACCACGCCCACTCGGCCGAGGGCAAGCTGCAGGTCGAGCTGGCCCAGCTCGAATACAACATGGCCCGCATGCGGGGGCTATGGACCCACCTCGAGCGCCTCGGCGCCGGCCGCATGGACGGCGGCATCGGCACGAGGGGCCCGGGCGAGAGCCAGATCGAGACCGACCGCCGCCTGGCGCGCGACCGGATCTCGGCCCTGCGGCGGCGGCTGCGGCAGACGGAGAAGAACCGCGGCGTGATGCGCGCCCGCCGCGACAGTTCCTCGCTGCCGCGAATCGCCCTCGCCGGCTACACCAACGCCGGCAAGTCGACCCTGCTGAACGCGCTGACCGGGGCCGAGGTCGAGGTCCGCGACCGCCTCTTCCACACCCTCGACCCGACCACCCGCACCTTCGAGCTCTCCGGACGCGACTACCTGCTCACCGACACCGTCGGCTTCATCGAAAAGCTGCCCCACCAACTGGTCGAGGCGTTCAAGGCGACCCTCGAGGAGACCGTACTCGCCGACCTGATCCTGCACGTGGTCGACGCCTCGGCCTCCGAGGAGCGGCGGCTGGTCGACATGCAGGCGGTCGACGACGTGCTGAAGGAGATCGGCGCCGGCGACAAGCCCCGGTTGCTGGTCTTCAACAAGGCCGACCTGCTGAGCGCCGAGGAGCGGGCCGAGACCGAGCTCGACCACCCCGAGGCGGTGCTGATCTCCGCCCGCGAGGGGGAGGGGCTGGACGAGCTGCGCGAGCGGATCGAGAGAGCCTTCGAGGAGACGCTGACCGAGGTCGAGCTGCTGATCCCCTACTCGGAGGGCGGCAGGCTGCACGAGCTGCATGAGGTCGCCGGGGACCTGGAGCGGGAGGATCGCGAGGACGGGGTGCTCGTCCACGCCAAAGTCCCCTCGGCCGAGATGCACCGCTTCAGCGACCTCGCGGTCGCCTAAGCTGCCCGCCCGTGCAGCAGCTCCCCATCCTCAAGCTGAAAGACGAGGCGATCCTGCCGACGCGTGCCCATCCGGGCGACGCGGGGCTGGACCTCTACGCCTGCGAGGCCGCCCACATCGGCCCCGGCGAGCGCTGGAGCGTGGGGACCGGGGTGGGGGTGGAGATCCCCGAGGGGCACGCGGGGTTGGTGCTGCCACGGTCCGGTCTCGCCCGCGACCACGGCATCTCCCTGGTCAACGCCCCGGGCCTGATCGACTCCGGCTACCGCGGCGAACTGCGGGTTCTGCTGCTGAACACGGATCCAGCCGAGACCTTCCGGGTCGAGCCCGGCGACCGCATCGCCCAGCTGGTGCTGACCCCGATCGCCACCCCGGAACCGGTCGAGGCCGCCGAGCTGACCGAGAGCGTCCGCGGACGCGGCGGCTTCGGCTCCAGCGGCCGCCGTTAGCTCTGCGCGGCGCGGCGGGCGGATTCGTGGGCGGCGGCCTCCAGCTCGTCCGGTAGCGGCTCGAGCTCGGGGCGGGTGCCGTAGCGGCGCTCCAGCGCCAGGGCGATCAGGTGGTCGGCCAGCCAGGCGTTCTTCGGCAGCAGCGGGCCGTGCAGGTAGGTGCCGATCACGTTGTTCCGCCTGACGCCCTCGAAGCCGTCGCGATCGTTGTTGCCGTGGCCGGAGACCACTTTGCCGAGGGGCCGAGCGTCCGCGCCGAGGTAGGTGCGCCCGCCGTGGTTCTCGAAGCCGGCGATCAGTCGCGGGCCGTCGCCGAGGTCGGCCTCGATCGCGACGTTGCCGATCAGGCGCGGGCCCGGCTCGCGCACCGTCTCCAGGTCGGCGATCCCCAGTCCGGGCAGCTTCTCCTCGCCCAGTTGGTAGCTGTGGCCGAGCAGCTGGTAGCCGCCGCAGACCGCCAGGAGGACGGCGCCGTCGTCGGCCGCCGCGGCGAGAGCCTCGCGCTTGCTGGCGACCATGTCGGCGGCGACCGCGCGCTGGTCGCGGTCCTGGCCGCCGCCGACGTAGAAGAGGTCGTGGGCGGCGGGGTCGACCGCCTCGCCCGGGCCGGCGCCGTCGTGGACGAAGCCGATCCCGCGCCACTCGCAGCGACGCTGGAGGAAGAGGATGTTGCCCCGGTCCGCGTAGATGTTCATCTGCTCGGGATAGAGGCTGAGTACGCGGAGGTCCATCAGACGGGCCTTTCCAGCAGCACGACGAGCGAGCCCTCGTGCATCGAGGTCGGCGGGATCTCGCGGCGACCGGCCGGGACCAGACCGCAGGTTGTCGCCTCCTCCTCGAGCGCCTCGGCGGTGAAGGTCGCGATCCGCACCTCGTTCGGCTCCTCGCTCAGCGAGCCCTCGGGCGAGACCAGCTGGCGCAGCCGCCGGACGACGATCTCGCCGGGAGCGACCGCCGCTTCGATCGCCAGGCTCGAGTAGACCCAGCCGTCGACCTCGCGCACGTCGGGAAGGGGGGGAGGGGCGCCGTCGGCCTCCGGCATCGACTCGATGATCGCCGCCGCGAGCAGGCCGCCTGGACGCAGCGCCGCGGCGATGCTCTCCAGCGATTCGCGCCGCTGGGCGGCATCGGGCAGCAGCTGAAGCAGGTGGGTGGGGGCGAGGACGAGAGAGACCGGCTCCCCGACCTCGAAGGCGCGCGCGTCGGCCTCGACCGTGCTCAGCGGCAGTCCGTCGCCGCGCGAGGCGAGCTCCGCCAGCAGCTCCGGGTCGCGGTCGAGCCCGACCACGGTGTGCCCGCGCCGCGCCAGGTGGAGGGCGACGCGGCCGGTCCCGCACCCGAGCTCCAGCACCGGTCCGTCGCCGCGCGCCGCCAGCTCCTCCCAGAGCGGCAGGTCGGCGTCGTAGGCGCCGCACTCGACGTCGTGCCAGATCGTCGCCGCGGTCGCGCTCATCGCCAGAACTCCTCGGCCAGGCCGCGATCGGCGAGCAGCTTGCGCAGCTCCAGCAGGGCGGTGTAGGTCGGCAGGGCGAAGAGGCGCCCTTCGGCCCCCCGCACGGCGGCATCGAGCGAGGCCTCGATCTCCGGCGCGACCTCGATCCGGTCCTCGTCCCAGCCGGCGTACTTCAGCCGCAGCGCCATCTCCGGCGCCCGCGTGCCGGCGCAGACGACCCGGCGCACACGGCCCGCCAGCAGCTCGAAGTCGGCGTCCCAGACCCAGGAGACGTCGCGGCCGTCGGCGATCCGGTCGTTGAGCGCGATCCAAAGGTCGATCTCGCCGCCCTCGCTCTCCAGCCGCAGCGTCCGCAGCACCTCGTTGGCGCCGGCGGGGTTCTTGATCAGCAGGATCGAGACCGGGGTTCCCTCGACCGGGATCGTCTCGACCCGGCCGAAGGCGGCGCGCATCTCGCCGAGGGCGGCGGCGATCCGCTCCGGCGCGACGCCGAGCCGCAAGCCGGCGGCGACCGCGGCGAGCGCGTTGTAGACGTTGTAGAGGCCGGGCAGGGGCAGGTCGATCTCGATCTCGCCCTGCGGGGTCCGAACCCGCGAGCGCGACCCGTCCATCCCGCGCAGCTCGATCTCGGTGGCGGCGACCTCGGGCGCCGGGCGCTCCGCCCCGCAGTTGGGGCAGGAGTAATGGCCGAGGTGGCCGACGAAGGCGCGCTGGTAGGCGTAGGGATGGCCGCAGCGGCGGCAGTGCTTGGCGTCGAAGGCGTGCTGCAGCTCCGGCAGCGCCTGGGAGGGGTCCTCGATCCCGAAGTAGAGAACGCCGTCGCGCCGCGCCCCCTCGGGGTCGCGTCCGAGGTCGGCGATCAGCGGGTCGTCGGCGTTGAGGACAAAGCGGGTGTGGCCGGTGCGGGCCGCGACCGTTTTCGCCCACTCGTCGGCCAGCGCCTCCATCTCGCCGTAACGATCGAGCTGGTCGCGGAAGAGGTTGCCCAGCACGATCAGCGAGGGATCGAGTTGCTCGGTCACCCGCGGCAGCCACGCCTCGTCGACCTCGAACAGGCCCTCCTGGCCGCGCTGCTCCAGCAGCGCCGTCGCCACCCCCCAGGTCATGTTCGAGCCGGCGCGGTTGTGGACCGGGTGGCGACCGTCGGCGGCGAGGATCCCGGCGATCATCCCCGCGGTCGTCGTCTTGCCGTTGGTGGCGGAGACGATCGTCGTGCCGCGGTCGAGGCCGGCGCCGAGGCGGGCGATCGCCTCCGGCTCGAGGCGGAGCAGGACGCGGCCGGGCAGGGTCGTGCCGCCGCCGCGGCCGCTGCGCCGGCTGGCGGTGCCGATCGCCCGCGAGAGCGCCAGCTTGGCGCCGAACAGGGGCCGTGCGCGCGTTCCCCCGGCGGGCATCGGCTCAGGCCCCGTCGCCGGCTGGGACGAGGATCGAGAGGCAGCGCGGCAGCACCCGCAGCGAGACCGGCAGGTCGGTCAGGTGGTCGCCATCGGCGTAGACGGGAAACGGGCGGCTGGCGTCGAGCTCGAGCCGCGAGGCGCGGAAGGTGGTGACCTCGTCCTTGTCGATGTGTGCTCCCTTGAGGACGTCGCGCAGCCCCCGCAGGAAGCGCAGCTTGCCGACCTCGGTGATCGCGACGACGTCGAACTGGCCGTCGTCGATCTCCGCTTCGGGGGCGATGTACATGCCGCCGCCGTAGACGCTGTTGTTGGCGACGTCGACGAAGTAGCCGGTCAGGCGTTTGCGCTCGCCGCCGGTGGCGATCGTGAAGCGGGCCGAACGCCAGCCGACAAGGGTGCGGATCATCGAGTAGGCGTAGACGAGGTTGCCGCGGATGAAGTGGGTTTCGTTGGCGAGGCGGTTGCATTCGGAGTCGAAGCCGACGCTGACGATGCCGAGGAAGCGCTTGCCGTTGGCCTCGCCGACGTCGATCCGGCGGCTGTTGCCGGCGAGTACCACTTCGACCGCCGCCTCGGGGTCGGAGGGGATGCCGAGCGCCCGGGCCAGGTCGTTGCCGCGGCCGCCCGGGATCAGCCCCAGCGGCGTCTCCGAGCCCGCCATCGCGCCGCCGACGGCGCCGATCAGGCCGTCGCCGCTGGTCACCACGGGGACCTCCCCGAGCTCGATCGCGCGCAGCGCCGTCTCGACCCCGTGCTCGAGGCTGCGCGTCCTCTCGACCCGGAAGACGGCACGGCGGGCGTCCAGCGCGGCCTCGATCCGTGGCAGCAGCTTCAGCGTCTTGCCCCCCGCCGAAGAGGGGTTGACGAGCAGGGTCAGCGGCATCCCGGCGATCTCCATTCGGCTCGCAGCCTAGAGGGCCGGGCCCGGTGGCCCGCCGCCGCCGAGGCGGAAGACAGCGAAGCTGCCGTCGCCGGCCGGCTGGGCCCAGATCGGCTCGAACCCAAGCCGGCCCAGCCGCCGTCGCAGCAGGCGACCGCCCCAGCCGGCGGGAGCGTCGGCGCGGCCGGACTCCGCGAGGGCGAGGAAACCGCCGGGGCGCAGCACCCGCAGCGTCTCGCGGGGGGCCGGGCGGGCGTCGAGGACGGCGACGAGGTCGAAATGGTCGCCCGGGAAGGGGAGCGACCGCGGGCCGCCCTGCTTGAAGGCGACGCGACCCTCGGGGTCGAGACCGACCCTCGAACCGGCGGCACGGATCGCCGCGGCCGAGCTGTCCGCCCCGCGAACCCGGGCGCTGGGGAACTCGCGGGCGAGGAACATCGCCCCCTCGCCGTCTCCGCACTCGACCTGGAGGATCCGCTCCGGATCGCCGACGTGCAGAACGGCCGCGGCGAGCGGGGTGAGCAGGGGGGAGGAGGGCACGACTGGATCGTAGGTCTCCGGCGCGGTCCTGTCGGGTTTTCCTCCGCCGGCTCCATTAGGGTTCTCGCCCGTGGAGGAGCAGCAACAGGATCGCCGCTGGATCGTCCTCGTCGTCTTCGCCGTGGTTGCCGCCGTCGTCATCGGCGCGGTGCTGATCGGCCAGAGCGGCGGCGACTCGGACGACGGGACGACGACGTCCTCGTCCACGGACGATGGATCGAGCGCCGGCGGCTGCGAGCAGGTCGAAGCGCCGGAACCGAAGGACGTCAGTTTCAAGGCCCCGGATCAGGTGCTGAAGAAGGGCGAAGCGGCGACCGTGATGATGAAGACCAGCTGCGGCACCTTCGAGATCGAACTGGACACCACGCGGGCCCCCAAAACCGCCAACTCCTTCGCCTTCCTCGCCGAGGAAGGCTTCTACGACGACCTCACCTTCCACCGCGTCGCCCCTGGCTTCGTGATCCAGGGCGGCGATCCCGAAGGGACCGGGACGGGCGGTGCCGGCTACACGGTGGACGAGGAACCGCCGCCGAACCTCGCCTACACCAAGGGCGTGGTGGCGATGGCGAAGAGCTCGGCCGACCCGCCCGGCCGCTCCAGCAGCCAGTTCTACGTCGTCACCGCCCCAGATGCCGGGCTGCCGCCGGAATACGCGCTGGTAGGGAAGGTCAGCGAGGGCTACGACGTGGTCGAAAAGATCGACGCCCTCGGCACGCCGGAAGAAACTCCGAAACAGACCGTCCTGATCGAAGAAGCCACGCTCGAGCAGGGCTGAGGCGGCTCCCCGAGGTCTCCCCGCGGGTAAGCTCGCTGCCGTGGCCAAGGTCGACGTCGGCGACACCGCACCTGATTTCGCCCTGCCCGGGACGGGCGGCAAGACCTACCGGCTGGCCGACTACCGCGGGCGCAACCTGATCCTCGCCTTCTACCCGGGCGACGCGACCACCGTCTGCACCAAGCAGTTCTGTTCCTACCGCGACGAAGGCGACCGCCTGGACGAGCTCGACGCCGCGGTGCTCGGAATCTCGCCCCAGTCGGTCGACTCGCACGAGCACTGGGTCAAAGAGCAGGAACTGAACGTGCCGCTGCTCGCCGACGAGGAGCTGGCGGTCGCCAAGAGCTACGGCGTCACCGGCTGGATCGGGCCGCTGGCGCGGTTCACCGAGCTGAAGGACGCTCCCGGCGGCCGCTACGTGCAGCGGGCGATCTTCGTCATCGACGGCGAGGGGATCGTCCGCCACCGCAGCGTCTCGCGGACGGGCGCCCAGTACGAGTCCGTCGCGGACCTCGAGCAGGCCGTCGCCGCGCTCGGCTGATGCCGCTCGAAACGCGTTCGTTCGCCGTCGGGCCGGGCCCGACGCTGCGGGGCGAGGCGACGGGGGAGGGACCGCCGGTGGTCCTCTGCCACGGGATCACCGCCACCCGGCGCCAGGTCCTGCACGGCTCCAAAGCGCTGCCGCGGGCCGGATACGAGGTGGTCGTCTACGACGCCCGCGGTCACGGCGAGTCGGAGCCCGCGCCGGTGGGGGAGGGTTATGGATACCCGCGGCTGGTGGACGACCTTGAGCGGGTCGTCGCCGAGCGGGTGGGCGAGGGGCGCTTCCTGCTCGGCGGCCACTCGATGGGGGCGCACACGGCCGTCGGCTACACGCTGCGTCACCCGGAGCGCCTGGCCGGCCTGGCCGTGATCGGGCCGACCTACCTCGGCGCGATCGAGCCCGAGTCGCTCGACTACTGGGACGGCCTGGCGGCGGCGCTGGAGGCCGATGGCATCGACGGCTTCCTCACCTATCTCGAGCGGCGGCAGGGATTCGATCCGCGCTGGCGAGATTCGATCCTCCGCTTCACCCGGGAGCGGCTGCTGGCGCAGGAGCACCTCGGGGCCCTCGTCGAGGCGCTGCGCGAGGTGCCGCGGTCGCGTCCCTTCGAGTCCCTCGACGAGCTGCGCCAGCTCGACCTGCCGGCGCTCGTCGTCGCCAGCAACGACGACGCCGACCCCGGCCACCCGTACGAGGTCGCGGCCGCCTACGCCGAGGCGCTGCCGCAGGGGCGACTGATCGGCGAGGAGCCGGGCGAGTCGCCCCTGGCCTGGCAGGGAGGCAAGCTCTCGCGCGCCTTAGCCGCGTTTTACGCCGAGGCCTTATCTTCCGCGCCGTGAGCTACCCCAGCGAGGACACCTTGCGCCGCGCGACGGCCTTTGTCTCCGCCCTGGGGGTCGGCGTCGCCACCTACATCGCGATCGCCGAGTCGGGCGGCGGCTCGCCGGTCTGCCTCGCCGGCAGCACCGGTTGCCGGACCGTTGCCGAAAGCTCCTACTCGCACGTCGCCGGGGTCAACATCGCGGTCTTCGGCGTGATCGGCTACCTGCTGCTGCTGGCGACCGCGTTCTTCGCCAACGACCTGGCGCGTTTCGGCGCCTTCGCCGTCTCCCTGGGCGGGTTCGGCTACAGCATCTTTCTCACCTACATCGAGCTCTTCAAGATCGAAGCGATCTGCCAGTGGTGCGTCGCCAGCGCCGTGCTGATGACGATTCTCTTCCTGATCAGCGCGACGCGCCTGATCGCCTACGGCGGCAACGAACTGCAGGCGGCGCGGTGAACGACACCGACCGGCGCACCAAGCTGATGCAGTTTGCCGCCGGGGCGGTCTTCCTCGCGATCGTGGTCGTCGTCGCCCTGATCGTGGTCAACTCGGGCGGCGACGGCGGCGACGCCGAGAACATCGAAGGCGCGGCGGAGGTCTCGAGCGCTCTGCAGGGCATCCCGCAGAACGAGATGGTGCTGGGCGATCCGAAAGCGCCGGTCGAACTGGTCGAGTTCGGCGATCTGCAGTGCCCGGTCTGCAAGGGCTTTGCCGAGGAAATCCTGCCGCCGATTATCGAAAACCAGGTCAAGAATGGCGAAGCGAAGATCGATTTCCGCAACTTCACGATCATCGGCCCCGAATCCGTCGACGCCGGCGCCGCGGCGCTGGCCGCTGGCGCACAGGGGCGCGGCTGGAACTTCGTCGAGCTCTTTTACAAGAACCAGGGCACCGAGGGCTCCGGCTACGCCGACGACGCCTTCATCGAAGCGGTCGCCAAGGCCGCAGGGGTCGAAGACATGGCGAAATGGAACGAAGACCGCAAACTGATGCGGGCAGAAGTCGAAGAAACCAGCCAGGAAGCCCGACAGCTCGGCTTCAACGGCACGCCATCGTTCGCGATCGAGGGACCGGGCACCAAGGGCCTGGAAACCCTCGGCACGCCCACCAGCACCGGAGCCTTCGAAGAGGCAATCGAAGAGGCCGGCTAGGGCGTCCCCGGGCCTCTCCTGGGCCAAGTTGACATAACCACCATTATCGTGCGTTGGACCGGCGTAGCGACTTTGGGCCTACGGGTTGAGCCGGGCGCTTCCCCTCGCCATTGGCCTGACGATCGGCGGGGCCTTTGGCAGTTCGGGATGCTCGACGTCGCTCAGCTCGAACCCGGCGGCCTTGAGGGCTGACTCGGTGTCTCGGTTGCAGTGGCAGCCGTCGCCGAGGAAGCGCCAGGGCTTTTCGAGGCGGTCCTGCCACTTGGCCAGGCCCTGGTCCGGTGAGCGCACGTGCTCCAGGAAGAGGAACTGGCCGTCCGGCTTGAGAACGCGCTTGGTCTCGGCCAGGGCCGCCTCTTGGTCCGGAACCGTGCAGAGGACGAGCGTGACCACGACCGTGTCGAAGCCCGCGTCCTCGAACGGGAGGTTTTCGGCTCCGGTTTCGATCATTTCCGCGCCGGGACAGACTTCCTCCATGCGCTTGCGCAGTTGCTTTGCCATGTGAGGGTCGGGCTCGGTCAGGATCAGGTCGTCGATGCCCTCGTGGGGGTACAGCTCGAGATTGAGGCCGGTCCCCGAGCCAAGCTCCAGGACTCTCCCCCGCGCCTGCCGGAGCAGATCGCGGCGCATCTCCCGCAGCCCCGCCTCTTCCGTCGCCTCGAAAGCCCGGTCGTAGAAGGCCGAGAACATCCGGCCCCAGGTGGCGTCGTAGACGCGCCCCACTAGGCCGCGTCGCGCTGGGGCGCGGGCGCCTCGGCGCCCTCGTCCTGGCCCGGCTCGCTCTTGGCGGCGCGGTCCTCGTAGGCCTGGCGGGCGCCGTGGTCGACCTCGATCATCAGCTTGTCGATCTTCATCGCCCGGCCGAGCGCCTCGCGCCATTTGCGCGGGAATGGCGCCAAGACCTTGTAGAGGGCGCCGTTGGCGCGCGGGACGAAGACGTCGAAGCGCGGAACTTCCATCGCGTCGACGATCTCGTTGGCGACGTCCTCGGCCTCGACCGGCTTCACCCATTTCTGGCCTACGCCGCTGGTCAGCTCGGTATTGACCACGGTTGGCATCACGCAGAGGACCTCGACGCCGCTGCCTCGCAGCTCCCACCGCACCGCCTCGCTGATGCCGACGACGGCGTGCTTGGTCCCCGAGTAGGTGGCAATGCCCGGGATCCCGCCTTTGCCCGCCTGCGAGGCGATGTTGACGATGTAGCCGCCGTAGCGCGGGCGCAGCCGCTTGATCGCCAGCTGGGTGCCGGTGATGACGCCGCCGATGTTGATGTCGATCTGGCGCTGCACCGACTCGGGGCTCTCATCCTCGAACGGCGTCACCGGCATGATCCCGGCGTTGTTGATCACCGCGTCGATCGGGCCCAGCTGCCTTTCGGCCTCGTCGAGGAAGTGCTCGAAGGAGGAGCGGTCGGTGACGTCGAGCGGCAGCGCAACGGTGCCGCCGCCCAGCTCGCCGGCGGTCTTCTCCGCCAGCTCGAGCTCGAGGTCGCCGATCGCGACCCGGCACCCTTTGCGCACCAGCGCCGTCGCCGTCGCCTTGCCGATTCCCCGCGCACCGCCGGTGATCGCCACGACCTTGCCGCTGAGTGAACGCCGCTCCTTCGCCATCATGCTCCTCCTACCCCGTGAGGCGACCTCTCAGGCCGCCGGTTTGTAGACCGTGACCACGGCGGCTCCGCCGAGGCCGATGTTGTGCTGGAGGGCGACCTTCGCCCCGTCGACCTGGCGCTTGTCCGCGTCGCCGCGCAGCTGCCAGGTCAGCTCCGAGCACTGGGCCAGGCCGGTCGCCCCCAGCGGGTGACCCTTGGAGATCAGTCCGCCCGAGGGGTTGACGACCGGGCCGTCGCCGCCGTAGGTGGTGGCTTCCGCCTCGACCAGCTTGTGCGCCTCGCCCTCGGCGGCGAAACCGAGCGCTTCGTAGGTGATGAGCTCGTTGGCGCTGAAGCAGTCGTGCAGCTCGCAGACGTCGACTTCGGCGGCTGCGACTCCGGCTTCCGCGTAGGCGGCGTCGGCCGCGGTCTTCGACATGTCGGATCCGACGATCGTCATGCAGTCGGCGCCCTCGTCGAAGGTCGAGCTGAGGTCGGTGACCATCGACTGGCCGGCGATCTCGACCGCCTGCTCCCAGAGCCCGTGCTTGTCGACGTAGGCCTCGGAGGCGACGATCGCGCAGGCCGAACCGTCGGAGGTCGGCGAGCACTGCAGCTTGGTCAGCGGGTCGTGGATCATCTTTGCCGCCTTGATGTCCTCCAGCGAGTACTCGTCCTGGAACTGGGCGTAGGGGTTGTTGACCGAGTGCTTGTGGTTCTTCCAGCCGATCCAGGCGTAGTGGTCGGGGTTGGAGCCGTACTTCTGCATGTGGTCGCGGCCGGCGTTGCCGAACATCTGCGGGGCCGGCGGCGAGGCCTCCGGGTCGCGGATCTCGAACATCCGCATCGCGTGCTTGTCGAGCGCGTTGGTGCGGTCGGTGTACTTCACCCCCAGGCTGCCCGGCTCCATCTTCTCGAAGCCCAGCGCCAGGGCGCAGTCGGCGATCCCGCCCTTGACCGCCTGGCGCGCCAGGAACAGCGCCGAAGAGCCGGTCGAGCAGTTGTTGTTGACGTTGACGACCGGGATCCCGGTCAGGCCGAGCTGGTAGAGCGCGCGCTGGCCGTAGGTCGAGTCGCCGTAGCAGTAGCCGGCGTAGGCCTGCTCGACATCCTCGTACGGGATGCCGGCGTCGGCAAGCGCCTTCTCCCCCGCCTCCTTGGCCCAGTCCGGGTAGTCGCCGTCCTTGGTGCCCGGCTTCTCGAACTTGGTCATTCCGACCCCGATGACGAACGTGCGGTTGCTCAACTGCCTGCTCCTCCCATGTTTGGCTGACTGGCCAAATCTACCGTGCCGGCCGGGTTTGGCCAAAGCCGCCAAGCCAAAAAGGCGATCAGGATGCCCAGTACGGTGCCGGTGGCGCGCTCGTCGACGGCGCGGAAGGCGGGCTCGCCGAGCGTGGTGCTGATTACCACCACGTAGGTGGTGATCGCGGCCGTGAAGAGCGCGTACTGGACCGTGAGCAGGCCGAAGCTGAACGCCGCGGCGACGGTCAGGACGACGCCGATCGCCAGCTCGCTGCCGCCGAGGGCCTCGGCGATCGCGGAGGCGAGGACCAGGCCGAGCACGGTCCCGGCCGCCCGCAGGATCAGGCGATGGTCGGTCTCGTCGCGCTGCGGCCGCATCACGAAGAGGATCGTCAGCGGGATCCAGTAGCCGTGCTCGTCCATGCCCAGCAGCCAGTAGGCGGCGACCCCGGCCGCCAGCGCGGCGCCGAAGCGGATCGCGTGGCGGGCGCTCTGCGACTCCAGGGTGAGGTTCGAGCGCAAAGCGGTGATCGCGTCTCCCCCGCTCCAGGCTTTCTCCGGCTCGTCGTCGCGGTCGACCGCGACCCAGACGAGCAGCGACCAGACGACCTGGGTGAGGCCGCCGAGGGTGGCGTAGGCGAGGGCGGGCAGGGCGTCGCCGGCGGGCAAGAAGAGGCCCTGGGCGATCAGCATCCCCAGGGTCACGGAGAGGCCGAGAATCGCCAGCCGCAACGAGACGCTGAAGCAGTAGCCGGCGAGGGCGCCGAGCAGGCCGAGGGCGAGGACGGCGGTCGGCCCGGTTTGGCTGCTGAGGATGCCGAGCGCCGCGGCGATGCCGATTAGCGGCGCACCCGCGGCCTGCCAGGCGGCGCGGACCCGAGCGGGCGCGTCGCCGCCCGGGAAGCCGTTGATCAGGGCGGCGGTGGCGATCGCGCCGGCGCTCTCGGTGTCGAGGCCGAGCTCGAAGGCGAGGGTGAGCCCGATCGGGACCGCGAGCAGGAAGCCCCGCCGGATCGCTGGCCCGGGCTCGGAGGGGCCGATCGCGAAGAGTGGCGAGGCGCGCAGGCTGCGGGCGGTCCCGGTGGCGTTGAAGAGCGACTGAGGCGAGCGGCGGGACGGCACCCGCGTGAGGGTAACCTGACCCCCAGTGGTCTTCGCCGAGGTCAGCACCGATCCCGCCGCGGGAGTGGGGATTCTCGCCGCGCTCGCCGCCGGCGTCGTCTCCTTCCTCTCCCCCTGCGTGCTGCCCCTGGTGCCGGGCTACCTCTCAGCGGTCTCGGGCGTCTCGGCGAGTGAGCTGGAGAGCGCAGGCTGGCGCCGGGTGCTGGGGCCGAGCCTCCTCTTCGTCGCCAGCTTCTCGGCGATATTCATCCTCCTCGGGCTGACCGCGACCGGGCTGGGGTCGCTGCTCCAGGACCACAAGGAGCTGCTGGAAAAAATCGCCGCCGCTCTGATCATCGCCATGGGGGTGCTCTTCGTCAGCTCCCTCTTCGTCACCAGGCTGAACCAGGAGTGGCACGTCAACGCCCTCCTCGACCGGGCGGGCAAAGGCGGGCCGATCGTCGCCGGCGCCGCCTTCGCGATCGCCTGGACGCCGTGCATCGGCCCCACCCTGGGCGCGATCCTCGGCGCCGCCTCCCTATCCGGCTCCGCCGGCCACGGAGCCGTCCTCCTCGCCGTCTACTCGGCGGGCCTGGCGATCCCCTTCCTCCTCACCGCAGTCGCCTTCTCGCAGATGACCACCGCGTTCGCGGTCGTCAAGCGCCACTACCAGGCGATCGTCGCGATCGGCGGCCTGATCCTGATCGCGATGGGCGTCCTGATCTGGACCGGCGAGCTATCCCAGCTCAACACCGAGGTCATCAACTGGATGGAAAGCCTCGGATTAGATTTCTTTAACGAGGTCTAGTCAACGACTCCGAGATTTGGGTGCCTATGGGGCACCGAAGTTCGGAGAGAGGCGATCAGTTCCGGGTCGGAGCGACGGTCTCGAGCTCTTTGCCGACCGCCTCGACGATCTCCAGACCGTCGTCCTCCATGTCGCGAGAGCAGACGATCCGGAACCGACCCGTCCCGATCGCCCCGTCCGGCACCACCGGCAACCCCCGAATCGACTCCCATCCCAGCCGCTCGACCTCAAACGGGTTCATCCGCACCTCCGCCGCCGGGAAGGGGCAGTTGGAATTGTGCTGGTCGATCGCCTGCGAGATCGCCTCGAGGTTCTTCGCCTCCGGGGAAGCCACGGCTGCAGTTTAAGCCTGATCTCTATGGGTCCCGTCCCGGGTCCTTCCTAACATCGGTGGGTGAGTTTCGATAGGACCATTGCCCACCTGGACATGGACGCCTTTTACGCGTCCGTGGAGCTGCGGCGGCGGCCGGAGCTGCGGGGGAAGCCGGTGGTGGTCTGCGGGTCGGGGCCTCGGGCGGTAGTCACCACGGCCAGCTACGAGGCTCGGAAGCTGGCTGGGATCCATTCGGCCATGCCGGCCGCGGTGGCGCGGCGGCGGTTGCCTGATGCGGTTTATCTGCGGCCGGACTTTCCTGCCTACCGGGAGGCTTCGGGGCAGGTGATGGACGTGCTGCGGCGGAATGTCGAGGTGGTCGAGGTGGTTGGGCTCGACGAGGCCTACCTGGACCTGACCGGGCTTTTCTCGCCGAAGGCGACGATGCGGCGGGTGATGGCGGAGATCAAGGCGGATACCGGCCTCACCTGCTCGGTCGGGATCTCCGAGAGCCGGATGCTGGCCAAGATCACCAGCGAGCTGGGCAAGCCGGCCGGCCTCGTCGTGCTCTCGCGCGAGCAGGCCCTGGAGCGATTTGCCGACCACTCCCCCGGTCTGATCCCCGGGATCGGGCCAAAGACCGTCGCCCGGCTGGAGCAGATGGGGATTCGGACGCTCTCGGACCTGCGCACCTGGGAGCGCCCGGCGCTGGAAGACCGCTTCGGCCCCCGCTCGGGCGCCTGGCTGCACACCCGCGGCCGGCTGCTCGACGAGACGCCGATCACCCCTGAACACGAGACCAAATCCCAGTCGACCGAGATCACCTTCGACCACGACCTCAACCAGCGCCACGAGCTGGAGCGGCACTTGGCCGAGCTCTCCGAGGAGCTCTGTCGCCGCCTGCGCAAACGCGAGCTGCGGGGGCGGACGATCGGGATCAAGGTCCGGCTCGACGACTGGACCAACGTCACCCGCTCCCACACCCTGCCCGAGCCGACCGACGACCCGGAGGTCGTCGGTCCGACCGCGCTCGAGCTGCTGCGCGCCTACGACCCGCAGCGCCCGGTGCGCCTGCTCGGCGTCCGCGTCGCCTCGTTCAGCGGCGAGAAGGCGCCGGCCGAGCAGGAGTCGACACCAGGCCAGCTCCAGCTCGGCCTCGCCTCCTAACAGCTACCTGCTCGCCAGAACCGTCCCGACGCCGGGGAAGCCAAGCTTCAGCTTGACCGCCCAGGTCAGGTCGTAGTCGCGCCCGGCGACGTAAGGGCCGCGGTCGATCACCGGCACGGTCGCGCTGCGGCCGTGGTAGCGCAGCTTCACCATCGTCCCGCACGGCAGCGTCTTGTGAGCGACGCCCATCGTCCCCGGCAGCAGGGTGCCGCCGCAGGCGACGCCGTTGCCGAAGATGCCGGGCCCGTAGTAGGAGGCTCCGGCCAGCCTGTAGCTGGTCAGCTTGCGGGCGGCGCTGCTGGAGGAGCGGACGCGCCGGTCGTGCACGCCATAGGCGCGGACCGCGTAGCTGCCGGTCTGCGCCGGCGCCCAGCGCAGGGCGAAGGTCCCGTTTGCCCTGGTGGTCACGCTGCGGACGCCGCGATCGGCTCCTCGGAAGACCAGCTTGACCCGGTGCCGGCCGCTCGGCCGCATCTTGCCGCGCACCGCCAGGCCCTCCCCCACCAGCACCGAGTGGGTGGAGAGATGCAAGGAGACGTGGGAGCGCGACCGCTCATGGTGGGTCTTGCGCTCGGTCTGCGCCGCCGCTGGCGCCAGGCCGATCGTCAGCGCAATGGCAGCCGCCATCGCGGGCAGGAGTTTTCGCATCTGTGTTCAGCTCGCTTTCTGCTGCCTAGCGGACTTCGCTGACCCTGCGCCCAGGGGCGAGGGGACTCGGCAGGTCGTTTCGGAGAGAACACGCTAGGGCGCCTTTCGACGCGCAAATGTGAGCGGACGCACACATTCCGAGGACTGCAACGTTCCTTGAAACTTGGCTTTCCAGCTGCCCTCAGGTGCTCACATCAGAGGTGGACATGTGTGCGAACATGGGACGGTGAGCAAACAAGACCGACTCAGCGGCCTCGACACGTCCTTCCTCCACCTGGAGCGCTCCGGCGCCCACATGCACGTCGCCTCGGTCAGCATCTTCCAGGGCGAGGCGCCGACCCACGCTGAGTTCCGCGACCACATCGCCTCGCGCCTGCACCTGGTGCCGCGCTTCCGCCAGAAGCTGCGCTTCGTCCCTCTCGACCAGGGGCGGCCGGTCTGGGTCGACGACCCGCACCTCAACCTCGACTACCACGTGCGCCAGACCGCGCTGCCGGCGCCGGGTTCCGACGAGCAGCTGCGCAACCTCGCCTCGCGGATCTTCTCCCAGCAGCTCGACCGCTCCAAGCCCCTCTGGGAGCTGTGGCTGGTCGAGGGCCTGACCGGCGATCGCTTCGCGATCATCGGCAAGAGCCACCACGCGCTGGTCGACGGGGTCTCCGGCGTCGACATCACCACCGTCCTCTTCGACCTCGACCCCGAGCCCGCCGGTACGCCTGACAAGGCGCCGCCCTGGCTCGCCCGCCCCGAGCCGACCAACGTCCAGCTGCTGAGCCAGGCCTGGCGCGAGCGGCTGACCAGCCCGCCGGAGATCTACCGCGGCTTCCGGGCGGCGCTGCGCGGTCCCCGCCAGGTGCTGAAGGGTGTCGGCGCGACCTCGAAGATGGTCAGCGCCGGGATGTCCGCCCCCCACTCCGTCTTCAACGTCGAGATCGGCCCGCACCGCCGCTTCCAGATGGTCCAGACCGACCTCGGCGACCTCAAGCGCGTCAAGGACGCCCACGGCGGCACCGTCAACGACGTGATCCTCTCGATCGTCGCCGGCGGCATCGGCAAATACCTGCGCGCCCGCGGCCACGACACCGCCGGCCTGGAGCTGCGGGCGATGGTCCCGGTCAGCGTCCGCGCCGACGAGGAGCACGGCGCCCTCGGCAACCGGATCTCGGCGATGATGGCGCCGCTGCCGGTCTGGTGCGAGGACCCGGTCGAGCGGCTGCAGCTGATGACCGGCGAGATGGGCGACCTGAAGTCCTCCGGCCAGGCGGTCGGGGCCGAGATCCTCACCAAACTGACCGACTTCGCCCCCTCGACGATCGCCTCCCAGGCGGCCCGCCTGCAGCCGGCGCAGCGCTTCTTCAACCTCGTCGTCACCAACGTGCCGGGGCCGCAGTTCCCGCTCTACGTGCTCGGCCGCAAGATGGAGTCGATCTTCCCGATGGTGCCGCTGGCGCGGCGCCAGGCGCTCTGCGTCGGGATCATGTCCTACAACGGCCAGGTCAACTTCGGCCTGATCGGCGATTACGACGCGATGGCCGATCTCGACAGCTTCGCCCTCGACCTCGAAGCGGCGATCGAGGAGGTCATCGCGACCGCCCCGGCCAAGAAGAAGGCGAAGGCGAAGAAGAAAAAGGCCGCCGCGGCGTCGACCAACGGCGCCGGCCCGGTAGCGGCCGAGGCGCAGTCCTAAGTGCTACCGCAGCAACCGGCCGCTGACTTCGAACGGCAGGCCGTCGGTCAGGTAGCTCCAGTCGAGCAGGCCGACGTCGAAGCCGCGGGCGCGGGCGTCGGCGTTGACGATCACCGCCGTGATCCGCTTGAAGCGGCCCGGCTGCGGTAGCCGCACGCTCAGCTGCCCTCCCCCGCGCGCGTAGTCGAGGCGGGTGACCGGGCGCCCGTGGCGCTCGCTGCCGCGGCGGCCGACCAGCGCCAGGCCGGCCGCGGTCCCCCGCGGCGCCTGCAGCTGCAGCTCGACCGCCTGCCCGTCCCGGGGTCGCACTCGCAGCAGCTGGAAGGTGGTGTGGTTGAGCATCCGGGTCAGGTGGGTGCCGTCGAGCGGTAGGTGGCCCTGGCGCGGCGGGTCGGGGAACAGGCGACTCTCACGGAAGCCCCGACCGGTCCGCCACTCCGCCACCGCGGTCGCGAAACGGGCGAAGTCCCGGCTCAGGTCCGAAGCGCCGCTCGAACGCAGCGCCCGTTCGTAGCTGGCGACCGAGAAGCCGCCGGGCCGGGCGTCGATCGACCCGGCCCATGCCTTGCGGATCACCTCGGGGCCGTAGCGCCGCGCCAGCCACTGGTTCCAGACCGCGCTGCCGTACTCCTTGATCGAGTTGGCGGTCAGCGGGGTTTCGTAGAGCTTCACCCAGCGGCGCACGTAGCGCAGGTAGTCGTCGATCCCGTTGTAGACCTGGTCCTCCATCCAGGTCGCGCTGGCCTCAGCGAACCAGGGGTCCTGGTAGGCGTCGTAGCCGAACTGGAGGATGTGGTTGTACTCGTGGGCGAAGGTCACCTGCAGGTCCTCGAGCGGCTTGGTGCCGGGGAACTCGAAGGCGCTGTAGTCGTTGTCGAGGACCAGGTAGCCGTGCAGCCGGCGCGGGATCCGGTGCTCCTTGGTCGCCTGGCCGCGGTCGGGCGCCGCGTAGCCGAACAGTTCGCCGCCGATCTGGGAGAGGTAGACGTCGGTCTTGCCGTTGCGCCCGCCCTGGCGGCCGTCGCTGCGCGGCTCGCGCCAGCCGAGCCTCCCGTTCTCCACCCGGTGCACGCGTTCGGCGACCCCCAGCACCCGTTCGACGAAGTCCGGGATGCCGTCGCCGTTGCGGTCGCCGAGGTTGGGGGCGTCGAGCCCCTCCTCGACCCAGTGGACGCAGAAGTGCCGGCTGCAGGCGGGCGAGCGCGGTGCCTCCGGCACCGAGTAGGCGTTGCGGTTGGGATCGTCGGTGTCGGTCGGCCGCCAGCGCGGCATCAGGAACGGCTTCTGCGCGTCGGAGGCGAGGTCTGCTTCCCCGACGCCCGGCGTGGCCTGGGCAGGGACGGTGGCGGCGATCGCCAGGAGCAGCGCCGCCGAAAACCCGACCAGTTGCCTCCGGCGGTTCCGCATGCCTGGAAAACCCTAACGGTGGGCAAAAGTACCTCCGGGTAGGACGATGGAGATACTTCCCCGATGCGCCTGGCCCTCGCCCAGATCAACCCCACCGTCGGCGACGTCGCCGGCAACGCCGCCAAGGTGGCCGATTGGATCGGACGCGCCCGCGACGAGGGCGCCGAGCTGGTGATCTTCCCCGAGCTCTGCATCCCCGGCTACCCGGCCGAGGACCTCTACCTGAAGCGCCACTTCCTGCGCGCCAACCAGCAGGCGGTCGAGGGGCTGGCCGCCGCCGCACAGGGGATCACGGCCCTGGTCGGCTTCGCCGAGCCGGTCGCCGACCAGGTCGACCCCCGCCACGCCTACAACTCGACCGCGGTCCTCGCCGACGGCCGGGTCCAGGCCGTCTACCGCAAGAACCGCCTGCCCAACTACGCCGTCTTCGACGAGCAGCGCTACTTCGTCCCAGGCGAGGGACCGATGACGATCGAGGCCGGCGGCCTGACCGTCGGGCTGACGATCTGCGAGGACGTCTGGCTGCCGGGCCCGCCGGCGGAGACCGAGGCCAGGGACGGCGCTCAGCTGATCGCCAACCCCTCCGGCTCGCCCTACCACCGCGGCAAGGGCCGCGAGCGGGAAGCGATGTTCGCCGAGCGCTCGCGCGCCTACGGCGCCTACTTCGCCTTCTGCAACCTGGTCGGCGGCCAGGACGAGCTCGTCTTCGACGGTCAGAGCCTCGTCACCGCGCCCGACGGGACGGTGATCGCCCGCGCCGCCCAGTTCGAGGAGGAGCTTCTGGTCTGCGAGGTGCCGGACGGCGAGCCGAGCCCGCTCGCCGACCCCCTTCCCGACCTCGACGAGGTCTACGGCGCGCTGACCCTCGGCCTGCGCGACTACGTCGGCAAGAACGGCTTCAAGCACGTCGGGCTGGCGCTCTCGGGCGGGATCGACTCGGCCCTGGTGGCGATGGTCGCCGCCGACGCGGTCGGGCCCGAGCGGCTGACCTGCGTGGTCATGCCCTCCCCCCACTCCAGCTCCGAGACCCAGCAGGACGCCCGCGAGATCGCCGCCAACCTGGGCTGCGAGCTGTTCGAGGTCGAGATCGCGCCGCTGATGGCCAGCTACGAGGAGGCGCTGCGCGGCTACCTGGACGAGCCGGGCAAGGCCGTGCCGCGCGACCCGACCAAGCCCTCCGAGCCGGACCTGACCGCCGAGAACGTCCAGGCGCGGATCCGCGGCAACGTGATGATGGCTCTCTCCAACCGCCACGGCTGGCTGGTCCTGACCACTGGCAACAAGAGCGAGATGTCGGTCGGCTACGCGACCCTCTACGGCGACATGGCCGGAGGCTTCGCGGTGATCAAGGATGTGCCCAAGCAACTCGTCTACGACCTGGTGCGGCGGCGGAACGAGCGCGCCGGCCGCGAGCTGGTCCCGGCCAGCGTGATCGAACGGGCGCCCTCGGCCGAGCTGCGCCCCGACCAGCGCGACGAGGACTCGCTGCCGCCCTACGAGGTGCTCGACCGCATCCTCGAGGCCTACGTCGAGCGCGACGAAGGCCGCGAGGAAATCATCGCGACAGGGGTGCCGGCCGAGACCGTCGACGAGGTGATCCGCCTGGTCGACCGCTCCGAGTACAAGCGCCGCCAGGCCGCGCCGGGGATCCGGATCACGCCGAAGGCCTTCGGCAAGGACCGCCGCCTCCCGATCACCAACCGCTTCGGCGGTTAGTGCCTCGCTGATAAGCCGAAAGCGGACGCGGATCCAAAGCTCTCGAGGCGCCGGTGTGCGGATTGAAGGCGCCGCCCTTGCCGCGACCCAGAGCCACTTCCAATCGGCGTCGTTCCTCAGCGGCCGGGGGACCCGGCGCCCCGGTCGGGATACGAAAGACACTTGAGTTCGCCCCCGGCGTAGCGGTAGATCGGCGCTTTGCCTTCAGGGTCATAGTCTGTGTTTTTTGAGGAGGCGGGCAAAGGCGGGCGCAACGCTGTCAATCCCAGAAATTGAAACCGCCCCCGTTTGACCGGGGGCAGTTTCCAGATTCAGACTCTGCTGCGTCGGTGTCCGACTATGCCGAGACTCCGAGTCCATGGGGGGATGTAATCAAGTAGGCGCCTTTCCAGGTCGCGGAGGGGACCAGGAAGCCGCAGTTGAGGACGGCGCTGATGTCTATTGTCGCATGTGTGGCAGGAGACCCATCGACCCCTGTAAGGGTGCCGATGTGGGTTGTTTCGCCGGTCTTGCAGGTTAAGGTGCCGAAGGGAGAACCAGTTGTCAATTCTGTTTCCTCTGAGAACACTGTGCCGTCTGTGGTGCCCCCGATGTGGACCAACTCGAGTGAGCCCTGGTCAATAACCGTTACCGGTCTGGTGCATTTTTCGAAAGTCAGGGGGGTATCGATGGGTCCTGTAACGGGGTTGGTGGTTGACAGCGTTTCTACCCGAAAGTGCGATTGCGTGCATGTGTTCAAAAACGTCCCGTCTGTGCGGGCCCAGGTAAGCGTCTGCTCAGCGCTGAGTGTGAGCCTGATGGGGAAGTTTGTTGTCACGCCCCCGACCTCGAGTGTGGTCGCCGAGGCGGTGTTTGCGGCGAACGCCATGAACGACATGGCCGCGACCGCGGCGAGGCCGAGCATCTTCAGATACTTCATCTTTCTCTCCTCTTCTCCGACCCGAGCGTGAGCGCTCGGGGCGTTTAGGTACGGAGAGATGCTTTAACGCTTCTGGAGCGTCCGGTCAAGAACGCTCGGGTATTCCCAGGGCTGCTACGCCCGGGTAGCTCGAGGGCTACTTCTTGCCCTGGCGCTTCCCGCAGGGCAAACCGATCTTCGGGTTGGTGTTGCTCTCGGCGCCGTTCTGGCCCTTGAGGCGGACCTTCACCCTGGGCTTGGTGGCGCAGAGGTTCTTGGAGTTTTCGATCAGGCCACGTTTGCCGCCGTAGAAGTTGAACACGGCCTTGGTCAGCGGGACGTCGGGGACCGAGAGGAAGCGGGTGCGGACCCTGCCGTTGACGGAGTCGATGAAGCCGACCTGGATGACGCGGATCCCGTTTTGGCCGCGCAGGTCGGCGACGATGTCGGGGAGTTCGCGTTCGCCGCCGTTGGAGCGG
>DASUTJ010000083.1:0-10187 GCA_036374655.1 Solirubrobacterales bacterium | reverse complement strand
TGGACCTTCACCGACGGCCACGCGATCATCGTCCTCTCCGAAGGGCGCCTGCTGAACCTCGGCAACGCGACCGGCCACCCGAGCTTCGTGATGTCGAACTCGTTCACCAACCAGGTGATCGCCCAGATCGAGCTCTTCGGCCATCGCGACGACAAATACGGCGGCGAGTCCGCGGTCTACGTCCTCCCCAAGCACCTCGACGAGAAAGTCGCCCGCCTGCACCTGGCGGCGCTGGGGGTCGACCTGACCGAGCTCACCCCGGAGCAGTCGTCCTACCTCGGCGTCCCGGTCGAGGGCCCCTTCAAGCCGGACCACTACCGCTACTAGCGACCCCGCCGAGTTTTAATCTCGGCGGATGGACCCCCGGCTTTGGATCTCCTCCAGCGGTGAGCCGCCGCACTCCTTCGCCCTGAGCGCCGAGCGGACGGTGGTCGGGCGCTCGCCCGAGGCCGACGTCGTGCTCGAGGACGAGGAGGTCTCCTGGAACCACCTGGAGATCGAACGGCGTGGCGACGTGCTGATGGCGACCGACCTCGACAGCCGCAACGGCACCGCGCTGAACGGCGAGCCGCTGGACAAGCCGCGGCGCCTGCGCGACGGCGACACCCTGATCGTCGGCGGCCACCGGCTGGAAGTGAAGACCGGGTCGGTGACGCCGGTCGGGGCCACGGTCGCCGCCAGCGAGCCCGCGGTCGCGCTGAGCGAGGAGGAGCGGGCGACGGCCGCCGCCCTGGTGGCCCCGTACCGCAGCGAGGGAGCCTTCGCCGGTCGTCCCGCCACCAGGGCCGAGATCGCCGCCGAGCTCCACGTCTCCGAGCGCACCGCCCAGCGCCGCCTCGACGCCTTAGCCGCCAAGCTCGACATCCCCGGCGAAGCCGGCCGCGACCGGCCCAGGCAGATCGCCGCCAGGGTCATCGAGCTGGGGCTAGACCGCCCGCGCTGAACCGCGAGTCCGCGAAAATCCTTGCTCAACAAGGGTTTTCGCGGACTCGGTGACTCGTACCGGGCCAAAGGTGGCCCGGTAGGTGAAGTCGCTGTCATTGGCCGGCACGGCTCTGGACCTGAGCATGGGTGCATCAAGTCACCTAGTGCTCGTGAAAGGAGCATCCGATGTTCAAGAAGACCCTGATCGCAATGTTCGCGCTGGTCGCCCTCGTGGTCCCGGCGGCGGCCTCGGCGGCGTCCAACTCGGGCGCGGTCGTCTTCTCCAAATCCTCGAAAGTCGGGGATGAGCTCAAAGGCGGCCTTTTCGCCGTCAAAGACGGCCGCCTCAACCAGCTGACCGAAGAGCCGACCGACACCGAACCGAACTTCTCGCCCGACGGGCGCACGATCGCCTTCGCCCGCGGCGGCGACATCTATTCGGTCCGGCCTGACGGTTCCGGCCAGCGCCAGCTGTCCAGCGGCCCGGAGATCGACTCGCTGCCGAAGATCGCCCCCAACGGGAAGTACGTCGTCTTCGAGCGGCGCGCGGCGCTTGGCGGTCCCGCCAGCCTCTACGCGGTGGGAGCCACCGGCGGCGGCCTGCGGGCGCTGGTCAGCAGCGGCGACAACCACGACGCCGCCTTCTCGCCCGACGGCAAGTGGATCGTCTTCGTCCGTACCAGCGCGTCGGTCAGCTCGGCCAACGGCGCCGGCAACGACGACATCGCCGTGGTCCGGTCGACCGGCTCGAGCCCGCGCCGTCTGACGCCGACCGCCGGCGTCGACGAGTTCGCTCCTCGTTACTTCGCCGGCGGCATCATCTTCAGCCGCGGTGAGAGCGCTGCCGGCGCGGCTGCCTACGCCGACATCTACACGATGCGGAGCAGCGGCTCCAAGCTCAAGCCGCAGGTGCGCGGGGTCGGCTCCGCCTACGTCGAAGACGTCGCGCCGAACGGCAAGACGCTGATCTTCCGCCGCGCCCAGGGTCTCTGGGTCAAGAAGATCGGCCCGACCAAAGCTCGCAAGCTGAGCAACCTGCCGGACCAGTCGGAAACGAGCTCCGTCTTCTCCTCCGACGGCAAGCGGGTGGCCGCCTTCGTCCAGGTCGAGGACCAACAGCAGCTGGTCTCGATCAACGTCGAAACCGGCCGCGACAGCCAGCTCGCCTCCGGTTACAACTTCGACGAAGGCGAAGGCACGGTCCTCGGCCCGGTGATCGACTGGCAGCCGGTGCCGCAACGTCGATAACCCGCGGCGACCAGTCGGCGGTTCCGTCCCCCATCCGGCTATAACGGCCGGGTGGGGGATTTTTCCATTGGCGATGAGGTCGCCGGTTACCGGATCGAAAAGCTGATCGCGCGCGGCGGCATGGGCGTCGTCTACCGCGCCACCCACGTCGGCCTCGACCGTCCCGTGGCGCTGAAGGTGATCGCACGCGAGCTCGCCGACCGCCGCGGCTTCCGCGAGCGCTTCCTGCGCGAGTCCCGCCTCGCCGCCCGCCTCGAGCACCCCTCGGTGGTGCCGATCTACGACTCGCGCGAAGTCGACGGCGAGCTGCTGGTGATCATGCGGCTGGTCGCGGGCGGCGACCTGCGCAAGGTGATCGACGAGGAGGGCCCGCTGCCGCCCCACCGCGCGATCAACCTCCTCGCCCAGATCGCCGACGCGCTCGACGCCGCCCACGCCGCCGGCATCGTCCACCGCGACGTCAAGCCGCAGAACATCCTCGTCGAGGGGGACCGCGCCTACCTCTCCGACTTCGGCCTCGCCAAAGCGATCGACGAAAGCGGCGCCGCCAGTAGCGCCTCGGTGGTCGGCACCGCCCAGTACATGTCGCCGGAGCAGTGGCGCGGCGACTCGATCGGCCCCGCCGCCGACGTCTACTCGCTCGGCTGCGTCCTCTACGAGGCGATTACGGGGATCCCCCCCTTCGAGCGCGAGGAGTCCGATACGCCGCCGGAGATGCCGCAGGGGGTCGACGAGGCGATCCGGCGTGCGGTCGCGAAAGACCCGCGGGCGCGTTACGCGACGGCCGGCGCCCTGATCGCCGCCGCCCGCGGCGCCGAGGACTCGGAGGTGCGGCCGACCGCGGTCCTCTCCCGCGACCGCAGCGAGCGGACCACCGTCCCCAACGCCTCCAAGGGCCTCCTCGGCCGGATCGGAGGCAGGGCGACGGCCTGGCTCGTGAGCGGGACCGTGGTGTTCCTGCTGGCGATCGGCGCCGCCGTTCTCTTCTTGCTGCTGGGCGACGACGGGCCCGAAGTCTCCGACCCGATACCGATCGGGTCGCCGCCGCTGCGCCTCGACGCCGGCCCGAAGGCGGTCTGGGTGACGAGCGAAAAGGACGGGACCCTGACCCGGCTCGATCCCGACAGCGGCGAAGTCCTCGCCACCCGCCACCCCGGCAGGGGTATCTCCGGCATTGGCGTCGGCAGCAAGTGGGTCTGGATGACGAACCCGAAGCGGGGGGTGCTGCTGCGGCTCGAACCGCGCGGGAACCGGGAAAGGGAGATCGCCCTCCCCGGCGAACCCGGCCCCGTCGCCCTCGGCGGCAACCGGGTTTGGCTCGCCGACCTCGACGGCCGCGGCGTCAGCGCGGTCAACGCCGAAGCGGCCGATCTTTACCGCGGCGGGCTCGCCCCGCAGGCACCCGGCCTGCGCCTGGCCTGGGGCGACGGCGGGCTCTGGGTCGCGGTCGCCGACGCCAACGTGATCCGGCGCGTCGATCCGCAGAGCCTCGCCGCCGGCGAACCGATCCGGGTCGGCCGCGGCCCCGCCGGCCTCACCGTCGCCGGCGGCTTCGTCTGGGTCGCGAACAGCCGCGAAGGGACCGTCTCCAAAGTCGATCCCGCCCTGCGCGAGGTCGTCGCCAAGGTCGACCTGGGTGGACACCCCGGCGGGATCGACGCCGGTACCAGCACCGTCTGGGTCGCCGATCGCGAGAACGACGCCGTGTCGCGGATCGACCTGCAGAGCGGCGATGTCGAGGGCGACCCGATCGAGGTCGGCCCCGAACCGGGTGCCGTCGCGGTCGGCGGCGACGCGGTTTGGGTCGCAAATAACGGAGACGGCACCGTCACCCGCATCGAGCCGTGACGTCCGGCGAGCGGTCCCGAGCTTGTTTATCTCTAGGATCGGGCGAATGACCCAGGACATCGATCAGCTCGCAATAAACACCATCCGCACCCTCTCGATGGACGCCGTCCAGAAGGCGAACTCCGGCCACCCGGGGACGCCGATGTCGCTGGCGCCCGTCGCCTACGAGCTCTGGCAGAACCACCTGCGCTACGACCCGGCCAACCCGGTCTGGCCGAACCGCGACCGCTTCGTGCTCTCGGCCGGCCACGCCTCGATGCTCCTCTACTCGATGATCTTCCTCGCCGGGGTCCGCAAGGTCGACGAGAACTACAACGTCACCGACGAACCGGCCTGCTCGCTGGAGGAGATCGAAAACTTCCGCCAGCTGAAGTCGCGCACCCCCGGCCACCCCGAGTACCGCTGGACCACCGGGGTCGAGACCACGACCGGGCCGCTCGGCCAGGGCGTCGGCACCTCGGCCGGGATGGCGATGGCCTCGAAATGGCTGGGTGCGACCTACGGTGCCGAGCTGTTCGACTTCAACGTCTACGCGCTGGCGGGCGACGGCTGCCTGCAGGAGGGGATCTCCCACGAAGCCGCCTCGCTGGCCGGCCACCTGAAGCTGGACAACCTCTGCTGGATCTTCGACAACAACCACATCTCGATCGACGGCGACACCGCGCTGGCCTTCAGCGACGACGTCCTCAGCCGCTTCGAGGGCTACGGCTGGAACGTGATCCGGGTCGGCGACGCCAACGACACCGGGCTGCTCGGCAAAGCCTTCAACGCGTTCAAGGCCGAGGTCGGCCGCCCGACCCTGATCGTCGTCGACAGCCACATCGGCTGGGGCTCGCCGAACAAGCAGGACACCGAGTCCGCCCACGGCGAACCGCTGGGCGAAGAGGAGATCGAACTGACCAAGGAGGTCTACGGCTGGCCGAAGGACGCCAAGTTCCTCGTCCCCGACGGCGTCCGCGAGCGCTTCGACGAGGTGATCGGCCAACGCGGCGGCGAGGCGCACTCCGCCTGGGTCGGGAAGTTCAACGACTTCAAGAGCAGCAACGCCGAGAAGGCCGCCGAGCTGGAGATGATGCAGCACCGCGGCCTCCCCGACGGCTGGGACGCCGACCTGCCGAGCTTCGAGGCCGACGAAGAGAAGGGCATCGCGACCCGCAAGGCTTCGAACAAGGTCCAGAACGCGATCGCCGAGCGGGTGCCGTGGCTGATCGCCGGCTCCTGCGACCTGACCGACTCGACCTCGGTCCGGCTCAGCGACGCCGACCAGTACGAGCCCGGCAGCTACGACGGCCGCCAGGTCCACTTCGGGATCCGCGAACACGCCGCCGCCGCGGCCTGCAGCGGGATGTCAACGGCGAAGTTGCGCCCGCTCTGGTCGACCTACCTGACCTTCTCCGACTACGCCAAGGCCGCGATCCGCCTTTCGGCGCAGATGGAGCTTCCGGTCGTCCACCTCTTCACCCACGACTCGATCGGGCTGGGCGAGGACGGCCCGACCCACCAGCCGGTCGAGCAGCTCGCCGGCCTGCGGGCGATGCCGGAGCTCGACGTGATCCGCCCGGCCGACGCCAACGAGGTCGTCGAGGCCTGGAAGATCGCGCTGAACCGCACCCACTGCCCGGTCGCGTTGGTGATGACCCGCCAGAACGTGCCGGTCCTCGACCGGGTCAAGTACGCCTCCGCCGAGGGGGTCCAGCGCGGCGGCTACGTCCTCGCCGACCCCGAGGACGGCGACCCGGAGCTGATCCTGATCGCCACCGGCAGCGAGGTCCAGCTCGCGATCGGCGCCCACGAGCGCCTCAAGGCCGACGGGATCCGCAGCCGCGTGGTCAGCCTGCCCTGCTGGGAGATCTTCGAAAAGCAGGACCAGACCTACCGCGACGAGGTGCTGCCGCCGGGCGTCACCGCCCGCCTCGCGATCGAGGAGGCCTCGCCGCTCGGCTGGGAGAAATGGGCGGGAAGCGAGGGTGCCATCATGGGTATGACCACCTTCGGGCAGTCGGCGCCGTTCGCGGACGTCGAGGCCGAGTTCGGGTTCACCGTCGACAACGTCACCAAGGTGGCGCGAGAGGTCGCCGAGCGCGCGGCCGTCAACCCAACGACCTAAAGGGACGCCCACCATGAAGCCGACGCAGCGTCTGCACGACCTGGGACAGAGCCTCTGGCTCGACAACATCACGCGGCCGATGCTGCGCGAAGGGGTGCTCGAGGGCTACATCCGCGACCTCTCGGTAACCGGCCTGACCTCGAACCCGTCGATCTTCGACAAGGCGATCTCCAGCGGCGATGCCTACAACGAGCAGATCGCCGAGCTGGCGCCGAAGGCCGCCGCCGGCGAGGGGGTCGGCGCCAACGACCAGGAGCGGATCTTCTTCGAGCTGGCGCTGGCCGACCTGCGCGACGCCGCCAACCTTTTCGCCGACGTCCACCGCCGCACCGCCGGCGTCGACGGCTTCGTCTCGCTCGAGGTTTCGCCGCTGATCGCCGACGACGCGGCGGCGACGATCGAGGAGGCGAAGGCACTGCACGCCAAGGGCGAGCGGGACAACATCTTCATCAAGATCCCCGGCACCGAGGCCGGGCGGGAGGCGATCGAGGAGTCGATCTTCGCCGGCGTTCCGATCAACGTCACCCTGCTGTTCGACGACAAGCAGTACCTCGGCGCCGCCGAGGCCTACATGCGCGGGATCGAGCGGCGGATCGAGGCCGGGCTCGACCCCAACGTCGCCTCCGTCGCCTCGCTGTTCATCAGCCGCTGGGACGTCGCGGTCGGCAAGGACGTGCCGGACGAGCTCGTCAACCGGCTGGGGATCGCGATCGGCGGCCGCGCCTTCCGCGCCTACAACGAGCTGCTGGAGTCCGACCGGATGCGCCGCCTGATGAACGAGGGCGCGCGGCCGCAGCGGCTCCTCTGGGCCAGCACCGGGACCAAGGACCCCGACGCCTCCGACACGCTCTACATCGAGGCCTTCGCCTCCCCGCTGACCGTCAACACGATGCCGGAGCCGACCCTGCAGGCGTTCGCCGACCACGGTCAGGTCACCGACCTCTTCCCCAAAGACGGCGGCAACGCCGAGCAGGTGCTGGCCGAGTTCGGCGAGGCCGGGATCGACGTCGCCGCGCTGGCGACGCGCCTCCAGGAGGAGGGCAAAGAGGCCTTCAACAAGTCCTGGGAAGAGATGCTGCAGTCGATCGAGACCCAGAGCGGGGTCACGGCCGGGTGAGCGAGCCCTCGGCGCTGCGCCAGGCGCCCGCCTGGGCGGAGCTGCAGTCCCACTTCGAGCAGATCGGCGAGACCCACCTGCGCGAGCTGTTCGCCGCCGACCCCGAGCGCGGCGAGCGGCTGATCGCCGAGGGCGCCGGCCTCTACCTCGACTTCTCGAAGAACCGGATCACCGACGAGACCCTGCTGCTGCTCGGCGCGCTAGCGCGGCAGCGCGGCGTCGCCGAGCGGCGGGACGCGATGTTCGCCGGCGAGCACATCAACGTCTCCGAGGACCGCGCCGTCCTCCACGTCGCGCTGCGGATGCCGCGCAACCGCTCGCTGGTCGTCGACGGGGTGGACGTCGTCAAGCAGGTGCATGAGACGCTCGACCGGATGGCCGCCTTCAGCGAGCGGGTGCGCTCGGAGGAGTGGCGCGGCCACACCGGCAAGCCGATCCGCGCCGTCGTCAACATCGGCATCGGCGGCTCCGACCTCGGCCCGGTGATGGCCTACGAGGCGCTGAAGCACTACAGCCGCCGTGAGATGACCTTCCGCTTTGTCTCGAACGTCGACGGCACCGACTTCACCGAGAAGACCCGCGACCTCGACCCCGAGGAGACGCTCTTCGTCATCTCCTCCAAGACCTTCACCACCCTGGAGACGATGACCAACGCTCACACCGCCCGCGAGTGGGCGCTGGCGGGGCTCGGCGGTGACGAGTCCGCGATCGCCAAGCACTTCGTCGCCATCTCCACCAACGCCGGGGAGACGACGAAGTTCGGGATCGACCGCGAGAACATGTTCGGCTTCTGGGAGTGGGTCGGCGGCCGCTACTCGATGGACTCGGCGATCGGGCTCTCGACGATGCTGGCGATCGGCCCGGCCCGCTTCGCGGAGATGCTGGCCGGCTTCCACGCGATGGACGAGCACTTCCGCGAGGCCCCGACCGGCGGCAACCTGCCGCTCATCCACGGCCTGCTGGCCGTCTGGTACACCGACTTCTTCGGCGCCGAAACCTACGCGGTGCTGCCCTACGAGCAGTACCTGCACCGCTTCCCCGCCTACCTGCAGCAGCTGACGATGGAGTCGAACGGCAAGCACGTCACCCTCGACGGCGCCCGCGTCGACTACGACACCGGCGCCGTCTACTGGGGCGAGCCGGGGACCAACGGCCAGCACAGCTTCTACCAGCTGATCCACCAGGGGACGCGACTTATCCCCTGCGACTTCATCGGCTTCGGCAACTCGCTCAACCCGCTCGGCCGCCACCACGACATCCTCATGTCCAACGTCTTCGCCCAGGGCGAAGCGCTCGCCTTCGGCAAAACGCCCGGGCAGGTGCGCGAGGAGGGGACCCCGGAGGAGGTCGTTCCCCACCGGGTGATGGAGGGGAACAGGCCTTCGAACACCATCCTCGCCGAGCGGCTGACGCCGGCGACCCTCGGTTCCCTGATCGCCTTCTACGAGCACAGCGTCTTCACCCAGGGGGCGATCTGGGGGATCGACTCTTTCGACCAGTGGGGGGTCGAGCTGGGCAAGGTCTTGGCCAAGGCGATCATCCCCGAGCTCGAGTCCGAGGCGGAACCGAAGCTGCGCCACGACAGCTCCACCAACGCGCTGATCCGGCGCTACCGCAGCCTCCGCGACGGCGTGTGAGCTAAGTCGTGGTCGGCGGCCGATTCCGCCGCTAGCCTGCCGGGCATGCTGCCGTTCGATCCGCTGCCGCTCGCGGAGTCGTCGAACCTGCTCGCCGCGCGCAACCAGATGGCGTGGACGCTCGGCTTCCACATCGTCTTCTCCTGCCTCGGGGTGGCGTTGCCGGCGACGATCCTGGTCGCCAACTACCTCGGCCTGAAAAAGGACGACGGGGCGGCGATGGAGCTGGCCCGACGCTGGTCGAAAGCGATGGCGGTGACCTTCGCCGTCGGCGCGGTCAGCGGCACCCTGCTGAGCTTCGAGTTCGGCCTGCTCTGGCCGGAGTTCATGGACCGCTTCGGCGCCGCCTTCGGGGTCGCCTTCGCGATCGAGGGGATCTTCTTCTTCCTCGAGGCGATCTTCCTCGCCGTCTACATCTATGGCTGGAAACGGCTCAAGCCCTGGCAGCACTTCTGGGCCGGGGTGCCGATGGTGATCACCGGGATCGGCGGCGCCTTCGCGGTTGTCGCCGCCAACGCCTGGATGAACCAGCCGCAGGGCTTCACCCTCGACGCCGCCGGCAAGGTGGTCGACGTCGAGCCGCTGAAGGTGCTGCTCAACCCGGCGACCGGCTACGAGGTCCCGCACATGCTGCTCGCCGCCTACATGGTGACCGGCTTCCTGGTCGCCTCGATCTACGCCGTGGGGATGCTGAAAGGGCGGCGCGACCGCCTCCACCGGCTCGGACTGCTGATCCCGCTGACGATCGCCTGCATCGCCACCCCGATTCAGCTCTTCGTCGGCGATACCGCGGCGCGAGAAGTCGCCGACCACCAGCCGGCCAAGTTCGCGGCGATGGAGTGCATCTACAAGACGGGGACCCATCAGGACGAGTACATCGGGGGCATCTGCACCGACGAAGAGGTGAAGGGGGGAATCGCGATCCCTGACCTCGACTCCTTCCTGGTCGGCTGGAGCTTCGACACCAAGGTGACCGGGCTCGACCAGATCCCCGACGACGAGGAGCCGCCGGCCCACACCCTGCTGCACCTCTCCTTCGACGCGATGGTCGGAATCGGCACCGCTCTGATGGCGCTGGCCCTGTGGTTCGCCTTCATCTGGTGGCGAAAGCGGGACATCCCGCAGACGCCCTGGTTCCTGCGCGCGGTCGCGATCTCCGGCGTCAGCGCGATCGTCGCGCTCTGGTGCGGCTGGATCGTCACCGAGGTCGGCCGCCAGCCCTGGATCGTCCAGGGCTACATGCGGACCTCCGAAGCGGTGACCAAAGCCGACGGGATCTGGTTCACCTTCGCCCTGGTGATGTCGA
>DASUTJ010000082.1:0-8124 GCA_036374655.1 Solirubrobacterales bacterium | reverse complement strand
CGCTCGGCCTGCTTGGTGACCTCCTCGTCGGAGATCAGGCGGGCCTGCTGCTCGCGGGCCTCGCGGACGATCCGCTCCGCCTCGCGTTTGGCCTCGGCCAGCATCTCCTGGCGCTCCTTGACGATCCACCGCGCCTGCTTGATCTCCTCGGGGATCGTGGCGCGCATCTGATCGAGGAGGTCGTAAATCTCCTCTCGATCCACGCGCACCTGATCCGTCAGAGGGACGGGACGGGCGTTGTGCACGACGTCGTCGAGCTTGTCTATGAGGACCAGAACGTCCATGCGAAGAGTCGTAAGCCTACGTGTATGCGGGGATTTTGGTGGGCAAGCGGTTCAACGAGCCATTTTTTGCAACGCGGCGCCCATGCGGACGTGACTGGTGACGCACAGCCTACCTGTCCCCCAGGCGGTCACCGAGAGCGGCGGCGACAGCGGCCGGAACGAGGTCGGAGACGTTGCCGCCGAAGGTCGCCATCTCCTTGACCCCGGTGGAAGAGAGGAAGCTGTAGTGCGGAGAGGCGATCACGTAGATGCTCTCGATCCCCGGGTCGAGCTTGCGGTTCAGTTGCGCCATCTCGAACTCGTACTCGAAGTCGGAGATCGCCCGCAGCCCCTTGACGATTGCCTTGGCGTCGTTGTCGCGGGCAAACTCGACCAGCAGGTTGGCGAAGATCTGCACCTCGACGTTGGGCAGGTCGGCGGTCGCCTCCTCGATGAACGCCTTGCGCTCCTCGGCGGTGAACAGGGTCTTCGCCTTGCGGACCGGGTTGTTGACGACGCCGACGACGACGCGGTCGAAGACGTGGGAGGTCCGGGTGATGATGTCGATGTGGCCGTTGGTGACCGGGTCGTAGCTGCCCGGGCAGACGACCGTGCCGTTCTTCTCGCTCACGACCGGGCTCCGTAGACGGTGACGTCGGCGGCGCCGTAGCGGCGCTGGCGCAGCGGCTCCAGCGAGTCGACCTGCAGCGGCCGGCGGGCACCGCTCTCGATCACGGCGCGGCCGCCCTCGGCGAGCAGTTGCGGCAGGTGGGTGTTGAGGTCCTGGGTCACGCGGTCGGCGAGTCTATAAGGGGCATCGACGAAGACGAGGTCGAACTTTCCCGCTGCAGAGGAGGCTGAAACCTCGCCGAGCCAGCGGCCGACGTCGGCGCGGACCAGATCGGCTCTCTCCTCCAAGCCGAGGCGCTGGACGTTGCCGAGCGCCGGGCGGGTGTCGCGGTCGACGAGGACGGCGGAGGCGGCGCCGCGCGAAAGCGCCTCGATCGCCAGGGCGCCGGTGCCGCAATAGAGGTCGACGACGCGGGCGCCTTCGACGCGGTCGCCGAGAATCGAGAAGACCGCCTCGCGGACCCGGTCGGAGGTCGGGCGGACCTTCCAGCCGCGCGGGGCGACCAAGCGCTGGCCCTTCAGCTCTCCGGCGATCACGCGCATTGCGAAGAAACCTAGTCGGCGTTCGTCCTTTCCCCATTGATTCCGGGGAAAGGACGAACGCCGATCAGAGGGGGATCGGGTCGGCGGCGCCGGTGCCGAAGCGGCGGTGGGCGGCGTCGAGCAGCGGGCCGAGGGCCGGGTCGGAGAGGGAGCCGTGGCGCTGCAGGAGCGCCAGCACCTCGCGGCGGGCCTCCATCAGGATCGGGCCGTCCTCTGGCAGCTTGGCTACGGCGAAGCGGGGCAGACCGGACTGGCGGGTGCCGAGGATCTCCCCCTCGCCGCGCAGTTCGAGGTCGATCTCGGCCAGCTTGAAGCCGTCCCCCTCCCCTGCCACCGCCGCCAGCCGCTTGCGCGCCAGCTCGCCGGCTTCTTCGGAGAAGAGGAGGCATTGGCTCGGGTGCTCGCCGCGGCCGACCCGGCCGCGCAGCTGGTGCAGCTGGGAGACCCCGAAGCGCTCGGCGCCCTCGATAACCATCACCGTCGCGTTGGCGACGTCGATCCCGACCTCGATCACGGTGGTCGAGACGAGGACGTCGGTCTCGTGGGCGGCGAAGGCCCGCATCGCCTCCGCCTTCTCGGCCGAGGCCATCTGCCCGTGCAGGAGACCGACGCGGAACTCGCGCAGCTCGCCGGCCCGCAGCCGCTCGGCCTCGACCGCTGCCGCCTTACCGGCGACTTTCTCCGACTCGGATACCAGCGGGCAGACGACGAAGGCCTGGCGGCCCTCGCGCAACCGCCGGCGGAGGAACTCGAAGGCTTCGCCGCGCTGGTGCTCCTCGACCAGCTGCGTCGTCACCGGTTGGCGGCCGGCGGGCAGCTCGTGCAGCGCGGTCGTGTCGAGGTCGCCGTACGCGGTGAGCGAGAGCGTGCGCGGGATCGGCGTCGCGGTCATGTGGAGGACGTGGGGTGCCATTCCCTCCACCCCCTTCTCGTCCAGCGCCCGCCGCTGACTGACGCCGAAGCGGTGCTGCTCGTCGACCACGCAGAGGCCGAGACGGGCGAAGCGGACGGTCGGCTCGATCAGCGCGTGGGTCCCCAAGATCAGTCCCAGCTCGCCACTGGCGAGCTGGTTCAGGGCTTGGCGCCGAATCGGCGCCGGCGTGGCTCTAGTGAGCAAGGCCAGCGGGATCGCCTCTTCGGCGAGCAGCTTGCCGAGGGTGATCGCGTGCTGCTCGGCGAGCGTCTCGGTCGGCGCCATCAGCACCGCCTGGTAGCCGGCTTCCAGCGCTCGCAGCATCGAGTAGACGGCGACGACGGTCTTGCCGGAGCCGACCTCGCCCATCAGCAGCCGCTGCATCGGCTCGCCGGAGTCGAGGTCGGCCTCGATCTCGTCGAAGGCCTTCAGCTGGTCGCCGGTCGGCTCGAAGGGGAGCGAGTCGAGCCAGCGGGCGACGAGGTCGCCGGGTCTGCCGAAGCGCGGTGCGGGTCGGGCGGTGCGGTGGGTGCGCTTGCGGGTGGCGAGCAGAGCTTGGTGGAGGAAGAGCTCTTCGAACGCCAGGCGCTCGTAGGCGGGTTCGAGTTCTTCCTGGGACTCCGGGAACTGGACGACCTTCAGTGCGTCTCCGATCCCCGCCAAGTGGCGGCGGGCTCGGAGCTCTGATGGGAGACCCTCGAGGGCGTTCGGGGCAAGCGCAATTGCCTGCTCGACCCAGTCCCGGATCTGCTGGCGGCGAATGCTCTCGGTGGTGGAGTGGACCGGGACCAGGGTGTCGGGCGACGGGGCCCCTCGAGGGCTGTTCGGGGACCCCTGCGCAGGATGCTCGGGGTCCCCGGCGCCCTCGCCACCCGTCGCAGGAGCGTCGGAGGCCAGCTCCCATTCATTGACCGCGAAGCCTTTCTCCGACCGTTTACCGGTGATCAGAAGCTGGGCTCCAGGAGTCAGCTTCGAAGCGACCCACGGCTGGTTGAACCAGGTGGCGCGGACATGGCCGGTGGCGTCGCCGACTTTGACGCTGACCATGCGGAGGCGGCCGCGGCGGAAGGGGCGGGGCTGGCTGCCCTGGACTTCGACCTGGACGGTGGCGGTTTCGCCGGGACTCACGTCTCCCAGTTGGCGGATGCGGAGGTCGCGGTGGCGGCGGGGGATGTGGAAGAGGAGGTCGCCGACGGTTCGCAGGCCCGCGGCGGCCGCGGCTTCGGCGGTTTTCGGGCCGACTCCCTTCAGCGCGCCGAGGCCGACCTCGAGGACGCTGGGCCGGGGCCAGTGGACCGGGGCCGCCAGCAGCTCGCCGCGGTCGAGCTCGCGCGCGCCGGCGAACGACCGCACTACTGCGCGGCCAGCAGCCACCACCAGCTCGGCTGTCCCCCCTCGTGGGTCTCGATCTCGACCCCGTCGGGCACGTGGGTGTCGATCTCCTCCAGCGCGATCGGCGCCCCCTCGCCGGCGATCACGGTGACGATCTCGGCCCCCTCGGCAAGCTGCTGCAGGGTCTTCGTCAGGGTTGATCCGGCGCCGCCCCAAGCAACGATCTCGCCTGCGGCGAAGCCGACCGCGTCGCCCTGCTTGAAGCGACCCTGGGCGTCGTCGCGCGCCGCCGGGGCGATACCTCCGGTGGCGACTCCCTCCACCGCCTCCCTCAGGCGCTCGGCGTTCTCGGCCAGTGTCGCCTCGGGGTCGAGCTCGACCAGCGCCAGCAGGCTCGCCTGCTGTGAGGTCGCCGGCACCACCCGCGCCGGCTTTTCGGAGAGCTCGCAGGCGCGCTCGGCGGCCATGATCACGTTCGAGGAGCTGGGCAGGACGATCACTTCCTCGCTGGCGACGCTGTGGATCCCGGCGAGCAGCTCGTAGGTCGAGGGATTGAGCGTCTCGCCGCCGGGGACGACGTGGGCGCCGAGCTCGCCGAAGAGGCGCAGCATCCCCTCGCCGGCGGCGACCGCGACGACCCCGGTGCGGCCGGCGGCGAGGCGGGCGTCGCGTTCTGCCATCTGCTCGCGCATGTCGGCGACGTCGAGGTTGGTCACCTCGCCGACCCCGTCGAAGACCGCGACCGCGGCCTCGGGCTCGTCGGTGTGGACGTGGACCTTGAGGGTGACGTCGTCGCCGACGACGAGGACCGAGTCGCCGAGCTTCTCCAGGCGCGGCAGGTACTCGCGGTTGCCGAGCCCGCGACCGGAGACGATGAAGTTGGTGCAGTAGCGGTAGCGGCTGTCCTCGTGGTGAGGGAGGCTGCCCCGGGGCGGCTCCTGGTGCGGGACCTCGGGCAGGCCGCCGTCGCCGCGCAGCGCCGCGACGACGCCAGCGAGGATCAGGACCAGGCCGTGGCCGCCGGCGTCGACGACGCCGGACTCGCGCAGGACCTCGAGCTGCTCCGGGGTGCGGGCGACGGCGCGCTCGCCGTCCTCGATCGCCCGTTCGAGGACCTCGGCGAGGACCGCGTCCTGCTCGGCTTCGCCGGCGTCGGGGCCGAGCCGCTGCTTCTCCTTCTCGAGATGGGCGAGCTGGCGGGCGAGCGAGTGGGCCATCTCGCGGAAGACGGTCAGCATCGTCCCCTCGGCCGGCTCGCGCACCGAGTCGTAAGCGGCGTCGGCGGCGCGGGCGAAGGCGGCCGCGACCAGGGTCGGGTCGATCAGCTCCCCGGGCCGGCTGGCGAGCTCCTCGGCGGCGCCGCGGACGATCTGGCTGAGGATCACGCCGGAGTTGCCCCGAGCCCCCATCAGCGCCGCCCGCGCCAGGGCCTGGACCAGCTCGGTGCGGCCGACCTCGTCGACTTCCTGGCCGTCGAGACGGTCGAGCTCTTCCATCACCGCGCGCATCGTCATCGCCATGTTGTCGCCGGTGTCGCCGTCGGCGACCGGGAAGACGTTGAGGTCGTTGACCTCCTGGCGGCGGGCCTCCAGGGAGGCATAGGCAGAGCTGACGACCCGGCGGAATCGGGCGATCTGGGGTTCGGGCATCCAGGGGGAATCTAGTCCCCTGCCGCGACGTGACGGTGTTCACATCCCGCCGCCTGAGCCATTGGTACGGTGCGCGGCCCAATGAGACGTTTCGCCACCTGGACCACCGGCCACCGCAAGACGGTGATCATCGGCTGGATCGTCGCCCTGATCGGCTTCGGGATGATCGCGGGCGCGGCCGGATCCGACTTCACCGAAGAATTCAGCCTGCCGAGCTCCGACTCCAAGGACGCCCTCGACCTGCTCGAAAACCGCTTCCCCGCGCAGGCGGGCGACACGGTGCAGATCGTCTACAAGGCGGAATCGGGGGTCGAGGCGCCGGCGGTGAAGCGCGAGATGGAAGCGGTCTTCACCAAGGTCGAAGGCTTTCCCCACGTCAGCGAAGTCGCCAGCCCCTATGAAAAGGGAGGCGCCGGCGCGGTAAGCGACGACGGCGAAATCGCCTACGCGACCGCCCAGTTCAACGTCACCACCGACAAGCTGAACGACGACGAAGTCAAGGAGATCATGGACACCGCCCGGGACGCGGGCGGCGACGGGCTCCAGGTCGAGGTCGGCGGCTCCCCGGTCGAGGAAGTCCGGGGCGAAGAAGAAGAAGGCGGCTCGGAGATGATCGGCGTGCTCGCGGCGATCGTCGTGCTGCTGATCAGCTTCGGCTCGGTCGTCGCGATGGGGCTGCCGATCATCACCGCGCTGTTCGCGCTCGGGGTCGGGATCAGCGGCATCACTCTCTTCACCCACGTCTTCGACACGGCCGAGTTCGCGCCGCAGCTGGCCTTCATGATCGGGCTCGGCGTCGGCGTCGACTACGCGCTCTTCATCCTCACCCGCTTCCGCAACGGCCTCGACGAGGGGATGGAGAAGCGCGAAGCGGCGATCGCCGCGGTCGACACCGCCGGCCGCGCGGTCCTGTTCGCCGGGATCACGGTGATCATCTCGCTGATGGGGATGCTGCTGCTCGGGCTTCCCTTCCTCTACGGGGTGGCAACCGCAGCGGCAATCGCGGTGCTGTTCACGATGATCGCGGCGCTGACCCTGCTGCCGGCGCTGCTGACGATCGCCGGCAACTGGGTCAACCGGCTGCGGATCCCCGGGCTCGGCAGCGGGGCGCGGAGCATCGACGAGAACGGCTGGTGGTTCCGCTGGAGCCGCCGCATCCAGCGGCGGCCGTGGATCGCGGCGCTGGCCGCGGGTGGCCTGCTGATCGCCCTCTGCATCCCCACCCTCTCGCTGCGGCTCGGCACCAACGACGCCGGCACCGACCCGGCGGGGACGACCACGCGCGAAGCGTATGACCTGCTCGCCGACGGCTTCGGACCCGGGTTCAACGGGCCCTTCCAGCTGGTCGCGGCCCTGCCCGAAAAGGGTGACGACGAAGCCCTGCAGGAGCTGCGCACCGAACTGAAGAGCGAAAAAGGCGTCGAGGCGGTCACCGACGTCACCCTCAACCCGAACGAAACGGTCGGCGTCTTCCAGCTCTACCCGACGACCTCCCCACAAAGCGAGGAAACGACCGAACTGCTGGACCGTATCCGCGACGACGTGATCCCGCCGGTCGAGAGCGCCACCGGCGCCCAGGTCCACGTCGGCGGCATCAACGCGATCTTCGAGGACTTCGGCAACGCGATCGCCGACAAGCTGCCGCTCTTCATCGGCGTCGTCGTCCTGCTCTCGGCACTGCTGCTGATGATCGTCTTCCGCTCGATCTGGGTGCCGTTGAAGGCGATCCTGATGAACCTGCTCTCGATCGGCGCAGCCTTCGGCCTGATCGTCGCCGTCTTCCAGTGGGGCTGGGGCGCGGACCTGATCGGGGTCGACGCGACCGGGCCGATCATCTCGTTCTTCCCGATCTTCCTCTTCTCGATCATCTTCGGGCTCTCGATGGACTACGAGGTCTTCCTGATGTCGCGGATCCACGAGGAGTGGGAGCACAGCCACGACGCGACCGAATCGGTCACCCGCGGCCTCGCCCTCACCGGCCGGGTGATCACCGCCGCGGCGGCGATCATGGTCACCGTCTTCGCTTCGTTCATGATCGGCGAAGACCGGATCATCAAACTCTTCGGCCTCGGCCTCGCCTCGGCGGTCTTCATCGACGCCGTGATCATCCGCTCGGTCCTGGTGCCGGCAGTGATGCAGCTCCTCGGCGCCCGAGCCTGGTGGTTCCCCGACTGGCTAGACCGCATCCTCCCCCGCCTCCACGTGGAGCCGGCCGAGGGCGACCCGGCGCCGACGGGCGAGTTCAAAGCGGTAGAGCCAGCCGGCGCCAAATCGGACGGCTAGCTGCCGGCTCCTTCCAGGGCGGCGTGCAGAACCGCCGCGATGCGCTGCGGTTCATTTTCCAGTTGCTGGTCGGTGAACCGGAAGGCCGTGTAGCCGGCGGCGCGTAGGTCGAGGTCGCGCGCGTGGTCGTCCTCGAAGGCGACGGAGCCGCGGTGGTAGCTCCAGTAGTCGGTCTCGACCACGACGCGTTGGGCGCGCCAGAGGAAGTCCACTTCCCAGTTGCCGAGCTTGACGTTGACCTCAGATGGTTGTGGGATGCCGTAGCGGGCGCAGAGCGTGAGGAAGAGCGTCTCTAGATCGGAGCGCGTGTTGTCGCTTTCGACGCCGTGGAGCTGGTAGCCCATGAGCTCGGCTTGGCGCTTGGCGCGGCGGTAGAGCTTCGGAGAAACCGTTCTCTCGAGGTCCTCGATGGTGCGCTGAATCGTGGTCACAGGGATTCGGTCGCGGTGGGTGGTCAGGAGCCGTCTCCCTCGCCCTCCTCCTTGCCAATTAGAGGAGGGCGAGGGAGACG
>DASUTJ010000081.1:0-26321 GCA_036374655.1 Solirubrobacterales bacterium | reverse complement strand
CGATCGCGGCCATCGTCCCGGCGATCGTGAAGACCGCGATCCGGACCCGGTTGACGTGGATGCCGGCTCGCCGCGCCGCCTCGGCGTTGCCGCCGACGGCGAAGACGTGGCGGCCGAAGGTGGTCCGTTTGGCGACGTACTCCATCCCGACCACGAAGGCGAGCAGGATCAGCACCGCCAGCGGCACGCCGCGGTCGGAGTTGAGGATCGCGACGGCGGCGATCACGGCCGCGGCGAGAAAGACGAAGCGGACAAGCAGGGGCACCAGGCTGGTGTCCTCGAGGCCGGCGGCGACCCTGCGCCGGTAGCCGACCGCCAGCACAGCGCCGTAGGCGGCGATGATCACCGCGGCGAAGATCCAACCGACCGTGTCCGAGTAGAAGATGTTGGCGAGACCGGTGATCTTGGGGTCGGTGATGTTGAGCGAGCCGGTCTGACCCAGCACCTGCAGCAGCGCTCCTTCCCAGGCCAATAAGCCGGCCAGGGTGACGACGAAGGAGGGCACGACAAAGCGGCTGAACAGCGACCCCTGCAGGCAGCCGATCGCGGCGCCGGTCAGGACCGCCGCGGCGATCGCCAGGTAGGGATCCCAGCCGTGTTTGGCGCTCAGCACGGCCATCACCGCGGCCGACAGGCCGCTGACGGCACCTACGGAAAGGTCGATCTCACCGAGCAGCAGGACGTAGACGACGCCGACCGAGATCAGGCCGATCGTCGTGATCTGCAGCATCAGGTTGGTCAGGTTCTCCGCCGAGAGGAAGCGGGGTTCCTGGACCTGGAAGATGACCGCGATCAGGATCAGTCCGAGAACGACCCGGACGGAGGAGAGGTCGCCCTGGACGATGCGGCGGAAGGTTTCCCCGGCGCTCGGACGGCGCTCGGCCGTCCCGTCGGCGGTCGCCGCGTCGGTCGGGCTCATGCCTTCTCCTCCCCTCCCGAATGCTGGTTCTGCTCGCCGCCTTCGCCGACGCCGGTGATCGCCCCGATCACGTGCTCCTCGGTGGTGTCTTCGGCCTTGAACTCGCCGGCGGCGCGGCCGAGGCGGAGGACGAAGACGCGGTCGGCGACCGCGAAGACGTCGACAAGGTTGTGGCTGATGACGACGACGCCGAGATCGCGATCGCGCAGGCGCCGGATCAGCTCCAGCACCTGTTTGGTCTGCGGCACGCCGAGCGCCGCGGTCGGCTCGTCCAGCAGCACGACTTTGGGCTCGCCCAGCAGCGAGCGGGCGACCGCGACCTGCTGGCGCTGACCGCCGGAGAGCGTCCCGACCTCGCTGCGCAGGCTGGGAATCGTCACCGCGAGGTTGGAGAGCAGGTCGGCGGTCTCGTGCTCCATCTTCACCTCGTCGAGCTGGCGCGAAACCTGACCTGGGCCCGGCGAGACCTGCTCGCGACCGAGGAAGAGGTTGGCGACGACGTCGAGGTTGTCGCAGAGGGCGAGGTCCTGGTAGACGGTCGCGATTCCCAGTTCGGTCGCGTCATTCGGGCCTTTGATCCGCACTTCCTCGCCGTCGAAGCGGATCGTTCCCTCGTCCGGCGCGTGGATTCCGGCGATCGCCTTGACCAGCGTCGACTTGCCGGCACCGTTGTCGCCGACCAGGCCGACCACCTCGCCGGCGTGGACGGCGAAGTCGACCCGGTCCAGAGCCTGGACCGGGCCGAATCTCACGCTTACTGCCTCCAGCTCGAGGAGCGGAGCGCCGTCAGCGGCCATCTCAACCGGAGATTCCCGCTTCTTTGCAGTCGGCCGCGTAGGGGCCGGTGCAGAGTTCGGAGGCTTCGACGAACCCGTCTTTGACCACCGTGTCTTTGATGTTGTCTTTGGTCACCGCGACCGGTTCCAGAATCGCCGAGGGGACGTCGGTCTTGCCGTTGTTGACTTCTTCGGTGACTTTGTCCGACGGCAGTTCTTCGTCCGCGGCGAGGGCGATCGCGAATTCAGCGGCGATCTCGGCCTGCGGCGGAATCGCCTTGTAGATCGTCATGTACTGCTGGCCGGCGAGGATCCGCTGCAAGCCGGCGACGGTCGAGTCCTGGCCGGTGACCGGTCGTTCTTCGGGGTTGATTCCGGCGCCTTTGAGCGCCGCGATCGCGCCGCCCCCGGTGTCGTCGTTAGCGGCGTAGATGCCCCAGAACCCGTCCTTGCCGAGCGCGGTGATCGCCTGCTGCGCCTCGCGCTGGGCGTTTTCCGCGGTCCAGCCGGGGGTGTCGTATTCCTTCGCGACTTTCACCCCAGCTTCTTCGAAGCCCTTGCTCGAACCTTTCTTGAAGAGCGCCGCATTGGGGTCGGCCGGATCGCCGTTGATCTTGATGATCGGGCCGCTGGCTTTCCCGTCTTCTTTCAGTTTTTTCGCCAGCGTTTCGGCCTGGAGTTCGCCCACCCGTTCGTTGTCGAAGGAGACGTAGGCGTCGACTTCGCTGTTTTCGATCAGGCGGTCGTAGCTGACCACCGGCACGTCCTGGGCGTTCGCCCGTTCGGCGATCGCGGCGGCCGATTTGGAGTCCATCGGGTCGAGGACGAGGACCTCGGCGCCTTTGGTCAGCGCCGCTTCGCCCTGGGACTGCTGTTTTTCAGCGTCGCCGCCGGCGTTGAAGTAAATGACTTCGCAGTCGGGACATTTTTCCTTGACCGCGCTTTCGAAGTCCGGGCGGTCGTTGGTTTCGTAGCGGGGGGTTTCGTTTTCCGGGAGCAGGAGGGCGATGGTCGAACCGCCGCCTCCCCCGCCGCTGCCGCCGCCGGTCGTGTCGTCGCTGCTGCCGCAGCCGGCGACGACCAGGGCAAAGGCGGTCAGGGCCACTAGTGCGAACCAAACCCGCGAACTAAGTGCTGACATCGGTTCCCTCCTGTTTTGTTCCCTGCTCCCGCGTCGGTGCTACCCACCTCGGGCGCTTTTATGCGCCCAACCAGGGAATTTGGGACGGAACCGGTTGCCTCAGGTCAGCTCTTAGGCCGCGGCGGACAACTCGCGCTTGCGGCTGCGCCGTTTCGGCTTCGCCGGCTCGACCAGCTCCGCGAGGAAGCTGCCGGTGTAGGAGCCCGCGGCCGCGGCGACCTCCTCGGGGGTGCCGGTGGCGACGATCTCGCCGCCGTTTTCGCCGCCCTCGGGGCCGAGGTCGACGAGCCGGTCGGCGGTCTTGATCACGTCGAGGTTGTGCTCGATCACGACTACGGTGTTGCCGGCGTCGACCAGGCGGCCGAGCACGTCGAGCAGGCGCTGGACGTCGGCGAAGTGGAGCCCGGTGGTCGGCTCGTCGAGGATGTAGAGGGTTTCCCCGGTGGCGACTTTGGAGAGCTCGGTGGCGAGCTTGACCCGCTGCGCCTCGCCGCCGGAGAGCGTCGTCGCCGGCTGGCCGAGGCGGATGTAGCCGAGACCGACGTCGTTGAGGGTGCGCAGGCGGCGGGCGATCTTCGGCACGTTCTCGAAGAACTCGACCCCTTCCTCGACCGACATCTCCAGCACGTCGGCGATGTTCTTGCCTTTGAAGCGGACCTCGAGCGTCTCGCGGTTGTAGCGCTTGCCGTGGCACTGCTCGCAGGGGACGTAGACGTCGGGCAGGAAGTGCATCTCGATCTTGATCTGACCGTCGCCTTTGCAGACCTCGCAGCGGCCGCCCTTGACGTTGAAGCTGAAGCGACCCGGCTTGTAGCCGCGCGCCCGCGACTCCTGGGTCTGGGTGAAGAGCTGGCGGATGTGGTCGAAGACGCCGGTGTAGGTCGCGGGGTTGGAGCGCGGCGTGCGGCCGATCGGCGACTGGTCGATGTTGATGATCTTGTCGATCTGGTCGAGGCCGTCGATGCCGTCGTGGGCACCGGGGCGCAGCTTCGCCTGGTGCAGGCGGTTGGCGACCGCGTGGTGCAGGGTCTCGTTGACCAGGGTCGACTTGCCCGAGCCGGAGACGCCGGTGACGCAGCAGAAGACCCCGAGCGGGAACTCGACGTCGACGCCCTTGAGGTTGTGTTCGCGAGCGCCGCGGACGACCAGCTCCCCGGCCGGCTTGCGCCGCTCCGCCGGCACCTCGATCTTTTTCTTGCCCGAGAGGTACTGGCCGGTCAGCGAGCTGGGGTTCTTTTCGACCTGCTTCGGGGTGCCGGCGGCGATCACGTGGCCGCCGTGCTCGCCGGCGCCGGGGCCGAGGTCAACCAGGTGGTCGGCGGCCTTCATCGTCCCCTCGTCGTGCTCGACGACGATCACCGTGTTGCCGAGGTCGCGCAGCCGGTCGAGGGTCGCGATCAGCTTCTCGTTGTCGCGCTGGTGCAGCCCGATCGAGGGCTCGTCGAGCACGTACATCACCCCGACCAGGTGCGAGCCGATCTGGGTCGCGAGCCGGATCCGCTGCGCCTCGCCGCCGGACAGCGTGCGGGCCGAGCGGGCCAGCGAGAGGTAGCCGATACCGACGTTCTCGAGGAAGGAGAGCCGCTCGGTGATCTCGCGCACGATCAGCCGCGCGATCGCCCGCTCGGTCTCGGTCATCTCCAGCTCGCGGATCCACTCGGCGGCGGCGTGGGCGGAGAGGTCGCTGTACTCGGCGATGCTGAGACCGCCGACCTTGACCGCGAGGCTCTCCGGGCGCAGCCGGGCGCCGTGGCACGCCGGGCAGGGCTGCTCGGCCATGTAGCTCTCGATCCGCTCGCGGTTGGACTCCGAGTCGGTCTCCTCGTAGCGCCGCTGCAGGTTGTTGACGATCCCCTCGAAGCGCACCTTGTAGGAGCGGCGGCGGCCGAAGCGGTTGGTGTAGGTGACGTGATGGCGCTCGTCGCCGGTGCCGTAGAGGAAGATCTCTTTCTCGTCCTTGGACAGCTGCGACCAGGGCTTGTCGACGTCGACCCCGTACTCGTCGGCGACGGCGGCGATCAGCCGCCGCCAGTAGGCGCTGATGCCGCGGTTCCAGGGCTGCAGCGCCCCCTCGGCCAGCGAGAGGGTCGGGTCGGGGACGACCAGCTCGGGGTCGATCACCCGCTGGAAGCCGAGCCCGTGGCAGCGGTCGCAGGCGCCGTGCGGCGAGTTGAAGGAGAAGATCCGCGGCTCCAGCTCGGGGATCGAGGTGCCGCAGTTGAGGCAGGCGAACTGCTCGCTGAAGAGCATGACCCCGCCGGGGTGCTCGGCGTCCTTGCTCCCCCCGGCGCCCTTGCCCTCGACGATTTCGACTTCGACCAGGCCGGCCGCCAGCCCCGAGGCCGCTTCGACCGACTCCGAGAGGCGCCGCCGCAGGTCGGTTTTCATCACCAGCCGGTCGACGACGACCGAGATGTCGTGTTTGTACTTCTTGTCGAGCTCGATCTTCTCGTCGAGGCGGCGCAGCTCGCCGTCGACCATCGCCCGCGAGTACCCCTCGAGCCGCATCTGGTCGAGCAATTTCCCGTACTCGCCTTTGCGACCACGAACGATCGGCGCCATGACCATGAATTTGGTCCCGTCCTCCAGGGTCATCAGCCGGTCGACGATCTGCTCCTGGGTCTGGCCGGTGATCTCCTCGCCGCACTCGGGGCAGTACGGGGTCCCGATCCGGGCCCAGAGCAGCCGCAGGTAGTCGTAGATCTCGGTCACCGTGCCGACCGTCGAGCGCGGGTTGCGCGAGGTCGTCTTCTGGTCGATCGAGATCGCCGGCGAGAGCCCCTCGATCGAGTCGACGTCGGGCTTCTCCATCAGCCCGAGGAACTGCCGCGCGTAGGCGGAAAGCGACTCGACGTAGCGCCGCTGACCCTCGGCGTAGATCGTGTCGAAGGCAAGGCTCGACTTGCCGGACCCGGAGAGGCCGGTGATGACGATCAGCGCATCGCGGGGCAGCTCGAGGTCAATGTCCTTGAGGTTGTGCTCCCGGGCGCCGGAGATGACGATTCGCTCAGAGGCAGCCACTCACGTCGATTCTAGCCAGGCGAACAGATGTTCCCAGAGGGGGAGAGTTTCGACCACTACGCCCTTATTCCCGGTATGCGGGAAGAAATGCGTTCACTTGCCCCCCTGGCTGATCTGGCGGAAAGGCAGCATGGGGTGGCCACGTACCGACAGATGCGGGAACTGGGTCTCTCCAACGGCCATATCCACCGCGCGAGCAAAGCGAGTCGGCTGCGGCGCGTGCACCGAGGCGTTTACGCGGTGGGTCACAAACGCCTCTCGGGACATGGGCGCTGCCTCGCCGCGGTGCTCGCATGTGGGGAGGGCGCTGTCTTGAGCCACCGCTCCGCCGCCTGGCTCTGGGGCTTCATCCCCAGCTGCCCATCCGAGCCCGAGGTAACCGCGCCCGGCCGAGGTCACCACCGACGCCGTATCCGCGTGCATAGGGTGGCGGCCCTCGCTGATCAGGATTGCGGTGACCGGCACGGGATCCCGGTGACGACGGTACCTCGCACGCTGATCGACCTGGGGGAAGTCGCGTCCTCACGCGAGCTGTCGCGGGTAGTCGACCGCGCGAAGCGGCTCGGTCGGCTGGACCTGCACGCACTCGATCGGGTTCTGGTCAGACGCAACCGGACCGTCGGCGCCAAACGCCTGCGAAAGGCGCTCGCTCTCTACCGCAAGCCGGTCTTCGACCGTGCTCGTTCAGAGCTCCTCTTCCTCGACGCGCTCGAGAAAGAGGGAGCGTCGCTGCCGAAGCTCAACACCTGGGTCGAGAAATGGGAGATCGATGCCTACTGGGAGGCCGAGCGCTTCGCGGTCGAAGTCGACGGTTGGGAAACGCACGGTAGCCGCGAAGCGTTCGAGAACGACCGCCTTCGCCTCGAGGAGATGAGGCTCGCGGGCATCGACTGCATCCCCGTCTCGGCGCGTCGAATCGAAAAGGAACCAGAGCAGGTCGCGAGACGCATCCGCATCCTCCTCGACCGCCGACGCCGGGAAATGTGACCGAACGCAGTTGTTCCCGCATACCGGGAACAACTGCGTTCGGTTCTTCTCACTAGGCCCGAGCCGGCTCGACTTCGGACTCCTCGTGGCGGACACGTGGCAGCCAACCGAGCGCGCTGGGCAGGTACCAGTTGCGCTCGCCGAGCAGCTTCATCGCGGCCGGCAGCATCACCGCTCGGACGATGGTGGCGTCGATCAGGACCGCGACGGCGAGGCCGACGCCCATCTCCTTCATGTCGAGGATGCTGAGGGTGGCGAAGACCGAGAACACCGCCACCATCACGACCGCGGCGCTGGTCACCGTGCCAGCCGTGGCGGTAATCCCGCGCTGGACCGCCTCGTCGGTCGTCATGCCCCGGTCGACGTACTCGCGGACCCGGCTGAGGATCAGCACGTGGTAGTCCATCGAGAGGCCGAAGAGGATGACGAAGAGGAACATCGGCAACCAGGAGCTGACGCCGCCGTTGGAGTGGAAGCCAAGCAGCGACTCCCCCAGTCCCTCCTGGAAGACCAGGACGAGTACTCCGTAGGCCGCTCCCACCGAGAGCAGGTTCAGCAGGATCGCCTTGATCGGGACGACGATCGAGCGGAAGGTGACCAGCATCAGCAGGAACGCGAGGCCGAGGACGAAGGCGAAGACCAGCGGCAAGCGCTCCGCCAGCAGGTCGTTGAAGTCCTTCGATTCGGCCGCGGCACCGCCGACGTTCACCTCAGCATCGGCCCCGGCGAAGGCCGCCGGCACCAGCTGCTCGCGCACAGCTTCCATCGCCCGCGTCGCCGCGGCGTCGCTGCCGCTGCCGACGGTCGGGATCTGGACCGCGGCGACGGTGCCGTCGCGGCTGGTTTCGACCTCGACCCTGCCGCTCACCTGCGGGTCGGCTTCGGCCTGCGCGACGAGGTCGTCGATCGAGGCCGCCACCGGACCCGTGGAGACGTCGTCGGCCTCGACCACGACGGTCGCCCCGGCCGCTTCGCCCGGGAAGGCCTCGGTGATGCGGTCATACGTCTGCACCACGGGGATGTCCCGCGGCAGGTCCTCGGCGCCGCTGACCACCGTCTGCATCGAGAGCGCGGGGATCGCCAGGGCGACCAGGAAGGCGGCCGAGACGGCGAGTGAGAGCGCCGGGCGGCGCATCACCCGCTCGACCACCCCGGCCCAGGCGGAGCGCCCGGCGCGGCGCTTGCGCAGACGGGCGAGGAACGGCACCCGGCCGCGTTCGACCTTGTCGCCGAGCTTCGAGAGCACCGCCGGCAGGACCGAGATCGAGGCGAACATCGCCACCGCGACCACGGTCATCGTCCCGACCGCGAACGAGGTGAAGGTCGGGCTGCCGCTGAACAGCATCCCGGCCATCGCGGCGATCACGGTCAGGCCGGAGACGAGCACCGCCCGGCCCGAGGTCGCCGCCGCGGCCTCCAGCGCCGCCGTCGCCGAACGCCCGGCGCGCCGCTCCTCGCGCTCGCGGCGCATGTAGAAGAGCGAGTAGTCGACGCCGACCGCCAGGCCGACGAGGACGACGACCGAGGCGACGTTCTGGTCCATCGGCACCAGCTGGCTCGGCAGCGCCAGCAGGCTGACCGTGGCGAGCACGGCCGAGAAGCCGATCAGCAACGGCACCAGGGCCGCCACCAGGGCGCCGAAGGCGAGCAGCAGGATCACAAGCGTGATCGGCAGCGAGGTCGTCTCCGCCTTTTTCAGGTCTTCGGCGAAGACCTCTTCCAGCGCCTTGCCGGCGCTGGCGCCGCCGAACTGCTCGACTCGCAGGTCCGGGTTCGCTTTCTGCACCGCCGCGGTCGCGGCGAGGCTGGCATCGACCCGGTCTTCGGCCTGGTCTTCGTCGCCCGGGACCTGGAATTCGACCAGGGCGGTGTGGCCGTCGGCGGATACCTGGCCGCCTCCGTCGGCCGGCGAGCTGAGGTGCGTCACCGACGGCAGCGCCGCCAGCTTCGCAGTCGCTTCGTCGACCGCCTCGTCGAAGGCGGGGTCGCCGGCGACCAGCTCGTCGCTCTGGACCATCACCATCTCGTCGTTGGGGGTGAGGCCGGCCTGTTCCTGCGCCAGCGCGGCGCGGCCGGAATCGCCGGCGCCGGCTTCGGCGTTGGTCAGCTGCTTGGTACCGACCGCCCCGCCGACGACGACGGAAAACACCACGAAGGCGATCCAGCCGAAGACGGCGATCTTGCGATGCGCCGCGCTCCAGTGGGCGGCCCGGGCGGCGATGTTTCTCTTGGGTTGCATGGGAGTCCTTTCGGTTGACTGAGTGAGACCAGCCCAGACTCCCAACGCATAGGCCTCGCTCCCATGGGGCTGGCAGGCGTCTCCGGGTACGGGTCGCCGCGGCAAATGGTGTGGCCAGCCGTACCCCCGGGGTGCCCCATCTAAAGGAGAATCGGGGCATGCCCAAGTCCGTCCTCATCGTCGACGACCACCCCGGCTTCCGCGCCAGCGCGCGGCGGATGCTGGAGGCGAGCGGCTATGCGGTCGTCGGCGAAGCGGACGACGGCGAGGCGGCGGTCGCGGCGGCCGGTGCGCTGGCGCCCGACGTGGTGCTGCTCGACGTGCAGCTCCCCGACCTCGACGGCTTCGAGGTCGCGGCGCGGCTGCAGGAGCTGGAGCGCACGCCCGAGGTGGTCCTCACCTCCAGCCGCGACCGCGCTGACTTCGGCGACGCCGTCGCCAAGAGCCCGGCCCGCGGCTTCATCGCCAAGGCCGAGCTGTGCGGCCCCGCGCTGGCGGAGCTGGTCGGATGATCGGTCTGCGGCGCGCCCTGGTCGCTCTCGGTGTCCTCGCCTTCCTGCTCGGCCTTCTCTCTACCGCGCTGGTCCTGACCAGCGACCACGCCAGCCCCCGCGGCCTGCTCCTGGCGCTGATCCTCGCCGCCGGCTGGAGCTTCGCCTTCACCGGTCTCTACGCCTGGGACCGGAGGCCGCAGAACAACACCGGTCCGCTGATGACGGCGGTCGGGTTCGCCTGGTTCTTCCAGGCCCTTTCCGCCTCCAATAACGAGTGGATCTTCGCGATCGGGATCTTCGGGCAGAACCTCTCCTTCGCGATCCTCGTCCACCTGCTCGTCACCTTTCCCTCGGGCCGGCTGCGAACCCGACTGCAACTCGTCACCGTCGCGACCGCCTACCTCGCGACCGGCCCGCTGAACTGGATATGGGCCCTGTTCACCGACCCGACCACGCAGAGCGGCTGCGAAGGCTGTCCCGAAAACCCGGTCCTGATCGACGGCGCCGAAGGAGTGGCGAACGCGATCAACGCGATCCAGGTGATCGGCGGCAGCGCTTCGATCGTGATCGCAATCGGACTTCTGATCCGCAACTGGCGGCGCAGCTCGGCCGCCGAGCGACGGGTGCTGACCCCGGTACTCGCCACCGGCGGCACCGCTTTCGCGGTCCTGCTCGTGCAGCTCGTCGCCGGCGAACTCGGCGCCTCGAACACCTTCCAGGGCGTCACCTTCATCGCCGCGGTCACGATCTTCGCCTGCCTCCCCTTCGCCTTCCTGCTCGGGCTGCTGCGCTCCAGGATCGGCCGCAGCGAAGAACTCAGCTCGGCGCTGAGCGCCGAGAACGAGCAGCTGACCGCGGAACTGCAGGCCAAGGTCGAGGAGCTGCGAGCCTCGCGGCACCGGATCGTCGAAGCCGGCTACGCCGAACGGCGGCGGGTCGAGCGCGACCTCCACGACGGCGCCCAGCAGCGGCTGATGGCGCTGACGATGACCCTGCGGCTGGCACGCGAAAAGCTCGACGCCGACCCGGCAGAGAGCGCCGAGCTGCTCGACGAGGCGATGGAGGAGCTAGCGGCGGCGACCGCCGAGCTGCGCGAATTCGCCCGCGGTATCCACCCGGTCGTGCTCAGCGACCGCGGCCTGGCGGCGGCGCTCGGGGGCCTGGCGGAACGCTCGCCGGTCCCGGTCGAGATCGCCGCCGCACCCGAGGAGAGGCTGCCGATGCCGGTCGAGTCGGCCGCCTACTTCGTCGTCGCCGAGTCGCTGACCAACGTCGCCCGCTACGCCGGGGCCGAGCAGGCGACGGTGCGGGTCGAGCGCCGCAACGGGACGCTCGAGGTGGAGATCTCAGACGACGGGGCCGGCGGCGCCGACCCGGAGGCGGGCACCGGTCTGCGCGGCCTCGCCGACCGGGTCGCCGCGATCGACGGCAGCTTCACGGTTGACAGCAGGCCGGGCGAGGGGACGACGGTGGAGGCGCGAATCCCATGCGAGTAGTCGTCGCCGACGACTCGACCCTGCTGCGCGAGGGCGTGGTGCGGCTCCTCGAAGAGGCCGGGATCGAGGTCGTCGGCCAGGCCGCCGATGGCGAGGAGTTGCTGCGCAAGGTCCGCGCCCACAAGCCCGACGTCGCCCTGGTCGACGTGCGGATGCCGCCGACCCACACCGACGAGGGCCTGCGCGCGGCGCGTGAGATCCGCGCCGAGCTGCCCGAGGTATCGGTGCTCGTCCTCTCCCAATACGTCGAAGTCGCCTACGCGCGCGAGCTCCTCGCCGAGAGCGCCGAGGGGCTCGGCTACCTGCTCAAGGACCGGGTCGCCGACGTCGGGGCGCTGACCGACGCCGTGCGCCGCGTCGGCGAAGGCGGCTCCGCCCTCGACCCCGAGGTCGTCTCGCAGATGCTCGGCCGCCAGCGCCGCGACGACCCCCTTAGCGAGCTGACCCCGCGCGAGCGCGAGGTCCTGGCCCTGATGGCCGAGGGCCGCTCCAACGCCGCGATCGCCGCCGAGCTGGTGGTGACCGACCGCGCGGTGGAGAAGCACGTCACCAATATCTTCTCCAAGCTCGACCTGTCCGCCAGTGGCGAGGACCACCGGCGGGTGCTGGCGGTGCTGCGGTTTCTCGACCAGCCGGGCTGAGCTCAGCCGAGGGCGGCGGAGAGCTTGCGGCGGTAGTCGCGAGCCTGCGGGTCGGCGGGGTCGAGCTCGCTGAGGATGCCGACGATGGCGCGGCGGAGGTCCTCGCGGGTGCTGTCTTCGGCTCCGCCCAGCTCGCCCAGCAATGCGTCGAGGGCAGCGTCGCGCTCGCCGCGATCGACGGCCTCGAAGGCCTCGGTGCCGACGCCGGCCTGGGCGAGGCGGACGCGGGCGGCGATGCCGGCGGCGGCGAAGTCGTCCTCGTGGCCATCGACCGCTTCCAGCGCCTCGGCCTCCGCCCCGCGCTCCAGCCTGGCCTTGGCCAGTGCGACGGCGAGGTCGGCTCGGGTCGGCTCCAGTTCGGCCGCCTCGCGCAGGGAGAGCTCGTCTCCCGCCGCCAGCAGCTCGTCGGCGCGCGAGGGCGCCAGGCCGTCGAAGAAGGCCTCGACTTTGGCCGGCGGCAGGGCGCCGACGAACTCGTCCGCGACGGCGCCATCGCGGAAGGCCTTGACCGCGGGGATGCCCTGGACCTGGAACTGGGCCGAGAGGCGCTGGTTGGAGTCGACGTCGACCTTGGCCAGCACGACCTTGCCGGCGCGCGCCGCCTCGGCCCTTTCCAGCGCCGGAGTCAGCGCTTTGCACGGCCCACACCAGTCGGCCCAGAAGTCGACCACGACCGGCAGCTCGCGCGAGCGCTCGAGCACCTCCGTCTGGAAGGTCGCTTCGGTGACGTCGACCGGCATCAGGTCCCTGCGGTCATCCCGTCCAAATCGCGGCGCAGCTCCTTCAGCTCGTCGCGGATCCGGCCCGCCTCCTCGAAACGCAGATCGTCGGCCGCGGCCAGCATCTCCTCCTCGAGGGCGACGATCGTCTTCTCCAGCTCTTCGGGGGTGTCGAAGTCGTCGCCGCGACGTCGCCGGCGTTTGCGCGGCGCCCGGTCCTCCATCGCGAGGAAGTCGGACATCTCGGAGATGCCTTTGCGGACCGTCTCCGGGGTGATCCCGTGCTCCTCGTTGTACGCGACCTGGATCGCCCGGCGGCGGTCGGTCTCGCGCATCGCCGCCCGCATCGCCTCGGTCTCCTTGTCGGCGTACATCACCACCCGCCCGTTGACGTTCCGCGCCGCCCGGCCGATCGTCTGCACCAGGCTGGTCTCGCCGCGCAGGAAGCCCTCCTTGTCGGCGTCGAGGATCGCCACCAGGCTGACCTCGGGCAGGTCGAGCCCCTCGCGCAGGAGGTTGACCCCGACCAGCACGTCGTACTCGCCGAGCCGCAGCTCGCGGACGATCTGGATCCGTTCCAGGGTGTCGACCTCGGAGTGCAGGTAACGCACCTTGACCCCGTACTCGAGCAGGTAGGCGGTCAGGTCCTCGGCCATTTTCTTGGTCAGGGTCGTGACCAGGGTGCGGTCGCCCTGGGTCGCCACCTTCTTCACCTCGTTCATCAGGTCGTCGATCTGGTTCCTGGTCTCGCGCAGCTCGATGTAGGGGTCGACGATCCCGGTCGGGCGGACGATCTGCTCGACCGTGCGCGTCGCTTCGGCTTTCTCGAACGGGCCGGGCGTCGCCGAGACCATCACCAGCTGTTTGACCCTTTCGAGGAACTCGTCGAATTTGAGCGGCCGGTTGTCGATTGCCGAGGGCAGGCGGAAGCCGAAGTCGACGAGGGTCGTCTTCCGCGAGCGGTCGCCCTCGTACATGCCGCCGATCTGCGGGATCGTCTGGTGGGACTCGTCGACGAAGACGACGAAGTCGTCGGGGAAGTAGTCGATCAGGGTGTGCGGGGGGCTGCCCGGCGGACGGCCGTCGAGGATCCGCGAATAGTTCTCGATCCCGGAGGTGAAGCCGAGCTCCTTGATCATCTCCAGGTCGTACATCGTCCGCTGCCGCAGCCGGTGCGCCTCCAGCTGCTTGCCCTCGGCTTCCAGTTCGGCGGTGCGGGATTCGAGTTCGGCGCGGATCTCGTCGACGGCGCGGTCCACGGTCTCGTCGCGGGTCACGTAGTGCGAGGCCGGCCAGACGCTGACGTGGTCGATCACGTCGAGCACTTCGCCGGTCAGCGGGTCGAAGTGCTGGATCCCCTCGATCTCGTCGCCGAAGAGGGCGATCCGGTAGGCCGACTCGGCGTAGGAGGGCATGATCTCCAGCACCTCGCCGCGGACCCGGAAGGCACCGCGGCCCAGCACCTGGTCGTTGCGCTGGTACTGCATCTTCACCAGCTTGCGGAGCACGTCGTCGCGGTCGATTTCCGCCCCGACTTTGAAGAGCTGCATTTTTTCGTTGTAGACCTGGGGCGAGCCGATCCCGTAGATGCAGGAGACCGAGGCGACGATGATCACGTCGCGGCGGGCGAACAGCGCCGCGGTGGCCGCATGGCGCAGGCGGTCGATCTCGTCGTTGATCGAGCTGTCCTTCTCGATGTAGAGGTCCTGGGCCGGGACGTAGGCCTCGGGCTGGTAGTAGTCGTAGTAGGAGACGAAGTACTCGACCGCGTTCTCGGGGAAGAACTCGCGGAACTCGTTGCAGAGCTGCGCGGCAAGCGTCTTGTTGTGGGCGATCACGAGACTCGGCCGCTGCACCTCGGCGATCGTCGCCGCCATCGTGAAGGTCTTGCCGGTGCCGGTGGCGCCGAGCAGGGTCTGGAAGCGGTCTCCCCCGCGCAGCCCCTCGGCCAGGCCGGCAATCGCCTTCGGCTGGTCGGCGGTCGGCGTGTAGGCGGGGTTCAGCTTGAAATCGGGCACGTCCAGAACATAGCTGGCCCATATGCTCCGCCTTCGATGAGCCCTCTGCGCGCCGCCCTTGCGGCTTTCTTCACCTTCACCGGGACGATGCACTTCGTCCGCCCGCGCTTCTTCGAAGCGATCGTGCCGCCCGCGATCGAGGGCCAGAAGCAGGAGGTGGTCGCGATCAGCGGCGCCGCCGAGATCGCCGGCGCGGCGCTGGTCCTCCACCCCGCCAGCCGCCGCCTCGGCCGTTGGTGGCTGCTGGCGCTGCTGATCGCCGTCTTCCCGGCCAACGTCCACATGGCCGTCAACCCGGAGCAGATCCGCGGCCTCGACATGCGCAAGTTCCCCCGCTGGGCGCTCTGGGCACGGCTCCCGCTGCAACCGCTGGCCATGGTCTGGGTCTGGCGAGCCACGCGCGGGTAGGGTTCAGACGATGGACAAACGCGACCGCTTCGCATCCAACCTGCGCCGGGCCCGCAAAGCGGCCGGCGTCTCCCAGGAAGACCTCGCCGAGCGCTGCGAGATCCACCGCACCGAGGTCTCGCTGCTCGAGCGCGGCGGCCGCGAACCGCGGCTCGGGACGCTGGTCAAGCTGGCGACCGCCCTCGACACCACTCCCGAGGCGCTCTGCGCCGGGATCGGCTGGGACGCCAAGGCGCGCGAGTACCGAATCGCCGAGCCGAGCTGAGCGGCGAACTACCCGAACAGACCGGGGCCCGGCAGCAGCTGTTCGAGCAGGTCGCTGGCCGGACCGAGGAAGCCTTCGACGTCGCCGAGGAAGCCCTGGGCGTCGTTGATGATTTCGATCGCCTGGTCGAGCGGGATCCGCTGCAGGGTCTCGCGTAGGGGAGCCGCCAGTAGCGGGCTCAGAGCGCCGGCTTCTTCGGCGTCGTCGACGGCGCGGACCAGGCCGGCGCGGATCGCCCTGGCCAACTTCTCGTCATTGATCCCGTACTGCTTGGTGAAGCGCTCGCGGGCCTCCGGCGTGGCCAGCGCCTGCGCCAGGGTCTCGCGCGAAACGCCGAGCTGGCAGGCGGCCCCATCGAGGGCGGAGATCGTGAACTGATTGGCGATCTGTCCCAGGGTTTCGGGGTTCGACCAGGGGCGCGGCTGGCAGGGATCCTGAACCTGCTTCGGCTCGTAGGAAGACCCGCCGGCGGCCAGGTAGGCGCCGACCAACAGCAGCGAAGCGGCAATCGCGGCGACGATCAGCGCCGTCCCGCCCAGCCTCCCCTCCCCGCTCACAGATCGACCCTCCGCGAGAGGGCGATCGGGAACAGGGCGATCAGCCCGAGCAACGCCGCCAGCAGGAACGAGGTGCTGAAGGCGTGGGTCGCGCCGCGGTCGAGCTGGTCCTGCAGTTCGCCCTGCAGCTGCTCGACTTCGGCCCGCTGCGCCGGGTCGGTCGGCTTCGGTTCGAAGGCCGGCTCGATCGTCGGCACCTTCCCCCGCTCCGTTTCCAGCTGCTCGCTGACCCGCTCCGCCAGGTCGAGCTTCAGCAACGGGTTGACCGGCGAGTCGAGGATCACCGCGGTACCGGCTTCGATCGCCTGGTCGCGCTGCTGGTCGATGTCGGCGGTGAAGATCGGGGTCAGGATCAGCAGCCCGATCACCACCCCGGCGTGGCGGGAGGAGATCGTCCAGCCGCCGTGAATCGCCTGCGGCGCGCGACCGCCGAGCGCGGTCTCGGTCAGCGCCGAGAGGACCAGGGCCAGGCCGATCCCGACCAGGATCTGGGGCGGAATCGTCAGCAGGATTGTCGCCTTCGGCAGGAAGGCGAGGCCGGCGAGACCGCCGGAGACGAGGATCGCGCCGGCGGCAGCCCGCGCGCGCGCATCCGGCACCAGGTCGCCGAGCTTGCCGCTGAGGATCGCCGCCAGCGGCATCACCGAGACGACCAGCGCCGCTTCGATCGGGCTCAGGCGCCAGCCTTCGATCAGCAGCAGCACCAGCAGGAACAGCGCCGCGGCGATCGAGGCCGAGACCATCGCCAGCGCGAGGTTCGCCCAGAGGTGCGGGCGGCCGGTCTCGCGCAGCTCGGGTTCGATGATCCCGGTCGCCGCCTCGTGTTTGGCGACGGCGAGGATCGGCACCGCCGCGGCCAGCGAGACCGGCACCTGGATCAGGAAGATCGATTGCCAGGAGACGAGCTCGGTGAGCAGGCCGCCGACCGCCGGGCCGAGGGCCGCGCCGGTCGCCCCGGCCGCCGCCCAGACCGTCGCCGCCCGGCGCTCCGAGCCGACCGTCGCCGGCAGCAGCTCCAGCGCCGCGGTCACCGCCAGCGCCCCGCCGACCGCCTGCACGCAGCGGGCGGCGATCAGGGTCGAGAGCTCGTCGGCGAGCCCGCAGGCGAGGCCGGCGCCGGCGAACACCGCCAGCCCGACCGCGGCCGCCCGTCCCGGCCCGACCCGCCGCGCCAGCAGCGCCGCGGGGACCGCCGCCAGGGCCATCACCAGGTTGAAGGAGATCAGCACCCAGGTGACGCCGGCGACGCTGGTGTCGAGTTCGCGGTAGATCTCCGGCAGCGCCAGGACGACGATCGAGGAGTCGGCGAGGACGACCCCGACCGCCAGCGCTAGGGCGGCTACTCGTGGTCTAGCGGAGGTTTCCATAACCCAGCTCCGAGGCGTACTCCTGGCGGTACTCGTCGCGCTTCTCCAGCACCTCTTCGACGTAGGCGCGGGTTTCCGGGAAGGGGATCGCCTCGACCGTCAGCTCCGACCCGCCCCACTGGTCGGCGTTGCCGGGGCCGGCGTTGTAGGCGGCCAGCGCCGCCGCCTCGTCGCCGTCGTAGCGTTCGAGCAGTTCGGCCAGCAGAAAGGTCCCGTAGCGGATGTTGATTTCCGGGTCGCCGAGATCCTTCAGTTCGAAGCTGGTCGCCTCGCTGTTCCTGGCGATCGTGTCGGCCGCTTCCGGCGTGATCTGCATCAGCCCCCGCGCTCCCGCGCTCGACGTCTGGTCACGAAACTTCGACTCGGAGTAGATCACGGCGGCGATCAGGGCGGCGTCGACCCCCTTTTCGTCGGCCTGCTGACGGATCACGTCCTCGTGGCGCAGCGGCAGGGTCAGCTCCTGCAGGGCGTGGTCGAAGGCACCGCTGGCGACCAGGGCGCCGACCAGCACCCCGAGCAGCGCCGCGGTGGCCCCGAGGGCGACGAGGCGACGGCGGCGCACCTTGCGCTTCATCGCCGCAGCTTGTCGAGCAGCGCGGACAGGGCCCTCTCCAGATCCTCCACCGAGCCGTCGTTCTCGACCACGTGGTCGGCCCGGCCGGCCTTCTCCTCCTGGGTCAGCTGCCGCGCCTCACGCTCGTCGACGAGGGCGTGCCCGCGCGCCGCCGCCCGCTCCTGCCGCACCTCGTCGGCGGTGACGACGGCGACGGTGGTGTCGAAGGGGCGGTCGCCGCCGACCTCGAAGAGCAGCGGCACCTCGACCACCGCGACCTCGGTCTCCTCGGGCAGCGAGAGCAGCCATTCCGCCGTCCGCGCCTGCACCAGTGGGTGGATCTGCCGCTCCAGCCAGGTCAGCTCCTCCGGGTCGGCGAAGACGACCTCGCCGATCTTCGCCCGGTTGACCGCGCCGTCGACGACTACCTCCGGCCCCCAGCGCTCCTCCAGCCGGCCGCGCAGCGGTTCGCCTTCGAGCAGCTCGTGGACCACCGCGTCGCTCGACAGCGTCGCCGCGCCCAGCCGTCCGAAAGCCTTCAGCGCCTCCGACTTACCGGCGGCGATGCCACCGGTGAGGCCGATCTTCAGCGGCGCCATCGGCGCCGCTCAGCTCTGCTCGGACTCGCCCGTCTCGGCGTCGTCGTCCGACGACTCGCCGCCCGCGGCCCCGTCGGCGTCGTCAGGAGAATCCGGCCGCTCCTGCACCGATTCCCCCTCCTGATGCTCCTCTTCGCCCTCAGTAGTCCCGTTCTCCTCTGCAACCGGAGCAGGCTCAGCATCCTCGGAGGCCTCAACCTCGGCAGGCAGCTCACCGGCAGCCTCTTCGGACGGCACCTCATCTGCCCCCTCCTCGGACGGCAGCTCCTCAGACGCCTCTGACGCGGGTGGCGACGATGCGGGATCCTCGCCGGTAGGCGAGGAGGACGTATCGGAGACAGGACCCGCGTCCCCAGCCTCTTGTCCCTCGGTAGTAGCTCCTTCAGCCTGGGCAATCTGCTCCCCAAGCCCAGCCATCGCCATGTTCTGCCCCTCGACCCGCTTGATGCTGAGCGAGAGACGCCGTCTCTCTTCGTCGATCTCGAGGATCTTGACGTTCAGCTTCGAGCCCGGCTCGACGACTTCGCTCGGGTTCTCGACGTGGTGGTCGGCGAGCTCGGAGATGTGCACCAGGCCCTCGACCCCGGGGAGGATTTCGACGAAGGCGCCGAAGGCGACGACCTTGGTCACGGTCCCCTCCAGCACGTCGCCGCCGCGGTGGGTGTTGATCACCCGCTGCCACGGGTCCTCCTGGGTCTGCTTCAGACCGAGGGAGATGCGCTGGCGGTCGCGGTCGATGTCGAGCACTTTGATCCGCACCGTGTCGCCGATCTGGACGACTTCGGAGGGATGGTTGACGTGGCTCCAGGAAAGCTCGGAAATGTGGATCAGGCCGTCGATCCCGTCGAGGTCGACGAAGGCGCCGAAGTCGACGATGTTGGAGATCTTGCCCTCGACGACCTGGCCCGGCTCGAGGCGGCCGAGGATCTGCTCGCGGACCTCCTTGCGCTCCTCCTCGAGGACGGCGCGGCGCGAGAGGACGACGTTGTTGCGGCTGCGGTTGAGCTCGATGACTTTGCACTCGAGCGTCTGGCCCATGAACTCGTCGAGGTTGTGGACGCGGCGGATGTCGACCAGCGAGGCGGGCAGGAAGCCGCGCACCCCGAGGTCGAGGATGAGGCCGCCCTTGACGACCTCGATGACGCTGCCTTCGACCGGTTCGCCGGAATCGGCGGCGACCTCGATTTTGCGCCAGGCCTTCTCGAAGCGGGCGCGCTTCTTGGAGAGGATCAGGCGGCCCTCGGCGTCCTCCTTGGTGAGCACGAGGGCGTCGATCTCCTCGCCCAGCTCGACCTCTTCGGAGGGGTCGACCGACTTGCGGATCGAAAGCTCGTTGGAGGGGATGACCCCCTCGGCCTTGTAGCCGATGTCGACCAGGACCTCGTCCTTGTCGATGCGGACGACCTTGCCCTTGACTACGTCGCCCTCCTCGAAGGAGACCATCGTCGCCGCGTAATTGGGGACGATCTTGCCGTCGATGTTGAGGAGGAGGCCCCCAGAACCCTCTACAGGGGTGGCGCTGGGCGCAGGCGTCATGGTCTCGGTCGCGGACACGGGCGCGAATGATGGCAGAATCCGCCGCGATGCCGGTCCGAGCCACCAAGCGCGGCGACGAGCGCACGCCCCTGGGCGGCGAGCGCGACGTCCTCATCTGCGGCGCCAGCTTCGCCGGGCTCGCGGTGGCACGCGAGTTGGCGGGCTCTGGAGCCGACGTCCTGATCGTCGACCGCTACGAGATCGGCGAGCGCCAGACCTCCGCCTGCGGGATCCCGACCGAGTGGCTGGAGCGCCTCGGGCTGATGGCCGCCGAGCGCCAGCGCTTCGACACGCTGGTGATGCACACCCCCCACGGGACCAGCCGCTACCGGCTCCCCTGGACCTTCTCGACCTTCGACTACCGCGAGCTCTGCCAGCTGCTCTGGCGCGACTGCGACGCCCAGTTCGAGACCGCCAAGGTGAACGGCCGCGGCGCGCCCGCGAACGGGAGTGGCCGGATCGCGGTCGACACCGACCGCGGCACGATCTCCGCCCCGCTGGTCGTCGACGCGCTCGGCTGGCGGCGGATGCTGGCCTCGGGCGACGGCTACCAGCCCCCGGACGCGCCGCTCTCGCGGGGCCTCGAGGTCCATCCCGGCGGCGAATCCGAGGATTTGGCGATCTGGATCGATCGCAAATACGTCCCGGCCGGCTACGGCTGGTCGTTCCCGGCCCGCGACGAGCTGCGGATCGGGATCGGCTCCTTCGACCCCCGCTTCCACGTCAAGGACACGACCGTCGAGCTGACCCACGACCTCGGCAAGGAGCCGAACGAGTACCAGGGAAACTGGATCCCCCACAAGCTGCGCCGGGCGACCGAGGGCGGCGTCTTCTTCACCGGCGACTCCGCCGGTCACTGCCTGCCGCTCAGCGCCGAGGGCATCCGCACCGCGCTCTACTTCGGGATGGCGTTGGGACAGGAGCTGCGCGGCGTCGTCGAGGGCCGCCAGAGCCGGGCCGAGGCGGAAGCCAACTACGCCTCCTTCCACGACACCCACGAGTGGAAGTTCAGGTGGATGCTGCGGGTGCAGAAGCTGATCCCGCGGGTGCCGCCGCGGATCCTGGCGCCGCTGATCCGGCTGATGTCGAGCAAGCGCTTCGTCGACTGGTCGTTCAACCACTACCTGCGGATCGCGCCGCCCGAGTACGCCGGCTCGAAGTGGGCCGGGTCAGCGGACGATGAGGATCGTCCCGGCCAGCAGCAGGGCGACGCCGAGGACGCGCTCGGGCGTGAGCGGGACCTCGTCGAGGCCGAACAGGCCTAGCCGGTCGATCGCCACCGAGGCGGTCAGCTGGCCGAAGATCGTCGCCGCGGCGACCCCCCCGGCGCCGATCGCGGTCACCGCGATCAGGGCGTTGAGCACGTAGACCGCGCCGAGCAGGCCGCCCAGCAGGTAGTACCAGCTGACGTCGAAGGTCGAGCCGAGGCCGCCCGCCTTGCCGCTGAGGATCACCACCGCGGCCAGCGCCAGGGTGCCGATCGAGAAGGAGACAAGTGCCGCGGGCAGGCTGCCGGTCGCCTTGCCGAGGTTGGCGTTGATCGGCGCCTGGGCGGCGATCAGGCCGCCGGCGACGGCGGTGAGGGCCACCGCGACGCCCCTATCCACGGTTTTCCTGCCGGCCGCGCGTGATCTTTACCTTGGACATGTGTTGCTCGATTAGTAGGGAGGTTGAACCTTCTCCTGGTCTTATCAGTAATGCAGTGGAGCGAACCAGTCGATCAGTAAGCAGGAGCCCCGATGTCACCGCCGCCAGCAGAGCAGTTCGCCGCCCGGATCTTCATGGGGCCGGCCCTGCGAGCCCAGCCCGACCGTCGCCTGGTCGACCTCGTCCGCGACGGCTACGACGCCGCCTTCGAGGAGATCGTACGGCGCTACCGGCGGCCGCTCGACCGCTTCGCGGCGGCGATCGTCGGCGGCCGCTCCGAGGACGTCACCCAGGACGCCTTCTCGAAGGCGCTGCTGGCGCTGCGCGGTACCGAGGCGGAGATCGAACTGCGCCCCTGGCTCTACCGGATCGTCCGCAACACGGCATTGAACGACCTGCGCGATCGGGCGCCGGAGACCGCCGAGCTGAACGACGCCCTCCCGGGCAGCCGCAGCGCCGCCGCCGAGGCGGAGGCGCGCGAGGAGCTGACCGAGCTGATGGAGCGGTTGGGCGCCCTGCCGGAGCCGCAGCGGGCGGCGCTGGTGATGCGCGAGCTGGAAGGACTGAGCCACGAGGAGATTGCGGCGGCACTGGGGGTCAGCGGCGGCGCCGCGCGGCAGGCGATCTACCGCGCCCGGGCGGCGCTGCGCGAGGGCCTTGGCCTGCTGCTGCCGATGCCTTTGGTGCGGACGCTGGCCGATCACGGCGACGCGGCAACCGGCGGGGCGGTGGCCGCCGGCGCCTCGACTGCGGGTGGGGCGGCGCTCGGCGGTCTCGGCGGCGGCGCGGTCAAAGCCGGAGTCGCGACCCTGCTGGTCGCCGGCGCCGTCGGTGCCGGGGTCGCGGTCGACCACCGGCAGGGCGAGCGGGCGGGGCCGGAACAGGCGGAGGCGGCGCCGCTGGTCGAGAGACCGGGAACGAGCGCCGGCCCCGCGGCCGGGGGCGGTTCCAGCCCGCGCGGCTCCGCGGAGGGCTCCAGCGGGCACGGGCGCGGCGAGGACCGCGGCGACGACAGTGACCGGGGCGAGGGCGGCGACGACCTTGGCGGTGACCTCTCGGGGGGCGACCGCAGCGGCTCGAGCCACGGTTCCGACCGCAGCGGGCACTCCGGCCACAGCGGCTCCGGCAGCCGCGGCGGCCAGAGCGAGAACTCGGGCTCCGGCTCGGTCTCCAGCGGGCGGCACAGCGGTGACGATGACGACGGCGAGGACGACCACAGCGGCCCCGGCTCGGGCGAGATCGACGACGACAGCAGCGGCAGCGGTTCCGGATCTTCAGGTAGCGGCGACGATGGCGACAGCTCGGGTTCCGGCAGCGAGGGCTCGGGCAGCGGCGAAAGCGGGTCGAGCGGCGGCAGCGAGGGCGGCGACAGCTCAGGGCCCGGGAGCGGCGAGGTCGAGCCGGAGCCCGAAGAACCCGTCGTCGAAGAGGAGCCTGATGACGACAGCTCGGGCTCGGGCAGCGAGGGCTCGGGCAGCGGCGAGCTCGGCGGCCTCGGCTAGGCGCTGGACAAACGTCCAGAGCGGCGTGATCTTCATCGCGCCCCGGGGTTTCAGCGCCACCAGTTCACCCCGAACCTCAGGAGGAAGGCATGACCCCGACGAAAGCTCGGCGACCCCAAAGCGGCATAACCTGGCTCGCGCTGGCGCTGGGAGCGCTCGCGCTCCTGGCCATGCCCAGCCTGGCCGCTGCCAAGGACCGCAACAACGACCGCATCCCGGATCGCTGGGAGAAGCGGCACAAGCTCTCCCTCAAGGTCAACCAGGCGCGCAAGGACCAGGACAGCGATCAGCTGCGCAACCGCGCCGAGTTCCTTGCCGGCAGCGACCCCCGCGACAGCGACAGCGACGACGACGGGACCGTCGATGGCGACGAGCAGGCGGGGACGATCACGTCCTTCGACACCGAAACCGGCCGCCTGGTGATCGACCTGTTCGGCAGCGACACGATCGCCGGCTACGTCACCGACTCGACCGAGATCAAGTGCGATGACGACGGTTCCTCGGCCTCGGCCAGCAGCGAGGGCTCCGGCAGCGGCGAGTCCGAGCCGGGTGACGACAACGGCGGCGAAGGCGAGGAAGAGCCCGGCGACGACAGCGGGGGCGACGAGGGCGACGGCGACAATTCCGGTCCCGGCAGCGGCGACGAGTCGGGCGACGACCACTCCGGCCCGAGCGACAACTCAGGCCCCGGCAGCGAGAGCTCCGGCCCCGGTCACGACGGCGAGGACGACGGCGAGCACGGCGATGACAGCGACCGCATCTGCACCACCGCCGAGCTGGTTCCCGGCGCCGTGGTCGAGGAGGCCGAGCTGAAGCTCGAGGACGGCAAAGCCACCTTCAAGGAGGTCGAGCTCTCAGGGAAAGAAGTCGCCGGTCATAGCTGACATGGCTGTCCCGTTCTCAAGTTGCCACCAGGAGGGGCGACGAGCAGCGTTACGGAACCGCCCCCGGCGCACCGGGGGCGGTTCGACAGTCAGTCAGGTACTTCTAGCCAGATCCGTGCCCGGCTACGCCTGGACTCCAAGGTTTGTCGGGGTTGTGACCGTGTAGCTGCCTTCCCATCGCGCGGAGGGCACGAGGAAGCCGCAGTTCAGCACGGCGTTGATGTCCAATGTGGCGTGATTGGTGGGAGAACCGTCGACTCCTGTCAGGGTGCCGATGTGGGTTGTTTCGCCGGTTTTGCAGTTGAGGGTGCCGAAGGGCGAGCCCGTTGTCCATTGGGCGTTCTCCGAGAACACTGTCCCGTCTGTAGTGCCCGGGATGTGGACGACCTCGAGTGTGCCCGGATCGTGGACCGTCGTCGGTCTCGTGCAGCCGCTAAAGCTCAGGCCGCTTTCCGGCGGTCTGCCGTCGCTATGCCCTGTGAGCGGGCCTGTTACTTCCCATGGCCCGCCGGCACCCTGTTTCGTTTCTAGGGTTCCGTGCGCATGCGATCCGGTGCATGTGTTGGCGAAAGAGCCGTCTGTGCGGCTTGTGGTCAACGTGGTTCCTTGCTCGAGACTCAACGTGATTGTGAGCGCACTGGTTTGTATTTCGCCGCCGACCTCGAGTGTGGTCGCCGAGGCGTTACCGGCGGCGAACGCCGTGAGGGCCATCGCCGCGACCGCTGCGAGGCCGAGGATCTTCAAGGACTTCATCTGATCTCTCCTTCTCTGCCCCCGGGCGCCGGCCCGAGGGCTCTTTTAGGTACGGAGACATTCCTAGCGTTTCAGGAGAGTTTGATCAAGAACGCTCCGGTATTTGGAGCCTGCCCTTTGCCTTTGCCCTTGAAGGGTAGGCCGATCTTGGGGTTGGTCTTGCTCTGGGCGCCTTTCCGGCCCATTGAGGCGGACCTCCGCTCTTCTGTGTCACGGCCGGTGACCCTCGAGTGTGGTTGCCCGAGGCGCTGCCGGGCGCGAACGCCGGATCGCCATCGCCACTTACCCGCTGCGATTGCCCTCTCGGATGTCACCAAGAACACAAAACCGCCCCCGGCGTAACGGGGGCGGTTTCAACAGCCAAATACTGATTAGGTCCGGCTCTCGACTATGCCGAGACTCCGAGTTTATGCGGAGTTGTAATTGTGTAGGCGCCTTTCCAATTCGCGGAGGGCACCAGGAAGCCGCAGTTGAGCACGGCTTTGATGTCCATTGTCGCGAATGTAGAGGGGGTCCCGTCGGTTCCTGTCAGAGTGCCGATGTGGGTTGTTTCGCCGGTTTTGCAGTTGAGGGTGCCGAAGGGCGAACCCGTTGTAACTTCGGCTTGCTTTGAGAACACTGTGCCGTCTGTGGTGCCGGCGATATGTGTGATCTCAAGTGTGCCCGGTCTATGTACCGTTACCGGTCTTTCGCAATTACTGAAGCTCAGTCCATTTGACGGCGGATTACCGTCGTTATGGCCTGTGAGCGGGCCTGTCACGACGTGACCGGTGGTGAGAGTCGTATGTCCGTGCACGTGCGATTCGGTGCATGTGTTTGCGAACGTTCCGTCTGTTCGGCTCAGGGTGATCGATTCCTCAGCGCTGGCTGTGATTGTGACTGTGGCATTCGTTGTCACGCCGTTGACCTCGAGTGTGGTCGCCGAGGCGCTGCTCGCGGCAAACGCCGTGAAGGCCATGGCCGCGACCGCGGCGAGGCCGAGCATCTTCAGATACTTCATTTCTTTCTCCTTGTTCCTTGCTCCAGACTCCCGGAGCTTTGGGTACGGAGAGAGTCCTAACGCCTGCGCGGCTTTTAGTCAAGAACAGTTGAGTTCGTAACGATAGCCGTGCGCTGCAGGGGAGCGGCATCTGATCCTCTCCAGAAAGGGCCCTGGCGAAGAAGGCCTACGTACCCCCAAAAAGCGGCTACCCCTTGCCCTTGCCCTTGCCCTTGCAGGGCAGGCCGATCTTGGGCTTGGTGTTGCTCTCGGCCCCGTTCTGCCCCTTGAGACGGATCTCCACCCTGGGCTTGGTGGCGCAGAGGTTCTTGGAGTTTTCGATCAGGCCCCGTTTGCCGCCGTAGAAGTTGAACACGGCCTTGGTCAGCGGGACGTCTGGGACCGAGAGGAAGCGGGTGCGGACCCTGCCGTTGACGGAGTCGATGAAGCCGACCTGGATCACCCGGATCCCGTTTTGGCCGCGCAGGTCGGCGACGATGTCGGGGAGTTCGCGTTCGCCGCCGTTGGAGCGGAAGACGAGGTTGCCCTTGAGCGGCTGATCGAGCAGCGGGCTCTTGGCTTCCACCGTGCCAAGGGTCGATTTCGGCGGGCAGGCCTCGGCGGCGAACTGCACCCGGGTGCAGGGGTTGTTGATGTGGGAGTTGTCGATGAACTGACTCTTCGGCAGGATCACCGTGGCGGCGGCGGTGTTGGCCTGGCCGGGCTTCTGGGTCAGGGTCGCCCGCACCGCCGGGTTGCCCGAGCGCTTCATCTGGCCCTTGAAGGCGATCTTCAGCTTCGGGGCGTAGGGGAGTTTGGC
>DASUTJ010000080.1:0-15193 GCA_036374655.1 Solirubrobacterales bacterium | reverse complement strand
CGGCCTGATCGGGGCGATCGCCTGGAACCTGATCACCTGGTGGTTCGGCCTGCCCTCGAGCTCCTCGCACGCGCTGATCGGCGGCGTCGTCGGCTCCGCCGTGGCGGCGGTCGGCTTCGACGCGGTGATCGCCGAAGGCGTCGTCGGCAAAGTCCTGATCCCGGCGGTCGTCGCCCCGGTCCTCGCCTTCCTCGTCGCCGGGATCGCGATCGGGATCTCCTACCGGGTGGTCGGCAGGCAGCGGCCGGGCATCGTCTCCCGCGGCTACCGCTACGGGCAGATCATCTCCGGCGGCCTGCTGGCGCTCGCCCACGGGACCAACGACGCCCAGAAGACGATGGGCATCATCACCCTGGCGCTGATCGCCAACGGAAGCCTCGGTGCCGAAGCCGACCCGCCGTTCTGGGTGATCGCCTCGGCGGCGACCGCGATCGCCCTCGGCACCTACAGCGGCGGCTGGCGGATCATCAAGACGACCGGCACCCGGATCATCAAGATGGACGCCGCCCAGGGGTTCTCGGCGCAGGGGGCGGGCGCGGCGGTGATCCTCGCCTCGACCCACTACGGCTTCCCGCTCTCGACCACGCACGTGATCAACGGAGGGATCATGGGCTCCGGGGCGGCCAAACGGCTCTCGGCGGTGCGCTGGGGCGTCGCCGGCAACATCTTCATGGCCTGGGTGCTGACCCTGCCGGCGGCGGCCGCGATCGGCGGCCTCACCTATGGCTTCACGCGGATCTTCGGCACTGGGGCCCTGGGACCGATCCTGGTCACCCTGATGGCGCTCTCGCTGATCGCCGTCGCCTTCATGCGGCGGGCCGAGCGCGGCGCCCCGGTCGAGGCGGCGGGCGGATGATCGCGACGATCGTCCACACCGACGAACTGCTGCACACGGTGGCCGCCGCGTCGGTCGCCGGGATCGGCGTCACCTTCCTCTTCTCGCTCGGGATCTGGGGCGCGGGTCAGTTCACCGAGCTGAGCCGGGACGGAAGGTCGGTGCTGGCGACGGTGGCGGCCGTGGTCGGCGTGCTGGCCATGGCCGCGGTCACGGCGGCCGTGGTCATCGGCATGCTCGTGATGACCAACAAGTAGCCCGCGGCCGGGGGGCGACGCGCGTCAGCTGAGCGTGTTGGCGTCCACCCAGACCCGCCAGATCGCCGCGATCGAGGCGGCGAAGAGAAGGATCCAGAGGAGGGTGCCGCCGCCGGTCGAGAAGAGCTTGTCGGTGCCGGCGATCAGCAGCAGGATCATCGCGACCGCCCCGTAGAGGAGGGCGCGGCGGCCGTCGGTGAGGGTGGCAAGAGTCAGCTGGTTCTCGCGCGAGAGCACGTAGACCATCCAGGCGACGCCGGCGAATAGCGCCATGGTCAGCGCCGTGATGATCGCTTCGGCGGCGTTGCCGCCGCCGGGCAGGAAGGCGACGATCAGGGCCAGCAGCATGATGATCGCGACGTTGCGGGCGGCTTTCACACCCCAAGTGTAGGGGCGGCGCTGGCAGTTCCGTAACAGAGCCGACCGGGAGATTTTGCGATCTGCGCGCCACGCGCGCGATCTGTCCCGGCACGGTTGGCCGATGCCATCGGGAGCCGGGGAAGCAGCGCACGGGGAGGAGGGGACCGCTTCGGTCGAGCTGGTCGCGGTGGTGCCCTTCCTGCTGCTGGCGATCCTGGTGGCGGCGCAGATCGCGCTCGCCGGCCAGGCGCTCTGGTCGGCGAGCGTGGCGGCGCGGGCGGGGGCGAGGGCGGCGCTGGTCGGCGGGGACGCCTCCCCCGCCGCACGAGCCTCGCTCCCGCGCTCGATGCGCGAAGGGGCGCGGGTCGCGGAGGAGGATGAGGTGATCGTCGGGGTGGAGGTCCCCAGGTTGGTCCCCTCGCTGCCGCGGCTGCGGGTCGAGGCGGGCAGCGGTCTGGAGCCTGGAGATGGGTGAGCGCGGGCAGGCGACGGTGGAGCTGGTCGCGGCACTGCCGGCGCTGCTGCTGGCGGCCCTGGTCGCACTGCAACTGCTCGCGGCCGGATACGCGATGACCCTGGCCGACGGCGCCGCCGAGGCCGGCGCGCTGGCGCTGGCGTCAGGCGGGTCCGCCAGGGATGCGGTGCGCGCCGCGCTGCCGGGTTGGGCCGAGGACGACGTCGCGGTCGAGGTCGAGGGCGGCGAGGTCTCGGTGCGGCTGCGCGCACCCTCGCCGTTCGAGGCGGTTTCCGAGCGGCTGGCGATCAGCAGCAGCGCCGCCGCGAGGCCGGCCCGATGACCGTCGCCGGTCCCGCCCGCCATTCGGCGACGGTCTTCGTCAACCCGCTCACCGCCGGTCCTGTCGTCCTCGTGGCTGCGGTGGGAGAAGCCGACGGATCGCGCGGCGCGGCGGCGGCACTGGCCTGCGCCGGCGCCGAAGCGGACGTCGCCACGCTGCTGATCGACGTCGGCGGCAGGGCGCCGCGGCCGACCCTGATCGCCTCCGCGGCGGCGCAGGCGCTCGAGGAGCGGCTGCGGGCGCACCTGCCCGAGGCGCGCGTCGCTGCCCGCGGCCAGGTCTGCCACCTCGCGGTTCAAGCGGAGGACGAGGGGATCGGCGCGGCCGCGGGGGCGATCGACGTGGCACGCGGCTCCCTCGCCGTGGTCCACCTGCCGCCCTCGCTGCTGCAGGCCGCGTTGGCGGGGTCGGCGCTACGACCGACGGGCGTCCTCCTGCGCGCCGATCTACCGAGCGACCGTGCCTTGGTTGCCCTGGCGGCGCGCGACCTGATCGAGCAGGGTCTCGCGGTCGGGGTGCTGAAGCGCCGCCTCGGCTGGGTCGCCGAGCGGCGCGCGCTCTTCGGCGTCCTTCCGCCCGGTTCGCCCGGCGGCCTTCCCGAGCGCTTGGTCCGGCGCCTTTGCGGTGGTCGGCGGTGAAGCAAGAGGACGGTCAGGCGCTGATCCTCGCCCTCGGCGGGGCGCTCGCCCTGATCGCGGGCGCGCTGGCGCTGGTGGCGATCGCCGGTGCCGTGACCGGCAAGGGGAGGGCGCAGCGGGCCGCCGACCTGGTCGCGATCTCTGCCGTGCGCGCGATGCGAGACGACCTACCGCGGTTGCTCTCGCCGCCGCGGCTGGCCGACGGCCGTCCCAATCCCGGGCACATCGACAAGCCGACCTACCTGGCGCGGGCGCGGGTGGCAGCGCTGGCTGCCGCGCGAGCCAACGAGGTCGACCCCGGCCGCGTCCAGCTTCGCTTCCCGGATCGCGACTCGTTTGCGCCTGTTCGGGCCAAGGCGACGATCGTCGCCGGCCTGCGCGAAAGCGATGGGCATCGGGTCGAAGCCTCGGCGGTGGCCGAAGCCGCAGCGCCCTACGGCGCGACCGGCGGCGGCGACACGGGGATGGCCTCGGGCGGCGGCTACGGCGGACAGCTCGTCCTCAGGGACGGCGAGGGCATTCGTCCGGACGCGGCGGCCGCTTACGACCAGATGGCGGCCGCCGCCCGCGGCGACGGGATCGTCCTCGTGGTCGTCTCCGGTTTTCGCTCGGACGCCGAGCAGGCGGAACTGTTCGCCGCCCACCCCGACCCGACCTGGGTCGCGCCGCCGGGCCAATCGCTGCACCGCTGCGCGACCGAGCTCGATCTTGGTCCTTCATCCGCCTATGGCTGGCTCGCCGCCAACGCCAGTCGCTTCGGCTTCGTCCAGCGCTACAGCTGGGAGGCGTGGCACTACGGCTTCGAGGCCGGTCCGGCGCCGTGCTCCCCCGAGGGCGAGGCGGTCAGTGCCAGCGGGGGAGGAGCGACCACCCTCGCCTCGACCAGCCTGCCCTCCTTCGTGCCGGCGCAGTACCGCGAGCCGATCCTGCGGTCGGCGGCGCGCTGGGGCGTGCCGGCGGCGCTGATGGCCGGGCAGTTGATGGCCGAGTCGGGTTTCGACCCCAACGCGGGCTCACCCGCGGGGGCCCAGGGCATCGCCCAATTCATGCCGAGCACCGCCGCCGCCTACGGCCTCGCCAACCCCTACGACCCCGTGGCCGCGATCGACGCCCAAGGACACCTCATGTCCGACCTCCTGCGCCAGTTCGGCTCGCCCGAACTCGCCCTCGCCGCCTACAACGCCGGCCCCGCCCCGGTCGAAGCCTGCCACTGCATCCCGCCATATCCCGAGACCCAGGCCTACGTCACCCGAATCCTCGCCCTGATCGGCGGCGCCGGCGCGATCGCGATGCCGAGCTTCGAAGTGCGCCTCGTCGTCTGAATTTCGTAGTACGATAATGCTCCGGATTCACCCAGCTGCGCGGAAGCACGGCATCGCGGACGCGGACATCAAACACGCCGTAAGGAATGCGATGGCCAATGACGAGCTTGGAAATTGGAAACGCCTCTATCTGGGGCCTGGGCGCAGCGGAATGATGCTGGAGATCGTCACCCTCGCTCGTGATCCCAGGTCAGAGATCGCAATCCACGCGATGAAGATGCGCCAGAAATACACGCGAATCCTGTCGGGCGAAAAGTAATGGCGAGACAAAAAACCTATGGCAGGACCCCGGATGGAACGCTGATCACGGAGGAGTTGATCGAGCAGCTCTCTCGGGAGGCGGAGGCTGGATACGACGTCGATGAGATCCTCGAGCGCCGTCGGGGCAGGCCGCGCATGGGGTCGGGGCCGGCCACCGTGGAGTCGGTCCGTCTTGACCCGGAGCTCAGGGAGGCTCTTGGTCAACGCGCCAAGAAAGATGGCGAGTCCACCAGCACTGTCATCAGGAAAGCCCTGCGGCTCTACCTGCTGAGCCTTTGATGGCGGTGCCTGTTCTCCTCGTCCAGCTCAGCGACCTGCACATCGGGGCGGACGAGAACGGGTTCGATCCCGTGCCGCACCTCGAAGCGGTCGTCGAGGCGGTGCGGAGGCTGCCGAACCGGCCCGATGCGGTGCTGGTCTCGGGCGACCTGACCGATGACGGTGCCGAGGACGGGTATCGCGTCGCGCGCGAGATGCTTGAGCGGCTCGACGCTCCGCTCCATGTCCTGCCGGGCAACCATGACGATCGGGGTCGCCTGCGCACGGCGTTCGATCTATCCGGTCAGGGAGACGAGCCGGTTCGCTACTCCGCGGACGTCGGCGAGCTGCGGCTGGTCGTCTTCGACTCCAACGTCCCCGGCCAGGATCCGGGCCGTTACGACCCCGAGCAGCTGCGCTGGCTCGGCGCCGAGCTCGCTGCCGAGCCCGAGCGGCCGACGCTGCTGGCGCTGCACCACCCGCCGCTTGTCACCGGTATCGAAGAGTGGGACGGGATCAATCTGGAGCCCGGACAGCTCCCGCTGCTGGCCGAGGTCGTCGCCCGGCATCCGCAAGTACGGGCGATCGTCGGCGGTCACCTGCACCGCATCGCCGCCTCCGCTCTCGCTGGCGTCCCTGTCCTCGCTGCCCCCAGCACGTACCTGCAGGCCCTGCCCGACTTCGAGACCGAAGGCGTCGAGCTGGTGCCGCATCCAGGCTTTGTCCTCCACGTCCTGCGCGGCGGCGAGCTCGCCTCGCAGGTCCAAGCGGTGCCGCTCTAGCCGGGCGCCTAGGCCCGCGGCTTGACCGCGGCAGGCTCCAGATGCTCGTGGACGAAGCGCACCACCGCGGCGCCCTCGCCGACGGCGATCGCGCAGCGCTTGATCGAGTCGGCGCGGACGTCGCCGGCCGCGTAGACCCTGGGGACGCTGGTTTCCAGCAGTCCGTCGGCGCCGGCTTCGGAGCCGGTGAGAATGAACCCCTTCTCGTCGCGGGCGACGGTGTCGCCGAGCCAGTCGGTGCAGGGCGAGGCGCCGAGGAAGAGGAAGAGGAAGGAGTAGGGGAGGCGGGTGCCGTCGGTGAGGATGACCGCTTCGAGCTCGTCATTTTCGCCGTGCAGCTCTGCGATTTCGCTTTCGTCGCGGACGCTGACCCCGTAGCGGTCGAGCTCCTCGATCAGGTAGTTGGACATCGTCTCGGTCAGGTCTGCGCGCCGGTGCAGAAGCGTCACCAGGGCGCCGCCCCGGGCCAGCCAGACGGCGGCCTGCCCGGCCGAGTTGCCGCCGCCGACCACGCCGACCCGCTGGCCGCCGCAGATCTGCGCCTCCGGCGGCCCGGCCGCGTAAAAGATGCTCAGCCCCTCGTACCGGGCCAGGTCGGCGACCGGCAGTTTGCGGTATTCGGCGCCGGTGGCGATCACGACCGCGCGGGCGCTGATCTCGTTCCCCTCCTCGAGCCGCACGAGATGCCGATCCTCGCCGGGCTCCAGCGCCGCGACCCGGTAGGGCGTGGCGGTGCGGGCGCCGAACTTGCGCGCCTGGGTGACGGCGCGGCTGGTCAGCTCGGTGCCGGTGATCCCGGCGGGGAAGCCGAGGTAGTTCTCGATCCGCCGCGAGGTCCCCGCCTGACCACCCAGCCCGAAGCTCTCGACAACCAGCGTGTCCAGCCCCTCCGAGGCGCCATAGACCGCGGCACCGAGCCCGGCGGGGCCGCCGCCGATCACCAGCAGGTCGACTTCCTCGCGCGGCTTCAGCTCGAGACCGATTCCGAGCCCGCGCGAGAGCTCGCCGTCGCTCGGTCCCCGCAGCTCGCCACCGCCCGGCAGCCGCACCAGCGGGATCTCGCCGGGATCCAGCTGCTCGAATACCTGTGCCGCCTCCACGTCCTCGGCCGGGTCGGTCCAGGTGTAGGGCAGCCGCTGGCGTTTGACGAAGTCGATCAGCTGCCGGGTCGCGGCCGAATCGCGCGGACCGAGGATCTCGATCCCGATCCCCTGGCGCTGTTGCAGCAGCTCGCGGCGCTGGACAAAGGCCGAGAGGAGGATGTCCGAGAGCGGCGCGTCCTCGAGCAGCAGCTTGCGCAGCTCCGCCCGGTCGACCGCGATGTAGGTCATCGGCTCGGTGACCACGGCGGTGAGGAAGACCTGCTGGCCGGTGAGCAGGTTCATCTCGCCGAGGAAGCCCGAGGCGCCGTGGCGGACGATCTCCTGGCCGGCGGCGTCGACCACCGCCGCTTCGCCCTCGAGAATGGCGATGAACGGGTAGGTCTCGTCGCCGATCCTGAACAGCTCCTCGCCGACCGCCGCGGTCCGTTCCTCGCCGTGCTGGGCCAGCGTCGCGAGCTGGCTGCTGGAAAGGACGCGACTGACCGGAGCGGCCACGCGTCAAGGCTACTGGGCGCGGGTAGGGTGCCTTTGAAGTCAGCGACGAGAGGAGCCCGATGCGCAACCCCTTCACCCACAAGAAGCTCGAGGAGGTCGAAGACTCGGCGGCAGCCCACGGCCACGGCGACAAGATGGAGGCCCGCTTCGCCCAGGGCGACCTCGAGGCTGAGCAGACCGGTTTTGCCTTCCACCGGCTGAAGCCCGGCAAGCGCCAGCCCTTCGGCCACAAGCACGAGGACGCCGAGGAGGTCTACGTGGTCGTCCGCGGCGGGGGACTGCTCAAACTCGACGACGAGATCATCGAGGTGGAGACGCTCGACGCGATCCGGGTCTCGCCCGAGGTGATGCGCGCCTTCGAGGCGGGCGACGAGGGCCTCGAGGTGATCGTCTTCGGGCAGCACCACGAGGGCGACGGCGAACTCGATCCGGGCTTCTGGAGCGAGTGAGCGGGCGCGGATAGACTGCCGCCGATGCCAACCGAGGTACAGGGAGTCGAGGGGATGCAGGCGCTGGTCGGCCAGGAGGTCGGCCCCAGCGAGTGGCGCACGATCACCCAGGCAGACATCGACGCCTTCGCCGAGCTCTCCGGCGATCACCAGTGGATACACGTCGATCCCGAGAGGTCGAAGACCGAGAGCCCGTACGGCACCACGATCGCCCACGGCAACCTCACCCTCGCCACCGTCGACGGCTTCCGCGGCGAACTGATCTCATCCACCGGCTTCGCCCTCGGCGTCAACTACGGCTGGAACAAGATCCGCTTCCCGGCCCCGGTCCCGGTCGACTCCCGCATCCGCGCCAAAGCCGAGGTCGTCTCGGTCGAGGACAAGGGCGGCGGCTGGTACGAGGTCATCACCCGCTTCACCCTCGAGGTAGAGGGCGGCGACAAGCCCTGCTTCGTGGGCGACTCGGTGACGCGGGTTATGGCTGCCGCCGACTGAACGGCGTGCGGCGGGCACCCGCGCCTTGACAGCGCGGCAACTAAATACTTAGGGTTCCTCAACTAAACAGGAGCGGGTGCAGGCTCGCCAGGGGAGAGGAAAGTCATGAGGGGAATCCGTGCAGGTGTCTTGCTGTGGAGTGTCAGTTGCGCTCTCGTCGTTGCCGCCGTCGCCGCTGCGCCAGCCTTGGCGCTCTCGCCCTCGGTGGAAACCCTGGCCGCCACCTCCGTCGCCAGCACCACGGCGACCCTGAACGGGAAAGTCAATCCCAATTCGCTGGAAACCAAAGCCTATTTCGAATACGGCACCACCACCAGCTACGGCTCGAAAACCGCCGAAGTCAACGTCGGTGCCGGTGGCACCACGCTGGAACGGAACGAGCCGATCAGCAGCTTGAGTCCGGGGACCACCTACCACTTCCGCATCGTGGCAACCAATTCTTCGGGGACGAGCCAGGGAACCGACCAGACCTTCACGACCACGGCTCCGCCATGGGTGGGCACCTGGATCGCGAAAATGGAAGACGCGGGAGAAGCGGCGACGTTGCAGGCCTTCGTCAATCCCAAAGGCCTCAGCACCACCTACCAGTTCGAATACGGCACCGAATCGGGGGTCTACACCACGACGGCGCCGATCCCGGGGGAATCAGCCGGCAGCGGGACGGAAAGCAAACCGGTCAGCTACAAAATCACCGGCCTGACTCCGAATACGAAATATTACTATCGAGTCTCCGCGACCAATGCGGCAGGCACCACGTACGGGGGGCAGCTCTCGTTCCCATATGAAGGAACTCCGGTGATATCGAACGTGAGCTCCTCGGGGGTCAGGCAGCAACAGGCGACCCTGTCGGCGGTTGTCGAACCGGGCGAATTGGCCACGAAATACTACTTCCAGTATGGCCTCACCACGGCCTACGGGTCCAAAACCTCGGTCAAAGAAATCGCAGGGGGAGGCGGGGCCAAAGCTATCGCCGAGACGATCTCGGGCCTGAGCAAAAAAACCACCTACCACTACCGGCTGGTGGCTGAAAACGGCAGCGGAATCGTTGTCAGCCCGGATCAGACCTTCACCACCTGGGGGAACGCCACTCTCTATGCCGGAGGCGTTTCGATCGGCACCGGCTACGAAATCAAGGCGTTCAGCAGCAATCTCACCTATTCCAACGGCGGCTCCTGCGCCGAAACGGAATTCAAAGGCGAATTGAAAGAAAACCCAGGCGCCTGGAGCTCCGTTAACACGACCAAAATGCAGAATGCCGGCGGGGCGTACTGCTCCTGGTTCGCTCCCTACACCGTCAAATTTGCCATTCCCAAAGGGATCACCTTCGGCTACGGAGTCAACGTAGCGGGGGAAGGGATCGTGGAGACGAGCAACTTCGTCCTTGCGGCCACGGTGTACTACGAAAAAGCGTTTCCAGTTACCACCTGCGAATACAACGTCGCCCTGACCGACACCTTCGCGACCGGCGCGGCGATGAAACCAACGCTCACAGACGGGCTGGAATTCATCAAAGGCGCAGGCGTGTGCGCGAACCTCTACTACCTGAGCGGGGACTTTGCCTTCACCGTCCTAGGCACGGCGGTCGAAGCAAAACCGTAGTCCCGATCTGGGGGCTGCGTCGCGGGCGTGGCCTGCGTGGAAACAGCGGTGCGGGTCGCCGGTTGGCGGAACCGCACCGCTGTCTCGATCGCAGCTACTTGACCGTCAGGGTTCCTTCCATGCCGCCCTGGCGGTGGCCCGGGACGGAGCAGAAGAAGGTGTATTCGCCCGGTTTCAGGTCGACCTTTGCGGATTCGTTGCCTTCCGAGAGGACTTCGGTGCCGCCGATGTTTTCGCCGCCGGAGTCTTCGATCCGGACGTCGTGGGGGACCGGTGAGGAGTTGGTGAAGTTGACCGTCACCTCGCCGGCCTTGGCGGTGGCTTTGTCGGTCGTGTAGGCGAGGGCGCCGCTGGGGTCGGCTTCGACGTCGAAAGTCGCCGCGTCGGCGGTGCCGCCTTCGGCTTCATCCTTGACTTCTCCAGCCTTGTCTTCGGCTTCATCCTTGACTTCCCCGGCCTTGTCTTCGACGTCTTCCTTGGCTTCTCCGGCCTTGTCTTCAACGTCTTCGACAACACCGGCCGCGCCGGTCTCCCCCGTGGTGTCGTCACCGCCGCCGCAGGCGGCAAGGGCAAATGCCGCCAGGAGCAGGGCAAACATCGCTACAAGCTTTTTCATCTCATTCCTTTCCCGCGAAGGACTCGTCACTTTGGAATCTAGCCGCGATACGTAAGGTGCCGCTACCCGGTTCAGCGACCGTGGAACTCCGGGGTGCCGCCGCTGAAGAAGGTCTCGACCCCGTTGCGGAGGTCTTCGGTCGCCATCGAGTCGGCGATCCCGTGCCGCTCCAGCTGCAGGTGGTCGTTGATCGAGTTCTCGATGCTGACCCCGACCAGCTTCTTCGCCATCCGCACGTAGTGGGGCGCCTTCTTCGCCAGCTCGCCGGTCAGGGCGCGGGCGCTGGTCATCAGCTCGTCGGGCTCGACCACCTCGCGCACCAGGCCCAGCTCCTTCGCCTCGGCGGCGCTCATGTTCGGGTCCTCGAGGAGGATTTCCAGCGCTTTGCTCGGCCCGACCACGCGCGGCAGGAAGTAGGTCATGCCGCCGTCGGGGGAGGCGCCGATCCGGCCGTAGGCGGGGGCGAAGAAGGCGGCGTTGGAGGAGATCCGCATGTCGCAGGCGAGCGCCAGCGAGAAGCCGGCACCGGCCGCCGGCCCGTTGATTGCCGCCACCACGGGATAGGGGATCCGCCGCAGGTCGATGATCGCCTGGTGCAGGGCCTCGGCCCCGCGCCGCACGTCGGAGGGCAGGTCGATCTCGTCCGACTCGACCCCTTTGCGGAACCAGGTGACGTCGCCGCCGGCGCAGAACGCCTTGCCCGAGCCGGTGACGATCAGCCCGCGCAGCGGCGCCCGGTCGGCGAGCCAGCCGAAGGCGACGATCATCTCGCCGATCATCTCCGGGCTCATCGCGTTGAAGGCGTCGGGGCGGTCGAGGGTCAGGGTCCCGATCTCCCCGTCGATCTCGATCTTGAGCGTATTCAGCTGCGGTGGGGCGATGGTCTCGCTGGTCATCTCTGATTCCTCGTACGTCGAAGTTTGGCTGAGTGGCCAGCAGCCTACCCTTAGAGGGATGGCAAAAGGCAAGGACAGCGGCGAGCTCACGCGGGCCGAACGGATCGCGCAGCAGCGCAAGTCGCTGCCCGACCAGCCAGGCGTCTACCTCTTCTACGACCGCCAGGGCGAGCTGCTCTACGTCGGCAAGGCGCGCTCGATCCGCAAACGGATCGCCTCCCACTTCTCTGGCGGCGACACCCGCCTCACCTCGCGGATCGACCGGATCGAATCGCTGGTCACCGCCAACGAGGCCGAGGCCCTCCTCACCGAGCAGAGCTTCATCAAGCGCCACCGGCCGCGCTTCAACATCCGCCTGCGGGACGACAAGTCCTACCCCTACGTCGCCGTCAGCCTCGACGAGGACTACCCGCGGGTTTACTTCACCCGCGAGAAGCACCGCTCCAACCGGGCCTACTTCGGCCCCTTCTCCAGCGCCCGGCGGGTTCGGGAGACTCTCGACCTGCTCGGCCGTCTCTTCCAGTTCCGCACCTGCGAGGGCAAGGAGCCCGGCCGGCGCTCCGGCAGCCCCTGCCTCGACTACTACATCAAGCGCTGCGGGGCGCCCTGCGTCGACTACGTCAGCAAGGAGGAGTACCGCCGCAACATCGACGGGATCGTCGACTTCCTCTCCGGCCGCTACCGGCAGATCGAGCGCGAGGAGGAGGAGAAGATGGCGGCCGCGGCGGCGGCGGAGGAATTCGAGCGGGCGACGATCCACCGCGACCGGCTGAAAGCGATCCGTTCGCTGTTCGAGCGCCAGCGGGTCGCCGGGGCGGCGATGGGGACCGCCGACCTGATCGGGGTCGCGGTCGAGGGGGCCGACGCCAACGCCCAGGTCTTCCAGGTCCGCGACGGGATCCTCGCCCAGCGCCAGAGCTTCTACCTGGAGAATGAAGGCGAACGCGAGCCGGCAGAGGTCGCGGAGGAGTTCATCTCCCAGTACTACTCGGCCTCGCCGGCGATGCCGAAGACGATCATCGTCGGCCCCTACCTGCGCAACCGCGCCGCGGTTCTGGCCGAGGCGCTGAGCGAGCGCCGCGGCTCCCCGGTCGAGGTCCGGGCCGCCGAGCGGGGCGACAAACGGCGGCTGCGCGAGCTGGCCGAGCGCAACGCCAAACTCGCCCTCGACCAGGACAAGCTGCGCCGCGAGCACCGGCGCACCCGCCGGGTCGAGTCGCTCTCGGCGCTCTCCGAGGCGCTGGGGATGGAGGAGCTGCCGGTGCGGATCGAGGGCTTCGACATCTCGACGATCGGCGGCGAGCACACCGTCGCCTCGATGGTCGTCTTCGAGGGCGGGGCGACGAAGAAGTCCGACTACCGCCGCTTCAAAGTCCGCGGCGACCTGCGCACCGACGGTGTCGGCAACGGCGGCCCCGACGACTTCGCCTCGATGGAGGAGGTGCTCTCGCGGCGCATGGCCCGCTACCTGGAACAGGCCGACCTCTCGCCGCACGACCGCAAACGCGACGCCAGCTTTGCCTCGCTGCCCTCGCTGATCCTGATCGACGGCGGCAAAGGGCAGCTGGCGGCCGGGGTGCGGGCGCTGAAGCCGTTTACCGAGCGCGGCGTCACCGTCGTCAGCCTCGCCAAGCGGCTGGAGGAGGTCTACGTCCCCGGCCGCTCCCAGCCGCTCGACCTCGCCGCCGACTCGGAGGCCTCGCGGCTGCTGCAGCGGGTGCGCGACGAGGCCCACCGCTTCGCGATCGAGCACCATCGCGGCCGCCGCGACAAGGGAATGCTCGAGGGCTCGGTGCTCGACGGGCTGCCCGGAATCGGGCCGGCGCGCAAGCGGGCGCTGCTGCAACACTTCGGCACGCCGGAGCGGTTCCTCGCCGCCACCCGCGAGGAGCTCGAGGCGGTGCCCGGCCTGCCTGGCAAAGTAGGCCGCGAGATACACGAGCAGCTGAACAGGACCAACTGAGGAGCGGATGGCAGAGCAGGTCACGCTGGTGGTCATCACCGGCCACTCTGGAGCGGGGAAGTCGGAGGCGATCGCCGCCTTCGAGGACGGCGGCTACTTCTGCGTCGACAACCTGCCGCCGCGGATGATCGCCGGGCTCGGCGAGCTGTTCCGCCACGAAGGCAGCGGCGTCGAGCGCGCCGCGGTCGTCTCCGACGTGCGCGGCGGCGAATACTTCGACGGCCTGCTGCAGGTGCTCGACGACCTCGAGACCGAAGGGTTGCGGCCGATGGTCCTCTTCCTTGAGGCCGACGAGGAGACTCTGCTGAACCGCTACAAGGAGACCCGGCGCCGCCATCCGCTGGCGCCGGAAGGGCGGATCGTCGACGGGATCCGGGCCGAGCGCGAGCTGCTGGCGCCGCTGCGCGAGCGCGCCGACAAGGTGATGAACACCAGCGACCTGACCGGGGCCGAGCTGCGCCGCCAGATCACCGAAGAGGTGCTGGGCCAGGAGGAGACCGGCAAGCTCGCCCTGACGCTGCTGACCTTCGGCTTCAAGAACGGGCCGCCGCGCGACGCCGACCTCACCCTCGACGTCCGCTTCCTGCCGAACCCCCACTACGACGAGGAGCTGCGGCCGATGACCGGGCTCGACGAGGAGGTGCAGGCCTACGTAGAGCAGGGGACCCAAGCGGGCGAGTTCTACGGCCGCCTGCTACCGCTGCTCGAGTTCCTCGTCCCCGCCTACGTCGCCGAGGGCAAGAGCCACCTGACGATCGCGGTCGGCTGCACCGGCGGCCGCCACCGCTCGATCACCGTCGCCGACCGCATCCGCCGCGACCTCGCCTCACGCGAGGACGTAATCGTCAGGGTCAAGCACCGAGACGTCGAGCTTGGTTGAATCGCTCCTTCTTGGCTGAACCTGTCATCTCCATCAAGGGCCTGCGGAAGAGCTACGGCGACACCGAGGCCGTCCGCGGCATCGACCTCGAGGTCAACCGGGGTGAGATCTTCGCCTTCCTCGGCCCCAACGGCGCCGGCAAGACGACGACGGTCGAGATCCTCGAGGGCTACCGCAAGCGCAGCGGGGGAGAGGTGGCGGTGCTGGGCGAGGATCCCGAGCGCGCCGGGCGCGAGTGGCGCGGGCGGATCGGGATCGTCCTGCAGAGCTGCCGCCTCGATCCCTACCTGACCGCGCGCGAGTCGCTCGAGCTCTACGCCGGCTACTACGAGAGTCCGCGCCCGGTCGACGAGGTGATCGAGCTGGTCGGGCTGGCCGGCAAGGCCGACGAACGCACCGGCAAGCTCTCCGGCGGCCAGCAGCGGCGGCTCGACGTCGGCATGGCGCTGGTCGGCGACCCGGAGCTGCTTTTCCTCGACGAGCCGACGACCGGGTTCGACCCGGCGGCGCGGCGCCAGGCATGGGAGGCGATCGCCGGCCTGCGAGAGCTCGGCAAGACGGTCTTCCTCACCACCCACTACATGGACGAGGCGCAGCGCCTCGCCGACCGGGTGGCGATCCTCTCGGGTGGCCGGATCGTCGCCGGTGGCGCGCCGGAGGAGCTCGGCGACCGCGACAGCCAGCCGACGGTGATCACCTACCGAGGCCCCGACGGGGAGGTCACCCTGACCACGACGACGCCGGTCGAGACGCTCAACGAGCTGACCGGCAGGGCGCTGGCGGAGGGGTTCGCCCTGGACGGCCTGGAAGTGAAGCGCCCGAGCCTCGAGGACGTCTACCTGGAGCTGACCGAGCAGCCGACCAACGGTGCCGTCGAGCGGGAGGTCCCGCAGCCGTGAGCATGCTTATCCACCAGCTCCGCTACGACCAGAAGGCGTTCTGGCGCAACCCCGCCTCGGTCTTCTTCACGGTCGCCTTCCCGGTGGTGCTGCTGCTGATCTTCGCCACCGTCTTCAGCGGCCAGACCATCGAGGTCGACGGCGGTGTCGAGATCACCGCCTACTACGTGCCGGCGATCATCACCCTGGCGGTGATCTCGGCGACGATGCAGAGCCTGGCGATGTCGCTGGTGATCGCCCGCGAGGACGGCCGCCTCAAGCGCGGCCGCGGCACCCCGATGCCGGCCT
>DASUTJ010000079.1:0-80735 GCA_036374655.1 Solirubrobacterales bacterium | reverse complement strand
CTTCGTGCTGAGCCAGCGTCACATCGCCGGGCTCGCGGTTTGGGCAGTCGTGGTCGTGCTCCTGGCGCTGGGCGCCGCTGGGCGGGCGACACTCGGCCGTCCCTTCTACTGGGCCACGGGACTGATTGCTGGACTGGCGGTTTTCTCAGCATCCTCTTCTCTCTGGTCCGGGTCGATTGAGCTCAGCGTCACCGAAGCAGACCGAGTTTTGGTCTATCTCGGTTTTTTCCTTGCCGCATTCCTCATCGCCCAAACCGAGCAAAGGCGCCAACGTTTCGCTGAAGGGATCGGAATTTCCCTGATTCTGATCGCGGTAATTGCGCTTTCCACGCGACTTTTGCCCGATCTGACCTGGTTTGGGCCCGATCCGGGCGGAAACGCCCGCCTCGGTTATCCGTTGGGATATTGGAACGCGAACGGCTTCGTCTTCGGGGTCGCGGCGGCGATGGCGCTCTGGATGAGCCGGCGCTCGCTGAACGCGGCGCTGCGCTGGCTCGCGGTGGCGGCGCTGCCGGTGGTGATGCTGGCCCTCTACCTGACCTACTCGCGCGGCGGCCTGCTTTCCCTGCTGGTCGCCTGCGGCTGCCTGATCGCCCTCTCGCACGACCGCCTCTGGCTGCTGGCGACGCTGGCGATCGGCTCGCTCGGGGCCCTGCCGGCGATCCTGGTGACGCAGGACAAGCGGGCCCTGGCCGACAACATCGCCGGCCAGGCGGCGGTCGACGAGGGCTTGACGGTGCTGATGATCCTCCTCGCCGGCTGCCTGCTCGCGGTCGGGCTGTTCTGGCTCCTGCGCCGGCTCGAGCGCAGCGAGCACGAGGCGACCGGGCGGGCGGTGGCGCTGTCCCGGCACCCGACCGTGCTGAAGGCGGTGGCCGCCGGGCTGGCGGTGCTGGCGATCGGCGTCGTCGTCGCGGTCGGCGGCCGCGCCTGGGACCAGTTCTCCAGCCCCGACGTGCAGTTCAACAGCTATCCCGAGAGCCACTTCAACGACCTCTCCGGCACCGGCCGCAGCGAAATGTGGCGGGTTGCCCTGGACGCCTTCGGCGAAGACCCGGTGGCGGGGCACGGGGCGGGCACCTACCGCTTCTCCTGGACCGAGCTGCGCCAGATCGAACTGAAGCTGCTCGACGCCCACTCGCTCTACCTCGAGGCCTTCGCCGAGCTCGGCCTGATCGGCGGGCTGCTGGTGATCGGGCTGGTGGGGACGCTGCTGTGGAGCGGGTTCGCCGCCTGGCGAGCCGCCAGCGGAGCGCGGCGGGAGCTGTACGCGGTGCTGCTGGCCGCCTGCGTCGCCTTCGCGGTCGGCGCCGGGATCGACTGGTTCTGGGAGATCGCCGCGGTCGGGGCGATCTTCTTCCTCGCCGCGGGCGCCTTGGTGGCGGCCCGCTGCGCCCAGCTCGCCGGCGCCCGGGCCGAGGCCGACGGGCAAGGCGACCGGCGGCGCTTCGGGCTCGCGGTCGCCGGCCTCGCGGTCGCCTGGATCACCGCCCTGGCGCTGATCGGCCCGCTGCTGGTCGATCGCGAGATCGAGGCCAGCAACGCGGCCGCCGCCGAGGGCCAGATCGAATCGGCGGTCGACCACGCCGACACCGCCCGCTCGATCGAGCCCTGGGCCGCCACCCCCTACGTCCAGCTCGGGCTGCTGGCCGAGTCACAGGGCGACTACGCGACCGCCCTCGAGCGGCTGACCCAGGCGATCGACCGGGAAGAAGACAACTGGCAGCTGTACTACCTGCGGGCGCGGGTCGAGCGCGAGGGCGGCGACGCCGCTGCCGCCGACGCCGACCTCGCCGAGGCGCGCCGCCTCAACCCCGAAGAAGCCTGCCTGCGCGAAGGGTTCGAGGGATGCGGATGACCCACGTGCCGGACACCAAGCGCGAGGCCCCGGCGACGAGCCAGCCGGCGCCGCGGCGGCCCCAGGGGCAGCCGGAGGGACCGGGGGCGATCGAGTCGCGGCGGCGCGGGGCGCTGCTGCGGCGGCTGCTCGCGCTGGGCGACTGGGGGGCGCTGCTCGCCTCGCTGGCCGCCGTCACCGCCGCCACCTCCAGCACCGACACCGCGACCTTCTTCTGGGCGGTCCTCTTCAGCCCGTCCTTCGTGCTGGTGGTCAAGCTCCACGGCCTCTACGACAACGACCACCGGCGGATCCGCCACAGCACCCTGGACGAGCTGGCCTCGCTGGTCTCGGCCAGCGTCCTCGGCACGCTCGTGCTCGACGGCCTGCTGGCGATCAGCCCGGCCGGGCCGCTCTCCCCCGCCAGCGCGATCGGCGTCGGGATCGGCGTCCTGCTCGCCAGCTTCGTCGCCCGCGGCGTCATCCGCTTCCTCTTCCACCACCTCACCCCGCTGGCCCTCGGGCTGGCGATCGGCCCGCCGAAAGCGGTCGACATGGTCGCCCGCCGGGTCTCCACCCACCCGGAGACCCGCCTCGAGCTGGTCGGCTACCTCTCCGGCGAGAGCGAGGAGACCGCGACCGAGCTACCCCGGCTCGGCTCGCCCGCCGACATCTCCCAGGTGGCGCGGGAGCTGATGATCGAGCGCGTCGTCGTCACCGAACTGGAGATGGCGGGGGTCGACGCCGAGCGGCTGATCGAAGAGTGCAAGGCCGAGGGCCTGGCCCTGACCTTCCTGCCCCAGCATTACGGCCTGCTCGGCCCGGGGATCGAGCTCAACCGCCTCGCCGAGCTGCCGGTCCTCGACTTCCGCTTCAGCGACCCGCCGCGCTCGACGATCGCGATGAAGCGGGCGATGGACGTCTTCGTCTCGGCCCTGATGCTGGTGCTGCTCTCACCGCTGCTGCTCGGGGTGGCGATCTGGATCCTGCTCGACGACGGGCGGCCGGTCCTCTTCCGCCAGCGCCGCGCCGGCAAGGACGGGGTGCCGTTCACGATGGTCAAGTTCCGGACCATGGTCAACGACGCCGAGCAGCGGCTGCCGGAGCTGGTCGACATCGAGAACCTCGAGCAGCCGGCCTTCAAGATCCAGGACGACCCCCGCGTCACCCGCAGCGGCCGCTGGCTGCGTCGCACCAGCGTCGACGAGCTGCCGCAGCTGCTGAACGTTCTGCGCGGGCAGATGTCCCTGGTCGGGCCGCGGCCCGAGGAGGAGAGTGTCGTCGCCCTCTACGACGAGCGCCAGCGCAGCCGCCTGGCGATCAAGCCCGGGATGACCGGCCCGATGCAGGTCTACGGCCGCAGCGACCTGACCTTCGAGGAGCGGCTGGCGATGGAGCGCGACTACCTCGACAACCTCTCGCTGCTGACCGACCTGGCGATCCTCCTGCGGACGCCGCGGGCGATGGTCCGCGGCGAAGGCGCCTACTAAAAGCGCCGGCAAGCCGGCAAGAATCGGATCATCGCCCTCGCACTCGAGATCGTCGTTGTGAGCCACGGCGCCGAAGCGCTGCTGCGCCGCTGCCTGCGCTCGCTGGAAGAGCACCCGATCTCCGGCGGCGAGATGCGGGTCACGGTTGTCGACAGCGGCAGCCCCGACGCGACGCCGGAGATGGTCGCGCGCGAGTTTCCCTGGGTGCGGCTGATACGCGAGGCCAACATCGGCTTCTCGGCCGCCAACAACCTCGTCCTGCGCGAGGACGAGGCCGAGGCTGTGCTGCTGCTGAACCCGGACACCGAGGTCTACGCGGGCACGCTCGACGCGGCGCTGGCGCGGCTGCGCTCCGACCCCGAGATAGGGATGGTCGGGGTGAAGCTGGTGACCGAAAGCGGCGAGCTCGACCACGCCTGCAAGCGCTCCTTCCCGACGCCGCTCTCAGCCCTGGCGCACTTCACCGGGATCGGCCGCGGCGAGGGCGCCGGCGCGGCATTGAGCCAGTACCGCGCCACCGATCTCGGCGACGACGAGCCGGGCGAGGTCGACGCGGTCAACGGCGCCTTCATGCTCTGCCGGGCCGAGGCGGTGCGCGAGGTAGGCCTGCTCGACGAGGGCTACTGGCTCTACATGGAGGACCTCGACTGGTGCCACCGCTTCTGGGACGCGGGCTGGAAGGTCTTCTACGAGCCGGCCGGGGTGGCGCTGCACGTCAAGGGCGGCTCCAGCGCCTCCAGGCGCGCCCCGAAACAGGAGATCGCCTTCCACCGCGGCATGGGCCGCTTCTACCGGCGCTTCGACGCTCCCCAGGGCAACCCGCTGCTGAACGCCGCCGTCTACGCCGGTATCGGGGCGAAGCTCGGCGTCAGCCTGGCGATTACCGCCTACAAGCGCCGCGGCGCTTAGCGGCTTTCGCCGCCTTCTTGCCGCGCTTCTTGTGCTTCCCGCACTTCGGCTTCTTGCGCAGCGGATGGGGCGATGGTTGAGAGGGGGACGCAGCCGGGACCGGCGAGGGCGGGATCGACTGGAGCGTGTCCGAGCGCGATTCCCCTCCCGATATCACCAGCGAGGGAAGTTCTTCGAACTCGGCGGTGACTTCGGTCAGGTTCTCGAACATAAGGAATTCGCAGACGGGTTCGGAGCCGCATTCAGGTTCGCCCCAGCCTTTGACCGACCAGGTCAGGCCCGACCAGCCTTGGCCGGACCAGCCGACGAAGACCGAGCCGGGGTCCGGAGCCGCGGTCAGGGTGGCCGCGACCTCCCCGTAGACCAGCGGCCCGCGGTAGAAGCTCGCTTCGCAGGTCGGGCCGCATTCGATCCCGGCCGGTTCGGAGACGACCGTGCCGCTGCCGCTGCCGGTCATGCTCACGGCGAGCGAAATTTTCGAGGTCCAGCCGAACTGGGTCTCGAGCTCCGAGCTTTTGCCGGCGTAGCCTTCGACGCGGATCGAGTACGTGGTCCCTTCTTCGGCCAGGAACCGCGCTTCTTTGCGGTCGCCGCACTGGCTGCCGCCGCCCTTGCCCGTCGCGACAGGGGTCAGTTCGGTGAGCGCGCTGCCGGTGTAGACGGCGTAACGGGCGCCGGCCCAGAAGTCGCAGTTGAAGACGCGGGCAAGGCCGCTTTTGCCCGGGGTCCAGCGGTACCAGACCGAGTTGCCCGAGCCGGCGGCTTCCGGCTCACCCGGCTCGCTGCTGGCCAGGCTCGGATCGACCTCGTGCGTGGTCGGGAATTCGGGCAGGACGATCGCGTCGGCGAAGTCGTCGTTGGAGATCGCCGAGGCCGAGGCCGGGATCGCCGCGCAGGCGATCAGCGCAAGGGCTAGGAGGATCCCCAGGAGGGGCCGGCGACTGGTCCCGCGAACTCCATTCATGGCGCGGGAAAGTACCGGCTCAGGTCACGAAACGGGTCCGAGAATTGTGCATTAGCTGGGCTAATTACCCAGAAATGCCCAACGACTCGTGGTCCTTTTTCAAAAAGGCAGCGAGTCGGCCACTTCGGCCAGGCGCGGCGCGTTTTTGTCGCGCTCGCTCAGCAGCGGGTCGCCGACCTGCCACTCGACGCCGACGTCGGGGTCGTCCCAGGCGATCCCGGCCTCGGTTGCCGGGTCGTAGTAGCTGGAGACCTGGTAGGCGACGTCGGCGACGTCGGAGAGGACGGCGAAGCCGTGGCCGAAGCCGACCGGGACGAACAGCTGGCGGTGCTTGACGTCGTCGAGGACGTGCGCCTCCCACTGGCCGTAGGTCGGGGAGCCGCGGCGCAGGTCGACGGCGATGTCGAGGATCTCGCCGCGGGCGCAGCGGACCAGCTTCGCCTGCCCCGGCTTGGTCTGGAAGTGGATCCCGCGCAGCGTCCCCCGCGAGGAGCGCGAGTGGTTGTGCTGGACGAAGTCGGTGTCGACGCCGAGCTCCCGCCAGGCGTCGCGGCTGAAGGACTCGAGCATGAAACCGCGCTCGTCGCCGTGGACGACCGGCTCGATCAGGACCACCCCGTCGAGCTTCGTCTCCAGCCGCTCGGCCACTAGCCGAGCGCCTTGCCGTACTGCTTTTCGTAGTACTCGCGGTACTCGCCGGAGCGGATCGGGCCCCACCAGTCCTCGTTGTCGCGGTACCACTGCACGGTCCGCTCGAGGCCCTCGGCGAAGTGGACCTGGGCCTCCCAGCCGAGGTCGCGCTTCAGCTTCTCCGAGGAGAGCGAGTAGCGGCGGTCGTGGCCGGGGCGGTCTTTGACGTATTCGATCAGCGACTCGTCGGCGCCGGTCAGCTCGATCACCCGCTTGACGACCTCGAGGTTCTCGCACTCGTCGGGGCCGCCGACGTTGTAGGCCTCGCCGGCCTTGCCCTTGGTCAGGACGGTGTGGATGCCGCTGCAGAAGTCCTCGACGTAGAGCCAGTTGCGGACCTGCTTGCCGTCGCCGTAGACCGGCAGCGAGTCGCCGTGGACCGCGTTCAGGACCATCAGCGGGATCAGCTTCTCCGGGTACTGGCGCGGGCCGTAGTTGTTGGAGCCGCGGACGATCGAGGCGTCGATCCCGTAGGTGTGCCAGTGGGCGGAGACGAGCAGGTCGCCGGCCGCCTTGGTCGCCGAGTAGGGCGAGGAGGGGTCGAGCGGCGAGGTCTCGGTGAAGGAGCCGGACTCGATCGAGCCGTAGACCTCGTCGGTGGAGACCTGCAGGTAGCGCTCGACGCCGAGCTCGCGGGCGGCGTCGAGCAGGGTGCCGGTGCCGATCACGTGGGTGCGGGCGAAGGCGTCCTGGTCGTCGATCGAGCGATCGACGTGACTCTCGGCGGCGAAGTTGACGACCGCGTCGACGCCCTGCATCGCTTCGCGGACGACGGCCGGGTCCTCGATCGCGCCCTCGACGAGCTGCGTCCCCTCGGGCAGGTTCTCGCGCCGGCCGGCGTAGGTGAGCTTGTCGAGGACGACGACGTCGTGCTCGTCGCCGACCAGTCGCACGTAGGTGGAGCCGATGAAGCCGGCGGCCCCGGTGACCAGGAGTTTCATTCGCTTGCTGCCTCCGCTTTTCGTTGGGCGAGATAGCCTGCCAGGCCGTCCTGCCAGGTGGGGAGCCGGATCGCGTGCTCGCGCTGGCTGACCAGCGCCGAGAAGGCGGGGCGCGGCGCCGGCCGGCCCAGCATCTCGGTCGTCCCCGAAAGGACTTTGCACTCGACCTCGGCCTGCTCGAAGATCTCGCGGGCGAACTCGTACCAGGAGCAGTGGCCGCCCGCGGCCATGTGGTGGATGCCGTACTCCATGCCGTCGATCAGCCGCACGATCCCGTAGGCGAGGTGCCAGGTGTAGGTCGGCGAGGTGGCCTGGTCGCGGACGACGAGGACCTCGTTCCGGGTCGCGGCCAGCTGCAGCATCGTCTCGACGAAGTTGCGGCCGCCGAGCCCGAAAAGGCCGGCCGAGCGGACGATGAAGTGGCGCTTGTTGGCAGCGGCGACGGCCTCCTCCCCGGCCAGCTTGGTGCGCCCGTAGGCCGAGCGCGGCGCCACCTGGTCGCTCTCCACGTAGGGCGCGCCCTTGGCGCCGTCGAAGACGTAGTCGGTGGAGACGTGGAGGACGCGGGCTTCGATCTCGGCCGCGGCGGCGGCGACGTTGCCGGCGCCGGCGCCGTTGACGGCGAAGGCGGCCTCCTCGGCCTCCTCGGCGCCGTCGACGTCGGTCCAGGCGGCGCAGTTGATCACCACGTCGGGCCGCTCGAGGTCGAGCTTGCGGGAAACCGCCGCGGGGTCGGTGACGTCGAGCTCGGCGCGGCCGTAGCCGACGACGTCGTGGCCGGCGTTGCCGGCGGCGAGGAGGACGTCGCGGCCGAGCATCCCGGCGGCTCCGGTCACGAGCAGCTTCACAGGGCGGCCCCCACTAGATGAGCTTGATCTCGGATTTGTCGCCGACCAGCAGCCGCAGGGTCTTCGGCATCCCCTCGCTGCGGGTCAGCTTCACTTCCTTGCCGAGCAGGCTCGCCTCCATCCGCGTCCCCAGGTCCTCGACCACGGAGCCGGAGAGGACGATCGAGTTCTCGACTTCGGAGCGGCGGACGTGGACGTCGTCGCCGATCGAGGTGTAGGGGCCGATGAAGGCGTCCTCGATGACCGCGCCGGCGCCGATCACCGCCGGGCCGCGAACGACCGAGCGCTCGAGCCGGGCGCCGGGGCCGAGCACGACCCGGCCCTCGACCTTGGAGGCCTCGTCGACCTCGCCCTCGATCTCGGTCACCAGCTCCTCCAGCACCAGGCGGTTGGCCTCGAGCATGTCGGCGAGCTGGCCGGTGTCCTTCCACCAGCCCCGCACGACCTCGGAGCGGACGGTACGGCCGTCGTCGATCAGCTTGTCGATCGCCTCGGTGATCTCCAGCTCGCCGCGCCAGGAGGGCTCCAGCGAGCGGGCGGCGTCGAAGATCAGGCTGCTGAACAGGTAGACGCCGACCAGCGCCAGGTTCGAGGGCGGGTCTTTCGGCTTCTCGATCAGGCGGACGATGTGGCCGTCGCCGTCGAGCTCGGCGACCCCGTAGGACTGCGGGTCGTCGACCGGGGTGAGCAGGATCAGCGTGTCCGGTTCGGCCTCGGTGAAGGTGGTGACGAGGCTGCGCAGGCCGTCGCGCAGGAGGTTGTCGCCGAGGTACATGACGAACGGCGAGGTGCCGATGAAGTCCTCGGCGGTCAGCACCGCGTGGGCGAGGCCGGCGGGCTTGTCCTGGACGATGTAGGTGATCTCGGCGCCGAACTGGGAGCCGTCGCCGGCCGCCTCGCGGATCTCGTCGCCGGTCTCGGGGGCGATGATGATCCCGATCTCCTTGATCCCGGCGTCGACCAGCGCCTCGATCCCGTAAAAGAGCACGGGCTTGTTGGCGACGGGCACGAGCTGCTTCGCCGAGGTGTGGGTGATGGGGCGCAGGCGCGTGCCGGCGCCACCCGAGAGAATCAGTCCCTTCAAGGGCTCCATGCGAGGCTGCAACCCTACTGCGCGGCGAAAAGAGCGTGCTACCAGCCGTTTACATTCCAAATTTCAACGGGTCGGCCCAGCTCGGCAGGACCCTGCGCGGGCTGGCGGCGCAGACGCGGCCGGCGGACGTGGTGCTGGTCGACAACGGCTCCAGCGACGACTCGGTCGAGCTGGCGCGGCGCGAGCTGCCGGAGGTGAAAGTGCTGGAGCTGGGCGAGAACCTCGGCTTCGGGCCGGCGCTGAACCGGGCGGTGGCGGCGCACCCGGCCGAGGCCGTGATCCTGCTCAACAACGACGCCGAGCCGGAGCCGCGCTTCGTCGAGGCGCTGCTCGACGGGCTCGGCGCCGGGGTCGACTCGGTCGCCGGGGTGCTGCTGCAGGAACGGGCGCCGGAGCTGATCGACTCGGCCGGGGTCGTCGCCGACGCGACCCTGATGGGCTTCGACTACCTGCACGGCGAGCCGGCCGCGGCCGCCGCGGAGGCGGCGGACCCGCTCGGAGCGACCGGCGGCGCGGCGCTCTACCGGCGCGAGGCCTTCGAGGCGGTCGGCGGCTTTGACGAGCGGATCTTCCTCTACTACGAGGACCTCGACCTAGCGCTGCGTCTGGCCGCGGCCGGCGGGCGCTGCCGGCTCGCCCCGGAGGCGCGGGCGCTGCACGCCTACTCCGCCAGCCTCGGCGCCGCCAGCGCCGCCAAGTACGCCCGCACCGGCTGGAGCCGCGGCTACATGCTGCGCCGCTACGGGGTGATGCGAAGCCCGCGGCTGGCGCTGCGGGCGCTGGCCTGCGAGGGGGTGCTCTGCGCCGGACAGCTGCTCAAGGACCGCACCGCGGCCGGGCTGAAAGGACGGCTGCGCGGCTGGCGCGACGGTGCCGGCCTCGAACGGCGCGACGCCGCCGGCGCGCCGCTGCTCGACCTCAGCGCCCGCGAGGCGCTCGCCCTGCGCCGCCGCCGGCGCGGATGATCAGGCGCGCGCGCCAAAGGCGCAGCAGACCGCGGAAGCCTTCGCGCAGCCGGACCACCTCCCGGGCCAGCTCCTGGTTCTGAGCTTCCAGCCCTGCCCGGTGCCGCGACACCTCCTCCAGCCTGCCCAGCTCCCTCTGCGCCTCCCTCCGCGCCTCCTCCAACTCCTCCTGCAGGCGGTCGCGTTCCTCGATCAGGCGACCGAGCCGGCGGCTGGTGGGCATCCCGGCCGGCCGCGGCGCGTCCGAGTAGCCGAGGGTGAGGTTGCGCACCTCGGCCGCCAGCTCGGCGTTGACGCGAAGCAGTTCCTCGACCCGCGGGTCCTCCGGCCGCCGCTCGCTCATCCCGAAGCCTCGGCGGTCCAGCGGACGGCGTGGAGGCCGATCCTCTCCTGGGATTCGGTCCAGCTGCGGTCCTGCAGCTCTTTGCTGTAGCCGCGCATCAGCGAGTCAGGGAGCACCCGATAGCGGGCCAGCCGCTCGGGGATCACGGTGCCGTAGTGGCCGCGGTCGCGCAGCCAGCGGTAGAGCTCCCAGTCCGAGTGCATGGAGCCTTCCGGGTGGAATTCGAAGCCGAGCTCGGTGAACACGCGCCGGGGAAGCATCGCAAGCGTGTCGCCGTCCCAGTTCTCTTTGAAGCCGCTGAGCACCGCGTTGCCCAGCGGCGCGAAGCCGGGATGGAGGTCCGTGTCCTGGTTGTCGGGCCCGACCATCCGCAGCCAGCAGGTGACGTAGGCGAGCTCCGGGTCCGCGACCAGGGTCGCCAGCGCCCGCTCGACGAAGCGCGGCTCCAGCAGGTTGTCGGAGTCGAGCATGACCAGGTACTCGCCGCGGGCGATCCTGGCGCCGACGGTACGGGCCGTCCCCTCGCCCCCGTTGGTCTTGGTCACCACGGTCACCCGGGGATCGTCGTCGAACTCGGCCAGCACCGCGTCGTCGGGAGCGAAGGAGCCGTCGTTGACGACCAGCACCTCGACCTCGGGATAGGTCTGGCCGAGCAGCGAGGCGACCGCTTCGCGGACGTACACGTGGGCGCGGTAGTAGGGAACGATGCCGGTCACCAGCGGCCCCCCGGCGCCGACCGGCCTTACCGGGACTGGGTAGGAGCGGCTGCCGAGCAGCTCGTCGTAGGCGTCGAGGATCGGCTCCGGGTCGGTCAGCGCCCGCGCCCGCGCGGCGGGAGCGCCGGAGTCGCGCACCCGCGCCAGCTCGCCCCGATCGGCCTCGAGCCGGCAAAGCGCCCGCGCCAGGGCGCCGGGGCCGGTGTCCTCCGCGTGCCAGCCGCAGACCCCGTCCTCGACCACCTCGACGAGGTCGCCGACCGGGGTGGCGAGCACCGGCACGCCGGCGGCCAGCGCCGCCAGCGCGACCCCGGCGGTCGCCTCCAGGCGGGCGGGGACCACGAGCAGGTCGGCGGCGCCGAGGAGTTGCCGCAGCGCGGCCGGGTCGGGCTTCGGCGCGAACTCGATCCGGCGGTCTTCGCCGCCGGAGAGCTCGATCGTCGCCCGGACCGACTGCCCCATGCCGGCCGTCGTCGTGTCCTCCCCGGCCAGGGTCAGGCGCCAGCTCTCGGGCGGCAGCGACCAGCACGCTTCGACCAGGTCGACGACGCCGCGCGAGCGGCGCAGGTCGCCGACGCAGAGCAGGCGCAGCGGACCGCTGCGCGGAGTCGTGGCGGGGCCCTCGGCGTCTGCCGGCAGCTCGACGGCGGGCCTGATTCGCGCCCCGGGAGGCAGCGCCTCGGAGCCGTAGTAGCGGCGGTAGAGATCGAGGCAGTCGCCGCCCGACCAGAGCAGCCGGTCGCTGAGGCGCAGCTGCTCGCGCTCGACCTCCGCCAGCCGCTGGTTGCCCGGCTGGAACAGCGTCCCGTCCTGGAGGTTGAGCAACTCGGTGCTGGGTGAGATCCGGGTCGCGATCGTGGTCTCCGCCAGGAGCGGGTCCCCCCCGTGTCGCGCCTGCAGGGGAACGATGCCGTGGGCGCGGAAGTCGGGGGCCTCGAGGTAGTCGGGCCCGCCGTCGGCGTAGAGGCGGCGGATCGTCTCCATTGCCGCTGCCGAGTGGCAGTGGTCATCGCAGGCGAACCGCAGCGACCCGAGTTCCTCCGACAGCTCGGCGTAGACCTCGTGGATCTCCGCCGTCGGCGACAGATCGGGCCGCTCCTCTCCCCAGCCGCTGTGGATCAGCGTCACCTCGTGACGCCGCGAGAGCAGCGCCGCGAGCGCGCGCGGCGAGTGGGCCGTGGCGCCGGTCGCATTGGGGGCCGGGGCGATCAGGCAGACCCTCATCGGCCCTAGCCTCTCATCCCGAGCCAGCGCCGGGCCAGCCGCGGGTCTCCTTCGCGACGCAACCGCCTGCGGTCGCGCAGCAGCGCCGGCAGCCAGCGGAGCGCCGCGAGCTTGCCGCGCAGGGTCGCGCCGAGCCGGCGCTGCTGCGCCGCCCGCGCCAGCGCCCCGACCTCGACCGCGGCGATCCGCGGCAGCGCCCGCGCCGGCATGAACTTGACCTGGGTGGCGAGGCGGTTGCGGGCGACGAGGCGGGCGTTCCAGGCGCCGGGGCTGGGCGCCTCGGCCAGCCAGGAGGCGTTGCCGACGTGCCAGACGACCGCCTCGGGAACGTAGGCGAAGCGCCAGCCGCCGATCCGCGCCCGGACGTTGAGGTCGACGTCCTCGTAGAAGGCGAAGTAGCGCTCGTCGTAACCCCCGAGCTGCTCGAAGAGCTGGCGCCGCAGCAGGCAGGCGGCACCGCAGACGCCGAAGACCTCGCGGGCGGTGGCGCTGCGCGAATCCTGCGCCTCCCCCGCGCCTTCCTCGAAGGCGCGGCCGTCGGCGCTCAGCGCCATGCCGCGGCTGTAGAGGCGGGCGCGGGAGACGTCGCCTTCGGTGCCGGGCTCGAGCTGGAGGATCCGCGGCTGCACGCCGCCCAGCCCGGGGTCGGCGGCGAGCGCCTCCGCCAGCCGCCCGACGGCACCGGGCTCCAGGACCGTGTCGGCGTTCAGCGCCAGCACCGCCGGCGCCGCGGTGCGGGCGGCGCCGAGGTTGACGGCGGCGGCGAAGCCGGCGTTCTCAGGCAGCGAGACGTGCGGCACCCCGCGCTCGCGCAGCAGCTCGACGCTGCCGTCGCTGGAGCCGTTGTCGACGACCATCAGCTCCAGCTCGACGCCCTGGCCGGAGAGCGAGTCGAGGCAACGCGGCAGCAAGCCGGCCGAGTTCCAGCTCGGGATCACCACGGCCACGCTCGCATCGCTCCTCACAGGGGCGCAGCCTAGAGCGCCGATATGGTCCGCCGCCGATGCGGCAAACGATCAGGCGCTGCCTCTTCCTTGCACCGCCGGAGGATCGCTCTCGGGGCGGCCGCGCCCGCCCGGCGCTCCTCGCCGGCGCCCTCATCGCCCTCGCCGTCGTCCTGCAGCTGGCCCGCCTCGACGTCGGCAACGCACTCGAATCGCTCTGGGCCGAGGACGGCCCGATCCTGCTCCAGGGGGCGTTCGACCATGGCACCCTCGAGGCACTCTTGACGCCCTACGCCGGCTACCTGATCCTCGTCCCGCGGCTGATCGGCGAGCTCGGCGCCTCGGTGCCGCTGCGCGACGCCGCCGCGGCGATCGCGATCGCCTCCACCCTGGTCGTCGCCCTCTGCGGCCTCGTCGTCTGGTTCGCCGCCGCCGGACACATCCGCAACCCCTACCTGCGCGGCGCCCTCGTCGCCCTCACCGTGCTCTGTCCCGTCGCCTCGCTGGAGTCGATCGCCGACGGCTCCTACGTCCTCTGGTACATGCTCTTCGCCAGCTTCTGGGTGCTGCTGTGGACGCCGCGGAGCGCCGCCGGCGCCGCGCTCGGCGGCCTCTTCGTCCTCGCCACCGGGTTGAGCACGCCCGGGCTCTGGTTCTTTGCGCCCGTAGCCGGACTGCGGCTGCTCGCCGCCGCCGACCGCCGCGACGCCGCGATCCTCGGCGGCTACGCGATCGGCGCCGCCGTCCAGGTCCCGGTCCTGGCGAGCAACAGCGAGAACGCGGTCGAGCCGGTCTGGACCAACGACATCTGGACCAGCTACCTGCAGCGGGTCCTCGACGGCGGCGTCTTCGGCGAACGGCTCGGGGGGATCGGCTGGGAGCAGCTCGGCTGGGGACTGCTGGCCGTCCTGCTCCTCGCCGCCCTCGCCGCCCTCGCCTTCGTCGCCTGGCGTTCCTCCGCCCAGGTCCGGTCCTTCGTCGCGCTCGCGGTCGCCACCTCGCTGCTGATGTTCGTCGCCTCGGTCTACCAGCGGGCGGTCGGCGGTCAGGTGGTGTGGCCGGCCGACACCTACTTCGGCAACGCCGGTCGCTACGCGATCGTCCCGGCGCTGCTGCTGGCGAGCGCCGCCCTGGTGGCGATCGACCGCTGGCCGCGACCCTTGCCCGGGCCCCGTCACCTGCCCTGGGCCGGGCTCGCCGCGGTGATGCTCGCGGCGCTGGCGATCGGCAGCTCCTTCCACGTCGCCGACCCGGCCGTTCGCGGCACGCCGCACTGGTCCGAAGCCGTCGACTCGGCCGTCGCCACCTGCCGCCGCGAGGGCGACGAGACCGCCCCGGTGAACATCTCCCCGCCCGGCTACGCGCTCTTCGTCAGCTGCGAGCGGCTCTCCGAGGCCGGCGGGTAGTCCCGCTCCACCGGTAGCGTTCCCTCGCCATGGCCGAGCCGCTGGCGATTCAGGTCGAAGACCTGCAGAAGACGTTCCGCATCCCGGTCAGCCGGGTCGACTCGCTCAAAGAGCGCGTCGTCCACCCCTTCGCCGGGCGCGACTTCCGCGACCTGCGGGCGCTGCGCGGGGTCTCCTTCGAGATCCACCAGGGCGAGTTCTTCGGCATCGTCGGCCGCAACGGCTCCGGCAAGAGCACCCTGCTGAAGCTGCTGGCGAGCATCTACCGCGCCGACGCCGGCACGATCCGGATCGCCGGCCGGCTGGCCCCCTTCATCGAGCTCGGGGTGGGTTTCAACGTCGACCTCACCGCACGCGAAAACGTCGTCCTCAACGGGGTGATGATGGGGCTCACCCCAAAAGAGATGCGCCGCCGCCTCGACGCGATCATCGAGTTCGCCGAGCTCGAGGACTTCGCCGACCTGAAGCTGAAGAACTACTCCTCGGGGATGCTGGTGCGGCTCGCCTTCGCGGTGATGATGGAGGCCGACGCCGACGTGCTGCTGATCGACGAGGTGCTGGCGGTCGGCGACGCCGCCTTCCAGCAGAAGTGCGCCGACGCCTTCCACCAGATGAAAAGCGAGGGCAAGACGATCGTCCTCGTCACCCACGAGATGGAGACGGTCGAGGACTACTGCCACCGGGCGATGCTGATCGCCGAGGGCGAGATCCAGCACATCGGCGACCCGGGCGAGGTCGGGCGCGAGTACCTGCGGCTCAACTTCGAGGGCGGCGGCGCCGACGAGGGCGCGACCGAGGGCGAGGAGGTGCGGCTGGTCGAGGCGCGGCTCGAGGGCGCCGGCGGCGAGCCGACCGCCAACGTCGAGCACGGCGAGGAGATCCGGCTGCGGCTCGAGCTGGAGATCAAGCGCGACCTGCCGGGCATCGACGTCGGCTTCCTCGTCGCCAACGCCGACGGCCTCGGCGTCTTCAACTTCGGCATCCCGGTGGGCGAGGACGAGGGGGCGCGGGAGCTGACCGCCGGCCAGCGGGTGGTGGTCACGGCGGCGCTCGACAACCAGCTCGCCGCCGGCCGCTACTTCATCCACTGCGGGATCAACCGCGCCTTCGAAGGGGGCATCGCGCTCTACGTGCAGAACGCGATCGACTTCGTCGTCTTCGGCGGGCCGCAGACCCGCGGCGTCGTCTACCCGGAGCTGAAGATCGACGCCACGGTCGAGGAGGGGGCCGGATGAGCGACCGGACCCGGACCCCCGCCCCGCTGCGCGAGGTGCGCGGCCCCTCCGCCCTCGGCGGCGGCGCCCGGCGCTTCTTCGACCTGCTCTGGCTGATGTCGGTGACCGAGTTCAAGCGCGTCTACTTCGGCACCGTGCTCGGCTACGTCTGGTCGCTGGTGCGGCCGCTGGCGCTCTTCGCCGTCCTCCTCTTCGTCTTCACCCAGGTCTTCAAAATCGGCAGCGAAACCGCCGAGCACTACCCGGTCCTGCTGCTGATGGGGATCGTGATGTTCACCTTCTTCCAGGAATCGACGACCGAGGGGGTGACCTCGGTCGTCGCCCAGGAGGGGGTCGTGCGCAAGACCCAGTTCCCGCGCCTGGTGATCCCGCTGGCGACGGTGCTGACCGGCCTCTTCAACTTCGGGCTGAACCTGGTCGTCGTCCTCGGCTTCCTCTTCGCCTTCGGCGTCACCCCGACCTGGACCTGGCTGCTCTTCCCCTTCGTCGTCGCGGTCCTCTTCGTCTTCACCGCGGCAGTGAGCATGATGCTCTCGGTCCTCTACGTGCGCTTCCGCGACGTGGCGATCATCTGGATGGTCTTCGCCCAGGCGCTCTTCTACGCGACCCCGGTCCTCTATCCGGTCGAAGCCTTCAAGAACGAGACCTACGAACACCTGCTGATGATCAACCCGATAGCGGTGATCTTCCAGCAGGCCCGGGTCTGGATCCTCGAACCCAACGCCCCGACCGCGGTCGAGGCGGCCGGCGGGGTCGCCGGCCTGATCCCGGCGGCGGTCATCTTCGCCGCCGTCTGCGCCCTCGGCGCCTGGACCTTCAGCCGCCAGGCGCCCCGCATCGCCGAGGACCTCTAGTTGCGGCTCAGCCGGGAGCGGGCCACGATGCTCGGCATCTGGGCGGCGGCGGCGCTCGCCTGCCTGCTCGGCGTCCTCGACCCGCCGGAGGCGAACCTCACCCCCGGCTTCGGCCGCGAGGCGCTCGACCTGGTCAGGGTCCTCGCGACCACCGCCCTCGCCGTCACCCTCCTGCTCGGGCCCGGGCTGCTCTGGCGGGCGACCGGACGCCCCCTGCGCCTCGCCTTCCTGCCGCTGCCGGGCCTGGCGCTCCTCGCCCTCACCGCCGGCCTCGCCTGGCTGGCGGCGGGGGAGATCGAACCGCGGCTCGCCTGCTTCGTCGTCCTGACTCCGGTCCTCGGCCTGATGCTGGGGGCTCTCCTGGGCCTCGGGCCGGAGGAGGACCTGCTCGATCGCGAGGAGAAGCGAATCCTTCTCATCGTCTCGCTGGGGCTGGGGCTGGCGATCGGCCGCTCGCTCTGGTCGCTGGGGCCGGAGGGGGAGCTGTTCGAAGGGTCGATCTCCCACACGATCGTGCCCGAGGGCCGGCCGGACAGCCGAATCTCGTACTTCATCGCCCAGCTGGTCAACACCGGCAGCGACCCCTACAGCGCCGGGTCCAACGCGCTCTTCGCCCCCTACAACTTCTCCAGCCGCGGGCCGCTGCCCGGTCTGGCGACGACGCCGATCGTGCTGATGAGCGGCGCCAGCCCCGAACTGGCGCCGCCGGAACAGCCGTGGCAGCCGTTCGACCCCCAGGGGTTCATGGCCTTCCGGCTGGCGATGGTGACCTTCAGCTGCACCGTCCTGCTCTCCCTCTGGGAGCTGGTCCGCATGCTCGGCGGCAGGCGGGCGGCGCGCTTCGCGGTGCTGCTCGGGGTCAGCACCCCGTTCTTCTTCGCCGACCTCTGGTTCACCTGGCCGAAACTCCTCGCCGCCTCCTTCGTCCTGCTCGGAGCGATCTTCCTCTTCGAACGGAAGCCGGTCCGCAGTGGCGTCTCGGTCGGCGTCGGCTACCTGATGCACCCCAGCGCCCTGATCGGGCTGGCGGCACTGGTGCCGCTGTCGCTCTGGCCGCTGAAGGGCGCGAGCTGGCGCCGGCCGCGGCTGCTGCCGGCGCTCGGCCTCCTCGCCGGGGCCGGCGCCTTCCTCCTCGTCTGGCGGCTGATCAACGGCGAGCACTACCTGCAGGAAGGGTTCTTCGAATACGTCTACATGGCATATCCCGACGCGCGGCCGCCGCTGGGCGACTGGCTCTGGTTCCGCGCCAACTCGCTGGCCGACACCTTCGTGCCGCTCTACCTGCCGCTCTTCCAGGGCGACGACATCTCGATCAACGCGTTCGGCGGCGGCTCGCCCGGCGTCGTCCACTTCTTCTTCCAGCCCTGGACCGGCCTCCCGTTCGGCTTCGCGATCGTCTTCCTGCCGATGCTCCTCTCCAGCCTCTGGAAGGCGTTCCGGCGCTGGCCCTGGCCGTTCACCGCGACGATCCTGCTCCCCGCCGTCGCCTTCGCGGTCTACTGGGGCGCCTCCCGTAGCGGCATGCTGCGCGAGGGGATGCAGTCCTGGGTGCTGGCGGTGCTGGCGGTGGTCGCCCTGCAACAGGGCGCGGCAGGCTTCCCCTGGCTGCGCTCGAAGCTGTGCCGCACGATCCTCTCGCTGCGCGGGGTCGAGGTCCTCGCCCTGGCGGTCGGCGCCACCGTCGGCACCAGGGGCTTGTCAGTCGTGAGGGGCGGCTTCGCGCTGGTCGACACCGTCGCGATCGCGACCGTCATCGCCTTCTCGCTGGCGATCGTCGCCCTCGTCTGGGTCGAAACCGGCCGCCTCGGGCGGGCACCAGCGGGTGACTCAGCTCCATAAGCCGTCGGCGTGCGTGCTCCACCCCTTGGCCTGTTCCTTTCCCTGGCTCTGGTCGGGGTCGATAGGAACCGCATCCGACTTTGAACACACTCCGCTGTGTTGAAGGTCGGACGCGGCTGCAAAACGCGAATTTGCACTATGCAGAATGCGAAAGAGCACGTTGCGTCTCGCCCTCGTCTGGGTCGAAACGGGCCGGCTCGGGGGGACCGGGCGGACCGGGGGCGGAGAAGGCGAGGGTGCCGAAGCCGGCTAGGGCGAGGGCGGCGAGCAGCGCCGCCGAGAGCGAGAAGGCGGTCTCCACCGGCGGGGGCGGCGGTTCCAGGTACGGCACGTAGAGGGCGAACATCAGCGTCGCCGCCAGGGCCGCGTAGTAGACGGCGAAACGGGGGAAGACGGCGCGCAGGCCGGCGACCGCGCCGGCGAAGGCGAGGATCGGCAGCAGGTAGCTGCTGACGTGCAGCACGGTCCGGGAGGCGAGGTCGCCGAAGGCCAGCAGCCCCCAGGCGAGGCAGCCGATGCCGACCACCGCCCAGCAGGTGAGCGCGAAGGACCAGTCCTCCGGTCGGGCTCTCCCCCGGCGCCTGGCGAGGAGCATCACGAAGGGCGCGACGAGCAGCAGGCCGAGCGCCGGGAACAGGTTGAAGAAGTAGATCAGCCGCACTTCCCTCACCGCCCCCTCGAGGTCGCCCGAGTCGAGCGCGCCCTCGGCGCGCTCGAGCGCTTCCCAGGCCGGGCCGCCGCCGAGCATCGTCACGTAGTTCTGGCCCTTGTTGTGGATCGCGCCGCCGATCCCCACCTCGCGGTAGGAGTCGACCAGGGTCTCGACGGTGCCGCGGTCGTCGATTTCCGGGACCCCGGCGAGCGACCACTTCAGCAGCCGGTTGCCGGGCGGCTCGCCGTACTTCTGGTAGGCCGACCAGGGAGCCATCACGACCACGCCGACCAGGGCCGCGATCCCGATCCAGCGCCAGCTCGGCAGCCCCCGCCAGGCGGCGAGGACGGCGAGCGGGATCAGCCCGAAGACGCTCGACCCGTGGCCCATCATCGCCACCGCCAGCAGCAGGCCGATCAGCACCGCCCCCCACCTGCTGCGCCGCAGCTCCTCCCAGAGCGGGGTGAGCGTCAGCGCCGCGGCCGCCAGCAGCATCGCCGCCGGCAGCAGCTTGGGCCAGACGAAGAAGCCGTTGAGCAGGCCCAGGTCGCTGACCAGCACCGTGACCAGCACCAGGCCCCGCGTCACCTTGCCCACCCGGGCCGCCAGCAGCAGCGCCCAGAGGCCGACGATCCAGAGCTGCTGCAGGACGACCGCCGCCACCTGGTAGTTCGCTTCCTCGTCGAAGACTTCGAACGGTTTCTGGGCGAGCAGGTAGCCGACCTGGAGCGGCGGCCGGTCGCTGGCCAGCCAGTCCGGCGGGAAGAGCGGGTGACCGCTGCTGCCGTATTCGTAGAACCATTCGGTCAGGTAGGCGGGCAGCAGGTTGTCGGCGGGGAGCGGCCCCGAGAATCGCGAGGCGGCGACTTTGATCGAGTCGTCGGAGCCGCCGAAGAGGAAGCCGAAGAAGACGAGGAAGGCGGCGCCGAGCGCCCACAACCCGAGCGGCGCCGCCAGCTGCTTCAGCAACCCCTTCTCGATTCGCCCGCCGTGCAGAGCCCCGGCCACCAGCGCCACCGAGCCGAAGAGGATCAGGTAGGAGACCGTTTCCCCCAGCGTGCGATCGCCGTAATAGGCCCAGAAGGCGACCAGCGCCAGCACCCCGGTGGCGGCCATGCCGATGGCGAGCAGGATCGGCACGCTGCGAACCCCGAGCCGGGCGGCAACCAGCGCCGCCGCGATCAGCGGCAGCGCCGTCAGCGCCAGGTGGACGAGGAGGGTGACGAAGAGCTCGGGGTTGCTCATGCGGTCGCGAAGCCTGTCAGACCCCCTACCCGTAAGGCGCTGCGTGGTACCGTCGCGGCCCTTGGGACGCGCTGATCGGTGGAAACTCGGCTTCGGCTGGCGGGAGCTGGGTGGCGCTTCCCTCCTGCTCACCGCCCTCGCCTTCGCGGTGTTCGGCTGGTACGCCTTCCATGGCGGATTCATCGCCGACGACTGGGTCAACGCGGACCACTACTACTTCCATTCCGAGCCGGGCTTCTGGGGGGCAGTCGACAACTACCAGACCCCGAGCCGTCCGGTTGCCGCCGTCTACGTGACGCTCACGTACGAGTTGCTGGGGATGCACTTCGACCAGCACCTGCTCCTCTCCGTGGTTCTGGGCGCGTTTCTCTCGATCGCCTATTTCGCCTTCCTGCGAACGCTGGGCCTGGGATTGCCATGGGCGCTGGCCGCCGCCGCGATCCTGCTCGTCTTCCCCTCCTCGGACTCGACCCGGCTCTGGAGCACCGGCAGCCAGATCAACCTCTTCATCGGCCTCTACCTGGTGGCGATGGTGATCGCGATCGCGGGTCGGCGCCGCTTCGGACCGGCGCCGAGCGTGCCCGCGGTGCTGACCCAGGTGCTGGCCTCGGCGCTCGCGGTGGTAGCGGTGGGCGGCTACGAGATCGTCGCCCCGGCCGTCTTTCTCTCCTTCGTCCTCTACCGCTGGGTCGGGGGTCGCGGCGGCACCCTGTGGCGCTGGCTCCTCGACGCCGTCCCGACCCTGCTCCTGCTCGTCCTCTACACGCGCAAGTTCGGCGACAGCGCCTCCGGCCCCGGGCAACTGCTGGACAACGCCCACCTGGTCGTCGACGGCGCGGCCTGGGTCCTCGCCTACTCGCTCTATCCCTCGCGGCTTCTTTCCTCGCCCTGGGTGCTGGTCGCCGTGGTGGGTGGAATTCTGCTGGTCACCCAGCTCGTCCGGCAACTGGCGCCTCCATCTCCGGACCGCGACGCGATCGCCCGCTGGAGCGTGCCGATCCTCCTCGCCCTGGCGGCCATCGCCATCGGCTACGCGATGATCGTGCCGGTAGCCGATCGCTATCCGATCTACGCTCCAGGCGTCCAGAACCGGACCAACTGCTTCGCGGCGCTCGGGATCAGCGCCCTGGTCGTGTTCCTGGCGGCGACCGTCGGGTCGATGCTCGCCGGCGCCATCCCGCGACTCTCGGCCTCGACCAGGGCGCAGGCGCGGGCGGGGTTCACGGCGGCGCTGATCCTCGGCGTGATCGGGGTCTACACGGTGCGGGTCACCGAGGACGCCGATCGCTGGACGCAAGCCAGTGAGATCCAGGCGGAAATAATCGACCAGGCACAGGAACTGGTCCCCTCGCCCCAGGCGAACGCGACCATCTTCACCTCTCCGTACCCGGGGATCGCGGCCCCCGGTGTGCCGATCTTCGGCGGCGGCGGCAACAACGACCAGGTCGGTGCTTTCAAGATCGCCTACGACAGCGACGAACTGCACGCCTTCCCCCTGCTCAGGGAAGTGGGCCTCACCTGCGGTCCCTCCCAGGTGTCCCAGGTCAACGCCGGCAACAGCCCAACCATCTACGGCAAGGCAATCCTGGTCGACTTCCGGACCCGCACGGTGTACCGGCCTCGAAATCGCCGCGAGTGCATCGAGGCCAAGCAGGCGATGCAACCCCTCGGGCCGGGGTACCTCACCCTGGCCTGGTGAGGCTAAGACCGCTCGGCGGTGACCGCAGCGGGCTGCTTGCCGACCGCAACCGGCTCCGCGGTCGGCTCGCGCAGTAGTCGCACCATGATCAGAGTCGCATCCACGGCAGCCGCAAGAAGCACCAGATTGCGGATCGCCATGTTGGCCGGCGCGAGGTAGATGCCGGTGGTCAGGAGCACCGCGCCGATCGCGAGCCAGGCGGGCCGCTCGAGGTTGGTGCGCTCGGAGCCGAGAACCACCGCCGCGACGCCGATGACCCAGAGCATGAACTGCGGGCTGAGGACGCGGCTGACCACGACCTGCAGCAGGACGATGGTGAAGACGAGGTCCCTGCTGACGGCGGCGTCGGCGAGGTCGATGCGACCCCGGCGGATCGCCCGCTCGCGCGCCACCCACCAGGCGGCAGCGGCCAGGAGAACGAGGAGCCCCAGCCATTTCAGCGCCACGGCGACCGCTTCCGCGACCGGGCCCCCGAACTCGGCGGTGCCACTGCTCAACACGATCTCCGGTTCGCGGCCGGTGACGGTCCATTGCAGGTACCAGGGGATGCCCCCAACCGACTCCTTCTGCAGGCCGCGGACGTCCTGGTTGGCGAAGAAGCCCGACTGGTCGCCGAACGAGATCGCGGCGGCGATGAAGACGAGGGCTGCGACGGCAGCCGCGGTCGCCGAGGCGCGAACGAGACGGCGGCGATCCCACTCGCCGAACAGGGCGACGACGGGAAAGATCTTCAGCGCCGCGCCGGCACCGACCAGCGCCCCGAACCAGGTCGTGCGCCGGTGGATGAAGACCAGAGCTGCCATCGTCAGCACCGTCGGTGCGAGATCGAAGCGGGTCAGCGGAATCGCCTGCAGCAATGGAACCGTGAGCAGCCAGATCCAAACGCCGGTCGAGCGCCCGCTACGGCGGGCGAGCAGCCCCATCACGACGAGCCCGACGAGGTCGACCGCCAGCATCATCACGACGAACGACGGCTGGTAAGCAGCGCCGAAGACGCTGCCGAGGCGAGGCACGAGGAGGAGAAACGCGGCGCCAGGTGGGTACTGCCACGAATCTTCGTCGGGCATCTGGTGGTGCACGGCGAGCGTGTCGGACCAGTTCTTGTAGAACTCGACGTCCTGGTAGTTGATGCCCAGATCGCTCCAGAAGCCGACCTGGACCAGCATCAGGGCGCGGGTGAGGATCCAGACCCCGACCCAGACGAGGACCTTGTACTTGAAGTTCGATGGCATCGGCGGCGCGCCAGCTTCGCATAATCGCCGCGGGTAGACTCGCCGCGATGGCAGAGGGCGCTGACCGCGAGGAATTGCTGCGCCAGCTTGCCGAGCGCGACGCCGAGATCGCGCGTCTGCGGGAGCTGCTGGTCGCCAAGGACGTCGAGATCGGCGAAGAACGGGGCCGGCGGCTGGAGCTGGAAAGCTACGCGCTGCGGCTGATCGCCTACGGGCGGCTGGCGAAGCTGGCGGTGACCCGGCCCGGGGAGCTGCGGCGGCGGGTGCGCGAGCACCGGAGCGGTTCGCGTGGCTGATGCCCCCCGCTTCTCGGTCATAACGCCGGTCTACGACACGCCGGCCGACGTCTTCTGGGCGATGGTCGGCTCGGTCCTGAAGCAGAGCTTCGGCGACTGGGAGCTGTGCCTGGTCGACGACCGCTCGCCCTCCCCCCACGTCGCCGCGCTGCTGGACGAGGCCGAGGCGATGGACCCGCGGATCCGGGTCGCGCGGCGGGCCGAGAACGGCGGCATCGTCGCCGCCTCCAACGACGCGGTGGCGATGGCCCGGGGCGAGTTCCTGGCGATGCTGGACCACGACGACGAGCTCCACCCCGACGCCCTGCGGCTGGTCGACGCGGCGCTGCGCGAGGAGCCCGAAGCCGACTACGCCTACACCGACGAGGACAAGATCGACCGCGCCGGCCGCCACTCCGGGCCCTTCTTCAAGCCCGACTGGTCGCCGGAGCGGATGCGGACCCAGATGTACTCCTGCCACCTCAGCGTCTTCCGCCGCTCGCTGGTCGAGGCGGTCGGCGGCTTCGACCCCGAGTTCGAGGGCTCCCAGGACTGGGACATGGTCCTCAAGGTGACCGAGCGGGCGCGGGCGGTCGTCCACGTCCCTCGCGTCCTCTACCACTGGCGGATGCTGGAGGGTTCGACCGCGGGAGCCGACGAGTCGGCCAAGCCGTGGGCGTTCGAAGCCGGCACCCGGGCGGTCCAGGCCCACCTCGAGCGGATCGGGATGCCGGCCCGGGTCACACACGACCCCGACGACCGCGGCGTCTACCACCTCGACCCGGAGCTGAGCGCCGAACCGCTGGTCAGCATCGTCATCCCCACCGCCGGCCAGACGCGCGAAGTCCGCTACGAGCAGGTCGTGCTCGTCAGCCACTGCCTGCGCAGCATCGTCGAGACCTCGACGTACGAGAACTACGAGCTGGTGGTGGTCGTCGACGAGCCGGCCGACCCGGCGCTGCTGGAGGAGCTGCGGGAGATCGGCGGCGAGCGGCTGCGGCTGGTCTCCTACGACAAACCGTTCAGCTACTCGGACAAGGTCAACGTCGGCGCCGCCGCGGCCCGCGGCGAGCACCTGCTGCTGCTGAACGACGACATCGAGGTGGCGACCCCGAACTGGATCGAGCGGATGGTGATGTACTCGGGGCTGGACGGGGTCGGCGCGGCCGGCGGCCGGCTGCTGCTGCAGGACGGGCGCCTGCAGCACGTCGGCGTCCGCTTCGAGAACGGCCTGCCCGGACACCACTACTGGGGCTTCCGCGGCGACTTCCGCGGCTACGCCAACATCGTCCGCACCGCGCAGAACTGTCTCGCCGTCACCGCCGCCTGCCTGATGACCCGGCGCGAGCTGTTCGAGCGGCTCGGCGGCCTCAGCGACGACTTCCCGGTCAACTACAACGACGTCGACTACTGCCTGCGGCTGCGCGAGGCCGGCAAGCGGACCGTCTACGACCCCGACCTGAGGATGTTCCACTTCGAGTCCTCCAGCCGCTCCTCCGCCGTCAACGAGTGGGAGAAGCAACTGTTCAGGGAAAGGTGGTTACGGTTCACCGACCCGGACCCCTACTCGAATCCGCAACTGCGCCATGAACTGCCGCGGCCCAGCTCCAAATTCAGCTGGATGCGCCGCCGGCCACGACTGCGCCGCCGCCTGAAAGGACAACCCGCCTGACGTGAACTACGAGCGCCTGTACAGCTTCCGCTTTCGCGACATCGACCAGGACGGCCGGATCGCGGTCTGGCAGCAGATCAGCCCCCACGTCCACGGCCTGATGGGCAGCCCGCAGAAGGTCCTCGACCCCGCCGCCGGTCGCGGCGAGTTCATCGGCGCGATCCCGGCCAAGGAGACCTGGGCGGTCGACGCGGTCAGCTACGAGGAGGCCGCCCACAAGCCCGATACGAAAGTGATCACCGCGATGATCATGGACGCCGAGCTGCCGAGCGACCACTTCGACGGCGTCTTCGTCTCCAACTTCCTCGAGCACCTCTACGACCAGGAGGCGATTGCCGCCTTCCTGGAAAAGATGAACGCCTCGATGGAGAGCGGCGGCCGGATCGCGATCATGGGGCCGAACTACCGCTACTGCTCCGACGAGTACTGGGACTGCGCCGACCACTACGTCGCGCTGACCCACGTGGCGATCGAAGAGCACCTCTACGCCGCCGGATTCGAGATCGAGCGGGTCATCCCCCGCTACCTGCCCTACTCCTTCCGCGGCATCCTGCCGCCCTCGCCGGCTCTCACCCGCCTCTACCTGAAGACGCCACTCGCCTGGCGGCTGCTCGGCAAGCAGTTCCTGGTAATCGGGCGCAAATAGTGCCCCGAATCCTCGTCATCGGCTGCGGCTTCATCGGCTCGAACGTCGTCGAGCAGCTGGCCGCAGCCGGACGGCCGCCGGCGGTGCTGACCCGCTCGGCGCCGGCGGCGGAGGTGGCGGCGAAGATCGCTCCCGGGGACCTGATCGTCGGCGACGCCACCGACCCGGAGACCGTCGAGCGCGCCCTCGAGGGTGCCGAGCACGTGATCTTCAGCGCCGGCGGCCTGCTGCCGGCGGCCTCCGAGGAGAACCCCGAGGAAGACGCGCGGCTGACGCTGGGGCCGGTGCGGACGGTGCTGGAGCGGCTGCGCGAGCGGCCCGGGGTCGGCCTCACCTACCTCTCCTCCGGCGGCACCGTCTACGGCGAGCCGGAGACGATCCCCGTCCCCGAGGACGCCCCGACCGAGGCCTTCGGCGCCTACGGCCGCCTTCACCTCGAGTGCGAGCGGGAAGTGCTGGCGGCGGGCCGCGGGCACGATCTGCCGGCCCGGATCCTGCGCTGCGCGACGGTCTACGGCGAGCACCAGCGCCCCGGCCGCGGCCAGGGGGCAGTCGTCACCTTCCTCGACCGGATCGAGCGCGGCGAGCCGATCGACCTCTACGGCGGCGGAGCGACGATCCGCGACTACGTCTACGTCGGCGACGTCGCCCGGGCGGCGATCGGGCTGATCGGACAGGGCGGCCCGGCGGTGATCAACGTCGGCAGCGGCACCGGCACCTCGCTGCTCGAGCTGCTGCAGATGGTCGAGCGCGAGGTGGGCCGCGAGGCGCAGGTCCGCAGGCACGACCCGCGCGGCTTCGAAGTCCACCAAATCGTTCTCGACACCACGCTGTTGCATCAGACCGTGGAGCTCGACGTCACCGCTCTTCCCACGGGCATCGCCCGCACCCACCGCTGGCTCAAGGCAGAGCGACCGGAGCGGGTTTGAGCGAGGGAACCGAAAGGCTCAGCGGCCTGCGCTGGCGGCTGCGTGCGAGCCGGGCGCTCTGGCGGCGGGGGGCGACCCCCGAGGCCATCGTCGCGAGGGCGTTGCCGGCCGGCCCCAGGCCGTCCGAGCCGTCCGAGCCGCTCGCCCATCTCGACCAGCCGGAGGCCGGGGACTGGGTCGAGGGCGACGCCCTCTCGGTGCGCGGCTGGCTCTTCTTCCCGGAGGCGGCGACGGCGCGGGTCGAGGTCTTCCTCGGCGGCCGCTCGCTCGGCCTGGCCCGGATCGGCGCCCCGCGGCTCGACGTCGCCGAGGTCTGGGAAGGCCCGCGCGCCGCCGCCGGCTTCGAACTCGATGCCGACCTCGGCGACTGGGACGGGGGCGAAGGCGAGCAAGAGCTGACCGTCGTCGCCACCAGCGTCGACGGCGAGCGTCACGAGCTGGAGCCCGTGCGGGTGAAGCTGGGCACGCCTCCCCGTGAAGACGAGGACGAGCTGCCGCCTCCCGCGGAGCGCACCGCGGCCCCCGCCTCGAACCGGCGGCCGCACGTCCTCGTCTTCACCCACCAGCTGACCCTCGGCGGCGCCCAGCTCTATCTGATGGACCTACTGCGCGAGCTGGTCCGGACCGAGGCCGCCAGCTTCACCATGGTCACTTCGATCGACGGGCCGCTGCGCACCGAGGTCGAAGCGATGGGAATTCCCGTCCACGTCACCAGCCTCGCCGCTTTCGACGACCTCGGCTACTACACCGGCAGGATCGAGGAGCTGGCCGCCTGGACCGATGCCCGCGGCGCCGACGTGGCTCTGCTCAACACCGCCACCGCCTGGACGGTGCCCGGCGCCCAGGCGGCGGAGGCGGTGGGGCTTCCGGTCGTCTGGGCGATCCACGAGAGCTTCCCGCTGAGCGTCCTGCTCCGCGACTTCTCCCCCGAGCTCCGGGAGCGAGCCGAAGCGGCTCTGGCGCGTGCATCCGCGCTCGTCTTCGAGGCCGAGGCGACGAAGCGCCTGTACGAGCCGGTGGCCGGTGCCGAGCGCTGCACGATGCTGCCCTACGGGCTCGACCTGGCGCCGATCGACGCCCACCGGGCGGAATTCGACGGTGAGGCCGCCCGGCGCGAGGCGGGGATCCCGGCCGAGGCGGAGCTGATCGCCTGCGTCGGCACGGTCGAGCCACGCAAGGCGCAGGTGATGCTGGCCCAGGCCTTCGACCAGATCGCCGCCCGGCACCCGCGCGCCTGGGTCGCCTTCGTCGGCGGCCGCGACGACGACAACACCAGGGCCCTGGAGCGCTACATCGAGTCCTCGCCCCAGGGCGAGCGGATGCGGGTGATCCCGGTCACCCCCGACGTCGAAGCCTGGTACGGCATGGCGGACCTGTTGGTCTGCGCCTCCGACATCGAGTCGCTCCCCCGCACGGTGCTCGAGGCGATGGCCTGGGAGACCCCGGTGCTGGGGACGCGCGTCTTCGGGCTGCCGGAGCTGATTACCGACGCCGAGACCGGCTGGCTCTGCGAGCCCCGTGACCTGCCCGCACTGTCGGCGGCACTGGACCGGGTGCTGTCGCTGCCGGCAGAGGAGCGGCGCCGGGTCGGCGCCGCCGGGCGTCCGCTGGTCGCCGAGCGCCACTCGCTCGAGCGCTACGGGCAGGAGATCGCCGCCCTGCTGGAGAAAGCCGTCGCCGCAGGGGAGGCGCAATGAGAGACCGGATCCGAAACCTCACCCCGGCCTGGCGCTGGGCGCTGATCGTCGCGATCGGCTGCCTGGTGATGGCCGCGATCAACGTCTGGTGGGTCGCCACCTACCGCCACGGCTACCCGATGGACGTCGACGAGAACGGCTACTCGATGATCGGCGTGGTCAACTTCCTCAACTTCGAAAACGCGGGGTTGAGCGGCTGGTGGGAGTCGGTCCAGAACCAGACGCCGAACGCACCGTTGCTGCCGGCGCTGACCTCGATCGTCCTCATCTTCAGCCCCGGCCTGATGCAGGGGTTCGGGGTCCTGATCCTCTTCGGCGCCCTGCTGACGCTGGCCACCTATGGCATCGGCGAGCGCCTGGCCGGACCGCGCCTGGGCGCTCTGGCGGCTCTCGCGGTCGGCACCAGCCAGGGCGTCTTCATCTTCACCCGCGAGTACATCTTCGCCCTCCCCACCGCGGCCTTCCTCACCTGCGCGGTCTACGCGCTGATCCGCAGCGAGGGGATGCTGAGGTGGCGCTGGGCAGTCGCCTGCGGCGCCGCAATCGGCTTGATGCTGCTCTCGCGGACGATGGCGGTCGCCTTCCTGCCGGGGCTGGGGGTGGCGATCCTGCTGCCGATCGTCCTCAACTACCGGGATCGGCTCAAGGAGCGGCTCGTCAACCTCGGCCTCCTGATCCTCAGCGGGTTGTTGGTTTCAGCCACCTGGTACTGGAACAACTTCTGGCCGGTCTACGACTACCTGACCGAATTCGGCTACGGCTCTCAGGCGAAAAATTTCGGCGAGGAAGCCTCCTTCTTCTCCTGGGAGAAGTTCAAACTCGTCGCCGAGAAGATCATCCAGGGGGACCTGCTGGTGCCGATGTCCCTCCTCGTCGTCATCGGCCTTCTCGCCTGCGGGGTCGCCGTCGTGCAGCGGCTGATCGGCGCCGAGGACCGCCGCGCCGAGGCCCTGCGGATCCTCGGCAGCAACGCGATGGCGCTCTTCATCGTCGCCGCCGCCGGCTTCGGGGCATTGATGAGCTCCCAGAACGGCGGCTTCGGCTTCACCTTCCCGGTCGCGATGCTGCTGCCGCCGCTGGCGGTGGTCGCGCTGCGGTTCTACCGGGCCGCGATCGTCCCGGCGGTCGTGGTCGTGGTCGCGATCGCCGCCGTCAACCTGCTGGCCAACTCGAACGTCTCCGACGAGATCTCCGAACCGCGCCTGGTCGAGGTGCCGGCCTTCGGCGCGTTGCCCTGGATCAGCGGCGAACCGGCCGCCGTCGGCAACGTGCGACAGCAGGCGCCGGGACCGCGCACGCGCTTCACCTCAGCCGACGAGGCCTACGTCGCGGTCGACAAGGAGATGGCGAAGACCCTGCTCGAAAAGATCGCCCCGGAAGGCGTCCCCCGCCTGGTCGCCTTCGCCTCGCGCCACCGGGTCGTCAGCACCAACAGCATCGGCCTGGCCGGCACCGTCGACTTCCGCCGCGGCATCCCCTTCACCCAGCTGCTGGCCGAACCCGACACGGTCGCCCACTACGAAGAACAGATCACCGGCCCCGACCTCGGCGAACCGACCGCGGTCGTCACCACCAGCACCGAAGCGGGCGACTTCGAACCCCTGGTCACCCAGGCCAAGGTCGAGACCGCGCTGAAGAACCTCGACTTCCACCTCGTCCGCCAGGTGCCGATGCCGGACGGGCGAAGGCTGCGGGTCTGGGTCTGGAACGGGAAGCGGTACGGCCCTATCGCGAAGAGCCGGCCTGCTGCTGCTCCGACTCCCGCAGCCGGTAGTCGCCGCGACTGAGGGTCATCTCCAGCCAGACGTAGAGGGTGATGAAGAGGTAGCGGCTGCCCATCTCTTTCATCGCCAGCTTCGCCTCGCCGCTGGTGCGGTTGGTCCACGAGGTGGGGACGACGGCGTAGCTGTGGCCGCGGACGATCGCCTTCAGCGGCATCTCGACGGTGAGGTTGAAGTGCTTGGAGAGGAGCGGCTGGATCGTCTCGATGACCTCGCGCCGGTAGGCCTTGAAGGCGTTGGTGGTGTCGTTGTAACGATGGCGGAAGAGGACGCGGATGAACTGGTTGGCGAGGCGGTTGACGACGTACTTGAGGCGCGGGTAGTCGTAGACCTTGGCGCCGGGGACGAAGCGCGAGCCGAAGGCGCAGTCGTAGCCCTCTTCGAGTAGGCGGTGGTACCGGACCAGGTCCTCGGGGTCGTCGGAGGCGTCGGCCATGACGATCGCGACGGCGTCGCCCTCGAAGACGTCGAGCCCGGCGCGGATCGCGTTGCCGAAGCCGCGTTCGTTGTGGGAGCGGTGGACGCGGACGCGGGGGTTGCGCTCGCCGATCGCGGCGACGACCGCTTCGGTCGAGTCTTCGGAGTCGTCGTTGACGACGATCAGCTCGTAGTCGATGCCCTCGCGATCGAGGACCCGGGCGACGCCTTCGACCGTCCGCCCGACCGACCCCTCCTCGTTCTGGGCCGGCATCACCACCGAGAGCTTCATCCCCTCTGCCATGAGGCGGCGACGCTACCGGAAGTCACAGAAATGGCGCCAAGTCGCGCCAGAGATTTTCCTTTCTGCGCGCCACTTGTTGCAGCTAAAAAGTTACGCTACGATCATGGCGGTGATGATGCCCAGGGAGAAGTGGACCGACGAGCGGCTCGACGACCTTCAAGGCGAGATGCGCGCCGGCTTTGAGCGGGTCGACGGAGAGATCAAAGAGCTGCGGCGCGACGTGAACCAACAGGTGAACGGCCTGCGGGGCGAAATGAACTCCCGGTTCGACAAGGTCGATGCCCGGTTCGACGCGCTGAACCGCAACTTGATCGCCGGCTTGATCGTTTTGGTTGCCGCCCTGATCGGCAGCAACGCCTTCTGACGCTCAGGCCGCGGCGCCGACCCAGCGCTCGACGTTCTGCTCGTACATCTCGCTGAGGATCTCCTCGATCCCGTAGCGCAGGTCCCAGTCGGGGTAGTCGGCTTTGAACGGCTCCAGGTCGGAGATCCACCAGCGGTGGTCGCCGATCCGCGGCTCCTCGCCCATCTCCCACTGCAGCTCCCGCCCGGCGATCCGCTCGCAGGCGTCGATCGCCTCCAGCATCGAGCAGTTGGAGAAGCGGCCGCCGCCGATGTTGTAGACGGCGGCCGGGCGCGGCGCCTTGCGGTAGGCGTCGAAGGCGGCGATCAGGTCGGCGGAGTGGATGTTGTCGCGGACCTGCTTGCCCTCGTAGCCGAACACGGTGTAGGGCGTGCCGGTGACGGTGCACTTCATCAGGTAGGCGAGGAAGCCGTGCAGCTTGGCGCCGGCGTGCTGCGGCCCGGTCAGGCAGCCGCCGCGGAAGGCGACGGTGGGCATGTCGAAGTAGCGCCCGTACTCCTGGACCAGCAGATCGGCGGCGCACTTGGAGACGCCGAACAGCGAGTGGGTCGAGGAGTCGATCGACATGCTGGTGTCGATCCCCTTGAAGTACTCGTGGTCCTCGGGCAGCTCCAGCCGTTTCTCCAGGCTCTGCAGCGGCAGGCGGTTGGGCGTGTCGCCGTAGACCTTGTTGGTCGAGCAGAAGACGAAGGGCGCGTCCGGGCAGTGGGCGCGCGCCGCCTCGAGCAGGTTCAGGGTGCCGTTGGCGTTGACGCCGAAGTCGGTCTGCGGCTCGCTCGCGGCCCAGTCGTGCGAGGGCTGGGCGGCGGTGTGGACGACCAGCTCGATCTGACCGGCGTGCCGGCGGAAGATCGCCTCGACCGCCTCGGCGTCGCGGATGTCGGCGTTCTCCCAGCGGAAGGCGGAGGGGTAGGCCTCGACCAGGCGGGTGGTGACGTGCGAGGTCGAGGACTCGGGGCCGAAGAAACGCGCCCGCATGTCGTTCTCGATCCCGACGACGTCGAAGCCCTCGGAGACGAAGTGGTCGACGGCCTCGGAGCCGATCAGTCCTCCCGAGCCCGTGATGATCGCTACCGGCATCGCGTCGTTACTCCCTTCCCCCGGCCGGGGTCTCGATTTCAAGTGCCTGGGCGATTCGCTCCTCGTCGGCGGCGATCCACTCGTGGATGTCGGCCAGCACCTGCTCGGCGCTGCGCCGCGGCCGCCACTCGTCCAGGCCGAAAAGCTTGCTGCAGTCCGACAGGTATATCGGCACGTCCCCCTGGCGCGTCTCCTCGACCGGCGTGATCGGCACCTCGTTGCCGGTCAGCTCCTGGCAGATCGCGGTCGTCTCGCGCAGCGAGAGGCTGCACTCGCGGCCACCGCCGACGTTCACCGTGCGCCCGTCCCAGGACTCGGGGTCGAGCAGCTGCCGCTCGACCAGGTCGACGAGGTCCTCGACGTGGAGGAGGTCGCGCACCTGCTTGCCATGCCCCCCGAACCCGATGTAGCTGAGCGGGTTGCGGAAGTGGTGGGCGAGCATCCAGTGGGTGAACACCCCCTGGTCGACCTTGCCCATCTGCCAGGGGCCGGCGATCACCCCGCAGCGGTCGATCACCGCCGGCACCCCGAGCCCCTCGCGGTACTCCTCGATCAGATGCTCGGCGGCCAGCTTGGTCGCCCCGTAGAGGGTGCGGGCGCCCTCCAGCGGGAAGTCCTCGGCGATTCCCCGCGGCGAGACGCCGCGCACCGCCTGCTCGGCGGCGATCTCGAAGCGCGTCTCGGCCTCGTCCAGGTTCAGCTCCACCTGCGGGGCGACCGGGTAGACGCGGCTGGTCGAGAGGAAGACGAGGAAGGCGCCGTCGCGGCGGGCCAGCTCGAGGCAGTTGTAGGCGCCGGTGAGGTTGGTGTGGACGAGGTAGCCGGTGTCGCCGTCGACCCCGCTCATCACCGAGGGCTCGGCCGAGCACTCGATCAGCGCCGTCAGCTCCGCCACCTTGCCTAGGTCGCCGGGCTCGCGCACGTCGCCCTCGACGAACTCGACCCCGGCCTCCTCCAGCCGCGGCAGGTTCAGCGCCGACCCCTTGCGGTAGAGGTTGTCGAGCGCGATCACCTCCCAGTCCGGATGGCGACCGGCCAGCGAGACGGCGAGGTTGGAGCCGACGAAGCCGGCGCCGCCGGTGATCAGGACCCGGCTCACCGCTTCCCCCGTCCCCAGCGCATCTTCGGCACCATCCAGGCGGCCTCGAGCACGATCGAGCGGCTCATCTTGGAGGCGCCGGCGCGGCGCTCGTGGAAGACGATCGGCACCTCGGCGACGCGGAAGCCGAGCTCGATCGCCCGGTAGGTCATCTCGACCTGGAAGGCGTAGCCGCGCGAACCGATCGCGTCGAGGTCGATCGCCTCCAGCACCTCGCGGCGGAAGCACTTGAAGCCGCCGGTCAGGTCGCGGATCGGCAGTCCCAGCAGCGCCCGGGCGTAGGTGCTGCCGCCGCGGCTGATCGCCTGCCTCACCCTGCTCCAGTTCTCGACGCCGCCGCCGCTGACGTAGCGGGAGCCGATCGCGACGTCGGCCTCCTCGGTGGCGGCGAGCAGGCGGGGGAGGTCGGCGGGGTCGTGGGAGAAGTCGGAGTCCATCTCCAGGATCCGGTCCGCACCGGCCGCCAGCGCGTGGCGGAAGCCGGCGATGTAGGCGGGGCCCAGACCTTCCTTCTGCGTCCGGTGCAGGACCTCGATCCGGGGCTCCTCGGCTCTGAGGCGGTCCGCCAGGTCCCCGGTCCCGTCCGGCGAGTTGTCGTCGACGACCAGGACCCGGGCGGTATCCGGCAGGTTGGCGAGCGCGGCCGCGACCAGTGGCTCGAGGTTCTCGGCCTCGTTATAGGTGGGCAGCACCAGCCAGGCCGGCCCCGCACCTCGACTCTCAGGCATAACCGGATGCTATGCCTAAGATCCGGCGGTTGGAGTTCCTCCCCGCACCCGACCGGCTCGAGACGCCCGACGACGAGGTGCACGTCTGGCGCGTCGACCTCGACACGGTCGACTCGCAGGGGGCTCTGCGCGAGATCCTCGGCCGCTACCTCGGTCTGCCCGCCGACGAGATGCGGTTCGAGACGAACCGGCACGGCAAGCCGCGCCTGGCGAGCCCCGCAGGCGGGCCGGCCTTCAACCTCAGCCACTCGGGCTCCCTCGCCCTGGTCGCGGTCGGCCGCCGCGAGGTCGGCGTCGACGTCGAGCGGATCCGGGCCAAGCGGCCGGTCGACTTCTACCGCCACTGGGGGGACCGCGAGGCGCGGGTCAAGTGCCTCGGCACGGGCCTCACGGGTCCCGTCCCTCCGGACGCCGTCGAGCCGGCAATCCACCGCCTGGACGTCGGGCCCGGCTACGCGGCCTCGGTCGCCGTATTCGGGCCGGTAGAGCTGCGCGGCTGGACGTTCGGTCCACACCGCTCCGATAAGCCGTGATCGGCGTTAGCTAACTTGATGAGCTTGAGTCGGGCCGCAGGGATAATCGCGCTTGCCATCGGGCTGCTGCTCGCGCCTGCCGGCGGCGGCGCCCAGGCAGCCAGCCTGCAGGCGGTCGGGTCGGGCTTCGACGAACCTATTTACCTCACCTCCGCCCCGAACGACCCCGACCGCCTCTTCGTGGTCGAGCGCAAGGGCCGGATCGTCGAAGTCTCGGCCGACGGCTCGCGTTCGGTCTTCGCCGACCTGCGGACGGCGGTCGGCTGCGAAAGCGACTGCGCCGGCGAGCGGGGGCTGCTTTCGATCGCGCTCTCACCCGACTTCGCCACCAGCGGCCGCTTCTACGTCTACTACGGCGAAGACCGGGGAGAAGGCGACATCCGCGTCGCCGAAATGAAGGCCAGCGCCACCTTCGCCCCGCTCGGAACCCTGCGCCCCCTGCTGACCATCGAACACCCGGGTCAGACCAACCACTACGGCGGTCAGCTCCAGTTCGGGCCCGAAGGCAACCTCTTCGTCGCCACCGGCGACGGCGGCGGCAGCGACGACGAGCTTCACAACGCCCAGGACCTCACCGACAACCTGCTGGGCAAGATCCTCCGCATCAACCCCAATCCCAGCGGGCTCCTCGCCTACACCGTCCCGGCCGGCAATCCCTTCGGCAACGAGATCTGGTCTTACGGGCTGCGCAACCCCTTCCGCTTCTCCTTCGACCGCGGCGGCAGCGGCATCTGGATCGGCGACGTCGGTCAAAAAGTGCGCGAGGAGGTCGACTTCGGGCCCGCCCCGGGCCTCGGCGGCGGCTTCAACTTCGGCTGGAACTGCCGCGAGGGCAGGGTCGCGGGGGCGGCGACCGACGAAGGCTGCGCCGGGGCGCCCGCCGACGCCTTCGTCGAACCGGTCTTCGACTACCCGCACCTCGACCCCGAAGACGGCAGCGCCAACGGCTGCGCGATCATCGGCGGGTACGTGTCCCGCGATCCCGGCGTCAGTGGCCTGCTCGGCCGCTACGTGTACGGCGACCTCTGCGTCAACACGATCCGCTCCTTCGCCCCAAGCCAGCCGTACACCAGCGACCGCTCCGAGGGAATCGCCGTCTTCAACCTCAACTCCTTCGGCGAGGATTCCTGCGGCCGCCTCTACGCGATCTCCGGCGGCGGTGCGGTCTTCCGGATCGTCGGCGCCTCGCCTACCAACTGCGCCGGCGCGACGCCCGCCCCGCCGTCGGCGCTGAGCCCCTCGTTCGTCGGCCTCAAGCCCCTCTCGCGACGGGTGCTCCGCAACCGCCGCGCCCTGATCACCGCCTGGGTCTCGCCCTGCAAAGGCCGCCAGGGTGACCCGGTGACCCTCTGGCGGGGCGCCAGGCGCGTCGGCACCCGGCACTTCGACAAAGTCTGCACCGCCCGCTTCCGGCCGCGGATCAGCCGCCGTTCGGGTTTCAGGGCGACCGTCAAGGGGAACGCCACCTACGTAGCGGCGATCTCCCGCAAGCTGACGATCAAGCCCAAGAAGCGCCACCGAAACCGTCACTGAGTCCGGCTACTGGGAGTCCATAAGCTGCGCACGACGATGGGCTTTCCCCAGCACGAGATCGCCAATGTAAAGACCGGGCCCGGGGAGCTCGCGTTCGACGCGACGATCGACGGCAAGACGCACCACCTCTGGTTCCGCACCGAGACCGAGGTCCAGCCCGGCGTCGAGGCGGCGCTGGCGGCCTGCCTGATGCCGGCGATGCGCAGCGGCGGCACCCTGACGATGAGCGAGCCGATCAGCCCGCGGGTGCTGCGCACGCAGCGGGAGTACCAGGCGATCCAGCGGGCCTGGTCGCTGGAGTGGCCCTTCGGCATGCCGCCATTGGAGGAAGTCGAGGTCGTGGGGTCCACCTACACCCCGGAAAGGCGGGCGCCGACCGGTCGTGTCGCCGCCTTCTTCAGCGGCGGGGTCGACTCCTGGTCGACCGTTCTCGAGAATCCCGACCTGACCGACCTGATCTTCGTCCGCGGCGCCGACATCGTCGAATCCACCCACAGCGAGGAGCTCGGCGATCGGGTCGAGGCGCGGCTAGGGGCCGCGGCGGCCGAGCTGGGTCTGGGGTTTCACGTGGTGCGGACCAACCTGCGCGAGCTCTCCGATCGCCTGCTTCCCTGGGAGGCCAACTACGGGTGCGCGCTGGCGGCCACGGCCCTGTTCGCCGGCCGCGCCTTCGACCGGATTCTGATCGCCGGCGACTCTGACTACGAGGTGCAGGTCAAGTTCGGCGCCAACTGGATGGTCGACCAGCTCTGGAGCACCGAGAATCTGGAGATAGTCGACGACGGCGGGCACCTCAGCCGCATGCAGCGGGTCGAACGGATCGCTTCCCACCCGCTGGTCCAGAAGACCCTGCGCATCTGCTGGCGTAATCCCGACGACGCCTACAACTGCGGCCACTGCCGCAAGTGCCTGACCACGATGGCGGCGCTGGACGCGGTCGACGCCCTGGAGGCGGTCGAGACGCTGCCGTCGGAGGTGGACCTCGAGGCGCTGGCGAAAATCGAAGTCTCCTACGTCGTCTCCCTCACCCTCTGGGAAGACAAGCTGGATGCCGCGCGAGCGGCGGGTAAGACCGACCTGGAAGCGGCAATCCGCACCGTGGTCGAACGCGGCAAGCGGAACATCGGGCTACCTGCCAGCTACCGCCGCCGGCGCACGCCGCCGCCGCCCTCCCCCGGCGACCCCGCCTCGACCGCCCCCGCTCTCCTGGCGACGCCGGAGACGGCCCGGGCGCTTGCCGACGCCAGCGCCGCCGCCCTGCTCGTCGGCGGCTACGACGGGTCCGGCAACTACGGCGACATCGCCCTGCTCGACGCCGCCCTCGCGCTGCTCGAAGTACTCGAACCCGGCCTCCTGGTCCTGCCCGTGGTGGAGCGGCAGTTCGCCTCCACCCACGAGGCGATGGCAGGCGAGTTCGCCAACCCGCCGCAGCACGTCCTCTACTTCGACGGCGAGGGCGAGGGCGGCGGCGGGCTGGTCCCGGTCACGCCTCCGAAGGCCCTGGACCTTGGGGTTTCCTACCTCTACGGCGGGGGCTTCCTCAATGCCTCCTGGGGGGAGAGGAAGCTGGCGATGCTGCGCGCGGTCGAGAAGCAGCTCGCGGAAGCTTGGACGGTGGTCCGCGTTTCCTCCGGCCTGCAGGTCGACGCCAAATGGATCGAAGGACTGGGTGCCTCTGACAAGGCACTGCTGCACAGCTTCGACTTCCTCGGAGCGCGCGACGACCCCTCGGCCGCGGCGCTGGAGCAGCTGGGCGGTGGGCTGCGGGTGACGAATACGGGCGACGACGCGGTCGGGTTGCTGGGAAGCCTTCCTGCCGCCGAAGCCGCCGAGAGCGAGGCGCTCGAAGTCAACGTCCACTTCGCCGAGCACGCCTGGGTGACCGATGACTCCGATGCGGTCAGAGACTTCGACGTCGGTCTGCTGGCTGAGCTGCAACGGATCGCCGATCGCCCTCTGCGGGTGCGGCCACTGCTCGCCTACCTCGACCCGCGCGTCGACGAGCGGCCAGGCTGGGAGCCTTTCGCCGCCGCCTGCGCGGAGCAAGGGATCGAAGTCGGCGAGGCGCGGATCCTGCGACCGGCGACTGTCGCCGCCGAGGCACCGGAGTTGAGCCGGGCCTTCCTCACCGTCAGCTCCTCCTTCCACGTCGCCCTCACCTCGCTGCTGCTGGGCGTCCCGGCGCTGCTTCTCCGCGACAACCCGTACTACGACCAGAAGGCGAAGAGCCTGCTCACCGACTTCGACCTTCCCGCCGAGTTCTCGCCAAGCTCCCAGGACGACCCCTCGCGCAGCGCCGAGCTGATCGCCGGCGCCCTGCTCGGAGACGGGGAGCGGACCCGCGCGCGGTTGCGAGGAGCCGCGACGGCGGTGAGACGTCGGCGCGCCGAGGCAGAGACCGGCCTGATCGCGCGCCTGGGGCGCGGCGGTCTGACCGCGATAGGCAGCCTCCGCCAGACGCCCAGCGGGGCCAGCCTGCGGCCGTTCGAAAAGCGCGCCGAAGCAGCCGAGGAGCGCGCCCAAGCAGCCGAACAGCGCGGGACGGAGGCAGAGGAACGGAGTGCCGAGGTCGAGAAGCGGGCGACCGCGGCGGAGGCTCAGGTCAACGAGATGATGGCCTCTCACTCCTGGAAACTGACTGCACCTCTGCGGCGGCTGGTGACCCGCCTCCGCCATCGCTGAACCGTTGGCAACCGGCGCCGGCCACGAGATCGTCGATCTTGCCCGGAGCACCGGGGAGCTCGTGTTCGAGGCGCGGATCGCCGGCACCGAGCCACGGCAGGTCTGGTTCCGCACCGAGACCGAGGTACAGCCCGGCGTCGACGCCGCCCTGGCAGCATGCCTGATGCCGGCGATGCGGGCTGGAGGGAAGCTGAAAATGAGCGTGGCCGTCAGCCCACGACTACTGCGAGACCAGGCCGAATACCAGGCAATCCAGCGAGCCTGGTCGTTCGACTGGACGTATGACGAGGAGGCATTGCGGGAGGTCGAGGTGGAAGCCCCGACGGCCGTGCCAAACGCCTCCTCGCCGACCGGCCGGGTGGCGGCCTTCTTCAGCGGCGGGGTCGATTCGTTTGCGGCGGTCCTCGCCAATCCCGAGGTCACCGACCTGATCTTCGTCCGCGGCTTCGACATTCTGCCCTGGCTGGACCACCACGAGGGCCTCGCCGACGAGGTCGAGGCGCGGATGCGCGAGGCGGCTTCCGAGCTGGGTCTGCCCCTGCACGTCGTCGACACCAACCTGCGTGAGCTCTCGGATCCCCTGATCCGGTGGGAGTGCAACTGCACCAGCGCGCTGGCCGCCGTCGCCCATTTCCTCGGACCGCTCTTCGACCGGGTGCTGATCGCGACCGACAGCGATCACGAGACCATGCCGCCGATGACCTCCGCGCTCATGGTCGACCAACTTTGGAGCAGCGAGAACCTGGAGATAGCCGACTGGGGCGGGCGCCTGAGCCGCGAGCAGCGGACGGAGGCGATCGCCGAGCACCCCGTCGTGCGCCGCACCCTGCGCACCTGCTGGGAGAACCTCGGCGGCGCCTACAACTGCGGGCGCTGCCGCAAGTGCCTGCTGACGATGGTCTCGCTGGAGGCGATCGGCGCCCGCGAGAGAGTGACGGCCTTTCCTCCCGATCTCGACCTCTCTCCGCTCGCCGAGTCCGAGATCAGCCAGCCGATCGCCCTGACCCTTTGGGAAGACCTGCTCGACCACGCGCGCGACCGCGGACGCGCGGACCTGGCGGCGCCCCTGGAGGCGTTCGTCACCAAGGGCAGACGCACCATGGGACTCGCGCAGTCCTACCGGACGCGACAGAGCCGGCACGGCCGCCGTGAGCGAGGGACCGGCGTCCGACTGGAAGCCGCCGAAGCCGAACTGGCGACGGTGCTGGCGTCACGCTCCTGGCGGTGGACGGAGCCCCTGCGGCGGCTCGGCGCCTGGCTTCGCTCGCGCGCCTGCTGAGCGCGCTCAGCCGCGGCAGACGAGCGCGCCGCGATCGGCCTCGACCCGGAGCTGCCACGGCCGCGCCAGGCGGTCGCGGGGAATCGAGAGGTGGGTCGTCGACCCGGCCGGCAGGACGCCGCTGTCGAGCGGATATTCGTGCCGGGCGAAGCGCCGCAGCTTCACCGTCCCCTCGCCGCCGGGAGAGAGCTCGATCGTCGTCGTCCCGGGGCGCACCTTCAGTGCGGTGGCCCCCGCGACGCTGACGCAGTCGTTCCCCGCCCCCGCCCCGCCCGGCGCGGTTTCGATTCCCAGCGGCAGCGCGTTGGCGAGCACCAGGTCCGCATGGGTCCGGCCTTCTTCCGTCGCGGCTGCCAGCTCCGCCGGCGAGTAGGCCGGCGACCCGTATTCGTCGACCGCCCGCAGGTACTCGCCGGCTTCGATTTCGCCGAGGAAGACGGTTCCCGCGACTTCGGGCGAGAGCCGGAAGGCGGGTTCGACGCTGTCGCCGGCGATCTCGATCGCCGCCAGGTCGGCCCGGGTCAGCACCGTCTGCTCCTCGAAGAAGTCCCGGCCTTCCCGCAGCGGCACCAGGTTGAAGCCGACCACGACGCAGGTCGCGGCCGCGCCGGCGACCAGCGCCCAGCGGTTGAGCTTCACCCCCTGCAGCAGGTTGACCGCGATCAGCAGGGCGAAGAGGACGCCGACGTAGAGGTAGCGGCTGGAGTAGGGCTCACGGCCGGGACCCTGGTTGAAGGCCGCCAGGAACCAGAAGGTCGCCGCCGCGGCGAGGACCGGCCAGAGCCCGGGGAAGAAGCCGCGGCGGCGGAACCCGCCGTAGGCGGCCAGGGCCAGCAGCGCGATCAGCAGCGGCGCGCCCCACTTGGAGCGGCCGACGACTTCGTCGAAGATCGTCCCCAGGGCGAGGGCGGAGTCGAGCGAGGCGACCAGCCCTTCCCAGACGTAGCTCGGCGAGACGAGGACGTTGTGGGCACTGAAGTTGTTCTCCGCCTCGCGGCCCCAGCCGGCGTACCAGCCCAGGTAGAGCAGCAGCGGCAGGAGGAAGACGTAGGCGCGGCGCAGGCTCCGCTCGCGGCGCCGCAGGAAGACCTGGACGGCCGCCGCCACCGCGAAGGCGATCCCGAGGCTGGAGAAGGCGACCGCGATCGTCAGGAAGGCGCAGGCGGCGCGGTCCCAGCGCTCGTCCTCGTTCTCCAGGGCGAGCAGCGTCGCCAGCCCGAACGCCGAGGCGCCGACGAAGCCGACCTGGAAGGGCCAGAGCAGGTCCTGCCAGGCGGGGCCGAGGAAGAGCAGCACGGTCGCGGCGAACAGCGCCGGCCAGGGACCGAGGCGGCGGCGCGCGTAGACGAACAGCAGCCCGGCGACCGCGAGCTCGAGAGCCACCAGCAGCACCAGTTCCGGCGTCATCGAGCCCATCCCGAAGAGCCGCAGCGAGGCCTCGGTGATCAGGACCGGGAGCAGGACGATGTGCTCGTTGTGGGGGTCGAGCAGGGTCGCGGCGGAGGGGTCCCGCCGGTGCATGAGGAACTCCCAGGAGTCCTGGAAGAACGTCAGCCCCGAGCCGTAGTGGAGGAGGACCGCCGCGGCGGCGGCCATCGCGACGCCGAGCAGGACGAGCGGTGCGTACCTGCTCAGCCGCTCACGGTCTGGCGCGGCCACCGGTGAGCGCGACGAAGGCGTGCCAGGCGGGCTTGGGGTGGAACTTCGGTCCGGCGCGGAAGAGGCCGACCGAGTCGCAGAAGGTGCAGGAGCCCGGCAGGTCCTTCCACGAGAACCAGTAGGCGCTCTTCAGGTTGAGCCGGCGCGCGTTCTCCAGCAGGTAGCCGTAGGAGGCCTTCAGCTGCTTGACCTGGCCGCGGATCCCCTGCTCGAAGGCGACCTGCTGGAAGTTGTTCTCCGACCCCCAGCCGAGCTCGGTCAGGTAGAGCGCCGGGCGGTCGTGGTTGTCCCGCGCCACCGCGGTGTATTCCTCGATCATCCGCTCCAGTTCTTCGGCGTCGACCGCGTAGGGGTGGAGGTCGATCCCGTCGAAGCGGGTTTTGAAACCGGGGATCCGGTAGAGCCGCTCGAGGTAGGTCGTCGCGTCCATCCCTTTCTTGCCCTTCGCGGTCGGTTCGGCGAAGAGCCCGGCGAGCACGACCTTCGCCTGAGGGTCGACCGATTTGATCGCCTGGCTGGAGATCGTCACCAGCTTCGCGTACTTCGATGGCGAGACCGGATAGGCAAAGTAGAAGAAGTTCGACTCGTTCCAGATCTGCCACTCGCGGATCGGCGCCGGGTTGCGGATCGCCGGTTCGTAGTTGGGGCCGATGCCGCCGGTCTGGCTCCAGAATTCGCCGCCCGGGCCGTAGCGGGCGACGGCGGCAGCGAGGAATTTCTTCCAGGCGTTGCGCAGCCGGGCGGAGGCCACCGGCATCGTCGTTTCCTTGGCGGCCGCCCAGCGCGGTGGCGAGCCGATCGAGGGCAGGATCCGCATCCCGGCGCGGGAGGCCATTTCGACCGCGGCGTCGAAGCCGGTCCAGTCGTAGGGGCCGTTGCGCCGCGGCTGCACCCCGGCCCATGGCAGGGTGAGGCGGATGCTTTCGATCCCGCCCGCCTTCATGTAGCGGAAATCTTCGGTCCCGACGGGGGTCTGCGGGACGATCCCGAAGAACCCCCTCGGCGGCTGCGGCAGCGGCTTGGCGGAGCCTGTCTGGCCGAGCACGAGGGCGAGAAGCAGGCAGGCGATGAGGGAGAGAGCGAGGAGGCGTCGTTTCATCGAGTCGAGGAGGGTAGCGGTCGGGTTAGTCGGTCAGTAGGTGCCGCCGAGCTTACGGTGGTCCCAGGTCGCCACTTTGAGCGGCTCGAAGCTGATCGCCACGCGTTTGGGCGCCTGCGCTTCGAGCGCCGCCCTGGCGTCCCCCTCGACGGAGGAGATTCCCTCGGCGTAACGCACGGTCAGCTCCTCCGCGAACCCGAGAACGGTCTCGAAGTCGCGGTGCAGCGTCGCCTCGGCCTCGATCATCGCCCCGCGCAGCTCGCCGTACTCGTGACCGGTCTCCAGCAGCACCGTCGCCCGCGGGTCGCGTTCGAGGTTGCGGACCTTCTGCGACTTGGCGTAGGTCCAGATCCAGACGACGCCGTCGCGGGGGACGAACCAGAGCGGCATCGAGTGCGGCCACCCCCGCGGTCCGATGCTGGAGACGATCGCCACCCGCTCGCCCTCCATCAGCTCGCGCAGCTCCCCGTCGCTGAGCTTGATCTGATCCCGCCGGCTCACGCCCCGCACTCTAGGGGTGTCTGAGCTCGACCCACAGATACGGGGGTGCAACTCAGACACCCCCGTGGGAGGATGGCTAGGTGAAGATCGCGATTCTCGTCTTCGACGGCATCACCGCGCTCGACGCGATCGGGCCCTACGAGGTGCTGCGCTCGGTGCCCGGTTGGGAGGTCCAGTTCGTCGGCAAGCAGAAGGGCGAGGTGCGGACCGACAGCGGCGCCCTCGGCCTCAGCGCCGACCATGCCATCGCCGACGTCGAGGGCGCTGACGTCGTCCTCGTCCCCGGCGGCCAGGGCAACCGGGCGTTACTCGACGACGAAGAAGTGCTCGGCTGGCTGCGCCGGGTCGACGAGGGAACGAAGTGGACGACCTCGGTCTGCACCGGCTCGATGGTGCTCGGCGCCGCCGGGCTCCTGCAGGGAAAGCGGGCGACCTGCCACTGGGCCTTCCTCGAGGAGCTGCGCGAGTACGGCGCCGAGCCGATCCAGGGCCGCTACGTCGAAGACGGCAAGGTCCTCACCGCGGCCGGGGTCTCGGCCGGGATCGACATGGCGCTCCACCTGGTCGGCCAGGAGGTCGGCCCCGAGGTCGCCCAGGCGGTGCAGCTGGGGATCGAGTACGACCCGCAGCCGCCGTTCGACGCCGGCTCCCCGGACAAGGCGCCGGCGCCGATCGTCGAGCTGGTCACCCCTATCGCGCGAAGCTGACGAAGGCCCTCCAGGCCGGCTTCGGCCGGAACTTGGCGCCGGCCCGGAAGAGGCCGCTCGAGTCGCAGAAGCTGCAGGCGCCGGGCGCGTCCTTCCAGGTGAACCAGTCGACCTGCTTCAGCTTCAGCCGCCCGTGGGCGCCGATCAGGTAGCGGTAGGCGGCCCGCAGTTCGCGCGCCTGCCCCTGCACGCCGACCTCGAAGGCGACGGTGCGTGGGTTGTAGTCCGAGCCCCAGCCGACCTCGGTGAGGTAGAGGCCCGAGCGGCGGTCGCCGTGGCGCGCCATCGTCGCCCGCACCGCCTCCACCTGGCGGCGCAGCTCGCCGACGTCAGCGGCGTAGGGGTGCAGGGCGACGGCGTCGAAGTTGGCCTTGACCCCACCGCGGCGGTAGAGCTGGTCGAGGAAGTCGACCGCGTCCATCGCGTGGGGCAGCCGCTGCTTCGGCGCCCCGAACAGACCGCCGAGGACGATTTCCGCCCGCGGGTCGGCGCGGCGGATCGCCGGCCGGGTGATCGCCAGCAGGCGGGCGAAGCGGCCCGGCGAGACCGGCTTGACGAAGTAGAAGAAGTTCTCCTCGTTCCAGATCTGCCAGGCGCGGATCGGCACCGGCGGCAGCGGCTGGTCGGTCCCCGGTCCGTGCTCGGCCCAGAACTCGCCACCCGGCCCGTAGCGCTCGACCGCGGCGCCGACGAACTCGGCCCAGCCCCGTCGCGCCCGGCCGCCCTCGACCGGCATCCGCCGCCAGTTCCCGGTCGCCCAGCCCGGCGAGGTCCCCAGCACCGGCAGAACGCCGATCCGCTTCCGCGCCGCTTCGCTCACCGCCGCGTCGAAGCCGCTCCAGTCGTATTTGCTGCGCGGCGAGCGCTGGATCGACGCCCAGGGCAGCGAGAGCCGAACCGTCTCGACACCCCCTGAGCGCATCCGCGCGAAGTCGGCGGAGCCCAGCGGCGTCTGCGGCGCGATCCCGAAGAACCCGCGCGGCAGCGCCTGCGCGCCGGCCGGCAGCAGGCAGAGGATGGACAGGGCCAGGGCGGTTACGAGCTTGAGTCGTGGCATTCCTGGAGAAACCCGGCCAAACCCCGCAAGTCGCGGCGCGCCGATCCTTGGATCGTCCCCGGCTCAGCTAGCCAGACGCTCTCGAAGCTGAGCCGCGTGTGCTCGAGGATCAGGTCGTAGTCGCGGTCGTAGTGGAGGACCCCACCATGCGCCAGATGGGCGCAGGCGGCGATCACCAGGTCGGTTGGCGAGAGGCGGTGGTGCCCGACGGTGGCGAGGTCGTATTGGGCGTCCAAGGCGACCCGCTCGACCTTCTCGTCGATTGGAAGGCGGGGAAGTTGCTCCAAGCGGCGCAGCAGCTTTCCATGATCAGCTCCCGACCGGGCCGAGTAGCCGGCCTCCAGCAAAAATGGAAGGCAAACGGCCAGCCGCTTCTCGTCGATCCATTCGGCGACCGTCTGGCGCCGCTCTGGAGAAACCTCGGCACCGAGCAGTCGGGACCAGGCGGAGTTGTCGAGGAGTAGCAAGCTATTCGTCGTAGCGCGCGACCAGACCGAGATGCTTGACCTCCTCAGCGGCCTCGATATCGACCTCCGGCCCGTCCCCGGCCCGGATCCAGTCGGCGATTTCCCTGCCTGCCCGTCGCGCCGGCTCACCCTCGGCCCTGAGCTCCCGGATCTTGTCCTTCGCACCACGGATCACCAAGTCGGGAAGCTCCACCTTCTCTCCCCCCTGGAGCTGGCGCAATTCGTCCAGCACTTCCCGGACGGGTTCGGTCTCAGTGATCATGTGGCGGGGTCGCGCAGTCGGCACCCACCCAGTGTAGCACCGTGCAACACTGCGCCCCCAGAGGAGAGAATCAGCCCGCTGGCACGAGATCCAACTCCGACCACGGGCCCTCGCCGCGCATCGGCTGGGTGCGGCCGTCGAGCCAGTCGACCTGGAGGTCGTCGTAGTGCGGGCTGGCGGGGTGGCCGGACTGGCCGGTGAACATCTGCCAGCGGGAGGCGTCGGGGTTGGCCGGCTCGGCGATCATCCGCCAGCTCGGCGCCCAGACGGCGTTGTAGGGGTCGTTCGGGTCATAGGCGATCTGGCTGACCGTCTCCTGGGCGCCGCCGGCGCAGAGGCGGCGGTTGAGCAGCCGGTCGAAGAGCGGGTTGGCGTCGCCCAGCGGGTGCGGGAACTTCAGCTCGTGGACCTTGCCCCAGCGCCAGCCCTCGGGTTCGGGGCCGAAGCGGTCGCCGAGGTCGTCGAGCGCCCCGGCCAGCGCCTCCAGCACCAGCTCGTCCCAGGGGCGGCCGATCAGGTCCTCGTCGCCTTCCTCCCAGAGCGCCATCAGGTGCGAGTGCCAGCGCCAGGGCGAGGTGACGTGCGGCAGGAAGCCGTTGTCGGCGCGGTCGAGCCAGCGCTCGCAGAGGTCGCGGTCGCCGATCGCCGCCCGCGCCACCTCGCGCGCCAGCCGCAGCAGGAAGGCCTGGTAGATCGTCCCCGCGATCGAGTCCGGGTCGAGGTTGCCGTCCCAGCTGCGCAACCGCTCCAGGGCGCTGCGCTCGCGCTGGCCGCGGGGATGCAGGCGGCTGAGCCGCGCCGCCGCCTCGACGCCGGGGAGCGAGTAGTTGTCGTTCTGGATCGCCTCGAAGCTCTCCAGGTCGTGCTTCTCGCTCGCTTTCAGCATTTCCTCGATCCGCTTGGCGCGGAAGCCGTCGAGCCAGTCGCTGGTGATGTGGTGCGGGTAGTCGTCGCCGACGATCCGGTTGTTGGCGGTGATCACGTAGCCGCACTCGGGGTCGACGACCTCGGGCAGCTCGTCGTAGGGCACCGTCCCCTCCCACTCGAACTCGCCGCTCCAGCCCGGCTTCGGCAGGTCCGGGCAGCCGCCGCGCCGCTTCGGCAGGCGGCCGATCAGCTTGTAGCCGATCGAGCCGCGGCTGTCGGCCCAGACCATGTTCGAGGCGGGCGAGGTGTGGCCCTCCAGCTTCGCCACCAGCTCGGGGCCGGAGGTGATGTCGAGCAGCGTAAACGCCGCTTCGAAGGCGGTCGATTCGCGCAGCGTCTGGAAGGCCAGCGCCAGCGGCTCGCCGTGGTCGGCGCCGAGCGCCTCGTTGACGATCGGGCCGTGGTGGGTGGAGCGCACCTCCAGCGCCACCGGCTCGGAACGTCCCTTGACGACGATCTCCTCGCGGACGACCTGCAACGGCCGCCACTCGTCTTCGAAGAGGTAGTTCTCGCCCTCGATCCGCTCGACGAAGAGGTCCTGGACGTCGGCCATGACGTTGGTGATCGTCCAGCAGACGTCGTTGTTCTGGCCCATGTAGATGCCGGGCATCCCCGGCAGCGAGGCGCCGCGGACGAAGCGGTCGCCGTGGCGCAGCTCGACCTCGTACCAGATGCCCGGCATGCTGGGCGAAAGATGGGGGTCGCCGGCGATCAGCGGCCCGCCGGTCTTCGAGCGCTCGGCGCTGACGGCCCAGTTGTTGGAGCCCGACGCCTCCGCGGCCAGCCCGAGCGAGCCCCGCACGCGGTCGATCTGCTCGACCAGCGGCATCCCTTCCCCGGTCCAGGCTTCGAGCGATTCGGCCACCACCGGGTTGTCGGCGGGGTACACCGGGTCGAGACGGGCGGCCAGCTCGGGGCCGAGCTCGCGGATCATGTCGGCCCGCAGCAGCTCACGCTCCCAGTTGGTCGAGAGGCCGAAGGCGAGCAGCTTGCCGAGGCTGAGGATGTCGACCGGGCTCCAGGGCACCCACTCGTGGCGCAGGACCTGCATCTCGAAGGGGAGGGCGCGAGCGTCGCGGGCGGCGGCGTTGACGCCCTCGCAGAAGCGCTCGAGGTTGGCGCGCAGCGCCGGGTCCATCGCCTCCGCCTCCGCCTCGGCGGTGCGCCGGATCCCCAGCGTCCGCATCAGCTTGTCGACCGGCAGTCCCTCCTCGCCGGCCATCTCCGAGATCCGGCCTTCGACCACCCGCCGGTAGAAGTTCATCTGCCAGAGCCGGTCCTGGCCATGGCAGTAGCCCTGGGCGAAGAAGAGATCGTCGCGCTCGTCGGCCTCGACGTGGGGAACGCCCCAGCGGTCGCGCCGCACTCGCACCCGGCCGCGCAGCTCGGGGACCTCGATCGTCCCCTTCACCTGCGGCAGCGGCCGCCTGGCCAGGCGGTGCCAGAGGACGGCCGCGGCGGAGGCGAGCAGGCCGGTGCCAACCGCCCCCGCGAGTACGCCTACCCTTGCCGCTCGCTCCATTCGGTCAGGGTACTGGCTACTCAGCCAGTCCGTGCTCAAGCCTCCAGATCGTCCGGCAGCCGGCCCTCGCCCTCGAGCTTTTCGAGGTGGGCCTCCATCGCCATCGCCGCCATCGGCAGCAGCTCCATCGGGATGTCGTCCCAGACCGTGGCCAGGAGCTCGGCGCGGGAGCGCTCCCCCTCCTCCAGCGCGGCGAGCAGCCGGCGCTCGCGCATCTGGCGGTGCTCGACGTATTCGGCCAGCTTGGCGGCGGGCTCGGTGACCCAGGGGCCGTGGCCGGGGGCGATCAGCTCGATCTCCTGCTCCTGCAGCAGCGCCAGCGAGTCCATGAAAGCCGCCAGCGAGTTGCCGCCCGGCGGCACGATCGTCGAGCCGAGACCGAGGACGAGGTCGCCGCTGAAGCAGACGCCGGTTTCAGTCAGGAAGCAGACGTGGTCCTCGGCGTGGCCGGGGGTGGCGAGGGCGCGCAGCGCGAAGTGCTCCTCGCCGCCGGCGGGCAACACGACCTCGGCGTCGAGCTGGTCCGCTCCGGCGGTGTGGTCGCCGTGGGAGTGGGTGAGGAGGACGAGGCCGATGCCGCCGCGCTCGGCAGCCGCGGCGCGGATCGCGTCGAGGTGGCCGGGGTCGTCCGAGCCCGGGTCGACCACCACGCAGGGGTCGGAGCCGAAGAGGTAGGTGTTGGTCCCTTCCAGCGTCATCGGCCCCGGGTTGGGGGCGACGATCTTCAGGACCTCCGGGTGACCCGGCGCCTCAGTCAGGCTCGACTTCCTTGGCGATCGCTTCGCGCGCGTCGGAGGGCTCGAGCACGACCAGGTCGCCGGCGCCGCGGAGGATCTCCCGCACCAGCCAGGGCTTGCCCGCGTAGGGAAGCTCGACGACGACGGCGCCGTCGGCCAGCTCCTCGACCACGGTCCGCTCCTCGCGCAGCCAGCGGGCCCGCTCGGGCGAGACCCAGACGCGGGCGACCTCCGCGGTCGGCACCTCGCCGTGGGTCATCCAGCCCTCGACTCCGGCGAACTCCTCGACTTCGGGGCGCGGCTCGAACTTCTCCTCGGAGAGGTGCGCCTCCTTGACCCGGTCGAGCTTGAAGTGGCGGACGCCCTCTTTGGTCAGGTCGTAGCACTCGACGTACCAGCCCTCTTTGCCGTTCTCCAGCCGGTAGGGCTCGACCCGGCGCTCGGTGAACTGGTCCTCGTTCTCCTTGTAGTAGGAGAGCTCCAGCACCCGGCTCTCGGCGATCGCCTGGTTGACCAGGCGGGCGACCCCGGCGTCGCCGCCGCCGGCCGAGGCGATCTCCAGTCCCTCCTCGGAGGGATCGTGACCGAGCGCCTTGACGATTTTGGCGCGGGCGGTCTGCAGGTTCGACTGCGGCAGGTGGTCGCCGAAGAGGTCGATCGCCGCGACCAGCGCCTTCGCCTCGAGCGGCAGCAGCCGGGCGGGGCGGGCGAAGTTGTCGCCGTAGGGCTGCGAGTCGACCTCGATCTCGTCGCCGAGGATTTCCGCGTAGAGGACGTAGGTGCCGCCGCCGAAGTTGACGACGTTGAGCAGCTCGACGTCCTCGCGCAGCTCGTCCGCGGTCAGCTCCAACCGCTCGCGCAGCTCGGCGACCTGCAGCCGCTCGCCCTTTTTCGCCGCTTCGATCAGCAGGCCGGCGAGAGTGACGAGCCGGGCGAAGCGCTCGGGCCGGATCGCCGCCTCGCCGCGGCCGTTGGAACGCGCCCTCTTCGGCTGCTCGTCGAGCGGCCGGTCGACCACCTTGGCCGGGCTGAAACCGTTCTCGTGGCGCTTCAGCAGCAGGTCGCGGCGCTGCCCGGCCTCCTCGCGGAGGTCGTCGGGGGCGAGCACCTCGGCGTTCTGGCGCCAGCGCAGCACCCAGGCGATCAGCTCGCGCTCGGAGGCGTAGCTGGTCTCGAAGACCCGGCCCTTGCCGGGGGCGCCGTCGGACTTCTTCGCGTTGCGGAGCTCGCCGTAGGAGCCGAAGTCCCGCTCGATCAGCCAGGCGATCCGCTCGCGGATGAAGATCTTCGCCGTCCCCTTGGTCTCCCCCAGCTGCCAGTCGGCGCGGCTGCCGTAGTCGCGGCGATCGAAGTCCTCGGGGGGAGAGAAGTCATGCTCGGCCTTGGAGGCGTAACCGACCTTGCCCTGGATCCGCGAGAGGCGGAAGACCCGCACCGCGTCGCGCTCGTGCGAGTGGCCGATCAGGTAGAACTGCCCGCCGCGGAAGACCAGGTGGAAGGGGTCGACCTTGCGCTTCTCGGTCTCGCCCCGCTCCATCGTGTAGTAGGTGAACTCGATCGTCTTGCGGCGGCTGATCGCGGTCTCGATCTTGGAGAGGCGCTGGGAGAGGTCGCGGCCGCCGGCGGAGGCGGTCATCGCCATCTCGACCGGGGCGCGCTCGCCCTCGGCGAGCGGGTTGGGGTGGCCCCAGGCGACCTGCTGCAGGGCCAGCCGCAGCGGCTCGGCGTAGGCGAAGCCGCCGTCGGTCAGCAGCATCAGCGCCGTCGAGAGCGCCGCCAGCTCGTCGTCGGAGAAGGAGATCGGGTCGAGGTAGAAGTTCTCCGGCGGCAGCGAGTAGAGCTCGGCCTCGAAGAAGCCCTCGCCGGGCTTCTCGACCCCGAGCTGAATGCCGAGGCTCTCCAGCTCCGCGCGGTCGGCGTAGAAACGGCGCGCGAACGCGTCGTCGTTCATGTCGCTATAGCCCTCCACCTCGCGCTTGATCTCGAGGGCCGAAACCGGCCTCCCCTGTGCCATCAGGAACGAGATCAACGAGAGCTGGCGGATCAGCTTCTCGGTGTCCTTCGCCACTGCCCGGCAGGATAGTCTCCGCGCAGCGCATGGACGTCCTGCGAAACCTCTTCGGCAACCTAAGCGCGGGCATTATCCGGCTTTTGGTGACGGTCGGAATCATCGCCGCGGTGGGCTTTTTCCTCGTCAAGCCGGCTTTGGACACCACCCGAGACATCAGCCGGGAAGCGAACCAGAGCATCCAGAAGTCGTTCCAGGACAACGACTTCAGCGACATCAGCGGCCAGATCGAAGACGTCAACCGCCAGGTTCAGATCGAAATCAAAAAGTCGGTCCGGACCTCAAAGCCGCAAAAGGCCGACAAGCTGATCGACTGCATCCAGCGGGCCCACCAGAACGTCAACAAGATCCAGCGCTGCAGCGAGCGGTATCGGTAGCGGTACCGGCAGTTAGAAGATGACGCTGCCGAGCAAGGTGGCGATGACCACGGCGCATGCACCGAGCAAAGCGAGATTCAGGCTGTGGAAACGGTCGTCCATCTTCTCGAACCGAGCATCCATGCGGTCGAAGCCCGCTTTCATCTCCGCCTTGAGATCAGCGAAGCCTCGATCGACCTTCCGGTCTAGGTCGTCCAGCCGCTCGTCGGTCCACTTCTCCCGCGGATTCATCATCACCGCCATCAGCCTAGCGTAACTCTTCGTCTGCAACATATGGCGCGCAGAGATTCGCCGAAGCAAAGAATCTTTGTGAATTCTTCGGAACTTCTAGGCCGCGCGCTGGGCGAAGAAGGCGCTGCCTGACAGAGCCCGGTCGAAGCCCGACCAGGACTCGCCGGCGGGGAGCTGGCGCTCGAGGCGGTCGAAGCTGCCGAGCCGGCCGCCGAGGTTGTCGATCATGTGGACCAGGACGGCCTCGCGGGTGGCGGGGACGACCGGCGAGCCGTGTTCGAGCGAGCCGTGGTGGCTGAGGATGATGTGGAGGACGCACTGGGCGAGGTGGGGGTCGAAGCCCGGCAGGTCCTCGATCGCCCGCCGCACCGTGTAATAGCCGAGCGGGATCTCCCCCTGCAGGCGGCCGGCGTCGGTGAGGTCGATCGCCAGCGGGTCGTCGTTGTAGGCGACGCACTTGCCGATGTCGTGCAGCAGGGCGCCGGCGACGGCGACCTCGCGGTCGATCCCGGGGAAGAAGTTGGCCGCGGCCGAGACCGCCTGGGCGACCGAGAGCGTGTGCTCGAGCAGGCCGTGGCGGTAGGCCTGGTGGTAGGTCTTCGCCGCCGGCGCGACCTTGAAGCGCTGCCAGGTCTCGGACTCGGGGCCGAAGAAGTGGTCGAGCAGCTCGCGCAGCTGCGGGCTCTGGACCGTTGCCAGCAGTTCGCGCAGCTCGCCCTCGAGCTGCTCCAGCGAGACGTCCGACTCGGCGGCCAGGTCGGCGGTCTCGAACTCGTGCGGCTCGGCTGCCCGCAGGCCGGTGAGCTTGATCTTCGGCCCCCAGCGCTCGCTGACCTCGTAGACGCCGCTGACGAAAACCGGCTGGCCACCGCAGCAGAGCGCGTGCAGCGCCTCCGCCTCCTCCCAGCAGACCGCCTCGGCGGTGCCGGTCGCGTCGCCGACCGAGAGCCGCAGCCAGGGATCGCCGTTGCGCTTGCGCCGCAGCTCGCGCTCGCGAACCGCGTAGACCCCGGCGACGCGCTGGCCGTCCTCGAGGTCCCGCAGGGGAACGCGGACGGCGGGCTCGGCGGGCGGCGGCTCGGCAGCCACCGGCGCGGTCTCGGCGAACGCCTCGATCTGCGTCTGCTCCGTCATCGTTTCTCCAAGGTAGAGACGAGGGCGGACGCGCCATAAGGTGCGCGGGTGGGCTCGGCAGCCAGAGAGACGTGGGCCGCGGCGAGCGCCCTCGGCGCCTACCTGACGACGGTCCTGCCACCGGCGCGGCGGGAGCTGCGACGGTGGGAGCCGGTGTCCCGGGAGAAGGCGAAGAACGCCGAAGCGGTGGCGGTCTTCGCCGCCCTTGCCCCCGGCTCGAAGCGGGCGACCGTAGTGCGGGCGATCGTGGCGCTTCAGGTCGCGATCGACTTGAGGGATGTGATCGAAGAGGGCGGCGAACCGAGCTCGGCAAGCGCCCCCATGCTGGACAGGCTCGATGCGAGCTGGCGCAAGGAGGTCGGCGCGCTGCCCGCCTACGCGGCAGTCGCCCCCCTGCTCGAACGCGCCGTGACCCGCTGCGAAGAAGGTCAGCGGCACACCCACGCCGCGGCCGCCGGAGACGCCGCCGCTCTCCGCCGCTGGGCGGAGGCCCTCGACGCGCCTCTCGGCTACCGCTGGTTCGAGGTCGCGGCCGGGGCCAGCTCGTCGGTCGCGGCGCACGCGCTGATCGCGGCCGCCGCCGACCCCGGCACGACCACCGAGACCGCGGCTCTGATCGACACCGCCTACCACCCCCCGGTCGGCGCCCTCACCGTCATCCTCGACGACCTCGTCGACTTCGAGGACGACAGGGCGGCAGGCGAGCACAACTACATGAGCTACTACGGCAGCCCGGACGAAGCGGCCGACAGTCTTGAACTGGTCGCCGACCGCGCCGCCGCCGCGATCCAGCCGTTGCCCCGCGCCTCGCGGCACCGGGCGATCCTGGCTGGAGTAGCCGCCTTCTACCTCGGGGCAGCCGGCGCCGACACGGAGCTGGGAAGTCCGGTCCGCGAGCGGCTGCTCGGTTCGCTCGGTCCTGGCGCCCGGCTGCTCTCCGTCTTCACTGGTCTACGCCGCTGAGCGAACGCAAACGGCTCGGACGAGCGGGGAACTCGCCCGAGCCATGATGTTTGCGTAGGGGATCGATGCCGCCCAGGGTTGGCGGGACGACCCGGAAACTCAATGAGAACATAGAAGGACCAGCCCGTCAAGAGACGGCTGTACTCAATTGGCCATTTGGTTGGCCCACCGTTGCGACTCGGCAAAGCCCAGATAGGGCAGCAGGACCAGCAACACGAGCTCCGGCCGCAACTCTTTCAAGCGATCGAGCCGGCCGATCCGAAGGTGATCCCCGACGAGGCCGACCATGCCGGCGACCAGCGCCTCGTCCGTGGCTCCCGGCAGGCGGGACTCGACCGGGGCCCTGGCCCTCAAAAACCCTGTTAAACGGCCAATTAGGCTCTCGTAGGGACGTACCGCGTCGGGTGCGGAAGAGGGCCTCGACTCCAGCGTCTCGGCGATCTCCGGATGGGCCACCGCGTAGTCCACCCCGGCGTAGATTCCGGCCGCGATCTGAGCTGCCCACTCCCCCTCGGCGGCACAAGCGTCCAGAATTGCGATCTCCAGATTGGCCAGCGCCGGCGGGAACGGCATCGAATTGGAACATTAACAGACCGAGATGCGCCCAAATCTCAGCGAGCGCGGCAGCTGCGAGCGATCCCGGTGCTGAGGTGGCGGCCGTCGGCGAGGGTGAAGGTCGCCTTCGCGAAGGAGAAGAAGCCGGCCGTGAATCGCTTCGGAATCGGGCAGGAGGCGTTGATGTAGCTGAGCCTCTGGCCGCGATAGACGTAGCGCCGCGCAAAATCCATCTTGAAGCGGGCAAAGCGCGGCCATGGGCCCAAGGTGCGCGGCAGGTGGGCGACGAGGACGGTCCCGAACTTCCCGGGGCGCAGGTGGATCAGGAACGGCAACACCACGGAGGTCGGGGGCTTCTTCGAGACCCCGTGGACGATCACGGCGCGTCGCCCGCCGACTCGGCCGTTGAAGGCAAGCAGCTTGGCGTGGACGGCGAACGGGTCCTGGTTGGGGATCTTCACCTGGGCGACCATCGCTCCGCGCCCGATCAACGCCGGGCCGCAGGCTTCGAGCGCCCGCGCCGTGGTCGCGTCGCGGAGGCGCCGGGTCGAGCAGGCCGGGAGCCCCTTGCTGTGGATCGCCCCCTGCCCGGGGATGCCCAGCTCGATCCGGGTCACCCGCGGCAGGACGCTCTGGTCGGAGGTGGCCAGGCCGGCCTCGATTCGGACCGAGACCGGCGCCATCCGGTCGCGCGGCAGCGCCAGCGGCGAGAAGTTGCCGTCGAGGCGGACGATCAGGTTGCCGCGCTGGACCCGCTCCCCCTGGGCGATGCCGGCGACGAGGAGCGCGGCCAGCAGGGCGAGCACGGCTCCTCGCCTCACCCGTACCTCGAGAACTTGAAGCTGCAGTAGTCGAAGCCGAAGGCGAGGACGACGTTGTTGGCGAGGTTGCCGTTGTGGATGAACCGGGCCGTCAGCCGCTGCGCCTTGACCGGATGGTCCAGGCGCAGCTGTTCGGTGATCTGCCCGAGGTAGGACTCCTGGCGCTTCAGGTAGGTGAACCACTTGGCGAGGCGCGCGGTGTCGGCGCTCGGACGCGGAACGGCGGAGATCTCCTTCACGGTCGAGCCGAAGATCGAGGTCGCCTCGGCGAACTTCTTCGATGCCACCTTCAGCCGTTCGGCGCGGATGTCCGCGCGCGCACCCTTCATCGCCCGCTGGGTGGCGAGGGCATCCGGCTTGCAGACCGTCTCCAGCTGGCCGACGTATTCGTCACGCGTCGGGGCTTCGGCCGCAGATGCGGCCGTGGCGGACAGAACCAAGGTGATCAGGGTGATTGCAATCGGTCTACGCACGGGTTGGCCTCGTCTCTGGGATCAACAGGTTACGGCGGGGAAGAATGCGGTCGAGCAGGGGCGGCACGTGCCAGACGCGGTCGCCGAGCAGGAGCATCAGGGCGGGCAGGAGGACGATCCGCACCACCGTCGCATCGAGCAGGATCGCCACCGTCAGCCCAACCCCCATCTGGCTCACGGTCGCGATCGGCGCCGCGGCGAAGGAGACGAACACCGCGGCCATGATCGCGGCGGCGCCGGTGATCACCCCGGCGGTGCGCTCCAGCCCGAAGGCGATCGCGGCACGGTTGTCGCCGTCGCGCTCGTAGCGCTCGCGCATCCGGGCGATGAGGAAGACCGCGTAGTCGATCGAGAGGCCGAAGGTGACGCCGAAGATCGCCCCCGCCCCGACCGTGTCGACGTAGGGATGGCCGCCGAGCGGATAGCCCTCGGGGATCTTGCAGACGAGGGCCATCACCCCGATCGCGGCGGCGACCGAGGCGAGGTTGAGGCAGACGGTCAGCAGCGCCAGCAGCGGCGCCCGCAGGATCACGATCAGGGCAAGCAGGGTGAAAAGGACGAAGGCGCCGATCACCAGCGGCAGGCGCGCTTCGGTCGCTTCGCCGTAGGTGTTGAGGGTGGCGGCGCCGCCGGTGACACCGGTGTCCAGGCCGGTGGCGGCCGCCAGATTCCGCGCGTCGTCCTCCAGGCGCTCTCCTACCCGCCGCGAACCCTCGCTGTTGAAGGCGTAGTTGGAGATGACCAGCATCCGCGCCGCCTGCCCGCCGCCGTCGACGCTGATCGCCTCGCCGGCTTCCGCCCGTTTCCGGGGCGGCGCCCCGTCGAGGGCGGAGAGGACGAAGTAGCCGGAGTCGAACAGCCCTGGCGACTGCCGCCGCAGTGCCTCGGCGCCCAGCGCCAGCGGCGTCGCCACGGCGCTGACGCGCTCCCCGGCGGCGGCCAGCTTCGTCTGCAGTGGGTAGGCGCGGTGGAAGCCTTCGGAGAGACCGCTCTGCAGCGTCCCGGCGCCGCCCTGGAGTTCGACGAGCCCGCCCGCCAGCCGTTCGGCGCCGTCGCCGAGCCGGTCGAGGCCGCTGCTGAGGCCGCCGGTCGCGTCGGCGAGCCTGCCGACGCCGGCCTCGAGGCGCTCGCCGCCCGGGACGAGCCGGTTGAGGCCCCCGTTGACCTCCTGGGCGACGTCGCGCAGGCGGCGCACTTCGTTGCGGTTGGCGGCGACGGTGCGAGCGAGGACCCGCGCCTGGTTCGCCAGCGGCTGCAGCGACGGGTCCTCGGCGGCGGCGCTTTCGAGCTCGCGGGCGAGCTTGCGGGAGCGGGCCTGCTCGCCTCCGCGCATGCGCGGCACCAGCGAGCGCAGACCGAGGGTGAGGCTGAGGCTGCCGACCGAGACTTCGCGCTGGCCGCGCGAGAGGCGCTCGCTCCCGTCCTGGAGGCGGCCGATCGCCGTCGTCGCTTCTTCCCCCTTGCCGGCGGCGCGCTTCAACTCCGCGGCGATCGTGCCCGCCCCGGCGGCGGCGCGTTCGGAGCCCTCGGCGAGGAGGCCGCTCCCCGCCGCCCCTTCGGCGAGGCCGGCGCGCAGTTCTGCCACCGCCCCGGCGGCGCGGCGCAGGCCCGGTCCCAGCTCCTCGAGCTGCCGCGGCCCCTCGGCCCCTTCGGCGGTGAGCCTGCTGCCGAGCGAGCGCAGCGGCACCGTGCGACGGGCGAGGGGACCGGGGCCGATCACGGTCCGCACCCCGGGCTGCCCGGCGATCCGCCGCTGCCAGCGGCCGAGCTGGGCCAGCTGGCGGGGACCGGTGATCGCCCCGCGGTCGGTCGCGGCGACGAGGACGAAGGGGGCCTCCCAGCCGGGGCCGACCGCCTGGTCGATCGTCTCGGCGTCCTTGCGCGCCTGGTTGGAGCTCGGCAGCTCGTCGATGCCGGGCGCGCCGGTGCTGAAACCGAGGACAGGCAGGGTCAGCAGGAGCAGCGGCACCGCCACGCAGACCGCCGCCAGGGCCGGGTTGCGCAACGCCGCCGCCGCGGCGACGGCGACGGTCGAGCGGCGGCCCGGCCGCGGGGCAGGGCCGATCCGGCCGGCGTTGATGCGCGGCCCCAGCAGGCCCAGCAGCGCCGGCACGGCAAGGGTCGAGATGACGACGCTGATGACCGTCACGACCGCGGTGGCGGTGGCGAGCGAGAGCAGCAGCGAGCCCGGCTGCAGGAAGGCGGAGAAGACGAGGGCGACGATCAGGGTGACGCCGGCGAAGAGGGTGGTGCGGCCGGCGCTGGAACGGGTGGCCGAAGCGGCCCGCCAGGGGTCCGGGTCGCGCTCCAGCTCCTCGCGGAAGCGGGAGACGATCAGCAGCGAGTAGTCGACCCCGAGGGCCAGCCCCATCATCGTGCAGACGACCAGCGAGAGCGCGTCGATCGTCATCGCCTCGGAGAGCAGCGCGAGCACGCCGCGGCCGGCGAGAACGGTGAGAGCCCCGAAGGCGAGCGGGATCGCCGCCGCAACCAGCGAGCGAAAGACCAGCAGCAGGACCAGGATCAGGAGCGGCGCCGCCAGCAGCTCGGCCCGCGCGGTCGAGTCCAGCGATTCCTCCTGCAGGGCGCGGGCGACGGTGGCGAAGCCGGACTGGGTCGCGACTACCGGCTCGCGAACCCGGGCCTCGACGGTGTCTTCGAGGTCGGGTACGACGTCGCGCATCGCCGTCTCCAGTGGTACGTGGAAGTCGACCAAAACGAGGGCCTTGCGGCGGTCGGGCCGGAGCGCCGCCAGCGAGCCCCGATCCCATGGAGAGAGGATGGTCGCCTCCGGCTCGCCCCGCAGCGCCGCGACCAACCGCGGGCCCTGCCGATCGATCGCCGCGGCCGGCCCCTCGAGGAGGACGACGAAGGGAGAGGAGTCGCCGAAATGGCTTTTCTCCAGGGTTTCACCGTTTGATGCAGCGGTTCCCGGGATCTTCAGGGAGAGCGGCGAGAGCCGGTCCTCGACATGCAGACCGGCAACGCCAAGCGCCAAGCACCCCAGCAGCACCGCGATCAGGCCCAGCAGGGCGCTGCGGCGCTTCAAGTCCCCGAACTCCCACCCATTGGACGCCGAGTCTACGAGAGACTCGGCGTCCGGGCGGTACGTCCGTGTTCTGGTCTCAGCGCTTGCCGCAGCTGGTCTTCACCAGCGGACTTGAGACCGAGCGCTTGCCGTTCTGACCGGTGAACTCGGCCTTGGCCCTGGGCTTCGCCTTACAGAGCTCGGTGTTGTTGACGAGCAGGCCCTTCTTGCCCCCCTGCATCGTCAGGACGAATTTGGAGACCGGCGCGTCGGGCACCGCCCAGAAGGTGTTGCGGATCCTGCCTTTGGGAGAGTCGATGCGCCCGGCGAGGTCGATCTCGATCTGGCCGTTCAGGTCCGCCACCAGGTCGGGGAGCTTGTGATTTGAGCTGCGCAGGTACACCGGCCCCTGGAGGGGCTCGTCCAGCAGCGGGGTCCAGGCTCTGGCGTAGCCGTAGACCGAAGCCTTCGGACAGCTCTCGGCCGCGTACTGCACTCGGGTGCAGATGGTGCGGATGTGGGCGTTCTCGAGGAACTCGGTCTCCGGCAGGGTCACCACCGCCTTGCCGATGTTGGCGTTGCCCCTCGGCATCTTCAGCACCGCCCGCAGTGCCGGGTGGGCCGTGCGGCGGGTCGGGCCGCTCAGCTTCAGCGAGAGCTTCGGCTTGAAGCCGAGGCGTTCGCAGCCGGCGACCTGGAAGCGGTCGGCGGGGCTGGCAACCGCACCGGCGATCGAGACGATCGTCGAGGTCACCGACATCGGCTCGCAGGAGGTGGGGTTGAGGGTGAAGCCGGGCCGGTCGATCTCCACGCGGATATCGCGGTAGGCGATCGGGATCCCCTGCAGGATCTGCGGCAGCGGGTCGGATTTGACCGAGACCGCGCTGGTGACCGGGTCCACGTAGATGCCCGAGCGCACCGCGACCGTGCCGAGGTCGAAGGGCCCGGCCTGCGCCGGCACCACGACCACGAGCGAGTACGGCGCGCCCTTGTAGGAGCCGGCGAGGTAGACGCCGGTCGGCGCCTTGCCGGCCTGGGGGACGAACAGCGGGCTGGGCCCGGCGCCGATCCCGACCGTGGTGGTGCCGATCTGGCTGCTGGCCGGGCAGGCGCCCGCGCCCGCCGCGGCATCGCCGCAGAGCGGCACGCCGGCGAGCTTGGCGAGCAGGCCCGGCGGCAGCGCAGCGTCGATCCGCGAGACGTTCTGCTGGCCATCCTCGCGGGTCACCCGCAGGACGAAGGGAGAATGCTTGCCGGCAAGGGGGTTGATCGTGCCGGCCCGCAGCGACGGGGTGAACCGCGCCGCGGCCTCGCAGTTCCGATCGATCGTGAAGGTCGACTCGGATTCGACGGCTTCATCGGGCATCGCCCAGCTGGTCAGCTCCGAGCGCGTCGTATAGGTGCCGCAGGCTGGCGGAGTCACCAGCGGAGCGCGCGGACCGGCATTCAGCTCAACATGCAGACTGGAGAACGGCAGCTGCGGGTTGTCGTCGAAGGTGACTCGCAGCTGACCGGTGTCGGGGTCCGGGACGGCCTGGCCGTCGAGCTTGATCACGAAGCCGGGGCCGTCGATCACCAGTGCCAGCCGGAACAGTTCTCCCGGCTTCGGGGTGCGCAGGATGACGTCGCCTGAAAGCGGGTCCGGCAGGACCGGGGTGTTCAGCGAGAGCGAGCCGATCTTCGAAGCGAACGGACAGGTCGGCTCCGCCGAGGAGCCCAGCTTGAGGTCGGCATCCGAGCAGCCCTCGAGGCCGTCGGCCGAGGGCGGGGCGATCGCCACCCCGCGGGGGAAGGTGATCACCGCTTTCTTCAGCGTCGGCGTTGCACGGCCATCTGGGTTGTCTGCCTGCGGCACGGTGAGGTCGACCGTCATCCCCAGTGGAGCCTCTGCACTCCTCGTGTTGGAGGCAGCCTCCACCGTCGGCTCGAACAGGAGCTCGTCGCAGCCGGTGAGGCCGGTGGGCGTGGTCGAGACCGCGGACTTGAAGTTGCCGGGTTCCTGCCAGGAGTCGACCGTCATCACCGTGCTGAGTGGGTCGCCGCAGACGCTCGGGTTGGTCAGGAAAGCCTGCCGCGGGGCAGAGCTCGGGCATTCGGCCTCGGGCCCGGCGCCAGGTACCTGAACAGCGGCATTGCAGACACGCAGGGGCGTGTGCTTGGCATCCATGGGATAGCCCCAGAAAGTGACTTCGGCCCCGACGATGGGGACGCCGCTGGTGGTGCTGAGACTGGAGACGTCGATCCCGTAGTCGCCGTCGCTGCGGATCTGCGGCACGAGGTGCACCGGCACTCCGGCGAGGATGAAACCGAAGTCGGCGATCTCATTTTTTTCAGGCTCGATGTTGTACAGCGCAAAGGCGTTGACTTGGTCCATCCCAAATTGGTACACGATTACTTTGATCACCCCTACCTGAGCCTCGGGGCGACACCCCTGACGGATATCTGGGTTGATCGTGTTGAGGAATTCTGCCCTGGTGCATTGCGGCAACGCCTGCGGGTTGCCGATGAAACCGGCGGGCAAGCTCGTCCGAATGTCCTTCGGGACCCCGGAGGCGTAATTGTCCGCCTTCCGAGTCAGTTGGAAGTTCACCTCGATCGCATCGGGGTGGGCGGCGGCACGGGTCTCGAGGTCGCCGACCGAGTTCTCCACCCGGGTTTCGAAGGATTCGATCCCGATCTCCGCCTGCGCCGTAGCGGGCGCCGTCAGGGCCGCCAGGCCCACGAGCACCGCGATCACCCTGTTTCGTGCCCCGCTCATCCCTGGACCCTCCCGTCGGCGTTCGTACATTTCTTTCCGCAGCGGAACCTGGCGATGGTCGTGCGCGTGACCGCGCTCCCCTCCGTCGGCGCGAACCGCACCTTGATCCGAATCTCGAGTTGTCCCTTGGCAAGCAGGCGTTTCTTAGCTGCCCGTTCCAAAGACAGCTTCAGCTTGTAGGCACCGCTCTTCTTCACCGACTTCCTGGCTCGGGAGAGGCCGGGGCCGCCGGCGCTCAGCACTCCCGCCTCACCGACTCGAGCCCTGACCGTCACCGAGTAACCGTCGACCCGCTTGGAGACCGAGCTCAACAAGCGCCTCCCCTCATCCTTCGACCCGGGGACGTTCACAGTCGCGCTGCCGACTTCCGCCGCGGCGGGCCGATTCGACGGATCGCCCTGGCAGGCTTCGCCCGCACAGCTCGATTGCGCGGGGGGGTGGAACCCGCCCCCTATGCGGGCGTCGTAGATGTCGTTCTCGCCGTTGTCGATGTCCTGTGGCACAAGACTCGCCTGGGTTGCGATGAGGACGTCACGGCCGTCTGCGGATGCATCGAAGAAGGACGACCCGTATTTGGCGTTCCCGTCAGTGAGTAGCTGCGCAGCACCACCGGGCACGTACGTGTAGACGTCGAGCGTCCCGTTTATGTCTCGTTTGACCAGCGGGGCGGTCGTCTCGAAGAACACCCGGCCGTCCTCGAGGAGGTTACGGCTGTCGTGGTGATATTCCGCGCCGAAGGCGCTGCCCCGCTTGGACCGCAGGGTGGCTTTTCCCGTCGGCGGGTTTCCGGACGGATCGCAGGAGACGCACACCATCCCCCCGTCCTCGTCCCAGAGGTAGGCCTGGACGGTCCCTTCCGCTTCGTAATCGGTCAGGTCGGCTCGCGAGAGAATCAGCAGAGTCGAGCCGTCGGGAGTGATCCGCGCCTCCCTCAACTCCGCCACTCCGGTTAGACCTTCGCCTCCTGCCTCCTGAACGTCCGCGGCGGCCAAGGTGGCGACAAATCGCACCGACCCTGGCGTCCAGAGATAGAGATTTACCCCTCCGGCAACACCTTTGCTGCCGTCCAGCTGCCCTTTGGCGATGAAGTACACGTGGCTGCCGTCGTCGGTACTTCGAACCACTCCGTCGACTTCCGCCCCACCGGGACCGGTGGCTCCGGTAGAGAGAAAGCTCAGCACCTCGCTGTCGACGTCGTAGGCGTAGAGCCCACCCCCGGGAGTGGCGTCGTCGGTGAGGCGATCGCCGGAGGTGAAGAAGACGCGGGAACCGTCCGCGGTCGCCGCCTCGAAAACCGCGCCGACGACGATCGGGTCGGGGGTTTCCATCTGGCTTGCCGAGACGTTCACCACCGCGTCGCCTTCTCGCATATAGACCTGTGGAGGAACTTGGCAGCCAGGCGGGAGCGGGCCGCCCCCGGCTGCGACCCTTGGTTCTTCGTCCGGGACTCGAAAGAAGATGCGCTGCCCGTCGGAGGAGACGGCATTCGTGGCTCCCTTGCCCGCGAGCCAGTTGTCGCCCAGAGTCGCGCCGCATTCACCGATCATGGCGCCGCCCTCGTCAACGTTGACCAAGGTGGTTTCATTCGCCTCGCGAACGTAGAGATACCTGGCAAAGGGAGGAATCGGGTCGGCCTCCGGGGTGAGGGGCTCTCCGGTCTGGAAGAGGACCTCCGAGGCATCGTCCGAACGGCCGGCATAGGTAGCGGTGAAGGGGCCGGTTACCGGGACATCGTCACTCGCCCGGGAGACGAACTCTGGAGGACCCCCGACACGCTGCTTGTACGTGTCCTGGTAGAACAGCGTGAAGCCCGGGAAAATTTCCTGCGCATCCTGGTCCAGGGGACTCAGCACCGCCGACGTATCCATCAGGAAGGTCGAAAAATCGTCGGTGGAGTCGTAGGCGTTGACGCGATCGAAGGTGCTGGGATTGGGGGACAAGGTGGTAGATCCCATCGCGATCGTCGCCCATCCGGCGCCGGTCCGCGAAGACAGATACGGCTGAGTCCCTACTCCGTTTTTCGACTGGGGGAACGGCTGGTAGGAGCTGTAGACGACCTTTTCGCCGTCGGCGGAGGCGAGGAACATTCCGCCCGTCGGCAGCCCGCCCGCGCCCCAGAGGACGGAGCCGCCGTTCTTGTCCGCGGGAGAGACCAGCTCGAAAGCGCGGCAATCGGGCAGGTAGGCGGAACCCTGCAGCCCCCGCAGCTCAGCGTTGGCGCAGCCGTCTGCTGCAGACGCCGCCGTTGCTCCGAAAGCGAAAGTGGCGAGCAGGGCGACAAAAACCCCGAACACCGACACTGGCCGTTTCAATCGATCCTCCGTCCCTTGTTCCCTGTGCCCGACCCGCGGGCCCCTAGCGCCGGGAATAAGAACAGATTCAGACCGTTATGTCAATGGACATCTTGTCTACAACCCGTGCAGAGAGCTCTTTCCGCTGGTCACTCGCGTACCACTTGACTCTTTAAAAGCGTTCCAAGCTTATGGCTGTTATCGACTGTCCGTGAGCGAGGACGGCCGCCGCGGCGGCCGTCCTCGCGCTGGGGTGGCGCCTATTTGGTGAGGACCGTCAGTCCACCCGTCGAGCTGGTGAAGTACACCGTCCCGGTCGCGAACACGTTCGTCATCGCTCCCCCTGCGGTGTAGGTGAAGCCCATCGCCTGTTTGCTGAAAGTGACACGAGAAGTTTTTTTTGCGTCACCGTTCTGGAATTCGGGGAGCAGTCCACCCGAATACCATTTGGCCGAGCTCCAGGGGTTCCCTTCGAAGGTACCGCTGGGCTGACCCATCAGGTAGTAGGTCAGGTTCCAGGGGTTGGTCTGGGTCCAGATCGGCGTTACTTCGTAGCCGCCGATCACTCTTCCGGGGCAGTGCCAGTACCAGGGGCGATTGGTTGCCGACAAGGTCTCTTCGACGGTGCAGTTGACCGGGGCGACCGCTCCGTCACTGCGTTCGAACGTCACCGACCCGGAGACTTTCACCGGATAGCCGGAGCTCCATTTGGCGTATCCGTTTTCTGCCATCGCGGGCACCGCCAGGATCGCGGCGATCGCGAAGCTGGCGACGATGGCCGTTGCCATCTTCGCCAGGGATCGTCTACCTCTGCTCACTTGATGCTCCCTTCGTTGATTGCGGGACCGCCGCGACAGCTTCTGACGCAGCGGCTACCCCTCGCCCCCGGAGGGACGAAGGGAAGACTGGTTACCGTTGCTGCGGCTAGGGCCGCTGGGCGCGGCGGCGCTGGCTCTTGCTCGAGCAGTCCACCCTCACGACTGGGTTGAGTCGATGCACCCGGTTGTTCTGCCCGATGAACACCACCGAGGCGCGTGGCTTTGCCCTGCAGAGCTCGGTGTTGTTGACGAGCAGGCCCTTCTTGCCGCCCTGCATCCGCAGGACGAATTTGGTCACCGGAGCGTCGGGGATCGCACCGAAGCTGACTCGCATCCGTTCGTCGACCGAATCGATCCGGCCGGCGAGCTCGATCTCGATCTGGCCTTTGAGGTCAGCGACCAGGTCGGGCAGCGTGTTGTTGGAGCTCCTCAGATACACCGGCCCCTGCAGCGGCTTGTCGAGCAGCGGCGTCCACGCCTTTGCGTAGCCGTAGACCGAGCCTCTGGGGCAGGTGTCGGCCGCGTACTGCACCCGGGTACAGATCGTGCGGATGTGGCCCTGCTCGAGGAACTCGGTCTCCGGCAGTGTCACCACCGCCTTGCCGATGTTGGCGTCGCCCTTGCGCGCCTTCAGGGTCGCGGTGACCGCGGGGTGGGCGGAGCGATGGGTCTTGCCCTTGAAGCGGAAGGAAAGCTTCGGCTTGAAACCGAGGACGGCGCAGTCGGCCGCCTGGAAGCGGCTGGAGACCGGGGCCGCCGCCCCCTTGGTCGAGACGATCGTGCCGCCGACCGCCATCGGGTCGCAGTTGGTCGGGTTCAGGGTGAAGTCGGGTCGGGTGACGTCGACCCTGATGTCGCGATAGGAGATCGGGATCCCCTGGATGATCTGCGGCAGCGGGTCGGACTTGACCTTGACCTGGGCGTTGGCCGGGTTGATTTCGATCGTGTTGCGCACGCTCACCAGGCCGAGGTCGAAGGGGCCCGCCTGGGCCGGGACCTGGACCACGAGGCTGTAGGGGGCGCCCCTGTAGGGGCCGGCAAGGTGGACGCCGGTCGGCGCCTTGCCGGGCCCGGGGACGTACAGCGGGCTGGAGCCCGCCCCTGCGCCGACCGTGGTGGTGCCGACCTGGGTCGAGGCCGGGCAGGTCCCGGTCGCCGCCTGGGCGTCGCCGCAGAGCGGAACGCCGGCGAGCTTCGCCAGCAGCCCCTCGGGCAGGGTCGTCTCGATCCGCGAGACGTCCTGCTCGTCGTCCTCACGGGTCACCCGCAGGGTGAACGGCGAAAACTTGCCGGCAACGGGGTTGGCGGTGCCTGCTTCGAAGCCGGGGGCGAACTTCGTCCCCGCGTCGCAGTTCTGGTCGATCGTGAAGCTCGAACCCGCCCTCGAGATCTCCTGGGGATTCGCCCAACCGGTCAACTCCGCCTGCGTGGAGTAGGTACCGCACGTGCTCGGATTGACCAAGGCGGCCCGGTTGCCGCCCTTCAACTCCAGACTGAACTCGGTGAAGGGCAGCTGCGGGGCGTCGTCGAACCGCACCGTCAGTCGGCCGCTCGCCGGATCCGGGCTGACCTCGCCGGGAATCTTCAGGACCACCCCGGTGAGCGGATCGGCGACCGAGATGTAGAGAGCGATGAGCGATTTGAAGGGGTTGGTCCCCTGCGTCGCCAGATACACCGAACCCTGCAGCGGCGTGGCGAGCAGTGGCGTCTTCACCTCGACCGTTCCGAGCTGCGAGGCCGCGGGGCAGGCAGCCGGCTGGGCCGAGCCGAGCCGAGCCTCGGCTTCGCTGCAGCCGACCAGGCCGTCGGCCGAGGAGGCGTTGACGGTCATCCCCGGCGGCAGCGTCACCGAGGCGTCTTTCAGCGGCGCCTGGGCGAGGCGGTCCGGATCCTCGAGGCCGTACTGGGGGATCGCCAGCCTCGCCTCGATACCGGTCGGCTTGCCGGCTTCGGAAGATTCGGGCGTCAGCTCCAGCGTCGGTTCGAACCGAACCTGGTTGCAGCCGCTGATCCCGATCGGGCTGCCGCCTTCTTCGAGGGTGTCGGCACCGCTGTCGGTCGAGCCGGCCCACGACTCCGCCTTCATGTTGACCACGAAGGCGCCGGCGCCGCATTCGCTGGTGTTGGTCAGCAGCGGCTTCGCCGGGATGTTGGCGGGGCGAGGAGTCTCTCCCGGTTCTCCACCCTCGCATTGTCCTGGGTTCGGATTGGAACTCGAAGGGAAGCCGTAGCAGCGCTGATCGTCGTGGGACGGATCCGCGGGGACCCCCCAGAAGGTCGCCGTGGTCGAGAGGAGGGCAAGCGTCTGATTCGTTTCCCGGGCTTCCACGCTCACGCCGTAGTCGCTCTCGGAGCGAATACGGGCGTCCATGTAAACGGGAACGCCGAGCACGTTCGCTCCGAAGCTGGCCGGCGTGCCCGGTGCCGGGACGAGGTTGTAGATCGGGAAGTATTCGGTGACGACGTTGAAGGCGCTGATCTCGACGGCCAGCATGCCGACTTGGGAATCGGTGCTGCATTCGGCGACGATCCCGATTCCATACAGCTCGCTGTTGGTGCACCTGGGCACCGCGGTGGTGCTGCCGACGAACCCGGCCGGCATGTCGACGATCACGTCCCTGATGCTCTCGTCGGGGACGGGTATGCCGAAGCGATTGGGGGTCCGGTTGAACGACAGGGCAACGGTGACTTCGTGAGGGTGCCCGGCCGCCTGGGTGGCGGCGGTCCCATCTTCGTTCTCGACCATCGCCTCGAATGAAGTGACTCCAAACGCTGCCTGAGCCACGGGCGCCATCATCGCCACCACGGCGAGCGCGATGCCGACTCCGATCGTCAGGCGGGCGATTGGATTCCTCTTACTGTCCTGCTCGCGCATCTCCAGATCTCCCTGTCTCGTCCTCGTCGTGTGGGTTGGCAGCCGCTCGGAGAAACGCATCAGCGCCTACCTCCTTTGCCGTTGGCCCTTCTCTTGCCCGGCTTGGCACAGCGGTGCTTCTTCTTGCCGGCCCTGGAGCTCTTCGCGCCCTTGGAGCTCTTGGAACGCGGGCAGCGCGCCCGCTTCTTCCGCACCGCGTTGCCTGCGCCGGCTACGCGAGTCGATCCGGCCGCTGCCCACGCGGGCGCCGCCGTCGGCTGGTTCTGACAGGCGTCGCCCGCGCAGCCGACAGGAGGCTCGTAGAGGAACCCGCCACCTTCGCGAACGGCGTAGGCGTCGACGAAATTGTCGGTGTCCTGCGGCGCCAAACGAGAACGGGTGGCGATGAAGACGAAGCGGCCGTCTCGGCTGGCGTCCATGAAGTGGGCGCCGTACTCCCCCTGACCCGAGCTGACCAGGTTGATCTGGCCCTCGTGCCATTCGTAGACGTCGGTGAGGTTGTTGGTATCTCGCCCGACCAGTGGTTCGGCGGTTTCAAAGAAGGCCCGAGTCCCATCGCTGCTGAGGACGTTCCATCGGTACTGCTGTTGCGGGAGACCGAAATAGCCGAGGGGCGCGGTCTTCAAGGACGCCGACCTGGTAGTTGAACCATTCGGGTTGCAGGAGAGGCACTCCCACACGTCGGTGATCACGTCGTAGAGGTAGACCGCCTTCAGGCAGTTGGCCACCACATTTGGGCAGAGGGGTCCGTCGGGAGTCAGCGCGGGACCGTTACGGGGGGCCTCAGCGCGGACCAGGAAGCGCTTTCCGTCGATGCTCACTCTCGTCCTGGTGAGCTCGGAGTAGCCACTGACGGCGGTATTTGGAGGGTAGGTACCCGGGGACCCGAGCGCCGTCAGCTCCCCGTCGTGCCAGAGGTAAAACTGCCGCCCTTCAGCTCCCGGCGTGAGACCGCCGCCGGCGATGAAGTACACGTAGCTGCCGTCGCTGGAGGCTTCCACCCAAGCGCTGTAGACCTGAGCGCTGGACGCGGCCGAGGGATTGGTGCGAGGGGTCATGAAGACGAGCTCTTCGGTCTCGACGTCGTAGGCGTAGAGCTCCTGTGCTTCGAAGACGGAGGGGTCCCCCTCGGCGTCGTCGGTGAGAGGGTCAGGACTTGCGAAGTAGATCTTCGACAGCTTGCGACCGTCCTCGCTCGAGCTCCCCATGAAGGTGGCGCCGTTGGGGGCGGGCGTACCCTCTTCGCCCGACACCTGGGAGGCGGAGATCAGCTTCGACTCGCCGTTCTCGCGCAGGTAGAGCTGGCTGGGGGAGCCCATCGTCAGCACGACCTGGGCGCCATCGCCGGAGACGGCCGGCCGCGTATCCGGCTTAGACCCTGAACCGAAACTCCCCTGGCCGATCTGCGCGCCGCCGGGGGCGACATCGCCGTTGGGAAGGCGCCCGATCAGGTTGAACTCCCCGTTGTGCCATTCGTAGGCCTCGGGGGCGAAGGCCGGAGATTCCGGGGTGAGGGATTCTTCGCTTTCGAAGAAGACGCGGCTCATATCCGTGGAGGAGCCGGTGAACTTCGGGCCGACTTCGAACAGCGGCGGAGAGGGCGCAAGCGGCCCCATCGGCGCGAATCCTGGCACCCCCTTCTCCCACAAGTAGAAGCGCTTCCGATCCTGACTAATGTCTCCGGTCCTGTCGCTCGGGTCGTGGCTGGTCAGCATCACGCCCTTGTCGAGATCGCTGGTGAATTCGACGTAGCCCGCGTTGAAGGTCACGAACCCGAGGGGATCGGGCGTGACGTACGCGTTGACGGCTTCGGTCTCCCAGCCGGCCGGCGTGCGCCGGCCTATGTACTGGTTGGTGTGGTTGGCGCTTTCGGCCCCATTGAAGGCCGTCGGCACTTCGTAGGCGAGCCCGCTCCCGTCGGCGGCCGCGTGACTGGGGTTGGCCGGAGCAACGTCGCCGTTGCTCTTCTGCAGCGGCGAGACCATCTCGTAGGCTCGGCATTCGGAGAGAAACTGGGTTCGCTGCTGAGCCCGGACGGCGGCGTTCGGGCAGTTGTCGACGCCTCCTTCACTCGCAACCGTCGTGAAGGTCAGGTCGCCGCTCTCGACAGAGCCCAGGGAGTTCGACACCACAACCTTGAAGTGGTAGGTGGAGGTCGGGGTAAGGCCCGACAAGCTCGCCGTGATCGAGACGGAGCCCTCGTCTGCCCCGAGCGTCCTCTCCGGCGTGCTCTGCCCGTAGCTCGCGGTCGGCCCGTACTCGAAGTGGTAGGCGGTCTCCAGGCCACCGGGGTCGACCTGCGCCCGCAGGCTCGCTTCATTCGAGTAGGGCTTTGCTTCGGTGCCGAGGATCTGGGGAGCGGTGGTCAGCGTCGAGAACGACTCCGGCCCCGCGCTCGCCGACCCGCCGGCGTTGGTCGCGACCAGGGTCACTTCGTAGTCGGTGTCGAATTTCAGCCCCGTCGCGTCGGCTTCGACCGTGTGCGGGTCGCTGTCGGCGGGGATCGTGCCGCCGGTCAGTCCCGGGCAGGCGGGGGTGCACTCGAAGTGCCATTCGACGTCGAAGGCGGCGGGGTTGCCGGCCGGGGCTTCGGGGTCGATCGTGCCGGAGAAGTGGGCGCCCGAGAAGGTGATCGCGGTGGGGGCGTCGATCGTCACCGCGGCGGGAGCGACCGCGGCGGTGGTGAAGGTCGGATACGGAGAGGGAGAGATCGTCTGGCCGTCGGCGTTTTCGGCGACCAGGCGGACCGAGTACTCGGTCGAGGGCTGCAGACCGGTGAGGTCGCCTTCGACCGTCGTCTCACCGGCGCCGGCGGCAAGCGGTCCGCCGGAGGGACCCCACTGCCAGCTGAATTCGTTGTCAGGTTCGGTCGTGTATTCGAAGCGCCAGCTCGTTTCCTGGTCTTCGGGATCGACTTTGCCCGAGAGGTGGGCCGAGGTGTAGGAGACGCTCGAGGGCGCTTCGATCGAGACCGTGGGCGCGGTGGCCGCCGCCAGGCCCACCCCCAGGGTGACGGCGAGCGCGAGCAGCGCGCAGGTTGCGATCAGTGCCTTGGTTTGGCGTCCCACCTATCTCTCCTTGTCCCGTGGCCTGTGCCTCGTCCCGATCCGCGATGCGGATTCCCTGGCCGAGGCGGTCGGCCGTTCTCTCTCCATCCTCGGCTCTCCCGAAGACCTGAAAAATAAGAACAAAGACGGACCAGATTGTCAAGCAGTCCTCGGCTAACAGGATCGTCGGTGTCTCTCAAACCCTTTTTTTAAGCCAAAAACAGAAGACAAACAATTCTCTTCTTGCCATGAAGTTTGAGGCAATTGCGTACCGCTTGAACTGATTTAAGCGGTCTCCGAGGGGAAGGCCCGAGTGCCGGGATATCTTCCTCCCACGATGACCAGAACTCCGTGGGGGGATGCGGCTTCGCTGCGGGAGCGGAAGCTGCGGCCGGGCAGGGGCACGCCCCGCGAGGAGGCCGAGAAAAACCAGCGCGAGCGGCTGTTCGCGGCGATGGTCGCGGCGGTCGCCAGGAAGGGCTATGAGGCGACCACGGTCGCCGACCTGGTCGAGCTCTCCGGGGTGTCGCGGAGCGCCTTCTACAAGCACTTCGAGGACAAGCAGGCCTGCTTCATCGCGGCCGTCGAAGCGATGGTCGAGCCGACGCTGAGGAAACTCGGCACCGACGAGAGCGCGCCGCCGGGGATCGAGCGGGCGCGGGGCGCTTTCGCCACCCTCATAGAGACGATCGTCGATCAGCCGGCGGCGGCGAAGATGTGCGTGGTCGAGATCTACGCCGCGGGCGAGGCCGGGGCGGCGCTGGTCGACCGCACGGTCGAGTCGGCTACCGACCTGGCGGCTGCCCTGCTCGAGCAGGTTCCCGAGCGCCAGGGAATGCCGCGGGAGCTGGTCCGCTCGATCGTCGGCGGCATCCAGAAGGTGATCCACAAGCGGCTCTACCGCGGCCAGGAGAAGGAGCTGCTGGAGCTCGTTCCCCAGCTTTGGGACTGGATCTTCTGCTACCCGGTGCCGCCGGGGCCGCTGAAAGCGCGCCGGCGACGGACGGTCAAAGCGCTGCCGTTCGAGGAGCGACAGAAGGTCGCCAACCCGCCGGAGCGTTTGCTGCGGGCGCTGGCCGCTGTCGTCGCCGAGAAGGGCTACCCGGACACCACCGTCGCCGAGGTGGTGGAACGGGCGAGCACCTCGCAGCGGACCTTCTACGAACACTTCAAGAACAAGGAAGACGCGATCGTCGCCGCCCTCGACAGCGGCTCCGCCCACATGCTCGCCGCCGCCCTGCCGGCCTTCCGCCGGGCGCCGGACTGGAAGCACGCGGTCCACGACACGATCGAAGCGATGTTCTGCTGGGGAGCCGAAGAGCCCGAGTACGCGCGGATGGGCGGCAAAGAGATGTACGCGGCGGGGAAGCGGGCGCTCGACCAGCGCGAGGTCGTGACCGAAGGGATGGAGGGCCTCCTCGCCCCCGGCTACGAGCTCAAACCCGACACGCCCCCGATCGCCGCCGAGGCCGTCGGCGGCGCCCTCTATGAGCTGCTCTACGACCACGTCAACAAAAAAGGCCCGGAGACCCTTCCCGATCTGGTGCCGACGCTGGTCTACGTCACCCTCGCCCCCTTCCTCGAGGCCGATGACGCCTACGAGGTTGCGGTCGGCTAGGGGCTCTCGGACATTGCCTGTTGGTACATCTTTGTTCCTTTAGTACCCTGGCCCGATGATCTCGCATAAGACGCTTCCCGCAACCGGAGCCTCGGTGCTCGCCCTCCTCCTGATGCTTGCCGCCTGCGCCTCGACGGCCTGCGCCGCGCCGCTCTCGATGACCTTCACCGAGGCCCGCGCCAACGTCGGCGTCCAGCTCTCCGACGCCGCCCTGTTCGAGGCGCCAGACGTTGCCCCGCTGGAGGCTCAGATCGATTCAGCGAGCGGCTCGATCACGGACGGCGTCCTCGGGGTCCCCCAGTTCTCCACGCACATCACCGCGCCCATCGATGCCGACGTGACGGTCGACTTCGACATCGGGCTGATCACCGGCAGCTTCACGCAGGCGAGCGGCGCGCTCTCCCTGGCAGGCGAAGCCGGAGGTACGCTGACGTCCGAAGGGGAAGAATGCACTGTCTCGACGGCTCCGGCAGTTCTGACCCTCTCGACCGCCGGGAGCAGCGGCGGCGCGAGCCCGCGCTCCGGAGCGCCGTTCACCGCCGGACTCAGCGGACCCGGGGCGATCGCCGGGCAGTGGACCGACATGACCGCGACGCCCGTCGATTCCGGCGACCCCGAAAACGTGAGCTTCTGCAACAACGTCGAAGATCGCATCGGCGGCCCGGGGGGCATCTGGCTCGAGCAGAAAGGCTCTGTCTCACCCGCGCCGCCGCCGCCCGCCGGTCAGCCCGGCGGCAACCAGCCCCCGCCGCAGCCGGCCCCAACCTGCATCGTCCCGAAGCTACGCGGCAAGGTGCTGTGGCGCGCAAAGGCAGCCCTGAAGGCGGCTCACTGCACGCTCGGCAAGGTCCGCAAGCCGAAACGGTCGGCAGGCAAGAAACTTGTGGTTAAAGCCTCGAGTCCCGCCGCGGGGGCGAAACCCGCCAACGGCAAGGTTCACCTCAAGCTCGGGCCCAAGCCCGTGGCCTAGAGAACGATCAAACCCGGAGGTCGCGGTGGGGTGACTAGGTGACCTGAAATCCAGCCAGCGCGAGAATCAACCCGGCGAGGGCGTAGAAGACGACCTGCGTGTTTCGCTGTATTGAGCTGAGCTCGCTGTGGAGTTTCTGGAGTTCGCCGCGGAGCTCGCCGGAAACGACTGTGATCTCTCCGCGAACGGACTGAATCTCGCCGGACACGGCTTTGATCTCTCCGCGAAGTTCCTGTGTGCCTGACTTCAGGTCGGCGCGGACATCCCTGATCTCGGCTTCGACCACCTGAAAGCGCGAATCGATCCGACGGAATTCAGCCGAGATGTCGTCGAAACGCTTGTCCGCCAACTCGAAACGAGCATCGACGAGGTCGAAGCGTTCGTCCATCCGCTCCTCGAGGGAGTCGATCTTCTTGCCGGTTGCCTGCTCTTCCATCGTCTGCATGAAAGCAAGCGTAACTCATTGTCTGCTTCAGGTGGGTGGGGACTCGATCGCGAAGAGGCGCCACTCGCCGGGGGCGCCCTTCAGCTTCTCCACCCCGCGTTCCTCGAACTCGAGGCCGGAGCCGACGACCAGCTCGCGGACGGTGCTGGAGACGAGGACCTCGCCGGCGCCGGCGAGGGAGCCGATGCGGGCGCCGATGTTGACCGCCATGCCGCCGACGTCGTCGCCGATCAGCTCGACCTCTCCGGTGTGGATCCCGGCCCGCACCTCGATCCCCAGGCCGGCGACGTCCTCGCGCACCGCGGAGGCGCAGCGGATCGCCCGGGCGGGCCCGTCGAAGGTGGCGAGGAAGCCGTCGCCCATCGTCTTCACCTCGCGGCCGCGGTGGACGGAGAGCTGGTGGCGGACGGCGGCGTCGTGGCGCTCGAGCAGCGCCCGCCAGCCGCTGTCGCCGAGCTCCGCCGCCTTCGCGGTCGAGCCGACGATGTCGGTGAAGAGGATCGTCGCCAGCGCCCGTTCGGACTCGGCCGCCCCGCGGCTGCCGACGAGGAACTCCTCGACCTCGCCCAGCAGCGCGTCGAGGTCGCCGGCGAACGGCAGGTGGTCGATCCCCGGCAGCTCGACCAGGGTGGCGCCGGGGATGGTCTCGGCCAGGTAGCGGCCCTGGGCGACCGAGATCATCCGGTCGCCCTCGCGGTGGAGGACCAGGGTCGGGACGTCAATCGCGGGCAGGATCGCGCGCACGTCCATCTCCCGGTAGAGGTCCATCAGGGCGATCGCCCCGGCCGGGCTCGTCCCCTGGCGCAGCAGCCGCCCCCACCAGCGTTCGAACTCGCGGTCGCCGAGGCGGCTCGGCGCCCAGATGTCCAGGGCCACCGGGCCGCCCCAGTCGCGGCGGACCAGCGCTCCCCATTTGTCCAGCTGTTCGTCGCTGATCCCGTGCGGGAAGCCCTCCGTCTCCACCATCCGGGCGAAGGTCCCGAGGAGGATCAGTGATGAGACCTCCTCCGGGTAGGTGGCCGCGTAGAGCGTCGACATCGGCCCGCCCTCGGAGATGCCGAGGACCGCGGGGCGCTCGAAGCCGGCGGCCTGGACGACCGCGCGCAGGTCGTCCATCGACTCCTCCAGGGTCGGCGGCCGGCCGGGCCGGTCGGAGAGGCCCTGCCCGCGCTTGTCGAAGACAAGCAGCCGGGAGAAGGAGGCGAGGCGGCGGATGAAGCGGGCGGTGGCGGGGTCCTCGCCGAGCAGCTCGACGTGGGAGACGAAGCCGGGGACCAGGACCAGGTCAACGGGGCCGTTCCCGTACACCTGGTAGGCGATGCTGACGCCGTCCGAGTCGGCGTAATGGGTCTGCGCTTCCATCCGCTGGGTGGGAGTATGGCGGCGTGAGGTCGCCTTGGCTACGCCTGCACAGGACCGCGCTCGGGTTCGCCGTCTTCGCCCTCGCCGCGCCGGCCTTCCATGGCAGCGCCGAGCCGATCGGCCCGCAGCTGCGGGAGCGGATGAGCGGCGTCTCCTGGCACCGGGGCTGCCCGGTCGGGTTCGAGCGCCTGCGGCTGCTGCGGGTGACCCACTGGGGCTTCGACGGCGAGGTGCACCGGGGGCGCCTCGTCGTCCACCGCGACTCGGCCCGGCCGCTGATTCGGACGATGCGCGAGCTGTTCGACCTGCGCTTCCCGATCCGGCGGATGAGGCTGGTCGACGCCTACGGCGCCGACGACCACCGCAGCATGGCCGCCGACAACACCTCGGCCTTCAACTGCCGGTTCGTCGCCGGCACCGGCCGCTGGTCCGAACATGCCTACGGCCACGCGATCGACGTCAATCCCGTCGAGAACCCCTACGTCACCAGCGACGGCTACGTCTCGCCGCCCGCCGGGGCGCCCTTCGCCGACCGCTCGCGGCGGGCGCCGGGGCTGATCCACCGCCAGGGGCCGGTCGTCGCCGCCTTCGCGGCGAGCGGCTGGGACTGGGGCGGCAACTGGTCCTGGCCGAAGGACTACCAGCACTTCTCGGCCGGCGGCGGCTGAGCGCGGGCGGCGCTCTCCCTACTAGGGTCCCGCGCGTGACGCTGCGCAACTTCCGTTACGTCGCCCTCGTCGAGGCGACCACCTTCCTCCTCCTGCTCGTCGCTTCGGTGATCAAAAACACCGGCGGCAGCGAGATCGGCGTCAAAGTCCTCGGCCCGATCCACGGGCTGCTCTTCATCGCCTACGTGGTGATGGCCCTGAACCTGCGCGAGGGCGCCGGCTGGACCGGCAAGCAGACGGTCTGGATCCTGATCGGCGCCGTCCTGCCGTTCGGCGGCTACGTCGTCGACTGGTGGCTGGCGCGGCGCGAGCAGGCTCCCGCCGCATGACCCGGGGGCGGGCGCTGGTCCTGCTGGCGGTCGCCGTGCTGGCCCTGCTGGCGGCGATGAAGCCCGCCGAAGATCGGATGACCGAGAACGGCCCCGGGATCGTCGCCTTCGAGCTGGCGGGATCGGCCGACCGCTCGCAGGAGATCCAGGACGAATGGGGCGAGGACGGCCGCGACGCCGCCCGCCAGCAGCTCTGGATCGACTACGGGTTCATGCTGGCCTATGGCGCCTTCCTGGTCCTGGCGGCGGCCGCGATCCGTGACCTCGCGCGCGAGCGCGGCTGGCGGCGGCTGGTGGCGTTGGGTGCGGTCGCGGTTCCCGCGGGTGGGATAGCCGCCGGCTGCGACGCGGTGGAGAACGCCTGCCTACTCCTCACCCTCGGCGGCGCCGACGCCTGGGCGCCGGTCACCGCGACCGTCTTCGCGATCGCCAAGTTCGCCCTGCTGCTGGTCGCGATCGCCTACGTCCTCACCGGCCTGGCGATGCGCCTGCGCGACCGGCTGCAGCCGGCTAAGACCTAAGCGAACCGCTCAGCCGGCGACCCAGGCCTTCGCTTCCTCCAGCTCGGCCACGCCGAAGATTCGGACTTCGCCCGGAGCGAGCCAGGCGAAGGCGCGCATCGACTTCACCAGCCACTCGACGTCGGTGACAAAGGCGAAACGGTTCCAAGCCGAGTGGTCCCTGACCCAGGCCCGGAGGCCGGCCTCGATGTCCTCCATCATCGCCCCCGGCTCGAGGCCGTCGAAGTCGGGCAGCGCGAACAACAGGCGCAACTCCCCCGACTCGACCCCCTCCTTCAACGCCGGCTCCAGGACCTCGACGTAGTCGCTCTTGCTCAGCTTGCCGGAGGCGCGCAGCCCGATCGTCCCCGCTGGCATCTCCTCGATCCGCTCGATCATCGTCAGCTCCTTCCAGTCGCTCGTCTATGGCTCGACATCGTTGAACTATCCAGCAGGCGACCAGTTGGGTGTCTGCCGGCTAGTGACCGCGCCGAGCGGCAGCGCTGCTGGAGTGGGCCGACAAACATCAGAGTTCATTTCCTGCTTCACCAATGAATTTATTTTCTATATTCACTAGTATTCGCGTCTGTAGGCCTTGACAGGGGATCTAGGGGGACCGGTAGTTACTCGTGACGAGCCTCGGCGTAACCGATTCGAACGCGCCATATAACTGGCACCCGGCTGTACACACCGACAAGTTTGGCGAGACGCTCTACTTCTTTCTCGTCAGGCTTCGGGAGCCGATGCACACACCTGTGACCGAGCAGATTCGAGATCTGCTTCAAGCTGCGGGCATTCAATTCGCGTGTGAGTACGTGATCTTCGGCCCATGGGACGCGCTTGTGCGAGTGTGGCTGACGCCGGCCTCGTACAACAGACTGCTTCAGTTGATGAATCCGGCGTCGGGCAATAACGTCGAGGAATTCCAAGGCTTTCGCGCCAGTCAGATCCACTATCTGTGGTCCGCCCAAGACGGGGATCTTCTCACCCATGACACGGAGATCTTGACGGCGATCGCCGCGAACACCGAGGCGATCGAGTCGACTGCCAATGACCCTCATCACTCTGATGAGGAGACGTGGACCGCCCTGGAAACGGAGGGCCTGATCCTGCCGCGGTCCCAACCCGGTACCGACGGCATCAAGTTCTACACGGCCCTCCAACGAACCAGCCAGAAGAACTCCGTCCAAGAGGACGTCGATGCCATCAACCAGGCCTTAGTGGCGTCAGGCATGGCGGAGCAGGCCTCCCTCTATGTAGGTGCCGGCCATCTCGCCAACTACATGATCAGGTGCGTCGCCAAACAATTCAACGAAGTGCTCGATCTCGTCGCTTCATTTGACGAAGAGTTGGGGACCACTCGTCTGAGGCCGATGACTCTCCTGATCGCGAATATGAACGCCCGTGAGTCAGATCACGTCAATGACCCAACCCCCCTTACTCTCGATGAGAACAACGACGTGGAGATACTCGGCCTCGACGATCCGGCGCCCTTGCGCAGGCTCAAGGCGGACCAGCGGCTCGCGCTACATGGGCTGATAGTAAAAGCCTGCGCACTTCCCGCCAACGATGGCGTCCTTCGCCATAAGTTGCTCAGAATTCTGCGGGCTTCTGTCCTCAACGACCAAGCGCAGTTGCGCGAGCAACTCTCGTACGTCCTTGAATTTGAGTTCTATTTTCGCACCAGGATGATCAGCGAATTCACGGCGATTTTCGGCAACGACTGGTTCAACGTCGTCAAGGCCAAGTGCGAAGCGGACCCTCGCTGGCAGGGTCATGTCAGCAAGATGCGCGAGCCGATCCCTAAGTGGACCGTCGGCACCTACAAATTTACGGCGCTTGCCTGCTGCTCGTTCTCACCCGAGTTCAAGGTGAGGATCGAGAAACAACTGGGCGAGGACTGGAGCGTCGAGACCGACAATCACCTGCCCGTCCGCAATGAAGTCTCACACAGTCTCATCGCCAAACGAAAGCAGATCGATTCCTTCGACGAAGACTGGGTGGACTTTCTTGACCGAGCGATGAGAGCCACGCTACTCTGCCGCAAATGCATGCCAGACGACTCCGATGCCAAGATCTAACAAGAGCCCTTTGGACCTGAAAGACTGAGCTGGCGTGGACGAAACCGAGTATCTGCTGCCCCTTGACTCTCGCGACTACGAGATCGACCTCGACAGGGAAATGAGGCGTACCCTTGTCGAGCTCATACGAGGGAGCGACCCCAGCACCATCCTAGGCTGCCTTCTCGCAAGCAGGGGTGGCCTGACCATCGACGAACTAGCCGAACGTCTCGACAGACCAACTGGCGCGGTGGCCTGGAATGTCGAAAAACTCGAAGACGACGACCTATGCGTGCGTATTCGGTCCGAAAACAAGCGCACGGTTCGCCTTTTCGCTCCGTACACCCAGGAGAACGACTGATCACCGAAAGCGCGCTAAGCAGCGCAGCGGTCATGCCATGAAGGTCTTCATCAGTCACTCCTCCACTGACAAGTGGATCGCACGCCAAATCGCCCGCGAGCTTGAGACCCGTGGGATCAATGCCTTCCTGGACGAGAAGGACATCCAGACCGGCGACTCCATCGAGGATGCCGTGGGGGCCCACCTAGCCGAGAGCGACGAGTTGCTGATGCTCCTGTCACCGGCCTCGCTAGACAGCTCTTGGGTGTTGATCGAGATTGGCGGCGCGAAGGCACTGGGAAAGCGCCTGGTTCCCATCCTTCACCACGTTGGGCCGAATGAACTGCCGGCCCCTCTAGCCGGTGGGCTTGCACGGGATCTGAACGACATCGAGCGCTACTACCAAGAGGTTCAAACACGCAGCGAGCTTTCGGATGCCGAGCGGGAGAAGTCGACGGAGGCCGAGGCCGAGGCCGAGGCGTCGTCGAAGTCTCGGGCGGCCGAGGCCCCTTCCATCTCCAAGGGAGACCGAGTCAAACTGCCAATGCGCGAACCATCCTCCACGGTGGCTCGCGACGGCCGCGACATAGGCTGGAACCTCTACATGGCTGATCTGCTCGGCGCTGAAGCAACGGTGCTCGACATCGATGAGGCGTCGGGCGTCGTCCATGTCGACCTCGATCACGGCCGCTGGCTTTGGCTTCTGGACTGGCTCACCCCGATTGCACCGCAAAATAGCTAGCCACCCAAATGGCCAGGGCCGGATTCGAACCGGCGACACCACGATTTTCAGTCGTGTGCTCTACCAACTGAGCTACCTGGCCAGGGGCGCGGGTGGGCGCGCAGGGAAGGCTAGCGGGAGGCAGGGTCCCGAGGCTGATTGCATGGGGATGTGAGCTGGGCTCGGGCAGCGGTGGGGCTGATCGTCGTGGCGGTGGCTGGGGCGCTGCTGGTCTCGGGCGGGCACGAGGCCGATCCGCGGACGCCGGAGGGGCTGCCGGGGTTGCCGTCCCCGTTCCTCGGGGTCGCGGTGCTCGGCGACGGGGGGCTGACGGCGGCGGTCGACGCCTACGGGACCGTGGTCGACCTGCGGCCGCAGCCGGCGGGACGGGCGCTGATCGAGAACCCGGCCGACCGGCAGGCGGCAGGGACGGTCGAGCCGGACACGGGGATCCAGGTCTGGGTGCGGGTATGGGGCGGGCCGGGGCGACCGCTGTGGGAGGCGGACTCGATCCGGCAGCGATACCTGCCGGGCACCACCGTCCTGCGGACGTTCGCGCAATTCGGCCGAACGCAAGTCGAGATCACCCAGGCCGCGCGCGGCCGGGAGCTGGCGATGACGGTGGACGGTGCTGGAGCAAAGCTGCGGATCGGTGCCGATATCGATTGCACGCAGGAACAGCGCACCGGGAGGGTGGCGCTGATCTGCGGCGGACGGGACCGAACGCAGTTTTCCCCGGTATGCGGGGACAAGTGCGTTCGCTTCGCCCGTGGCCTTCTCGGCAAGACCGGGGGCGCCGACCGGCGCTGGTTGGCGCGCGCCCGGCCGCTCGGCGCGATTGCGCCGGCCTGGGCGCGCCGGATGTACGAGCGCTCGCTGCTCGTCCTCCGCGCGCTCACCGGTCGCAACGGCGCGGTCGCCGCCGGCGCTCGGGATGGCTGGGCGTACGTCTGGCCGCGGGACGCCTCGGCCGCGGCGATCGCCTTCGCCGCGGCGGGCTACCGGGCGGAATCGGAACGGATCGTCCAGTTCATGCTCGGCCTCGGCCTCGAGCACGCCGCCCGCTTCAACGGCGACGGCAGCCCGGCCCCCGGCCGCCCCGCCCAGGGCGACGCGATCGGCTGGGTCGCCGCCGCCTCCGAGGCCGCGGGTATCGGCAGCGCCGGGCAGGCGGCCCACATCCTCGCCGGCGGCCAGCCC
>DASUTJ010000078.1:0-75371 GCA_036374655.1 Solirubrobacterales bacterium | reverse complement strand
GGGCGCACCTCCGCCGCGTCAATCGCAGATCTGCTCCCACGTTTCGGCGCGGCTCCATGCTGAGTGCCCGGGACACCCCCACCGGCACCCTCTATCGACAGCTGAGCAGGGACGACGATCCACGAGTCCGCGAAAAACCGTGCTCTACAAGGTTTTTCGCGGACTCGTTATGGGCCGATCTTCACCAGCTGTCGTGAGGAGGGACGGGTGCCCCTCTCACAGAGGCTCCTGAGACCACATCGGCGCCCAGCACTACGTCCCAGCTGCGCGACGGTCTCTGGGAGAGGGGCACCCGTCCCTCCCAACCCCTACGCCTTAGCGGGCTCGGCCTCCGGCTCGCCGTCGCCGCCACCCTCGAAGCTGAAGTCCGGAATCAGCTTGTCGAGCCAGCTGGGCATCCACCAGTTCCAGGCTCCCATCAGCTTCATCGCCGCCGGCACCAGGATCAGGCGGACCAGGGTGGCATCGAGGGCGATCGCGACCGCGCAGCCGACTCCCAGCTCCTTGATCGAGGGGACGCCGGTGAGGACGAAGACGGCGAAGACCGAGGTCATGATCAGCGCCGCCGAGGAGATCGTCCGGGCGCTGGTCGAGAGGCCCTCGGCGACGGCGCGCTCGTTGTCGCCGTGGACCATGTAGCGCTCGCGGATCCGCGACATCAGGAACACCTCGTAGTCCATCGAGAGGCCGAAGACGATGGCGAAGATCAGCGGGATGTTGATCGTGTCCAGCGCCCCCTGGCTTTCGAAGCCGAGGAAGCCATCGAGCCAGCCCCACTGGAAGATCGCGACGAGGACGCCGAAGGCCGCGCCGATCGAAAGCAGGTTCATCAGCACCGCCTTCAGCGGCAGGATCAGCGAGCGCAGCATCACCATCAGGACGAGGAAGCTGAGCGAGAGGACGAAGAGGATGATCTTCCACATCGAGCCGCTGACCTGCTTGCGGACGTCGTCGCCGCGGGCGGTCTCGCCGCCGACGTCGATTGCGGCCTGTGAAGCGAGAGCCGAAGCCGGGACGACGCTGTCGCGCAGGCGGTCGACCAGCGCCACCGCGGCGTCGGACTCGCTCGGCGCGTTCGGCGTCGCCTGGATCAGGGCGCTGTTTCCCGCATAGGCGGGCGGGGCGACCGAGGCGACACCGGCAGTGCCCTGCACTTCGCGGGCGAAGCCGGCGACCGCCGCCTTATCCACCTCGCCGCCGTCGAAGCTGGCGACGATCTGCACCGGGTCGGTGCCGCCGCCGAGCTCGTCGGAGGCGATTTCGTTGCCGACCCGGACGTCGCTGTCCTTCGGGAACTGGGCCAGCGCTTCGGTCCCGGTCTCGAGCGAGAGCAGCGGGCTGGCGAGGAAGAGGAGCACCGCCGAGACCCCGACGATCGCCGTCCACGGGTGCGCCATCACCCGTTCGGTCCAGCCGCGCCAGAAGCGGTTTTTGCCGGCGGCGGCCTGCTCGGGCGTGCGGCGGCGGTAGAAGCGGCGCTGGAAGAAGCGCTCGACCCGGCCGACGATGCCGCCCGGCAGCACCCGGTCGCCGAGCATCGCGATCAGCGCCGGCAGCAGGGTCGTCGCGGTCAGGATCGAGACGGCGACGACGGTCATCGCCCCCAGCGCCATCGAGCGCAGCGCCTGGTTGTCGACCATCCAGAGGCCGGCCAGGGAGATGATCACCGCCAGCCCGGAGAAGGTGACGGCGAGCCCCGAGGTCGAGAGCGAGAGCGCCCGCGCTTCGGCCTTGTCGTGCCCGGCTTCGCGCTCCTCGCGATAGCGGGCGAGGATGAAGAGCGAGTAGTCGACCGCCACCCCGATGCCGATCATCGAGGCCATGTTGGTGACGAAGACCGAGGTCGTCATCTCCAGCGAGATGAAGTAGATCAGCGCCCCGGTGACGAGCACGCTGACGAAGCCGAGCGCCAGCGGCAGCGCCGCCGCGGCCAGCGAGCCGAAGACGACGAGGAGGATGATCGCGACGATCGGAAAGCCGGTGCCCTCGGCCTTGGCCAGGTCTTCCTTGGAGATTTCCTGCATCCCGGCCCAGATCGTCGGCTGCCCGACCAGGTAGGGGGTGACGCCGCCGTCGGCGGTGCCGAGGTCGAGGTCTTCGCGGATCGTCGCCGCCGGGTCGATCAGCTCGTCGGAGGAGAGGTTGCTGCGCAGCGGGACCAGGACCACGTCAGCGCTCTGCAGCTGCCGGCGCGCCTGCGCCGCGGCAGCGGGGGTCAGCGTCACGTCGTCGACCGTCGCCACCTCGTCCTGCACCCGAGTCACTGCGGCGTTCCGCTCGGCCGCGGTCGCACCCGGATCCGCCTTCAGCACCGCCGCGATCCCGTCCGCCTGCGAGCCGAAGTCCTCCTGCAGCGATTCGCTCACCTTCATCGACTGGCTGCCGGGGACGTCGAAGCCGCCGCCGGTCAGGTGCTCGGTCTGTTTCGCGGCAAACGGCAGCGCCAGCACCACGATCAGGACCCAGGCCGCGACGACCCACCGTCGCCTGTTCCCCAGGAACCCCGCCAGTGACCTCATCGCGTCGCGCATGCCGCTCTCCCTCTCCTCTTGCCGGTTCAGTGCATTGAGGGAAAGCCTCTCCCCCGAGTACGGCCGTGGTCTGTGAGGCGCGTCACTACGTGAGCGCCGTCACGCGCAGGCCGTACGCTGAGCCGGTGATCGTCGACTGCGCGGCTTACTCGGAGGGACAGCGGCGGGAGGGAAGTCTCTCGCTCGAGCAGGCCGGCGATGTGGCGGCGCAGCCGGGGACCTTTGTCTGGCTTGGCGTGGTAGAGCCGACCGCGGCCGAGTTCGAGGCGATCGGGGCCGAGTTCGGGCTGCACGAGCTGGCGGTTGAGGACGCGGTGCGCGCCCACCAGCGGCCGAAGGTGGAGGAGTACGACGAGACGGTCCACGTGGTGCTGAAGACGGCCCGCTACGTCGACCCCGAAGAGGTGATCGAAGTCGGCGAGGTCTCGGTCTTCGTCTCCCCCACCTTCATCATCACCGTGCGCCACGGCGACGCCGACCTGGCGCCCGTCCGCGAGCGCCTGGAGAAGCGCCGAGACCTGCTGGCAAAGGGTCCCGGCGCCGTCCTCTACGCGATCGCCGACCACGTCGTCGACCGCTACATGGAAGCCGCCCACGGCTTCGACGAGGACGTGCGCGAAGTCGAGCTGCAGGTTTTCGGCGAAGGCCAGAACCCGACCGAGCGGATCTACAAGCTCGAGCGCGAGGTGCTCGAGTTCCAGGCCGCGACGGCGCCGCTGGAGGAAGCCCTGGAACAGCTCTGCAGGATCGACTCCGCGGTCATCCCGGAGGGCCTGCACGAGTACTTCCGCGACGTCGAAGACCACCTGCGCCGGGTCACCACCCGGATCGAGAACTTCCGCCAGCTGCTCGACAGCGCTCTGGAAGCCAACCTGACCCAGGTCTCGATGCGGCAGAACGAAGACATGCGGAAAATCTCCGCCTGGGTGGCGATCGGCGTGGTGCCGACGATGATCGCCGGGATCTACGGGATGAACTTCGAGCACATGCCGGAGCTGGAGTGGCGCTTCGGCTACCCGGCGATCCTCGGGCTGATCCTCGCCGTCTGCCTGTATCTCTACTGGCGCTTCAAGCGCGCCGGCTGGCTCTAGTCGGAGCCGAGCAGATAGCTGGCGGTGGCGACGCCGACCGCCATCGCGCCGCTGCTGTCGCGCGAGGGGTCGGAGAGCGCCTGCAGGGCAAATCCGTCGCCCAGCGCGAACAGGTAGGAGACGACGTCCTCGGCCGCGAAGCGGAGGCTGAGCACGCCCTCCTCGTCCTTGCTGCGCAGGACCTCGGCGACGTGGGAGCGGGTCCGCTCGAACAGCTGGCCGACCTCGCGCTGGATGTCGGGGTTGCGGCGGCCGGCGCTGAACAGCTCGTAGAGGAGAAGGAAGAAGCCGGGTTCGTTCTCGATCATGTCGGTGAGGCTGGTGACCAGCGCCCCGACCACGTCGTCGACGGTCTTCGCCGGCGTCAGACGCTCGTCCAGGCGTTCCACCCGCAGCTCGGTGTCGCGCTTCACCACCTCGACCAGGAGCCGCTCCTTGGTGCCGAAGTAGTAGTGGAGCAGCCCGCGGCTGACGCCCGCCTCGCGGGCGACGTGCTCGAAGGTGGAGCCGGCGGCGCCGCGCTTGGCGACGGACTCGCGCATCGCGTCGACGATCCGCTGCGCCTTGTCGCCGCTCAGCTCCCGCTCTTTGGTCGCTGCCTCCATCAAGCGGGCCCGATCAGGACCCGTTGATGCTGGTGGTGCTCGTGTACTCGAACTCCTCTTCGGCGCCGAACAGCGCGTCGAGGACGGCCTTGCGCGCACCCTCGCTGACGGCCAGGGCGATGACCGCACCGACGATCGCGATCAGCAGCAGACGGCCGATGCCGCCCTTGCGCTTCGGCTTCTCGCGCAGGCTCTCTGACGCTTCCTGCAGACTCTCGGCGGCCTTGCGCAGGTCCTTCTGGACCTTCTTGTCGCTGGTAACCGCCTTGACGGTGCCCTTGCCGTTGCCGGTCGCCCGGCCGTAGGCGCTCTTGGCGGATTCGAAGGCGTCCTTGAGGCTGTCGCGCAGCTCTTCGTCTTCGATCAGACGCTGCACGTAGGGGTTTTCGCGGGCGGTCTCGTAAATGTCACCGGCGCGCGCCGTAGTCGTCTTGCTCATGCCTTCTCCTCGCTGGATTCCGTGGCCGACACCAGAATAACTCTCTGACACATACCCGATCAGCCAGGGCCTACCCCGGGCCGACTCCGTCGAGCAGCACGCCGTTGTTTCGAAAGTTCGTATCCGCGCTGCGGAGCGTGCGAAGTCGCAGCGGCACCAGCTCCTCGCCAGGCACCTCGTATCGACGTATATACAGCTCGCCGACCCGTTCGTAGCCCGTTTCGCGGAAGCGCGGGCCGAGCAGGCGAGCGGGCGGGGGCGGTGCCTGGCCGAGCGAGACGAAGTTCAGCTCGTGCACCAGCCAGTCGTAGCCTTCCGCGGGCTTCAGCTGGATCGCGCCTTCCGAGGGCTTGCTCTGGGTGGCGCCGTCCTCGAGGTAGTAGCGCAGCGGCGCCAGGCCGATCACCCAGGTCACCGTCGCCCGCGGCGCTTCGGGCTCGCCGAGACGATCGGCTACCGCTCTCCAGTCGGGCTTCCGCAGGTCGGGCGAGGCGCTCGCCCAGACGCTGAAGCCGAGCGAGTAGACGAGCAGCAGCGCGGCGATCGCCCCGCCGGCGCGGGGGGCCCGCCTGACCGCCAGCGCGACGGCGACGGCGCAGAGGAGGGGGACCAGGGCGGGCAGCAGGTTGCGGGAGAGGACGAAGTCCTTGCCGCCCGGGCCGACCGCCAGCAGCAGCGGGACGAGGATCGCGGTCGCCGCCACGGCCAGGGGGATCGCGCCGGCACGCCGCTCGTCCCGGTTCCCCCGCAGCGCCAGCAGGACGAAGGCGGCGGCGACCAGCGCCAGCGGCACCAGCGCCGGCTCCGGGCTCTCGACCCGGCCGATGATGTCGCCGATCTCGCCGACCATGAAGCTGATCGCGACTTCCCCGAGCCGGTGGCCGAGGCTGAATTTGCCGATCCATTCGGCGTGCCCGTAGGACATCTGGTGGTAGGCCAGGGGTGCCAGCAGCGCCGCCGTGACGCCGACGATCCAGAGGCCGGGGAGCATCGACCGGCCGCGGCGGCGCCAGAGCAGGACGACCTCGGCGATCAACGGGAAGACGGCGAAGTAGTGCGTGGCCAGGGCCAGCGCCGAGAAGACGCCCCAGAGGACGAAGTCCCGCTTCCCGCGCTCCTCGCTCCGCTCGCGGCCCATCGCCCGCACGCAGTAGAGGAGCGAGAGCGCGCAGAAGAGACAGAGCAGCGAGTAGGCCCGTGCCTCCTGCGAGTACCACAGCAGCATCGGGTTGACCGCGACCAGGGCCGCCGCCAGCAGCCCGGCGCGCTGGCCGCGCAGTTCGCGACCGATGAGGAAGCCGACCGGGATCGTGGCCACGCCGGCGACCGCGGAGAGCGAGCGCAGCCCCCACTCCCCCGTCCCCGCCACCTGGGTCCAGAGCCAGGCCAGCGCGTAGTAGAGCGGCGGCGCCGACTCGGAGAAGCCGACCGCGTCCATCGCGTGCCCGAAGCCGACCCGCAGCACCCGGCTGGCGGTGACGATCTCGTCGTGGTGGTAGGACTGCGTGCCGAGGGTCGCGAACCGCAGCACCGCCCCCAGCGCGGTGACGCCGAGCAGAAGCCAGAAGACGCGGGAGCGGTTGCGCACTAAGGGAGGGTCGCTTCGAGGGCCTCGGAGACCTCGTCGACGTAGACGAACTCGAGGTCGCCGAGCTCGTGCTTGGGAATCTCGGCGACGTCGGCTTCGTTGCGGCTGGGGACGATCACCTTCTTGATCCCCGCCCGCTGCGCCGCCAGCGACTTCTCCTTCAGGCCGCCGATCGGCAGCACCTGCCCGGTCAGGGTTACCTCGCCGGTCATCGCGACGTCGTTGCGGACCGGCTTGCCGCGAATCAGCGAGGAAAGGGCGACGGTCATCGCCACCCCCGCCGAGGGGCCGTCCTTCGGCACCGCGCCCGCCGGCACGTGGACGTGGATGTCGTGCCGGGCGAACCACTCGTCGTCGAGCTTGGGAGCGATCTCGGGGTAGTGGCCGCGCACGTAGGAGAGCGCCGCCTGCGCCGACTCCTTCATCACCTCGCCGAGCTGGCCGGTGATCGTCAGCTTGCCCGAGCCGGGCATCGCGGTCGCCTCGATGAAGAGGACGTCGCCGCCGGTCGGGGTCCAGGCCAGCCCGGTGGAGACGCCGGGGACCCGGGTCCGCCGCCGCTGCTCGGCGAAGACGCGACGGCGACCGAGCAGCTCGCGCGCTTTCTTGCCGGAGACCCGCACCTTGCCCTTCGCCTTGCCCTCGGCGACCTGGCGGGCGACTTTGCGGCAGATGGTGCCGATCTGGCGCTCGAGGTTGCGCACCCCGGCCTCGCGGGTGTACTCCTCGATGATCGCCGTCAGCCCGGCGTCGGTGAACTCGATCTGCGACGGCTTCAGGCCGTTGGCCTCGACCTGGCGGCGGACCAGGTAGCGGCGGGCGATCTGCCGCTTCTCCTCCAGCGTGTAGCCGGAGAGCTCGATCGTCTCCATCCGGTCGAGCAGCGGCCCCGGGATCGTGTCGAGGACGTTGGCGGTGGCGATGAAGGCGACGTCGGAGAGGTCGAACTCGAGGTCGAGGTAGTGGTCGCGGAAGCTGTCGTTCTGGGCCGGGTCGAGGACCTCGAGCATCGCCGAGGCCGGGTCGCCGCGGAAGTCGGCGCCCATCTTGTCGATCTCGTCGATCATGAAGACGGGGTTGCGCGAGCCGGCGTCGCGCAGGGCGCGGACGATGGTCCCGGGCATGGCACCGATGTAGGTGCGACGGTGACCGCGAATCTCCGCCTCGTCGCGGACGCCGCCGACCGAGATCCGCTCGAACTCGCGGCCGAGCGCTTTGGCGATCGATTTGCCGAGGCTGGTCTTGCCGACCCCGGGCGGGCCGACGAAGCAGAGGATCGGGCCGGGCGAGTCGGGGTTGAGTTTGCGCACCGCCAGGTACTCGAGGATCCGGTCCTTGACCTTTTCGAGGTCGTAGTGGTCGGCGTCGAGCACCTTGCGGGCGTGCCTGATGTCGAGGTTGTCCTTGGTCTCGACCGACCAGGGCAGCTCCACCATCCACTCCAGGTAGGTGCGGATGACGCCGTGCTCGGCGGCGGCCGGCGGCAGTTTCTCCAGCCGCGAGAGCTCGCGCTCGGCCGCTTTCAGCGCGTGCTCGGGCAGGTTGGCCGCCTCGATTTTCTCCCGCAGTTCGTTCGCTTCGGCCTGCTGCTCGTCGCCCTCGCCGAGCTCGTCCTGGATCGCTTTCATCTGCTGGCGGAGGAAGAACTCGCGCTGGCCTTTGTCGATCTCCGACTGCACCTGCGACTGGATCTGGCTGCCGAGCTGGACCACCTCGAGCTCGCGGGCGAGGATCCGCGAGAGGTGGCGCAGCCGCTTGGCGACGTCGACTTCTTCGAGCAGTTTCTGCTTCTCCTCGGTGCCGATCCGCAGCGCACCGGCGATCAGGTGGGCGAGGTCGGAGGGGTCGTCGATGTTGGCGACCGCCATCTGCAGCTCCTCGGGCAGGTAGGGAATCTGCTCGACGATCTCCGAGAAGGTGCGCTGGACGTTGCGGCTCAGCGCCTCCAGCTCCTGGGTCGGCTCGATCACGTCGGGCATCTCGCTGACCCGGGCGACCATGTAGGGCTCCTCGGCGACGAAACCGCCCAACTTCACCCGCTGCATCCCCTGGACCAGGACCCGCAGGGTCCCGTCGGGGATCTTCACCATCCGCGCGACCGCGCCGACGACGCCGACGCCGTAGAGGTCGTCGGGTCCGGGGACCTCGTTCTCGGGGTCGCGGGCGGTGACCATCGCCAGCATCCGGTTGGTGCCGAGGACGTCGTCGATCAGCTGAATCGAGCGCTCCTGTTCGACCGCCAGCGGGGCCAGGGTCTCGGGGAAGGCGACGGTGTCGCGCAGCGGCAGGACCGGCAGCGCCTCGGGCAGCGACTGGTTGACGAAGATCGCGTCCTCCGCGTCGAGCGGGGAGTCGACCACCTCGAGGACCGGTGCGCCCTCCATCACCTGCGGCCTATCGGAACCCGGCGGGTGGTCTCGCTGGGGTCGCGAAGCGGCAGCTCGATCCGCAGGATCCCCTCTTCGTAGGTGGCGCTGGCGCGCTCGGCGTCGACCTCGACCTGCAGCTCGACGACGCGCCGGAAGGAGCCGGAGGGGATCTCGATCTGCTGGTAGACGCGGCCCTCGGTCTCCTGCAGGTGGCGCTCGCCGGCGATCGCCAGGTGGCGGCCGCTGACCTCGATCCCGACCTCGGAGAGCTCGACCCCGGCGAGGTCGACCTTGACGATCGCCCGCTGCGGGTCGCCGCAGTAGTAGACGTCGACGTTGGGCGAGAAGCCGGTCGAGCGCCGGGTCACGTACCTGGCCCGGCTCCAATCGACATATAGATCGCGCTGGGGCATCCAGACAACATAATGCGCTGTGGCCGGCGGGTCCTGTCTCCGATACGTCCCTCCCGCCTACCGGCGGGAGTCCCGCATCGTCGCCACCCGCCGGGAGCGCCTACGCGGGACGGGATGCCCAGCGGGGGGCGCGCATCAGCAGAACTGGCTGACGGGGCGGGACGAGACCCTCTGGGCGGTTGGGGCGAAACGTGGTGCAGGCCTCGTTCAGCTCCAGCGCGCAGAGGCCGTTCTTGCGGAAATAGCAGTCCTCGCAGGTCGGCGGCTTTGGCTTGCGCGGCATCGGCGCGCATATTTGCATTCGCCCGGGGTACCCGCGGGGGCCGTTTCCGCAAATCGCCACCTCTTTGAAACAGCTTCGTCACAGCTTCCCTGCGTCTTCCGGGAACGCGGGGCCCCAGCGCTAATATCGGAGGCGATGGAGGGCCATTCCCGTAGCGAGAAGCTCTCCGCTTCTCCGCCACTTTTCAAAAGCGAATTTCTCAACTACTTCTCCCGCGTCCACCCCGCGGTCCCGGCGATCATCTTCGTTCCGGTGATCGTGGCCATGGAGTGGCTGGGGGCCGATCGCGGCTACGCCGCCTGGCAGCTGGTGCTGCTGACCCTGGCCGGCGGCGCCGTCTGGACGCTGACCGAGTACTGGCTGCACCGCCTGGTCTTCCACTGGGAGCCCGACAACGCCTTCGGCCGCCGAATGCACTTCATCATCCATGGCGTCCACCACGACCACCCCAACGACAAGATGCGGCTGGTGATGCCGCCGTCGGTCTCGAACCCGCTCGCGGCGCTCTTCTTCCTCGGCTTCTGGGCGATCCTCGGCGACGCCGCCTTCCCGGTCTTCGCCGGCTTCCTCCTCGGCTACCTCTTCTACGACTACACGCACTACTACGTGCACCACTTCGTGCCGAAGACGGACTTCGCCAAGCGGCTGCGCGAACACCACATGCGTCACCACTTCCAGGACCACAGCGCCGGCTACGGCGTCTCCTCGCCGATCTGGGACCACGTCTTCCGGACCTATCCGAAGAAGCGGTCCAAGTACCGACAGTAGCCGCGCGCGGTCTGGACACTCGCAAATGAGCGAATAGTCCAATTAGTCCAATCGAGTGTCACAGTGTGGTGTGACTCTGGCACACTCCGTTCCAGGGTATTTCTGAACTTTGGATGGAAAGGAACTAGATGCCCCCCAGCACCAACCATTTGGACGTGGCTCGCGATGCTCTCGAGAGAACCGTCCGCGAGCTCGAGAGTCAGCTCAAGCAGGCCGAGCAGGCTCTCGCTGCCCTCGGCGGCAAAGCCACTCGCCGTGGTCCCGGCCGCCCCCGCGGCAGCGCCAAAAAAGCCACTGCCAGCGCCACTACCAGCAGCGGTCCGCGCCGTCGCCGTAAACGCCGCGGCGGGACCCGCGCCGACCAGGCGGTGAAATTGATCGAGGGGCAGCCCGGGATCAGCGCCTCGGACGTCGCCAAAAACATGAAAATCAAGCCCAACTACCTCTACCGGGTCCTCGGCGACCTCGAGAAAGAGGGACGGGTGAAGAAGAAAGGCCGCCAGTACTACCCGGCTGGAGGCTGATCGGTACCAACCGTTACCCATGAAGAGGCCGGCAATCGCCGGCCTCTTCTTTTAGGTGTGACTCAGACCAGTCCCAGCTGACTGACCGCGTCGCGCTCCTCCTGAAGCTCCATCACGCTGCGGTCGATCCGCTCGCGCGAGAAGTCGGGCACGTCCAGACCCTGGACGATGCTCCACTCGCCGCCGCTGCAGGTGCAGGGCATGCCGCAGATGATCCCCTCGCCGATCCCGTAGGAGCCGTCGGCCGGCACCGCCATCGAGACCCAGTCGCCGTCGGGGGTGCCCAGCACCCAGTCGTGGACGTGGTCGATTGCCGCATTGGCGGCCGAGGCGGCGCTGGAGGCACCGCGGGCGTCGATGATCTCGGCGCCGCGTTTCGCCACTCGCGGGATGTACTCGTCGGCGATCCACGCTTCGTCGTCGACCGCGTCCCAGGCGCTGCCACCGTCGACCTTGGCGTTGACGAGGTCGGGGTACTGGGTCGGGGAGTGGTTGCCCCAGGCGGTCATGTTGGTCACCGCGGAGACCGGCTTGCCGAGCTTGTTGGCGAGTTGCGAGATCGCCCGGTTGTGGTCGAGCCGCATCATCGCCGTGAATCGCTCGCGCGGCACGTCGGGTGCGTTCGACATCGCGATCAAACAGTTGGTGTTGGCGGGGTTCCCCACCACCAGCACCTTGACGTCATCCGCAGCGCCGGCGTTGATCGCTTCGCCCTGCGGCTTGAAGATGCCGCCGTTGGCCTCGAGCAGGTCGGCGCGCTCCATGCCGGGACCGCGCGGCCGGGCGCCGACCAGCAGTCCGACGTTGCAGCCGTCGAAGGCCTGCTTCGGGTCGTCGCTGATGTCGATCCTGTGCAGCAAGGGGAAGGCGCAGTCGTCGAGCTCCATCGCGGTGCCCTCGGCGGCCTTGATCGCCTGGGGTATCTCGAGCAGGCTCAGCTCGACCGGCGTGTCGGGGCCGAGCATCTGCCCGCTGGCGATGCGGAACAGGAGCGCGTAGCCGATCTGGCCGGCGGCGCCGGTAACGGTGACCTTTACAGGGGTGCTCACTAATCCACTCCTCGGATTCGGGGGTTTGGAAGACGCCTACGCCATCGCGCGCTGGAGGTTCTCGTCGATCGAGGCGAGGAACTCCTGCGTGGTCTGGTGCTCCTGGCCGCCGCCCACCAGCAGGGCCAGGTCTTTGGTCATCTTCCCGCTTTCTACGGTCTCGACGCAGACGCGCTCCAGCGTCTCGGCGAACTGCGAGACCTCGGGGGTTCCATCCATCCGGCCGCGGGCGGCGAGCCCGCGGGTCCAGGCGAAGATCGAGGCGATCGGGTTGGTCGAGGTCGGCTTGCCCTCCTGGTGCTGGCGGTAGTGCCGGGTGACGGTGCCGTGCGCCGCCTCGGCCTCGACCGTGCTGCCGTCGGCGCTCATCAGCACGCTGGTCATCAGGCCGAGCGAACCGAACCCCTGGGCGACGGTGTCCGACTGGACGTCGCCGTCGTAGTTTTTGCAGGCCCACACGTAGCCGCCCTCCCACTTCAGCGCGGCGGCAACCATGTCGTCGATTAGGCGGTGTTCGTAGGTCAGGCCGGCGGCCTCGAAGTCAGCTTTGAACTCGGCCTCGTAGACCTCGGCGAAGAGGTCCTTGAAGCGGCCGTCGTAGCGCTTGAGGATCGTGTTCTTGGTCGACATGTAGACCGGAAAGCCGCGGTCCAGCCCGTAGCGCATCGAGGCGCGGGCGAACTCGCGGATCGACTCGTCGAGGTTGTACATCGCCATCGCGATGCCGCCGCCGGGGAAGTCGTAGACGTCGAGCTCGACCGGCTGGGAGCCGTTCTTCGGCGTGTAGGTGAGGGTCAGCGTCCCCTCCTCGGGGACCACCAGGTCGGTCGCCCGGTACTGGTCGCCGAAGGCGTGGCGGCCGATCACGATCGGCTTCGTCCAGCCCGGCACCAGCCGCGGGATGTTGGAGATCACGATCGGCTCGCGGAAGATGACGCCGCCGAGGATGTTGCGGATCGTCCCGTTCGGCGAGCGGTACATCTCCTTCAAGCCGAACTCCTCCACCCGCGCCTCGTCCGGGGTGATCGTCGCGCACTTGACGCCGACCCCGTGGCGCTTGATCGCTTCGGCGGCTTCGACGGTGATCTTGTCTTCGCTCGCGTCGCGGCTCTCGATCCCGAGGTCGTAGTACTCGAGCTCGATGTCGAGGTAGGGAAGGATCAGCTGCTCTTTGATGAACGACCAGATGATCCGGGTCATCTCGTCGCCGTCGAGCTCGACGACCGGGTTCTCGACTTTGATCTTCGCCACGGGTTGGCGATGCTATCTGCCCGACGTTCTGGCTGACCGGCCAGGGCATGGCACAATCAGGCCGATGGCAACCGTCGAGCGAAAGGCCTTCGGCAACCACGCGGTGGTCAACCAACCGCCGCCGCTGGTCGACTACAACGTCTTCGAGGCCGACACCGTGTTGGTCGAGGCGGTGAAGCGCGAGGGAGCCGAGTGGGATCGCGAGCGGATCGCCGCTGCCGGCGAGTACGCCGGCAGCGAGGCGGCGCAGGAGCTCGGTCGGCTCGCCAACGAGAACGGGCCGAAGCTGAAGACCCACGACCGTTACGGCAACCGGGTCGACATCCCCGAGTTCCATCCCGCCTGGCACGAGCTGATGGGCGTCGGGGTCGGCTTCGAGCTGCACTCCTCCCCGTGGAAGGACCCGCGGCCGGGCGCCCACGTCGCCCGCGGCGCCGCCTTCATGTGCATGTCGCAGGCCGAGGCGGGGATCGGCTGCCCGATCTCGATGACCTACTCGGTTATCCCAGCCCTCCGCACGCAGCCCGAGCTGGCGGCGGAGTGGGAGCCGCGCTTCCTCTCCTCCAGCTACGACCCGCGGAACGCGCCCGCCCCGGAGAAGGTGGGCGCCCTCGCTGGGATGGGGATGACCGAGAAGCAGGGCGGGACCGACGTCCGCGCCAACACCACCGTCGCCCGTCCCGTCAACGGCGGCGGCCCCGGCGCCGAGTACGAGCTGACCGGCCACAAGTGGTTCATGTCGGCGCCCCAGTGCGACGCCTTTCTCGTCCTCGCCCAGGCCGACGGCGGCATCTCCTGCTTCCTCTTCCCGCGCTGGACGCCCGACGGCGAGCGCAATCGCTTCCGCCTGCAGCGCTTCAAGGACAAGCTCGGCAACCGCTCCAACGCCTCAAGCGAGATCGAGTTCGACGCCGCCTCGGCCTGGCTGGTCGGCGAGGAGGGCGCCGGGGTGCGGACGATCATCGAGATGGTCAACCACACCCGTCTCGACTGCGTGCTCGGCGGCGCGACCGGGATGCGGGCCGGGGTCGCGCAGGCGATCCACCACACCACCCACCGCTCGGTCTTCGGCCGCGAGCTGGTCGAGCAGCCGCTGATGCGCAACGTCCTCGCCGACCTCGCGGTCGAGTCGGAGGCGGCGACGATCGGCGCCCTGCGCCTGGCCCGCGCCTACGACGAAGCGATCGCCGGCGACGAAGAGGCAGCGCAGCTGAAGCGGGTTGCCAACGCGGTCCTCAAGTACTGGATCTGCAAGCGGGCCGTGATGCACGCCGGCGAGGCGCTCGAGTGCCTCGGCGGCAACGGTTACGTCGAGGAGTCCGGGATGCCGCGGCTCTTCCGCGAGAGCCCGCTCAACTCGATCTGGGAGGGCTCTGGCAACGTCCAGTGTCTCGACGTCCTGCGGGCGATGGTCAAGAGCCCGGCCTCGCTGGAGGCCTACTTCGCCGAGGTCGAGGAGGGCGCCGTCAGCGAGCCGCGCCTGCAGGCCTTCGCCAGCGAGCTGCGCGACGAACTACCGGGAGACCTGGAGACGATCGAGGCCCGCGCCCGCCGCGTGGTCGAGAAGATGGCCCTCGCCCTACAAGGATCCCTGCTCGTCCGCTACGGCGACGAAGCGGTCGCCGACGCCTTCTGCGCCTCCCGCCTCTCGGGCGACTGGGGCCAGGCCTTCGGCACCCTCCCAGCCGGTACCGACTTCGGCCGCATCATCGAGCGGCACCGCCCGGTCGCGTAGTTCGGGAACATCCGCGGGAAGTAGCTTGTATCCCGACCGTGGACGACCCCAGCCCCTCTCAGCTTCCGCCCGGCTGGGTGAGCACGACCGTCGCCCGCGTCGGCCGGGTGCGGGTGGGTCGCCAGCGCTCGCCCCAGCACGTCGGAGGACGGTTCCCGACCCCCTACCTGCGGGCGGCGAACATCACCGCGGGAGGAATCGACCTGGACGACGTGCAGGAGATGGACTTCACGCCGGAGGAGCGGTCGGTGTACGCCCTCGTCGAGGGCGACGTGGTGCTCACCGAGGCCTCGGGGAGCGAAAGCCAGGTGGGCAGGCCGGCCATCTGGGGCGAGGAGCTGCCCCTCTGCTGCTTCCAGAACACCGTCATCCGCGTTCGCCCCCACGCGGTCGTCCCCGGGTACGCCCTGCTCGTCTTCCGCCAGCACATGGCCTCCGGTGTCTTCGCCGACACCGCCCGCGGCATCGGGATCCAGCACCTGGGGGCGGCGCGCCTCGCCGACCTCCCCTTCCCGCTGCCGCCGCTTGCCGAGCAGGAGCGGATCGCCGCCGAGGCGACGCGGCGCCTCGACGAGCTGCGCGCCGCCCGGGAGGCACTCGAGACGGCGTTGGCGCGCACCCGCGAACAGGACTCCGAGATCCTCGCGGCGGCGGCAAGCGGCCGGCTGGCGGAGAATCCCTCCGCGGAGGGAGAGGCGACCGGAGACTCGATCTTCCCCGACCTTCCTCCCGGCTGGGAGATCGCCCGCGTCGACGAGGTCGCGGACGTGCGGCTCGGCAAGCAGCGCTCGCCGCAGAGCCACAGCGGCTCTGACATGCGTCCCTACCTGCGGGTGGCGAACGTCTTCGAGGACCGGATCGACCTGACCGACGTCAAGGAGATGAACTTCACGCCGGAGGAGTACGAGCGGTACGCCCTGAAAGCGGGCGACATCCTGCTCAACGAGGGGCAGAGCCCCGAGCTGGTCGGCCGCCCCGCCATCTACCGGGACGAGCTCCCCGGGGCCTGCTTCCAGAACACCCTGGTGCGCTTCCGCGCCGGTCCCCGGGTGGATCCGGGGTTTGCCCTCCTGGTCTTCCGCCACTACCTGCACAGCGGCGAGTTCCGCCGCGTCTCCCGCGGGTCGACGAACATCGCCCACCTGTCCCGCACCCGCTTCGCGGCGATGCCGTTCCCGCTGCCGCCGCTCGAGGAACAGGCCGCGATCGCCGCGCGGGCGGAGCTCCTGCTGGCCGAGTCGTCGGAGCGCCGGGAGACGATCTCGCTCTCGCTGGAGGGGATCGAGACCGTCGAGCGGGAAATCCTCGCCGCCGCGGCCTCTGGCGCGCTGGTGCCCCAGGAGGAGGGAGACGAGCCTGCCGAGGAGCTGCTCGAGCGAGTGGGCGAGCCGCCGCCGGACCGAGTCGATATTGATAGCGAGCTGATGGAGGAGACGGGGATGAGCGCAGACCAGGAGCCGGTCCGGGAAGGCGAGCCCCTGCTCGCCGGCGTACTGAGGCGATCGGGCCCGCTGGACATTCCCGGACTCTGCCGGGCGGCGAAATTCGACCTCAACGACATCGACGACATCGAGCGCTTCTACCTGGCCCTGCGCGACGAGCTCGGCGAGTCGGTTGAAGCAGTGGGAGAGCCGGAGGAGAACCAGACGCTGAGGGCGGTTGCCGATGCGACTTGACGAGGTCTACATCAGCAGCTTCAAGAACCTCCACGAGCTGCACGTCGACTTCGACGAGGAATCGCCCTACACGGTCCTGGTCGGCGAGAACGGCGCCGGGAAGTCCAATCTGCTCGAGGCGCTGACCCTGATCTTCCGCCAGCTCGACCTCGGGCAACCGGCCCCGTTCGAGTACCGGCTGCGCTACCGCTGCCGCGGGCTGGACGTCAAAGTCGAGGCGGCCGCGGAGGCGAAACCGAAGGTGGCGGCGCGGGCGGCCGGCGAGGAGGACTTCCGCCGCCTCTCCCAGCGCGAGTTCGCCAGCGAAGACGAGGACGGCCCGCTCTACCGGCCCGCCTTCGTCTTCGGCTACTACTCCGGCCTCACCGACCGGCTCGCGGGCCTGTACGAGCCGCACCGCGAGCGCTTCTACAGCTACCTCATCCGCGATCGGGAACAGCGCCGCAAGGTGGACGACCCGAACGCGCTGCGGCGACTGTTCTACGCGGAGACCCTGTACGGCCAGTTCGCCCTGCTCGCCTTCTTCATGGAACCCGAGGACGAGGACGGCGGCGGCCGCGCCTTCCTCCGCGAGGAGCTGCAGATCGACGGCCTCGACAGCGTCCTCTTCGCACTGAAGAAACCGCCCTGGAACCGCAACGACGGCGATCCACGCTTCTGGCACGCGGTCGGCGAGGTGCAGGAATTCCTCGACCGCGTCTACGAGACCGCGCTGATGCCCTCGCGGATGCCGCGGCGCATCAAGGTGGACCTGACCAAGCAGAATCCCCAGGTCGAGAGCCTGTACCTGTTCCTGCCCGGCGCCGAGGCGCTGGAGCAGGTCTACCGGCACTACGACAAGCCGTACGCGTTCTTCACCGCCCTCGAGAGCACCCACCTCTCGAAGCTGCTGGGAGAGGTCCGCACCCGGGTCCGGATGACCCCCGCGGCCGGCGGCGGCGAGATCACCTACCGCGACCTCTCGGAGGGAGAGCAGCAGCTGCTGCTGGTGCTGGGGCTGCTCAAGTTCACCGCCCGCAAGGAGACCCTGTTCCTGCTCGACGAGCCGGACACCCACCTGAACCCCGCCTGGAGCACGCGCTACCTGGACTTCTTCAACCACTTCATCACCGAGCCCGAGACCTCCCACATCGTGATGGCCACCCACGACCCCCTCGTCTTCGCCCGGCTGCGGCGTCCCGAGGTGCGGATCTTCCGGCGCGCCGAGAACGGCACCGCCCGGGTCGACGCGCCCCTGGACGACCCGCGGGGGATGGGCATCCAGGCGATCCTCGCCAGCGACCTCTTCCGCCTGCCGTCCGGCGGCCTCGACGAGGCGACCCTGCGCGAACTCGAGCGGCTGCGGGCGCTGTCGATGAAGGACGACCTCGGCGCCGAGGAGCGAGCCGAGCTGCGAGCCCTGTCCGACGAGCTCAACTCCCGCCCGTTCTGGAAGCAGGACCGCGACCCGCTCTACCAGCTCTTCCTCGACCAGTTCATGCCCCGCTTCGCCGCCGCCGGAGGCGAGGCCGAGACCGACGCCGAGCAGGTCAGCGAGGAGGACCGCCGCCGTCGCGAAGAGATCGCCGAAGAGGTTGCGGCGGAAATCGCCCTGGAAAGGTCCGAGGAGCAGCGTTCGGCATGAGGTTCATCAACCTCAACCGGATCCTCGCCGACCCGCGGGCGCAGGGGCTGATCGAAGCCGCCGAGAAACTCAAAGCGGACCTGGCGGCGGAGGAGGATCCGGCAAAACGGAAGAAACTGATGAAAGCCAAACGCCAGGCCTGGGTCGACTTCCGCGACCTCTTCGAGAGCATCTACGGCGAAAAGTGCTGGTACACGGAGTCGAAGAACCCCGGCACCGACGATGACATCGACCATTTCCGCCCGAAAGGCCGAGTCGTCGAGTGCAAAGTCCACGGCGGCTATTGGTGGCTGGCGTTCGACTGGCGCAACTTCCGCCTCAGCTCCCACCGCGCCAACCGGCCCCGCCGCAACCAGGACGCGGAAGCGACGCTCGGCAAGGCGGATCACTTCCCCTTGCTGGAGGAGGGCGATCGCTGCTTCTCGCCGGACGACGAGAACAAGGAGAAGCCGGCGCTCCTGGACCCGACCAACCCCGCAGACCCACCGCACCTGATCTTCGACATGGACGGCTACACGAAGGTCGCGCCCGCTTACGAGGACTCCGAGACGGCGGTGCAAAGGGTCGAGGCCAGCCGCGAGATCCTCCACCTCGACTGGGATCCGTTCGTCAGAGGTCGCCGCGCCATCTACGCCAAGGTCTACGAGCTGGTCCTGGCGGGCGACAGAGCCGAGGCGGCGACGCTCCGAGAAGAGGCAGGCGCGGTCGAACGCCTGACCGAAATCGCCGCGAAACTGATCGAGATGACCGGCGAGGGGGAGGAATACTCGCGGGCCGCCATCGCTTACATCCGGAGCTTCAAGGATCGTCCCTGGATCGAAACCGCCGTCTTCCGCAACATCCCCGACATCGCATGAGTGCCCCCGGCGCCCAGGAGCTGGTCCGCAAGCTCTGGCAGTACTGCAACGTGCTTCGCGACGACGGCCTCTCCTACCCCGACTACGTCGAGCAGCTCACCTACCTCCTCTTCCTCAAACTCGCCGACGAACGCGGCGGCGGCGGGGTTCCCGAGCGGTTCTCGTGGCGGTCCTTCGCGGACCTCGACGCGGTCGCGATGCAGCGCGCCTACGGCGAGGCGCTGGCCGGACTCGGCAGCGAGGGCGGGACCCTCGGCCTGATCTTCGGCGAGGCCCGCAACAAGATCGGCGACCCGGCGAAGCTGCGCCTGCTGGTCGTCGACCTGATCGACCGGACCGAGTGGTCCGGCTTCTCCGCCGACGTCAAGGGCGACGCCTACGAGGGGCTGCTGGAGAAAAACGCCCGCGACACGAAGAGCGGCGCCGGGCAGTACTTCACGCCGCGGCCGCTTATCAACGCCATCGTCGAGTGCGTGGCGCCGCGTCCCGGCGAGGTGATCCTCGACCCGGCCTGCGGAACCGGCGGCTTCCTCCTGGCGGCGCACCAGCACATCCTCGAGTCGAACCCGCGGCTGACGCCGGCCGCGCGGGACCACCTGCGGACGAAGGCGATTCGCGGGGTGGAGCTCGTCCAGGAGGTCGCCCGGCTGGCGGCGATGAACCTCTACCTCCACGAAGTCTCCGGCGACTCCGACGACGATCTCCCGATCGCCTGCGAAGACAGCCTGGCCACCCCGCCGGCAGAGCAGGTGGACGTGGTCCTCACCAATCCTCCCTTCGGCGTCAAAGGCAGTGTCAGGTACGCGACGGCGAGCGGCTCCGAGGCGGCGGACGGGCTGACCGTCATCCGGCCCGACTTCTGGGTCAAAACCGCCAACAAGCAGCTCAACTTCCTCCAGCACATCGTCGCCTGCCTCAAAGACAAGGGCCGCGCGGCGGTCGTCCTCCCGGACAACGTCCTCTACGAGAGCGGCGCGGCGACCGCGATCCGCCGCCGGCTGCTGGAGACCTGCAACGTCCACACCATGCTGCGAATGCCCGCCGGGCTGTTCTACGCGGCCGGCATCAGCGCCAACGTCCTCTTCTTCTCCCGGGAGCAGGTCCGCGACGGGGCCCTGTGGGTCTACGACCTGCGCTCGGGGAACCGCTTTTCGCTGAAGAAACGCCCGCTGGGCCCGGAGGACCTTCACGAGTTCGTCGCCAGCTACGGCGAATCCGACCGCACCGAGACCGCCAGGTGGCGCCGCTACCCGCACGCCGACCTGCTGGCCTCGGACGAGGTCCGGTTCGACCTCTCGTGGCAAACGGGCGAGCAGGCGCCGGGAGCCGCGGGGCTGGAGCGGATCGACGAACTGACCGCGCAGATCGCGGCGGACCTACAGCAGGCCGTCGAGCACCTGAGGCGAGCGACGCCTCACTGAGAGGCGTCCCGAAGCGCGCGGCCGACCTGCTCGATCGTGATCACGCCGCTGAGGCGGCCTTCGGCGTCCACGGCCATCAGCGCCCCCAGGCGGCGGAGGTTCTGGTTGGCGAGGAGCGAGTCGAGGGGGGTGTCGTCGCGGACGAAGAGGCCGATGTCGTGGTCGACCAGGTCGGAGACGTGGGAGCTGGCGCGGGAGATCTCCGGGACCTCGTCGGCGCGGTCGCGCTGGACCAGGCCGAGGAAGCGGTGGGCGGCGTCGACCACTGGGAACCAGGGCCAGCGGTAGCGGAGGAAGTACTCGTCCAGAGCGCGCTCGACACTGAGGTCGCCGGGGATGGCCACCGGCTCGCGATCCATCACGTCGGCTACCCGGACGTCGCCGATGCGACTCGTCATCGCCGTCTGCATCGCCGCCCCGCGGGCGGAGCCGTTGATCACCATCCCTATCAGGGCGAGCCAGACACCACCAAAGAGGTCGCCGCTGAAAGCAAGGACGAGGCCGACCCCGATGAAGAGGTAGCCGAACCCGCGGCCGAGGTTGGCGGCGAAGCGGGTCGCCGAGTTGCGGTTGCCGGTCTTCCACCAGGCGAGCGCGCGGGCGACGCGGCCGCCGTCCATCGGGTAGGCCGGCAGCAGGTTGAAGATCAGGATCAGGAGGTTGATCGTCGCCAGCCAGGCGGCCAGCACCATCAGTCCGGAGACGTCCGAGTTGGTTTCGAGGATCGCCGCCTCGCGGAACCCCGACCAGCCGTCGGCGAGGATGCCGATCGCGGCGAAGAAGACGACGATCGCCGCCGTCACCGCCGGGCCGGCCAGCGCCACCTTCATCTCGGTCGCCGGCGAGTCGGCTTCGCGGTCCATCCGCGCCATCCCGCCGAAGATCCAGAGCTGGATGCTGGAGATGCCGATGCCGTTGCGCATCGCCACGATCGCGTGCCCGAACTCGTGCAGGAGGATCGAGCCGAAGAAGCCGACGGCGCTGAGCAGGGCCAGCCCGAAGGGCGTCGTCCCTGATTCGCCCAGGATGTCTTCGAACCGGCCGGTCATCCAGAAGATGACCAGGAACAGCACGATGAACCAGGACCAGTCGACGGTGACCTTGATCCCGCGGAAATGGAAGAGGGTGATCGACCCACCGCCGAGCATGTGCCCATGGTAAGCGGCTAGCTTCCCGACGCAATGTCCAGCGAGGCGAATTGGCTGCGGGAGCGGCTCGAGGAACTGGAGCGGATCGAGCGTCCATCGGCCTCCGACGGCGAGCGAGAGGCCGCCGAGTGGCTGGTCGACCGGTTCGCCGAGCTGGGAGCGGAGGCGCGGATCGAGGCCGAGCCCGCCCACGGCACCTACTGGTGGCCGCTGGGGATCGGCGCCGCCCTCGGGTCACTCGGCGCCGTCTTGGCCCTGCGCGGCCGGCGCCTGCTCGGCGCGCCGCTGGCCGCGCTCGGGGCGGCCGGCATGGCCGACGACTTCCCGCCCGGCCAGCGACGGATGCGCCGGCTCCTCCCCACCCGCACCACCTACAACGTCATCTGCCAGCTCGGCGACCCGCAGGCCGAGCGCACGATCGTGATCAGCGCCCACCACGACGCTCCCCACTCCGGACTCGTCTTCCATCCCGCCCTGCCCGAACTCGCCGACCGTCTCGGGATGCTCGATCGCACCGACACCAGCCCGCCGCTGATGGCCCCGGTGGTCGGCGGCCCGGTCCTGGCGGCGCTCGGCGCGGCGACGGGCCGGCGCTGGCTCGCCAAGATCGGCCTCTTCCTCGGCCTCGGCAGCATCGGGGCGATGGCCGACATCGGCGCTCGCAAGTCGGTCCCCGCCGCCAACGACAACGGCACCGCGGTCGTCGCCCTGCTCGACCTCGCTCGCCGCTTCCTCGCCGACCCGCCCGAAGGCGTCCGCGTGATCCTCCTCTCGACCGGATCGGAGGAGAGCTTCAGCGAGGGCATGAAAGCGTTCGGCGAGCGCCACTTCGACGCGCTGCCCAGGGAGAGCACCTTCTTCCTCTGCCTCGAGACCCTCGGCGCCACCCACCTGCTGGCGCTGCAGGGCGAGGGCTTCCTGAAGATGCGCGACTACCCGCCCCGCGCCCTCGGGTTCGTCGAAGCGGTCGCCGAGGACCTCGGCGTCTGGCTCTACCCCAACCTGCGCACCTACAACGGCACCGACGCGCTGGAGCCGCGGGTCGCCGGCTACGAGACGGTGGCGCTCTGCAGTTGCACCGACCAGAAGCAGCCGGGCCGCTACCACTGGCCCAACGACATCGCCGCCAACGTCAACTTCGAGACTCTCGAAAGGGCGATCGAGGTCAGCGACTCGGCCACCCGGCGACTCGGCCGCGGCTGGCTCTAAGTGACGAATTGCAACGTGACGAATTCCGACTACGCCGTCGGATTTCGGCGCTATAGCATCCGCGCCCGTGCCATCCCATGACGTACTCGTAATCGGGGCCGGGCTCGCCGGCCAGCGCGCCGCTCTCGCCGCCGCCGAGGAAGGCGTTTCGGTCGGGATCATCAGCAAGGTCCACCCGGTGCGCTCCCATTCCAACGCGGCCCAGGGCGGGATCAACGCCGCCCTGAACCCAGGCGACTCCTGGGAGTCCCACGCCTTCGACACGATCAAGGGCTCGGACTACCTCGGCGACCAGGACGCGGTCGAAATCATGACCCGCGAGGCACCGGAGGAAATCCTCCACCTCGAGCACCTCGGCGTCACCTTCCACCGCAACGAGGAAGGCAAGCTCGGCACCCGTGCCTTCGGCGGCGCCTCCGCCGCCCGCACCTACTACGTGGCCGACATCACCGGCCAGGCGATCATGCACGTGCTCTACGAGCAGCTGATGAAGTACTCCGAGCAGATCGCCCGCTACGAGGAGTGGTTCTGCAGCAGTCTGGCGATCGACGAGAACGGCGAGTGCTGCGGCGTCGTCACCCGCAATGTCGCCGACGGCACCATGGAGTTGTTCCAGGCCAAGTCGGTGATCCTCTGCACCGGCGGCAACGGCCAGGTCTGGCAGCCGACCACCAACGCTCTTATCTGCACCGGCGACGGCATCGCGATGGCCTACCGGGTCGGCGCCAAGCTGATGGACATGGAGATGATCCAGTACCACCCGACGACGCTGGCGGGCAAGGGCTTCCTGATCACCGAGGGCGCCCGCGGCGAGGGCGCCCACCTGCTCAACGCCAAGGGCGAACGCTTCATGGAGAAGTACGCGCCGAACAAGATGGAGCTGGCCTCGCGCGACGTCGTCTCCCGCGCCGAGCAGACCGAGATCAACGAGGGCCGCGGCTTCCCCGACGGCACCGTCGCGCTCGACATCACCGTGGTCCCGAAAAAGCGCGTGCACGAGGCGCTGCGCGAGATCGTCCTCGTCGGCCGCGACTTCGCCGGCGTCGACATCACCCGCGAACCGATCCACATCAAGCCGGGCAACCACTACACGATGGGCGGGGTCAAGACCGACGTCGACGGTCGCACCGACATCCCCGGCCTCTACAGCGCCGGCGAGACCGCCTGCGTCTCGGTCCACGGCGGCAACCGCCTCGGCGCCAACTCGCTGCTCGACACCCTGATCTTCGGCAAGCGCTCCGGCCGCGACGCCGCCGCCCGCGCCAAGCGGATCGACGTCGCCCGCCCCTCCAAGAAGGTGCTGGAGGACGAGGAGACGATGATCGCCGACGTGATGTCGCGCGAGAAGGGCTCCGGCCGCCGGATCTCCGAGATCAAGCGCGAGCTGGGCGAGACGATGGACGCCAAGGTCGCCGTCTTCCGCGACGAGGCCGGGATCACCGAAGCGCTGGAAACGGTCAAGCGCCTTAAGGAGGAGGCGAAGACCGCCTACATCGACGACCACGGCAGCGTCTTCAACCAGGACCTGCTTGGCGCGATCGAGCTCGGGTACATGCTCGACAACGCCGAGTGCACCTGCGTTGCCGCCCTGGAGCGCAAGGAGAGCCGCGGCGCCCAGTACCGCACCGACTACCCGGAGCGAAACGACGAGGAGTGGCTCAAACACATCGACCTCGAGATGACCGACGACGGTCCTGAGATTTCTTACTCCGAGGTCACGATCACCCAGTGGGAACCGCAAGAGAGGACCTACTAATGGCCGAGTACACGATCAAAGTCCGGCGGTTCCAGCCCGAGAGCGGCCAGGGGCCCTACTGGGAGGAGTTCAACGTCGACCTCGAGCCCTCGCTCTCGGTCCTCGACGGCCTGCTGCAGGCGAAGGATCGCGACGACGGCTCGCTGGCCGTCCGCTGCTCCTGCCGTGCCGCGATCTGCGGCTCCTGCGGGATGAAGATCAACGGCCAGTCCGGCCTCGGCTGCAAGACCCAGATCGGCGAGGCGCAGGAGCTGGCCGACAAGAAGGCGAGCGCCGTCGGCGGCAGCTCCGCCGGCAACGTGATCGTGATCGAGCCGATGGGCAACATGCCGGTCGTCAAGGACCTGGTCACCGACATGGAGTCGACCCACTGGACCAAGATCCGCCGCGTCACCCCATGGCTACTGCCGCACGGCGAGCCGCCCGAGCGCGAGTACGTCGTCGAGCCGGAGTCGATGATCGACATCACCCAGTCGATGGCCTGCATCCAGTGCGGCGCCTGCGTCTCCTCCTGTCTCTCGATGGAAGCCGACCCGGACTTCATCGGCCCGGCGGCGCTGGCCAAGGCCTACCGCTTCGTCGGCGACCCGCGCGACGCCGAGACCCACGAGCGGCTGCACGACCTGGCCGACGACCCGCACGGGATCTACGACTGCACCCACTGCTTCAGCTGCATCGACGCCTGCCCCAAGGGCGTGGCGCCGATGGACCAGATCATGCGCCTGCGCCGCAAAGCCGGCGAGGAGGGGATCGAAGACCCCAACAGCGGCCACGACCACGAGATGGCCTTCGTCAAGATCATCGAGAAGAAGGGCACCCTGGACGAGTCGCTGCTGCTGCAGGAGTCCTTCGCCCCCGGCGTCAAAGGCAAGCTGAAACCGAACAAACGGGCGATCCGGGAAATGCTGGGCTCGATCCCGACGGCGATCCGCGGGATCAAAACCGGCAAGATGCGCTCGCTTTCGAAGCTGATCCCGGGCGTGCACCACAAGCTCCCCGACCAGGACGACGTGAAGGCGATCTACGCCCACGCCGAGGAGCACAGCGAGGAATTCAACCTGTACATCAAGGGCGAGGAGGGTGAGCTCGTCGACGAGAACGTCGAGAAGGGCATCGAGCGCTCCACCGATCCCGACACCGCGGAGGCGAAATGATGGCCGATCAGATCAAAGTCGCCTACTGGCCCGGCTGCGTCTCGCGCGGCTTCACCCCCGAGTTGCACGGCTCGATGGCGCTGGTTGCCCAGAAGCTCGGGATCGAGCTGGTCGAACTCGACCGCGCCAACTGCTGCGGCGCCGGCGTCATCGCCGAGCACAACCAGGAGCTGGCCGACACCCTCAACGCACGCACCTTCGCGCTGGCTCAGCAGACCGGGCTCTCGATGATGAACATCTGCTCGACCTGCCAGGGCGCGCAGTCGGAGTGCCAGCAGCGGCTCGACGCCGACTCGGCCTACCGCGCCCACATCAACGAGACCCTCTCCGGCCAGGGCCTCTCCTACGAGAAAGACCAGAACGGGTTCACCAACAAGAACTTCCTCTGGCTGCTGGTCGAGGACTACGGCCTCGACCGCCTCAAGGAGCAGGTCGTGCGGCCGCTCAGCGGGCTCCGCGTCGGCCCCTTCTACGGCTGCTACATCGTGCGGCCGAAGGAACGGCTCGGCTACGGCGAATTCCCCGACCGCGACATCTACCTGGAGAAGGTGATCGAGGCGCTGGGCGGCCAGGTCGTCGAGTACGACGGCGCCCGCAAGTGCTGCGGCTTTCCGGTGATCACGATGAATCGCGAGACCTCGCTGCGCCAGGCCGGTACCCACGTCGGCGACGCGATCGACGCCGGGGCCGACTGCCTCGTCACCCCCTGCCCGCTCTGCCACCTCAACCTCGACATGCAGCAGCCGGAGGCGGCCAAGGTCGTCAACCGCGACCTCGGCCTCGCCGTCCTCCACCTGCCGCAGCTCGTCGGCCTCGCCCTCGGCGCCGAGCCGAAGGAGCTGGGGATGAGCAAGCACATCGCCTCGACCGGCTGGGTCGAGGAGCGCCTCACCGCAGGCGCCGCGGCTTAGCCGAAGATGATCTGAGCGGCAAAAGCGAGCATTACGCTCGCCATCGAGCCGATCAGGGTCTGCTGCAGACGGTCGAACCTGGCGTCAAGAGAGTTGAAGCGCGCATCCATTTTCGATTCGAGCCTGTCGATCCGCCCCACGAGATCGTCCAGACGAGCGTCGGTCCATTGGGCGCGGCTGCTCTCCATGTGAATAACCGTAGCAGACAATATGTTACGTATTGCCTGCAAATTTGAAATTTCTTTGTCTCATTTGGATAGCCTGACGTCAGGTGAGCCGGGAAGACTGGTCGGCACTCGATTAACCGACCCTGAAATCTCTTGGACTTCGCCTCTTCCCTCCCCCTAGCCGCTGGTGACACCGCTTCGGTGCTGACCGACCTGTTCGTCGTCCTGCTGGCGGCGAAGCTCGGCGACGAGGTCTTCAAGCGGATCGGGCAGCCGGCGATCGTCGGCGAGATCCTTGGCGGGGTCCTGGTCGGGCCCTCGGTGCTGGGTTTGGTCGAGGTCGGCGAGGTGCTGCGCGTCTTCTCCGAGCTGGGGGTCGTCTTCCTCCTCTTCTGGGTCGGGCTGGAGACGCGGCTCTCGGAGATGCGGGCGGTCGGCAAAGTGGCCGTCGCGGTCGGCTCGGCGGGAGTTCTGGTCCCCTTCCTCGCCGGGATCGGGTTCGGCGTCGCGCTCGGCGAGGGCACCGACACCAGCGTCTTCCTCGGCGCCGCGCTGGCCGCGACCAGCGCCGGGATCACCTCGGCGACCTTCCTCGACCTCGGCATCAACCGCACGCGCGCCGCCCGCACGGTGCTCGGCGCCGCGGTCGTCGACGACATCCTCGCCCTGATCCTCCTCTCGGTCGCGGTCGGGATGGCCGCCGAGGGGGGCGTCGACGCCGGCAAGATCCTCCTTGCCCTCGGCATCGCGATCGCCTTCGTCGCCTTCGTCGCCCTCGGCGGCGCGCGCCTGCTGAGCAGCCGGCCGCGGCTACTGGAGACGCCGCGCTTTGCCGAGTCCTCGCTGTTGCCTGCGGTGATCCTCTGCCTCGGGCTCGCCGCCTTCTCCGCCAACATCGGCCTGGCGGCGCTGATCGGTGCCTTCCTCGCCGGGATGATCGTCGCCGAGACCAAAGACCACACCTCGATCGAGGAAGAAGTGCGGCCGCTCTACGCGTTCTTCCCACCCTTCTTCTTCGCCTTCATCGGCATCGAGCTCGACCTCGGCTCGCTGCTCAGCGGCCACGCACTCTGGCTGCTGGCGGCGATCACCGTCATCGCCGCGGCGACCAAGCTCGTGCCCGCCTACCTGGCGGCGCGCCCGCTGGGGCGCAACCAGGCCGCGATCGTCGGCGTCGGCATGGTCCCCCGCGGCGAGGTGGGGATCGTCATCGCCTCGATCGGCGCCGCCGAGGGGGTGGTCGACGCCGAGCTGTTCGCGGTCGTCGTCGGGATGGCGGTGTTGACGACGCTGGCGGCGCCGTTTGCCCTGCGGCGCCTCAGCCGCGGTTCAAAAGCCCGCGCTGGATGAGCAGCTCGCCGAGCTGCGCCGTGTTCGTCGCCGCGCCCTTGCGCAGGTTGTCGGAGACGACCCAGATGTCGAGCGCGCGCTCGTTGCCGGGGTCGCGGCGGATGCGGCCGACGAAGACGTCGTCCTTGCCGGCGGCGTCGATCGCCATCGGGTAGCGCCCGGCGGCCGGGTCGTCGACGACGGTCACCCCCGGCGCCGCGGCGAGCAGCTCGCGCGCCCGCTCGGGGTCGAGCGGCTCGCGGGTCTCGACGTTTACCGCCTCGGAGTGGCCGGTCTCGACCGGGACCCGCACGCAGGTGGCGCTGACCCGGATCCCGGGGTCGCCGAGGATCTTGCGGGTCTCGTTGATCAGCTTGCGCTCCTCGTCGGTGTGATCGTCCCCCTCGGGGAAGCTGCCGGCCTGGGCGAGGGCGTTGAAGGCGATCTGGTGCGGGTAGATCTGCGGGTCGGGGACGTCATAGCCGCCGACGACGGCACGCGCCTGGGCGCGCAGCTCGTCGATCGCCCCCTTGCCGGTGCCGGAGACCGCCTGGTAGGTGGAGATCACCAGCCGCTCGATCCCGGCCGCGTCGTAGAGCGGTTTCAGGGCGACGACCATCTGCATCGTCGAGCAGTTGGGGTTGGCGATGATCCCCTTGTGGCCCTCGAGGGCGTCGGGGTTGACCTCGGAGACGACCAGCGGCACGTCGTCTTTCATCCGCCAGTAGCTGGTGTTGTCGACGACGGTCGCCCCGGCGGCGACCAGCTTCGGGGTCCACTCGGCGCTGACCGAGCCGCCGGCCGAGGAGAGCACGAGGTCGAGACCCTGGATCGAGTCGTCGCCCACCGCCTGCACGGTCAGCGTCTCGCCCTTCCACTCGATCGTCTTCCCGGCCGAGCGCTCGGAGGCCAGCAGCCGCAGTTCGGCGACCGGGAAGTCGCGCGCCGCCAGCAGCTCGAGGATCGCGCTGCCGACCAGGCCGGTTGCGCCCAGCACTCCGACTTTGTATCCGTCAGCGGCCATCTCGATCGAGTATGACCGCGCTCAGCCGGCGACCGTCGGCCGGTGGCCGGGGCCGGTCGGGTCCTCGGGCTGGATCGCGTCCTCCCCGAGGTCGAACGCCTTGTGCAGGGCGTTGACGGCGTCGGCGACGCGATCCGCGGGGATGACGCATGAGATCTTGATCGGCGAGGTGGAGATCATCTCGATGTTGATCCCTTCCTCGCCGAGGACTTTGAAGACCTTGGCGGCGACGCCCGGGTGGGAGCGCATGCCGGCGCCGACGATCGAGACCTTGCCGATCTGCTCGTCGGTCAGGACCCGCAGCGAGACGTCGCCGAGGGCGGCGATCGTGTCCTTCGCGGTGGTCAGGTCGGAGCGGTCGACGGTGAAGGAGAGGTCGGCGAGGGCTTCGTCGCCGACGGGCTCGTTCTGGATGATCACGTCGACGTTGACGTTGGCATCGGCCAGCGCGCCGAAGACGCGTCCGGCCACGCCGGGCTCGTCGCGGAGCCCGGTGAGGGTCACGCGGGCCTCCTTGTCGGAGTGGGTGACTGCGGTTACGAAGGGGTTCTCCATGGTCTCCTCCTCTGAGACGACGAGGGTACCGGGACCGTCCTCGAAGCTGCTGCGGCAGTGGATGCGGACGCCGTGGTTGCGCGCGTACTCGACCGAGCGCAGCTGCAGGACCCCCGCCCCGGAGGCCGACATCTCCAGCATCTCCTCGAAGGAGACGCGGTCGAGCTTGTGGGCGTCGGGGACGATTCGCGGGTCGGCGCTGTAGACGCCGGAGACGTCGGTGTAGATCTCGCAGACGCTGGCCCGCAGAGCGGCGGCGAGGGCGACGGCGGTGGTGTCGGAGCCGCCGCGACCGAGGGTGGTGACGTCGCGGCTCTCGGTCGAGACCCCCTGGAAGCCGGCGACGAGCACGATCCGGTCCTGTTGCAGCGCTTCGGCGATGCGGTCGGCGCGGACGTCGATGATCCGCGCCTTGGTGTGGGAGGAGTCGGTGACGATCCCCGCCTGCGACCCGGTCAGCGAGATCGCCTCGTGGCCCATGTCGTGGATCGCCATCGCGCAGAGGGCGCAGGAGATCCGCTCCCCGGTCGAGAGCAGCATGTCCATCTCGCGCGCCACCGGGCGCTCGGAGATCTCATGCGCCTGTTCGACCAGCTGGTCGGTGGTCTTGCCGCGGGCGGAGAGCACGGCGACGACGCGGTTGCCGGCCTCGCGGGCGGCGACGATCCGCCCCGCGGCGCGCTTGATCTGCTCGGCGCCGGCAACAGAGGTGCCGCCGAACTTCATCACGACGATGTCGGATCCATCCCCTGACATGGACGCCTGAGGATAGTCACCGCCGGCTTCTTACTCGGCCGAGCCCCCTAGGTTCCCCAGCATCGCCTGTTCGGCCATCCGGATCAGGCCGAGGCCGCTGTGCGGCCGCATGTCGCTGCTCCGCACCCGCACGTGCGAGCCGTGCGGACCGACCACCTCGACGATCGTGCAGACGTCGCCGATTTCGCAGTCGTCGCCGTAGTCGTTCTCGATCGCCTCCATCTGTTCGGCCACGACCCGGCCGACCTTGCTCTGGTCAAGCGACATCCGAAGCTCCTTCCTCCTGCTGGTCTTTGAACACCGAGCGCTGACCATAACGTGACCCTGATCACACTTGACGATATATCGAAGCGATATATAAGATCGCGACATGGAGCAGCTGAGCCCGACGGCCTACGTGATCCTCGGCTTCGTCCGCAACGAACCGCGGTCGGGGTACGAGATCAAAGCGCTGGTCGACAACTCGACCCGGTTCTTCTGGGCGGCCAGCTACGGGCAGATCTACCCGGAGCTGAAACGGCTCGCGGAAGCGGGCCTGATCACCGGCTCCGACTCCCCCACCGGTGGCCGTAAACGGACGATCTACGAGATCACGGCCGACGGCGAGGAGGAGCTGCGGGCCTGGCTGCGGCAGACGCCCGAGACCTTCGAGATGCGCGACGAAGGGCTGCTGAAGCTCTTCTTCGCCAACGCGCTGCCGCGGGACGAGGCGGTCGAGATCCTGCGCGCGATGCGAGCCAAGCGGCTCGCCGTCCATCAACAGCTGAAGGCGATCGAGGATTTGAAAGGGGAGATCGAGGACCCCTTCCCGATGATCGTCCTGCAGGGAGGCTTGGAGTTTTCGCAGTGGTTCGTCGATTGGTGCGAGCGGATGGAGGCGCAGCTTCTCGATTCCGCTCACGAGGAAAGGAACGGTTGATGTTCGATTACCTGGCGCAGCTCGCAAACGGCAAGGCGAAACGGGTGGCCCTGCTGGCGCTCGTCTTCTTCCTCGTGGCGGGAGCGGTCGGCGGCGGCGTCGCCGACCGGCTCGACCCCTACGGCGCCGACGACCCGGCGACCGAGACCGTGCAGGCGATGGACCGGCTGGAGGAAGCCGGCCTGCGCATCCCTGCGGTGATCGCCGTGGTCGAGGACGCGCCGGTGGCCAGCCCGGCGACCCGGCAGCGGGTCGAGGCGCTCGAGCAGCAGGTGCGCGACCGCCCCGACGTCGCCTCGGTGACCGGCTACTACGACACCCGCTCCAAGGCCTTCGTCTCCAACGACGGCCAGTCGACCTACTTCGCGGTGGCGCTGAAGGCCACCGAAGACAAGCCGTGGCAGGAGGCGGGCGCCGAGATCGCCGACGAACTCAACGAAGAGCCCGGAGTCCTCGTCGGCGGCGCCGCGGTCGCCCAGGAGCAGGTCAACAAGCAGGTCGAGGAAGACCTGAAAAAGGCCGAGCTGCTCGCCTTCCCACTGCTCTTCCTGCTTTCGCTGCTCTTCTTCCGCAGCCTCGTCGCCTCTGTCCTGCCGCTGATGATCGGCGGCCTGGCGATCGTCGGCACCTTCCTGATCCTGCGGCTGGCCAGCGAAGTCGGCTCGATCTCGATCTTCGCCCTCAACCTGACCACGGCGCTCGGGCTGGGTCTGGCGATCGACTACAGCCTCTTCATCGTCTCCCGCTACCGCGAGGAGATCGCCAAGACCGGGCCGGGGCTGGAAGCGATGAAACGCGTCCTGGCGACCGCCGGGCGGACGGTCTTCTTCTCCTCGCTGACGGTCTCGGCGGCGCTCGCCTCGCTGCTGGTCTTCCCGCAGCGCTTCCTCTACTCGATGGGCCTCGGCGGAGCCCTGGTGGCGCTGTTCGCGGCGCTGATCTCGCTGACCGTGCTGCCGGCCGTCCTCACCCTGCTCGGCAACCGGGTCAACGCCGGCGCGCCGAAGTTCCTCCAGCGCCGGGCCGCGGCCGACGCCCGGCCCGACGAACACGGCTTCTGGTACCGGCTCTCCCGCTTCGTGATGCGGCGGCCGCTGCCGATCGCGACGCTCTCCGCCCTCTTCCTGATCGTCCTCGGCCTGCCCTTCCTGCAGATCAAGTTCGACACCGTCGACCCGACGGTGCTGCCCGAGTCGGCGAGCGCGCGCCAGACCTACGACACCGTCAGCTCGCAGTTCCCGCCCTACCGCGAAACGCCGATCTGGATCGACGTCGAAGGCAGCGGCCCGGCTGGCGCGGAGCGGTTCGCGGCCCGGGTGAGCCGGGTCGAGGGGGTCGCCGACGTGGCACCCCCGCAGCAGCTTTCCCCCGGGGTTACCGCGCTACAGGTCACCTCCGCCGACCCGTTCATCTCCGAGGCGAGCCAGACCACGGTGAAGGAAATCCGCGACCTGAAGACGCCGCCCGGCACGGAGGTCCTGGTCGGCGGCGCGACGGCGGACTTCATCGACTTTCAGTCGAGCCTCGCCGAGCACCTGCCGATCGCGCTGGCGATCGTGATCGTCTCGACGCTGATCGTCCTCTTCCTGATGACCGGCTCGGTGATCCTGCCGATCAAGTCGCTGATCATGAACTTCCTCAACCTCAGCGCCGTCTTCGGCCTGCTGGTGCTGATCTTCCAGGACGGCCGACTGGAGGGCTTCCTCGACTATTCGAGCCCGGGGGCGATCGAGCAGACGATGCCGATCCTGCTCTTCGCGGTCGCCTTCGGCCTCTCGACCGACTACGCGGTGTTCCTGCTCTCGCGGATCAAGGAGGCGCGCGACAACGGCGCCTCCGACTCCGAGTCGGTGGCGATCGGGCTGGAGCGGACCGGGCGGATCGTCACCGCCGCGGCGCTGCTCTTCGCCGTCGCGATGGGCGCCTTCGCCACCTCGCAGATCATCTTCATCAAGGAGAACGGCGTCGGCACGGCGCTGGCGGTCCTGATCGACGCCAGCATCATCCGCGCCCTGCTCGTCCCCTCGCTGATGGAGCTGCTCGGCAAGTGGAACTGGTGGGCGCCGGCGCCGCTGCGACGGCTGCACGAGCGCTGGGGAATAAGCGAGACGGCGCCGCCCGTGGCCGACGGCTCCGGGGCCTGAGCTCTAGCGGGTCGGATACACGACGGGAGCGGAGACGATCTCGTCACCCGAGGCGTCGAGGGCGACTAGGCGCTGCGGGTCGCGAGCGCGGTCGGCGTCGAGCACGAAGCCGCCGTTGCGGACGAGCACGTCCGTCGTCCCCCCTTCCCGGTATTCGACCCTGACCAGGGCGACGCTCGCATCGACCAGGCCGAACCAGACCGATCTGCCCACCGGGCCGCGCAGAATCCACGGGGCCTTTTCCAGGTCCCTCCGCCATTCGCGCGGGGTGCGGCACTCGCCGGCGTGACTGCCGTAGTCGAAGCAGATCCACCCCCGCTGACGGTAGGCGAGAAGACGCTCCTCGCCGGACGACGCCACCACCGAGACTTCGTCGGGGGCGTTGTAGCCGGGAGCGGGCCGCAGCCAGCTGGGCAGCGCTTTTCCGGAGAGCTGCCGGCCCGGGGACTTGCCGCCATGGAGGAAGGACTCCAGGGCCGGGTCCAGCAACCCGGTGGCGGCGGTCGCCACGGCGGCTCCCAGCAGCAGGCAGACGATGCCGGTCACCAGCGGCGTCCAACGGCGGCCGGGAGCCTTTCGCGCCGCGCCGAGGACGGCGACGTGGATCCGCTCGGGGTCCGGCTGCAGGTCTCCGATCGCCTTGGCGTGCTCCTTCAGGGCCTTCTGGACGTCTGCCTGATTCATCCGACTGCCTCCTCGCGAGTGCGTTGACCGACCGCCGCTTCGGAGCCGCGATCGCTTTCCCCTTCGTTCTCCGCCTGCTCCCGAAGACGGGCCAAACCCCTGCTCAGGAGCGATCTGACGGTGCCGCGGCGCGAGCGGATGACCGCCGCGATCTCCCTGTCGTTCAGCCCGTAGACGTAGTGAAGGCCGAGGACCAGGCGCTGCCTCTCGCTCAGCTCGGCCAGAGCCCGAACCACCCAGTCGCGCTCGCCCAGGCTCTCGGCGAACGTCGCCTCGACCCGCAGTTCGCCCTCGGCGGCGTCGTAGGGGTGCCAGTCGTGGCGCTGACGTTTCTTCGCCGCGCGCTTGATCTCGCCGGCGCAAATCCGGTAGGTCCAGGCGTCGAACCGGGACGCGTCGCGGAGCTTCGGCAGCCCGCGCAGAACCCGGATCGCCACCTCCTGGCCGACGTCCTGCGCCAGGTTCGGATCGCCCAGCGAGAAGGTCGCGAGCCGCAATCCGGCGGTGTAGGCGCGACTGGCGATCCACTCCCGCGCGTCCCGGTCGCCCCGGTTGGCGCGGAAGACCCGCGCGGTGACCGCGTCTCTCTCGCTGAGCGTCAAATCCTCCATCGCTGGCGTGAATGACCTCCGGGGAGGGTCAGGTGTTGCACGCAGCGGGAAGACTTATGCGAAAGCCTGAGAAGCTCGACGCCGCAGATCGGCGTTGAGCATCCCGGTGACCTCGCTCGGCCGGTTGCCGGCCGGGGGGACGGCGGCGCCGATCAGGCCGTCGGCACGGTAGCCGTAGAGCGGGGCGACGAAGCCGAGGTCGCGGATCTTGCGGACCAGCTTGACGGCGCTCTGGGTGTCGGCGCCGGGGCCGCAGAGGACGATCGCGGTCGGGTCGAGGGCGCCGAGGGCGCGGTCGAGCCGCTCGTCGCCGAGCTCGTTGGAGAGCACGAGGACGCGGAAGCCGGCGCGGCGCAGGGCCAGGTCGAGCGCCTGCGTATAGACCTCCTCGGCGTCCTGGCCGTGACTCGAGTCCAGCAGCAAGATCCCGGCGGGCCGGGCGGCGGCGGAGGCGAGGCGACGGGCGCCGTGCAGCCAACCGGTCGCCCAGCGGGCGGCGAACTCCAGCTCAGCCTCGCGCTCGGGGTCGGCGGCGAGCTTGTCGATCGCCGGCAGCAGCAGCTCCTCCACGGTCCGCTCCAGCGAGCGCATGGCGAGGCTTTCCTCCACGGCGCGGTCGGCGGCGGTCTCGTCGAAGCTCTCGAAGGCGGCGAAGAGGCTGCCGTCGTTGGCGGGCGCCTCCTGCCGCTGGCGCGCCAGCTCGATCGCCGAGGAGATGTTGCCGGTCTCCCCCAGAGCATCGCGCAGCGCCTGCAGCTCGACCAGCTCGTAGTTGCGGTGATTGCCTTCGGTCCGCTTCGGTTTCGGGTAGCCGTAGCGACGCTCCCAGCTGCGCAGGGTGTTGGGGCTCACGCCGAGGACTTCGGCGGCGGCGTTGGTGCGGATTCCAGGCATTTAGATAAGAGGGTCGATCGGGTGGCGGTGCAGCGCTTTTCGCGCCGGATGAGGATTCTCCCACCGGTTCCGCGGGTTTACACCGGTTATCGACGGATTTCGCAGAAACTGTTAGCGATCTTGCAAGGCGCCCACGCCCACGGGCTGCCCCACCGCGCGTGCGCGCCACATTGCCGCGTCTGCCTTGTGCAGAAGTTCGTCGGCGTCGGTGCCGTGCTCAGGGCAGGCGACGACCCCGGCCGAGACGGTGATCCGCAGGCCTCCGGCTTTCTCCAGGTCGTCGAGCAGCCCGAGCAGCCGCTCGCACATCTGCACCCCTTCGACCGTGCCGAGGTTCGGGGCGAGGACGCAGATCGCGTCCTCCTCGAGGCGGAAGGCTTCGTCGACGATGCGAATGCTGTCGCGCAGCGCGGCGCCGACGATCGAGAGCACCGTCTCCTGGCCGCCGGCGACGTCGCCGGGCCGGGTGCCGGGCCCGGAAGCGTCGAAGACCGCGAGCCCGAAGGGATGTTTGTAGCGCCGGTTGGTCTCCAGCAGCTGCTCGAGCCGGCGGCGCATGTGGCCGGGCCGGTAGAGGCTCGGCAGTTCGCCGGGCTCCTCGGGGGCGGGCACGGGCGGTGCCGCCGACGTGGCCGGCTGCGCGGCGTCGATCGCCGCGGCGGTTACCGAGCCGAACTCCCCCGCCAGCCGCTGTGCGGCTTGGAGGAAGGGCTCCCCATTGGTGCCAATCTCCTCGTGCAAGCTTCTTAGGAGATCGGCGTGCAGCTCGGAGACCTTGAGCGCGATCCGGCCCGCGCTGGAGCGGTCGCTCCTGCGGCGATCGGGCTGCGGCTGGTCAGGCACGCAGTGACCTTGGCGAAAGCCCCGGACAGCGGATTTCCGAAAAGGCGCTATTTGCGGCTCGACACTCGTCCAGGACGAATGTGTTTATCCGCTTATTCCAGACTTCTCCGGCCCGCCAGGGCCTTGCCGAGCGTTACCTCGTCGGCGTGCTCGAGGTCGGCCCCGACGGGGAGGCCGCTGGCCAGCCGCGTCACCGTCACCTGACCGCGCAGCATGTCGGCGATGTGCAGGGCGGTGGCCTCGCCGGTGGTGGTCGGGTTGGTCGCCAGCACGACCTCGTCGATCCCGCCCCGTTCGACCCGCCGCCGCAGCTCGCCGATCTTCAGGTCTTCGACGTCGACGCCGTCGATCGGCGAGAGGGCGCCGCCGAGCACGTGGTAGAGGCCGCGGTATTCGTGGGTGCGCTCGATCGGGATCACGTCGGCCGGCTCCTCGACCACGCAGATCGTCGCCCGGTCGCGGTTCTGGTCGGCGCAGATCCGGCACAGCGGACCCTCGGCGAGGTTGAAGCATTCTTCGCAGAGGCCGACCTTCTCCTTCACTTCGCGGATCGCCTCGCCGAGGGCGAAGGCCTCTTCGTCGGGGGCGCGCAGCAGGTGGAACGCGAGCCGCTGTGCGGTCCGCTGGCCGATCCCCGGCAACCGCGAGAGCTCGGCCACGAGGCGGGCCAGCGGTGCCGGTCCCTCGCTCAACCGAGCATGCCCCCCAGGCCGCCGAGGTCGCCGCCGGCGATGCCGCCCATTTTCGAGCTGGCGAGCTCCTGCGCCGCGCGCAGGCCCTCGTTGACGGCCGCCTGGACCATCTCCTGCAGCATCTCCGCGTCCTCGGGATCGATCGCCTCGGGGTCGATGACGATCTCCCGCAGGGTCAGGTCGCCGCCCATCTTCACTTTGACCATGCCGCCGCCGGCGCTCGCCTCGACGACCTCGTCTTTGAGTTTCTCCTGCGCCTCCATCATCTCGGCCTGCATCTGCTGCGCCTGTTTCATCAGGCCCTGGATGTCAAAGCCTCCGGGTCCGCCTCCACGTGCCACCTAACCGACCTCCTCCGCGTCGAACTCGCTCTTCAGCCGCTCAAGCAGCTGCTCCTCGTCGATCTCCTCGCTGCCCGGGGCCGGCGTGTCCGGCGGCGCCTCCCCCTCCAGCAGCACATAAGTGGGCCGCAACCCCGTCCCGGTCACCGCGGCAAACGCCGCCGCCACCGTATCCCGGCGGTCCGAACTGTCCGCCTTGCGTTTGTTGAAGGTGTTGTCTGGGGGGAACCCGATCTGAAGTCCCTCATCGCCAAAGCTCACGGGGCGGGCTCCCTCTAAGCAGGAAGCGAGAGCAGGCGCCGTCTCACTCAGCTTGTGCAAGACGGCGGGCCACACGCGCTGAACATCTTCTAGGGACAAAGGCTCCTGGCCGGCGGGTCCTGTCTCCGATTCCGGGCTCTCCCTACCGGGAGAGTCCTCGGAATCGTCGCCACCCACCGGAGGGACGTCTTCGGCCTCTTCCTCTTCCGCTGGGGGTGGGTCGTCAACCGGCGGCGCATCTGCCGTGACAGGACCCGCGGCCCCTGCGCCCCCGCTCTCCAGACGCTCGACCCTTCGCAGCAGTCCAGCAGTGTCGGGGTCTAGATCCGGCCTGGATGCCTTGAGCAGAGCAATCTCCACTGCCATGCGCGCGTCGTCGCCCTCGCGAACTGCAGTCAGCGCATCCGCCAGCTGGTCGATGGTGCGGATCAGATTCGCCGGCTTGATCGCGGCCGCCTGGGCCTGCATGCGGCCGGTGTCGGTGGCGGTCACCACGAAGCTGGTTGGCACCTCGCCGGTCGTCTGGACGATCAGCAGGTGGCGCAGGTGGGCGAGGAGGTCGCGGGCGAACTGGGACGGGTCGCGGCCGGAGCGGGCCATCCGCTCGACCCCGATCAGGACCCCTTTTGGATCCTCGGCGACGACCGCGTCGACCGCCTCGAAGAGCAGGTCGGCATCGGCGGCGCCGAGCATCTCCAGGACGTCCTTCAGCTCGACGTTCTCGCCGCCGAAGGCGACCAGCTGGTCGAGGGTGCCGAGCGCGTCGCGGAAGCTGCCGGAGGCCGAGCGGGCGATCATCGCCACCGCCCCTTCGTCGACCTGGATCGACTCGGCCGCGGCGACCCGGTTCAGCACCTCGGAGATCTGCTCCAGCGAGGGGCGCTGGAAGTCGAAGCGCTGGCAGCGGTCGGCGATCGTCGCCATCACCTTGTGCGACTCGGTCGTGGCGAGGACGAAGACGGTGTTCGGCGGCGGCTCCTCGAGCGTCTTGAGGAAGGCGTTCCAGGCCTCTTTGGTCAGCATGTGCGCCTCGTCGAGGATGTAGACCTTCCAGCGGCCACCGGTGGGCGCGTAGGCGACCCGCTCGCGCAGGTCGCGGACGTCGTCGACCGAGCGGTTCGAGGCGGCGTCCATCTCGATCACGTCGACCGAGGTGCCGGCGGCGATCGTCACGCAGGACTCGCACTCGCCGCAGGGGGTGACGGTCGGCCCGCCGCGCTCGCAGTTCAGCGAGCGGGCGAGGATCTTCGCCATCGAGGTCTTGCCGGTCCCGCGCGAGCCGACGAAGAGGTAGGCGTGGTGGACCTTGCCCTGCTCGACCGCGTTGCGCAGGGTGCGGACGACGTGCGTCTGCCCCACGACCTCGTCGAAGGACCCGGGGCGGTGGCGCCGGTAGAGGGAAGTCGACTCGCTCACTTGGAGCCAGTGTATCCACGGTCAACACGCGCCCCGTGGGGCGCCCCGATACCGTGGCGCCCGTGCCGAAGGGGGCCCGCAACTGGCTGACGCCCGCCGCCTGGGTCGCCGCGGTGAGCGGCGTGCTGCTGCTGCTCTTCCCGGTCGGCTTCCCCAACTACGACACGATCTACGCGCTGGTCTGGGGACGGGAACTCGCCCACCTGGAAAGCCCCGACATGGGCGCCGCGCTGCCGCCGACGCCGCACCCGCTGACCGAGATTTGGGGCTTGGTGACGACGCCGCTGGGCGACGGGATGCTGACGCTGACGATGATCGGCGCCTACGCCGCGCTGGGCCTGATCGGCTACTTCGTCTACCGCCTCGGCGAGGTCTGGTTCGACCGCTGGATCGGCGCCGTAGCCGCGGCCATCGTCCTGACCCGAGCCCCCTTTCTCTCCAACGGCCTCCGCGCCTACATAGACCTCCCCTACATAGCCCTATGCCTGGCCGCCCTCCTGGTAGAGGCCAAGAAGCCAAAGGCAGGCTGGCCCGTCCTCCTCCTACTCGCACTAGCCGGCTTGCTCCGTCCCGAGGCCTGGCTCTTCTCCATCGCCTACCTGCTCTACCTCTCTTGGGATCCGGAGCAACCCGACGCGCCCGCGGAGGGCGAGAAGGACTCCCTTGAGCGGGCGGATACTCAAAACAGCGGCCTAATTAGGCCGCTGTTTGTCCGAGCAAGGGAGTCCTTCTCGCCCCCACGCCTAACGCTTGTAGTCCTGGCATTAGCCGGGCCAATCTTGTGGGCCCTATTCGACCTGATCACCACCGGCTCCCCCACCTACTCCTGGACCGGCACCAAAGAAACGGTCGAGACCCTCGAACGCCAGACCGGCCCGGTAGACCTCGTCCTCTACGGCCCCCGCCGCCTCGGCGAGGTCCTGCAGTGGCCGGGAATGGTCGGCGCCTTCGGCGGCGTCGTCCTCGGCCTCGCCTTCCTCCGCCGCCGATCGCTCCTCGGCGTCGCCGCCGCCACGCTGGCCCTGGGCGCCTTCGCCCTGCTCGCCTGCGGCGGCCTGGCGATCCTCCCCCGCTACACGATGCTCGCCGCCGCGATCCTGGCGATCTTCGCCGCCGTCGGCCTGCTCGGCTGGCGGCTGCTGGAGCCGGCCCATCCCTGGCGTCGCCGCTGGCAGGTCTTCGCCGCGATCCTCCTGGCGATGTTCCTGGTCTGGCTGCCGAACCAGTGGGACCTCGACTCCAAGGTCGACACCGACCTGACCAACCAGGCCCAAATCGAGCGCGACCTCTCAGCCCTGGTCGACGACGGCGCCTTCGAGCCGCTCTGCGGCAAGGTCGCCGTCCCCAACCACCGCGCCGTCCCCCGCCTCGCCTTCAACCTTGACGTCAAGCCGACCCAGGTCGTCAGCGCCAGCGAGGAAGCGGTCCCCAAGCGCGGGTACTTCGTCGCTCCGGCCTCCCCCTTCGTGATCCACAATTTCATCCTCGACCCCAACGACCCGACCGACCCGACCTTCCCGGTCCCGGACGGCTTCGAGCGGGTCGCGGCCAACGACTCCTGGGTCGTCTACCGCCGCTGCTGAGCTATCCGCGCTCGACCGCCGCGACCGCGGCGTGCGTCTCCTCGGCCAGGTCCGGATCCTCCAGCTCGACGTCCGGCGGCAGCTCGACGTGGAGGTCGTCGGAGGGGTCGATCCGCACCCGCAGCTCGCCCGTCCGCGAGTCGAGCACGTGGCCGCCGCGGCTGCGGTCGGCGCTGACGAAGTGCAGGTGGTAGCCGCCCACCTCGATCCCCTGGGCGTAGCTGGGGAAGCGGAAGCCCAGCATCGTCCCCTCGACGTCGGCGAGCTCGAAGACGTGCTGGTCGGCGACCACCTCGGTCAGCGGCCGGTAAGGCGGGTTCTGGCGCGGCACCGAGCGGGCGCGGACGAGGGGGAAGCGGCCGTCGAGACGGATCGCGCAGGACGAAGCTCCCGCCGGCACCAGCTCGTCGAGGCGGGCGAGTAGCTCCTCGTGCGAGCGCGAAAAGCGCCCGGCTTCGCCGGGCAAGCGCTCCTCGACCGTCGGTTCGAAGCGCGTCACCACGGCGAACGGCGTCCGCTCCTCCGGCCCGACCGGCCAGACCCGCCCCTCGACATCGGCGCGGAAGAACGCGCCGTCCAGAGCGATCATCTCGCCGTCGAGGTGGTTGAGGGTGCCGAGCCCGAGGTCGCCGTGCTCGGCCAGCTCGGCAAAGCTGAGGTCGCCGTCGAAGGCGCCCTCGAGCAGGGCGCCGATCGTCGAGGCCTGGAAGAGGACGTGCGGCTCGCGCTCGCGGTGCAGGTCGGCGCGCCGCATCGACTCGACGTGCAGCGACCGGATCCAGTGCTCGTCCAGCATCGGCGGCAGTCTGCCAGGCGGCCGGAAAGAAGCAAAAGGTCCGCTCATGAAACCATCAGATCGATGGCTGCAATCGAGCTGCGCAACGTAGTCAAGACCTTCGGCCCGATCACCGCGGTCGACGGGCTCGACCTCGAGGTGCCGCAAGGCATCTGCCTCGGCCTGCTCGGCCCCAACGGCGCCGGCAAGTCGACGACGATGCGGCTGCTGACCGGGCAGGCGATCGCCGACTCGGGTGAGCTGCGGGTCCTCGGCTACGAGCTACCTGGGGAATCGAAGCCGGCGCGGGCCGAAATGGGGGTCGTTCCCCAGCTCGACAACCTCGACGTCGACGTGACGGTCGAAGACAACCTCGCCGTCTATGCGCGCCTCTACCGGGTCAAGGACGTCGGCGCGGCAGTCGACCGCTGCCTCGACCTGGCCCGTTTGCAGGACCGCCGCCGCGAGGCCGTCGACAAACTCTCCGGCGGCATGCGCCGCCGACTGCTGCTCGCGCGGGGTCTCGTCCACGAGCCGCGGCTGGTCCTCCTCGACGAGCCCACGGTCGGACTCGACCCGCAGATCCGGACCGAGCTGTGGACGCTGATCGGCGACCTGAAAGCGCGCGGGACGACGATCCTGATGTCGACCCACTACATCGAGGAGGCGGAGCGGCTGGCCGACGAGGTGGCGGTCATGCACCAGGGCAAGATCATCAGTCGCGGCCGGCCCGGGGACCTGATCGCCCAGCACGCCGGCCGCCAGACCGCCGAGGTCTACGCCCCGCCGCAGCGGCTGGCCGAGCTGCGGCAGGCCGCCGAGGGGGCCGGGCTGCGGGTGCGGCCGGCCGGCCCGGCGATCGCGATCGTCGGCTCCGAGCGGGCCGAAGACGGAGCCATCCCGGAGGAAGCGGTAGTGCGGGCCGCCACCCTCGAGGACGTGTTTGTGCTGCTCACGGGCGAGGAGGCAGAGTGAGCGCGGAAGCGAAGCCCGGCCAGCGGACGATGCGCCGGCTCGAACCGGCGGCGATCGCCGGGGTGATGAGCCGCGAGGTCGCCAACTTCCAGACCTACTGGAAGGGCACCACCTTCTCCAGCGTCCTGGAACCGCTGGTCTACCTGCTCGCGTTCGGACTTGGCCTGAGCGCGACCTTGGTCGACGAAGTCGAAGGCGTCCCCTACATCCAGTTCGTCGGCACCGGGATGGTGGCCACCGCGGTCATCTTCTCCAGCGCCCTGCCGTCGATGTTCGGGACTTTCGTCAAGCACCGCTTCCAGAACACCTACGAAGCGATCCTGGCGGCCCCGGTCGACGTCGAAGAGCTGGTCAGCGCCGAGATGCTCTGGATCGCGACCCGATCAGCCGTCTACGGCTGCGTACCGCTCGTCGTCACCTTTTTCTGGGGACTCGACCCGGAGCCGGGAATGCTGCTGGTGCCGATCTTCGCCTTCGTCACGGCCCTCGGCTTCGCCGGTTTCGGCGTGGCGATGGCGGCGACCGTCGCCAAGATCGACCAGTTCAACTACGTGACGGCGCTGTTCGTCACGCCCCTTTTCCTCGTCGCCGGCACCTTCTTCCCGATCGACGGCCTGCCCGAGGGGGTGCAGATCGTGGCGCAGGCGAATCCGCTGCACCAGCTGGTCGAACTGGTTCGCGGCGGCGCCTTCGGCTACCAGTGGGAGGACATCCTCCGCTTCGCCTTCCTCGTCGCCTTCGCCCTGGTCACCTGGCGGGTCGCGATCCACCAGATGCAGAAGCGCCTGATCGACTGACCGAACGCAGTTGTTCCCGCATAGCGGGAACAACGTGCATATGGACCGTGCACCCGTCCTTCGAAACGAGGTCACCGGGCGTGTCCGCTGCTTATGGCTCGGGCCGGGCTCGCCTGCGGCACCCGCGGCATCCGCTTAAGGCTGCTTCCTTCCGGACCTGACCTGGTTCGCGTGCCCACGTCGCGCAGGACCCGGCCGTCAACGCCGCCACAACGCACTGACCCCGACGGCCAGTCCCTCGGAACGGTAGTCGGCCCCGCTAAGCGGATTTCGGGTCACAAGGCACCGCTGACACCCCGCCTAGCACGGTCCGCTGGTGATCCTAGCGGCCCGACCATAGGATGTCGCCCTTGCTGGCCCTGCCCACCGCAGCGATAGAGGTCGACTCCGGCTCCTTCTTCGCGATCGTCACCGTCGCCGCCATCGCGGCGATCACCGTCGCCGCGGTCCCAAAGCGCTTCGCCCCGCCGGTGGTTGTGGTCGAGCTGGTGATGGGCATCCTGATCGGCCCCGAAGTCCTCGGCCTCGCCCACAACGACGACTTCGTCGAATTCTTCTCCAACCTCGGCCTCGGGATGCTGTTCTTCTTCGCCGGTTACGAGATCGACTTCCAGCGGATCAAGGGAGCGCCGCTGCGGCTCGGCGCCTTCGGCTGGCTGCTCTCGGTGGTCCTCGCCTACGGCCTCGGCGGCATCCTCGCCGCCGCCGGCGTCATCGTCTCCTTCCTCTACACCGGCTCGGCGATGGCGACGACGGCGATCGGCACGCTGATCCCGATCCTGCGCGACAACGGCGAGCTGAAGACCCGCTTCGGCACCCACCTGCTCGCCGCCGGAGGCGCCGGCGAGTTCGGCCCGATCCTGCTGGTCACGCTGGTGCTCTCGACCACCAACCCGCTGCACGAGGCCGCGATCCTGCTCGCCTTCATCGCCCTCGCGATCGTCCTGGCGCTGACCTCGGTCCGCTACGCCTGGCGCGGCTGGCCGGCGCTGGAAAGGACCTTCGAGGCCAGCAGCCAGCTGGCGGTGCGGGTGACCGTCGTCCTCGTCTTCGGCCTCGTCCTGCTCGCGGGCACGCTCGGCCTCGACATCCTGCTCGGCGGCTTCGTCGCCGGGATGATCACCCGGCTGGCGCTGAAGGGGCAGGAGCTGCAGATCTTCGAGTCGAAGCTGACCGCGGTCGGCTTCGGCTTCTTCGTCCCCTTCTTCTTCGTCTCCAGCGGCATCGAGTTCGACCTCGCCGCGCTCGGCTCGGCGGAAGCGATCGCCAAGCTGTTCCTCTTCCTCGGCCTCTTCCTCGTCGTCCGCGGGGTGCCGGCGATGCTGCTCTACCGCGGTGTGCTGAGCGTGCGGGACCGCGCCGCCCTCGCCTTCTACTCGGCCACCGAGCTGCCGCTGGTGGTGGCGATCACGACGATCGCCACCGACCAGGGACACATGAAAACTTCAACCGCCGCCGGGCTCGTCGGCGCCGCCATGCTCTCGACCTTGATCTACCCGTTCGTAGGCATGGCGCTGCGCCAACGCTCCCGCGGCGAGGCACCAAGCGACGCAGCAGTCGCAACCGCCTAAGCCGCCCGTCGTACAATCCCCGTCCCGGGCGCGTAGCTCAGTGGGAGAGCGCTCGCTTCACACGCGAGAGGTCGCTGGTTCGAAACCAGCCGTGCCCATCGGTTTCCGCTCTCCAGAGCCGAATTTCAAGGGGTGGTTCTAAACCAGTCGCGGAGTGTTCTGTCGCCACGCTTCGCCGCCAGGACCCGGAGCGGATTCTTCGGCCTCGATCATCAGGGCGCCGAGTGGCATGTCGAGCCCTCCCGGCTCATGCCGCGCTGCTCGCGGTGATGGCCTGGCCCATGCCCTTGAAGGCCGCGGCCTCCTCGGCGTCGCGAGGTTGCCGGCGTGATTCCGCCGTCACGAGGGATCGACGTCTTTCCCGCTCGCGATCTCGAAAGCGGCGACGGCGACGATCACCGGGACTCCGTCCCTCGGGCTGTCCATGCGCTCCGCGCTCTTGTGCGCCACGGTCCGGAATCTCTCCTCGACATTGCCAAGGACGCGGCTCAGTTCCTTCCAGCCCTGCTCGTCGACGTTCAGAGGGAGCCAGGTGACCCCCGATCCCTCCCGAGACTCGGTGGTGCCGGCGTCCAAGGCTTCGACGGCGCGCTTGGTGAAGTCGGCCAGGGCGGTGCCGGCGTAGTGAGTCCGGAGGGAGGGCGGGACTGCTTTCCAGGTCCGCGACCCGATCGCTCCCTGCCCCTTCAGCTTGTAGATGTGCTCGACGGCACCCCTTCGTGGGATGGTCTCCACGAGTTCGATGAGGTCACATTTGAGGAGCTCTCTCACGTGGTAGGAGACGTTGGCCAGCGGCTCCCCGGTTAAATCCGAGAGGCGCTTAGGTCCGCTCGGTCCCTTCTCCAGCTGCCGCAAGAGCTCAACCCGCAGGGGATGCGCCAGCGCGTGGAGCATCTGCTGATCGAAATTGTCTCCCTCGTCCTTCTTGCCCATCGGAACCCCCGCGCGTTAGTGGCCAACTCAATGGCGGCGACATTTCCGAATCGGGCTTTTGGTTGTCAACGTCGCTCCGTTACGTCCAGTTGGAGCGGTGGAACAACCTCCCCTAAACCCGGTCGAGATCGGGAGGGACGGGACGCCCGCGAGTGCTGGCGGCGCCGCCCCATTTCCGACCTTCACCTAGGCGCTCTTGACGATGTGCACAGCCGGCAGCTTGTGCAGCGAGTTGCTGATCCTCATGCAGCCCACCCCCTTTCCTCCCGGTCTCCCGTGAGCGGAAGAGATTACTAAAATAAATTAGAGCAGTGGAGAAAGGCGAAGGAAACTGCGCTCAACTGCATGAAGGAGAGTCGAACTGCGCGGGTAAACTCGATTGCTCAGCTACCGGAAAGGAGCAGTCGGAGCATGGGGAAAAGCACCCGGGCGACCGGGGCCGATGGAGCAAGCCGCAAGCAGAAAAAAGCGGCCATTCGCGACGACAGCGGGCAGACCAACCGCCTTATCGCCATGTCCCACCCGCTGCGGGCTCGAATTCTCCGGCTCCTGGTGGAGCGAGGCGTTATGAGTCCTGCGGAACTCAGTCGGGAGCTACAGGCTGACCTACGGGGCGTCAGCTACCACGTCCGCCGCCTTGAGGAGCTGGAATGCGCCGAGTTGGTTCAAACCCGCCCGGTGCGCGGCGCCTTGGAGCACTTCTACCGGGCAATTGAGCGGCCGATGATCGACACCGACGAGTTCGAGAACATCGATCCGATCATGTCGGAAGACCTCGTTCTCCACACCTTTCAAAGGATGATTGACGACTTCGTAGCATCGCGCGCGGCGCGGTTGGTGGGCTTCGATCGGCACCTTCACCTGAGTCGAAACCCGCTCAACGTTGACGAGGAGGGATTCGAGGAAGCGATGGAGGCCTACGAACAGTGCCGGCTGCGGCTATCGGAGATCGAGCGTCGTAGCGCTGAGCGACGCAGTTCGTCCGGTGCTCCAGCGATACCCGTATGCGGATCTCTCTCCTTCTACAAAGTCCCGTCTTCCGCCTTGGATTCATGACGAGCTGAAGCGCTGGATCGATCCCCTGACCTCTTAGGTAGCTCTCACCCCCCAGCCCTAGGCTTCAATACGGTCGCCACGGCCCTCCAACTGGAGGACCGACACATTGCGCACCCTCCGAGGCGCCGGTGAGCCCGGTCTCTGCCCCTCATGATCTTGATTCTCAATAGCTCAGTTGACAGACCGGGCTCACATAGGAGATACCGGGTGTTTCCATCCCTCCAAGCGGGGTGCACCGCCTTGTCTCCTTCGGCTCAGCCAGGATGTTCAGTGCGCTGCCAGAGCCGCACGGATGAACGCGTCCTTGCCGTCGGTATAAGCCTCGCGGTCGTCGCGATGACACTCGGCTAAGCAGTGCTTCAACGCCGCGTAGTCCGCAGCAAGCCGGGAGTCGGCCCGGAGCCGGTCGCGAAAGGCAAGCTCGTCACGAAAGCGCTGGGAGTCCACCGGCACGAGGTGCAGGTGATGGGTACGGCGAGCCGGGTCCGGCTTGCAGAACCAGTGCATCTCGTCGGGCAGGTACGGCGCATAGAGATAGCCAAGGTCAGCAAGCGGCTCAAAGCACTCGCGGGCGCTCTCGAGGTCTTGGACACCGATGAGGATGTCGATGATCGGCTTCGCGTCGAGGCCGGGAACCGCGGTGCTGCCGACATGGTGGATGCCGCCGACGACCCACTCCCCGATCGCCTCTGCGAGTGCCTCGTGCTCGTGCTTGAACCGAGCGGGCCATTCCGGGTCGGCAGGTTCGAGTCGAATCGATTCATCCGCAGGCATGACGAATGACGATAAGCGAGTCGAGGCTATTGCTGTCCGACTCTTCCTTGCTCAATACCCCGAGCAAACCCGTTGGTTCTCAGAGGAGTTGCTTGGACAAATGAGCGCCTCGCCCGACCCTTCGCCCGGACCTCCAACTCGATTTTTGTGCCCGAGCGAGACCATCGCGGATCAGCCCGGCGTTGACCTTCGGTCGGCCTCCCCACCGCCAATTGTGGCGCGGCTTCGCCGCGCGTTTGGCGGGTGGGAAGGCGCTCCCTGCGGTTTGGCGATCTAGGTCAGGACGCCTGGCCGTGACGGAGATTCAGAGAAGAACAAGCGAGCTTGGTTCTTTCGGTTCGCGATCTGGCAGGAACCGCTGGGCAGAGACCAGCCGTGCCCATCGGTTCCTAATCGCTCCAGATGGAGACGAGTGGCTCAGGCGCCCACTCCGGCCAAGTGGCGGCGCCGATCGGCAGCCCTGCGAAGAACTCCCCTGCTTTGAGTGGGCCAGTAGGTCGGGAGTTGTCATAGACGACAGCCCTGTCCGCAGCTGAGATGGCTCGCGCAACGAGTGGCCACAACCGGTGGAAACGCTCGCGAATCTTCTGCTCCGGGACGTCGTGCCCACCCGCTTTCACCCGGTACGCGACTCGCCAGACCGCAAGCTCCTCGGGAACGATCATCACGTGCAGCACAACCTGGTAGCCCTCCGCTTGGGCGGAGCGAATCAGGTCGAGCTTCGACGGATGGGAGAAGACGGTCTCGGCGATGAACGACCGGCCGCCGGCGATCAGATGCGCGCGGGTCTCGGCGGCAACCTCAGCGGCCTCGTAGGCATGCGCGGCTGGGTCGGAGGGCCACCTGGCCCTGGCGATCTCGTCTGCATTGACAAACGGGTAACCCGGCAGCTCCAGGGCGAGAAACTCGGTGACGAACGTGGTCTTGCCCGAGCCATTCGGCCCGACGACCAGGTGCAGCTGCCTCAAACGGGCGAGCTCGTTCCGTCAGGCCGGTACTCGGTCAGCTCACCCTGCTCGTTCAGCGCCACGGTCGTGACCCCGCGTGCGGCAAGGACAGCGCCGAGATTTGCCGTTCGCAGACGCTCGTCCAGCCGAGACTGCACCTCGGAGTCGAGCACGATGCCCTCCTCGTCCGAGAGATCCTCGAGCGGGAGAGTCCCTGCCAGGGCGGCTTCTATTCGTTGCCTGGAAGCCGTCTCCCGTGCGCAGACCGCTTTTCCGACGCGCGCCCAGTGCTCGAGCTGACGCTTGGCCGAACGATTCTCCTTAGCGCCCTCGACCACTGCGCTGTCCAGCAGGTCGGATGAAACTCGGGTTGGCCGGTCGGTGGTTGCAGCCATGAGACACTCCTTAGTAGCAGACTGTCACAAAGCGTAGCAGTATGTATCAGGACGAGGGCTGCTTGATCGCCGCTTCCAGCGCCTCGGTCAGCTCTCCGGCGCCGAAGGCGCCCTCGAAACGGGCGGCGATGCGGCCGTCACGGTCGACGACGAAGGCCCAGGGCTCGGTTTCGAGGTTGAAGGCGCGGAGCTGGGGTCGCACGCCCTTGGGGATTTCGTTGTCGTTGTAGACCTCCATGTGGATGAAGGCCGCCTGGTCGCCGATCCGGGACTTGACCTCTTCCTCGATGTCGACCACCGGGCCGCAGACCCGGCTCTGGCAGAGCTGGGGGGTGGCGAAGACGAGCAGGATCGGCTTCTTGCCGAGCACGTCGGCGAAGTCGACGTCGTGCATCGAGTCGGGCGGGATGCGGGTGTCGATTTCGCCGATGTCCCGGACTTCGTCGGCGGTCGGCGTGTGGATCCGGGGCGCCATCTCGCCGACGTCGGGGATGTCTTCGTATTTGCCGGCGACGAGGCTCGGGGGCCGGGTTCCTTCCAGCTTGCCGTCGCGACGGATCACCGCCAGCATCGCCAGTTCGCCGCGCTTCTCGACCTTGACGTCGGTCACGACGTAGACCGAGGTGGCGGCGCTGGGGTCCTGGGAAGTGGTTTTCGCCCTGAAGGCCGCCGGGGTCTTCAGCGATTCGACCCGGGCGGGGAACGGACCCTGGGCCGGCGCGTCGAGCCCGCTGGCGAAGTAGAGGGCGATGTCGGCGTCGTCGACCTGTTCGCCGCCCAGGTCGAACACCCCGAACGCGAGCCGGTTGTCGCCGACGTCGACCACCTGCCCGGCCGGCGAGACGACCAGCTTCGCCTCCGGCATCTGCGCGATCTCAGCCAGGGTGCGCCCCTTCGCGGCCGGGAACTCGGAGGCGGCAGGGGCGGGGCGGGATTCACCCTCGCCGGAGCTGCCGCACCCGACCAGGAGCGTGCTGCCGGCGGCGATGGCGGCAACGCAGGCGAGCAGCGGCGCGATCCGGGCTCTCATCGCCCGCACGCTACCGATACGGCCCCGTCTACCCTGCGGCGATGGCAAGGGTCCACATCCTCGAACGCCGCCAGCGGATCGAGCGGCCGATCGATGAGGTCTTCGCCTTCTACGGCGACGCCCGCAACCTCGAGCGGATAACGCCGCCACTTCTGGGCTTCGAGGTGACGACGCCGGACCCGATCGAGATGGGCCCCGGCACCCTGATCGAGTACAGGCTGCGGCTGCACCGGATACCGGTCAGGTGGCGGACGCAAATCGAGGCCTGGGAACCGCCGCACCGGTTCGTCGACGTGCAGGTCAAGGGCCCCTACTCCCTCTGGGAGCACACCCACATCTTCGAGGAGGACGGGCCGGGCGCGACCGTGATCGACGACCGCGTCCGCTACTCGATCCCGCTCGGCCCGCTGGGCGATCTGGCCGACCGGCTCCTCGTGCAGCGCGATCTGCGCCGGATCTTCGACTACCGGCGCGAGGCGGTGGCGCGGGAGCTGGCACCACGCAGCTAGCGTCGGCTTTTCCCTGATGTCTCAGTCGCAGAGGCCGCCCAAACTTGTGCGATGAACTCGCTGCGCGATGCCTACGTCCCCAACCGGCGAGTGCGACTCGCCAGCGACGTCGCGGGCATCTGCGCTGCCCTCCTGCTGATCGGTCTGTTGGGGACCGCGTTCACCTGGTGGGGGCGGTCCGATCTCTTCGATCTGGCGAGCAACTCGCGCGAGGCGATCAAGATCGACACCGGCTTCCTCGTCGGCCCGGTCCTGATCCTGATCGCCCTGCCGCTCGTCGTCGGTCGCTCGCGGCAGGTGGCTTTGACGCGGCACTTTCAGGCCAGGCTGGGGATCGCCGCGCTCCTCTGGCTGATCGGACTGTGGATCCTCCTCGAGCGGGTGACGGACCTCGACAGCAGCTACACGCTCGAGGCCGGCTTCTACGTCTCGGCCGGTCTCCTCCTGGTCGGCTTCCTCGCCACCGTGGCGATGTGGCCGCACGACCTGCAGGTGGTGCAGGTCGACCGCAAGGGGCTGGTGCGCGAGCCTACGGCTGCTGCATCACAGCGATGACGTTCCCGGACGGGTCCTCGAACCAGGCGATCTGCGGGCCGGGGCCGCGGACGATGCCCTTCTCGTCATGGTCGAAGCTGTCGTATCGCTGTAGGGCGACGCCACGCTCGACCAGTGCGTCGACGGTGGCGTCGATGTCATCGACCTCGAAGTTCAGCATCGTGTAGCTGGCCGGGGTCATCTCGGGATTGAGGTACATCAGCACGTCGCCGCCGGTCAACTTCAGGGCGGTGACGCCGAATTCCTCGGTCAGGATCTCGACCTCGATTCCCAGCCCTTCGTAGAACTCGCGGGCCGCGTCCAGGTCCTTGACCGCGAAGCTGCTGGTCGCTTTCTTGTCGCCGAGCATCTGCACCTCACTCTAGCGGCGGTTTCCCCCGCCCTCGCTTTTTTTCGCCGGTGCGCCGCTTCTGCTCCAGGCGCCGCTGGCGCGAGGCGCGGGTCGGCCGGGTCGCACGACGCTTGCGCTGCACCCGCAGCCCGGCGGCGATCTTCGCCGCCAGCCGCTGCAGGGCGAGCTCGCGGTTGCGGGACTGCCCGCGGGCGTCCTGGGCAACCGCGGTGACGACCGGACCGAGCCGCTCGCGCAGCCGTGCCCGCTGCCGCTCGTCGAGCGCCCGCGAGGCCTCGACGTCGAAGACCGCTTCGACCCGCGAGGCGGTGACGTTCGCGTGCTGGCCGCCGGGACCGGAAGAGCGGCTGGCCCGCAGCTCGACCTCGCTCAGCGGCAGCGAGAGCCGCTCGTCGATCCGCAGCTCGTCGGGCACGACTACCCGGCCAGCTCGGGGATGTGGCGCTCGAGGTGCTCGGCGATCGTCTGCCGCACCCAGCGTTGGGTCTCGGCGTCTGCCATCCGGTAGCGGCCGAGCAGCATCTTCTGGTCGGTCAGCGGCAGCTCGGCGATCTCCCAGCGGACGACGAGGCGCTCGAAGATGGCCTCGGAACGCCGCCGCCAGGCGTCCTCCTGCGAGGTCGCGTCGCCCGCCGGCGGCTCCCCCACCTTGGCGATCGTCCCGGCGCTCAACGTCTGGCGCAGGGTGAGGACGTTGCCGTCGGGATCGACGTAGTCGACCGTCGGCGCCTTCTCGCGCTGCCGCCGTTGCTTCTTCCGCTTCGCCACGTGGACCTAGGCGAGGGCGTCGATCTTCGCCGCCAGCTCGAAGTCGGACTCGGTCAGCCCGCCTTCGGAGTGGGTGGAGAGGGCGACCGTCACCGTGTCCCAGGAGACCGTCAGGTCGGGATGGTGGTTCATCTCCTCGGCCGGCTCGACCAGGCTGTCGACGAAGCGAACGCTGCCGACGAAGTCCTCGCGCTTAAACTCCTTCTCGATCGCCTCGCCGGAGCGCCGCCAGCCGGAGAGACCGGAAAGCCTCTCTTCGATCTCCGCGTCGTCGAGCAATGCCACGCGCTTATGCTGGCAGGCGAACGATGGCGGCGCAAACCGGGCAGAAGCCGACGCTTTGGCAGATCGACATCTCGCACTACAGCGAGAAGGCGCGCTGGGCGCTCGAGTACAAGGGCGTCGACCACGGCCGCCGCTCGGCGCTGCCGGGAAGCCACATCCCGATCGCGCTGTTCCTGACCCGCGGAGCGCAGCCGACGATGCCGGTCCTGCGGATCGACGGCGAGAACATCGGCGACTCGACTGCGATCATCGCCGCGCTCGAGGCCAGGTACCCCGAGCCGCCGCTCTACCCAAGCGACGCCGAGGAGCGCGCCCGCGCATTGGAGCTGGAGGACTGGTTCGACGAGAACCTCGGCCCCCACGCCCGGCTGCTGCCCTTCTACGAGCTGAACCAGGAGCCGGAGATCTTCGCCGAGGTCGCGGCCGCGGCCGTTCCCGGCCCACTCGGGAAGGCGAAACCGGTAGTCGGCGCCTATGCCCGTACCTACACCAGCCTCCGCTTCAACGCCAACAGCGACGAGAACGCCGACCGGGCGCGGGAGGGGATCATCGCCGCGCTCGACAAGCTCGAGGGGGAGCTGGAGCAGGGCGACGGCGAGTTCCTCGTCGGCGACGGATTCTCGGTCGCCGACCTGACGGCGGCCTCCCTCTTCTACCCCCTGGTGGTCCCGCCGGAGGGGCCATTGCGGACCGACCTGCCGCGCCCACCCGCCCTCGAGCGCTTCCGCGAGAGCCTCAAAGACCGCCGCGGCTACAAGTGGGTCGAGGAGACTTTCCGCAAGCACCGCCGCCGCTAAGCAGAAGTTTCAGAGAATTTACTTTCTCAGACAAGATGTTGCATTTCTTCCGCTAGGCTGCTTTCATGCAGACGATGGCCCCGCCCGAAGATGCACTCACCGAGCGCCTCGCCCGACTCGACGAACGAATCGGCGACGTCGACAGGCGCGTGGCGGAAGCGACCAAGGACACGGGTCGGCGCTTCGATGACGTCAATCGGCGAATCACCGAGTTCAAAGAAGAGACGAACCATCGATTCGACCGCGTCGAAGGGGACATCAAGGAACTCAAGCAGAGCGTTGCGTCGGTTCATGTCAGCGTGCTATCGCTGCACACCACCTTGACTCGCATCGGAATCGGCCTGGCCATTGTCTTCGCCTCAGCGCTGCTCGTTCAAGGCTTCTAGTCAACCGCCGATCGGCGCCCTCGGGTTCGCGCCCCAGAAGACCACCGTGCCGAGCATGCCGATGATGTGGACGGCGACGATGTTGAAGACCATCGATTTGGCCGTCGCGGTGCCGACTCCGATCGGGCCGCCGGTGGCGGTGTAGCCGTAGTAGCAGCCGACCAGCACGATCACGGTCGCCATCACCATTCCCTTGATCAGGCTGAAGATCAGGTCGGGTGGGCTCTGGTACATCCAGAAGATCAATAAGTAGCCGCCCGAGGAGACGTCGCCGACCTGGTTGACGACCGAGAAGTAGCTGGCGCTGTAGATGATCACGATGCCGACCAGGTAGAGGAACGGGAGCGCGATCCAAGCTGCCAGCAGGCGGGTCGCGCAGAGGAAGGTGATCGGCTGGATCCCCATCACCTCGAGCGCATCGATCTCGTCGGAGATCCGCATCGCCCCGATCTCGGCGACGATCCCGGTCCCGACCTTGGCGGCGAGGATGTAGCCGAAGGCGTAGGGCAGGCCCTCGCGCAGGTCGCAGTAGGCCGCGAAGAGACCGGCCAGCGAGGGGGCGCCGATCGAACGGTTGAAGTAGGCGCCCTGCAGGCCGCACTGGAGGCCGAGGATGAAGCAGAAGGCCCAGATGATCAGGGCCGAGCCGAAGATCAGGATCCCGGCCTGGCGCACGCTCTCGCCGAAGAACTTGAAGGCCCGGCCCGAGTAGACCTGTCCGGCCACGTGGAGGCCGAAGCGGCCGATCTCCCCGAAGGAGTCGAGCCAGGAGCGGGGGACGTCGAGCCAGCCGATCACCGCACGGCCTGCAGTTCGGGGTTGGTGGCAAACAGGATCGAGCTGACGACGAACTGGAAGAAGAAGACCGCCATCAGCGAGATCACCACCGCCTGGTTGACCGCGCGCCCCACGCCTGCCGCCCCGCCCGAGGCCGACATCCCTTTGTAGGAGCAGACGACGGCGACGATCGCGCCGAACATCGTGCAGACCATCACCGAGGACCAGAGGTCGGTGATCGTCGCGTTGCTGAACAGGGTCGCGAAGAAGCCGCCGAGCGACTGGTGGTAGAGCAGCTCGGCGGCGATCCCGGCGCTGAGGCCCATCACGATCGCGAAGATGTCGAGCAATCCGGTGATCACGATCAGCGCCAGGAAACGCGGCACGACCAGGTTCTTGACGGGGTCGACGCCGAGCACCTGCAGGGCGTCGAGCTCCTCGCGGATCTTGCGGGCGCCGAGGTCGGCGGTGATCGCCGTACCGGCGACGCCGGCGACCACCACCGCGGTGACGACCGGTCCGATCCAGCGGATCGCGATCACCACGAAGAAGCCGCCGAGGCGGTCCAGCCCGCCGATCAGGGAAAGGATCCCGGCCGCCTGCAGCCCGGGGGCGCCGAAGTTGAGGGCAAAGGTGGAGATGACGAGGGGAAACCAGGAGAGCTTCAGCACGAAGAGGAACTGCCAGACCAGCTCCTCGCCGTAGGGATAAGGGGGCTTCACCGCCGAGACCAGCGTCCTGACGGTGAGGATCATCATCACCCCCACCTCCTCGAAGACGGTCTTGACGGGCAGCAGCGCGCGGGTCATCGCCTCGCCCGCCACCGGCTCATCGCCCTGCCCAGCGGACCGCGGCTGGTTGCCCGCCGCCGCACCTCCTGCTCGCTTTCCCGCTGCGCCTCCGCCAGCTGCGCGATCAGGGTGTCGCGGGTCCGCTCCAGCTCCTCGACCCCGGCGACGTGGGCGACCGCTCGCTTCGGCGCCGTCGGCAAGTCCGCCTGGAGGTGGCGGGTGTAGCTCGCCAGCTCGGCCTCGAGCCGGGCGATCTGCCGCCGCAGCTCCTGCCGCACCTCGAGCACTTCGCTGTCCCCCTCGGGCAGTCCCGCGCAGGCCATCGCCACCATCGCCAGCTCGCGCGGCCCGAGCCCGGCCTCCTCGGCGCGCCGCAGGGCGTCGGAGGCGATTTCCTCCAGCTGCGGCGCCGCCACGACGCCGTCGGCGACGAAGGTGCCCTGGCCGTGGCGGGTGACGACGAGCCCGTCGGCCTCGAGCGTCTCGTAGACCGCGCGCACGGTGCCGACGTTGACCCCCGCCCACTCAGCCAGCTGTCGAAAGCTGGGCAGCCGCTCCCCGGCAGGGAGCTCGCCGGTGCGGATCAGTGCCCTGAGGCGCCAACCGAGCTGCAAACCGACCGGGACCTCGTCGGTCGGGTCGATCGCAAAGGGGTTCGCCTCCAGCTGTGCCACCAACTCGCACAGTATCTCCCCCATCTGTGTCAGTCAACTGACACAGTGGGCTTACCCTACGGCGTGAGGACGATCTTCAGCGCTTCGCGGTTGTCGTAGACGCGATAGGCCTCGCCGGCCTGATCGAGCGGCATGTGATGGGTGACGAGCGGGGCCGGATCGAGTTTGCCGGCCTCCAAGAGGGCCAGCACGCGGTCGACGTGGGCGATCACGTTGGCGAGACCGAGCCGCAGCTGCAGTCCCTTCAGCCAGGCAAGGCCGAGCGGCACCTCGCCCTTGCCGGCGTAGGCGCCGATCCCGGATACGGTGCCGGCGTCGCGGGCGAGGCTGACCGCCAGGGCCAGCGGACCCGGATCGCCGACCGCGTCGACGACGACGTCGACCCCCAGTCCTCCGGTCGCTGCCCGCACGGCCTTCTTCGGGTCGGCCTCGGTCAGGTGCAGCGGCGTGGCGCCGAAGCGCTCGGCCATCGCCAGCCGTTCCTCCACCGTGTCGATCGCGAAGACCTGGACCGCGCCGCCGGCGAGGGCCGCCTGCACCGCGCAGAGGCCGACCGGGCCGAGGCCGAGGACCGCGACCGTGTCGCCGGACTGCATCCCGGCATGGGCGACGGCGTGGTAGCCGGTTCCCATCACGTCGCCGGCGAACAGGGCGACGTCGGCCGACATTCCCTCCGGCACCCGCCGCAGGGTCAGGTTCGCCCGCGGCACCAGCAGCAGCTCCGCCTGGGCGCCCTGCAGGTCGCCGAGATGGGAGCCGTGCCCGAAGGTGCGCTGGTTGCGGCAGCGGTGGTAGTCGCCGCGCAGGCAGGAAGTGCAGGTCGCGCAGGCCGTGTGGAAGGTGCCGAGGACGCGGTCGCCGACCGCGACGCGCTCGACGTCGTCTCCGGCCGCGACGACGGTGCCGACGAACTCATGCCCGATCGTGAAGCCGGGCTCGACCGGCACCCGGCCGTGGTAGATGTGGAGATCCGAGCCGCAGATCCCGCTCGCCTCGACGCGGATGACGGCGTCGTCGCCGGCGACGAGCTCGGGGTCGGGCTTCTCCTCGATCCGCACCTGCTCGGGTGCCTGGAAAGTGACGGCGCGCATGCGCGCGCAACGCTACATGCATCTGTTCCCGACCGGGAACAGATGCGCTGTTAGTTGACGCCGGCGACCTGGAAGCGGTTGGTCTCGCCGCCGGGGCTGGCGGTCTCCTCGATCCGCGCCTCGAGCGCCAGCTCCTTCTCGAAGTCGGCCGCCTCGCCGTGCTGGAAGGAGACGTCCTTGCCCTCGAGCAGCTCGATGAAGATCTCGACGAAGCGGGCGTCGAGCTGTTTGCCGGCGACCCGCCGCAGCTCGACGATCGCGTCGTGGCTCGACATCGGCGTCCGGTAGGAGTCGCGGGCGGTCATCACGTCGTAGGTGTCGGCGACGGAGATGATCCGCGCCAGCTCGGGGATCTCGTCCCCGGCCAGACCGCGCGGGTAGCCTTTGCCGTCGATCCGCTCGTGGTGGGCGAGGATGATGTCCGCCACCGGCCCGTAGCCGTCGAGCGAGGAGACCACGCGGGCGCCCTGCTGCGGGTGGCGCTTGATCAGCATCCAGTCCTCGTCGGTGAGCGGCACGTTGGCCTTGAGGATCCGGTCGGGGAGGATGAACTTGCCGATGTCGTGCAGCAGCGCGGCGATGTGGACCAGCTCCTCCTCGCGGCGCGAGTAGCCCGCCCGCTGCGCGATCGCCCGCGAGTAGCGAGCCACCGCGGCGCTGTGCCGGGCGGTCATCTGATCCCGCAGGTCGAGGGTGCGCAGCATCGCGCTCAACATCCCGACCTGGAAGCTGGCCAGCTGCGTCGAGCGCAGCTCCAGTTCTTTCGCCCGCTGCTGGGAGAGCAGCAGCTGGCCGAGCAGGTACTGGAAGGTGACCAGGACGACGCCGAAGAGGGCGATCGCGGCGATCCCGATCGCGGCGTAGATGTAGGCGACGGCGACGGCGAGCATCGCGCTGGCGAACTCCGAAGGCAGGACCGGCGGCAGGACTTTCAGCTTGGTCGAGAAGGAGGAGCGCTCGACGTAGCAGCCGTAGCTGGCGATCATCACGAAGTTGATCGCCAGGGCGAGCTGGAAGAGGCCGAAGACGCAGAGGTAGAACCAGGGGTCGTCCGGGGTCAGGCCCAGGGCGGTGACGCCCTCGTGGAAGACGATGCCGCCGATCAGCGGGAACAGCGCGTAAGTGAGCACGTTGTCCAGCAAGTAGTGCCACTCGTCGCGCCAGCGCAGCCAGCCGGTGAGGATCGTGGCGACGCCGATCAGCGCCGCCGGGGTGCCGCCGAGGAAGACCATCGCGATCACCAGCGCCAGGAAGCTGCCGGAGATCTTCAGCTTCGACTCGGTGGTCACCGCGGTCAGATCGCTGAAGACCGAGAAGGCGAGCAGGACGGCGAAGAAGGTCAGGTTCCAGTCCGAACGCGGCGAATCCCAGATCGCGACCCCGACGGTGAGCAGCAGAGCGCCGACCATGACGGCGATCGCGGTGCGGGTGGGGCGGGTTTGCTCCATCTCTGGTCTCGGAAAGTCGTCGACTGGGTTTTGCCCCCGCCGGGAATCCGGCTATTTCTTCAGGGGCGCCCCGCTTTTCCCTGCGCGGGAGCGCTGGGGTTGGCGGTTCCGCTATTTGCGAACTCCAAAGTTAGACGTCTATATGGGGAATCGGCAAGGGCTTTAGCCAGATGGCCAAATTCGCCCAGAAACGGATTCCATCCGAGTATCGATCCAAAACCTGTGCAGGGGATCGAAATGATTCAGAAAAAAACGAAGGGCGCCCCCATCCAGGACGCCCTTCAAAAGACTGGTGCAGACCTTCCGATCAGTTGGTCTGCGGAGGAATGCTTAGTGACGAAAGCCCATGTTCTTTGCCCCTTCTCGTAGTCGTTGAAGCCCGCAACGTTGTGCGCTGCATCGTGGAAACTTCCTAATTGCTGGTCACTTTGTAGCACAGCTTGGCGGAAACTTGTGCATCTGCAGGAAAAGTTGTGCAGAAATGCGGTAGTACGCACGGCTAACCCCCATGACTAGCCCCAAATTGACCTCCCCCCTGCGACGGCCCCTCTTCCGGCGGCTGGCGGCGTCCTACGCGATCAACGAGCTCGGCGACTGGATGGGGATCATCGCCCTCTCGGTGCTGGTCTTCGACCAGACCGAGAGCGCCCTGGCGACGACGGCGCTCTTCCTCGGAACCCGCTTCCTGCCTGCGCTGCTGGCCCCGATCCTGGTGACGAGGGTCGAGCGGCCACCGCCACGCTTCGCCCTGCCCGTCATCTACTGCTGCGAGGCGGCTGCCTTCGCCGGACTGGCGCTGCTGGTGGACGACTTCTGGCTGCCGGCGGTGGTGGCGCTGGCCACCGTCGACGGGGCCCTCGCCCTGGCGGGCCGGTCGCTGACCCGCGCCGTCGTCGCCACCGCGCTGGAGCCGAGTGGCGAACTGCGGGCAGGCAACGCCCTGCTCAACGTCGCCTTCACCGGCGGGGCCGCGGTCGGCCCGGCGCTGGCCGGCCTCGCGGTCGCCGGCCTCGGGGTCCAGTCGGCGCTGCTGCTGGACGCTGTCTCCTTCTACGCGGTGGCCTGGATCCTCTTCACCGCGGGGTCGATGCCCCAGGCCGAGCCGGAACCGGGGCGGATGCGCGAGCGGGTCCGCGCCGGCGTCGCCTACATCCGCAGCCAGACCCTGCTGCGCCGCATCCTCACCGCGCAGGGGCTGGCCTTCGTCTTCTTCGCCGCGGTCCTCCCCGTCGAGGTGATCTACGTAAAGGAGACGCTGGGGTCGAACGACACCGGATACGGCCTGATGCTCGCCAGCTGGGGCGCCGGCATGGTCCTCGGCAGCCTCCTCTTCGCCCGCCTGCGCCAGGCGCCGCTGCCCAATCTCCTCTTCTTCAGCACCCTGGCCGTCGGCGCCGGCTACCTCGGCCTCGCCGCCGCCCCCACCCTGGCCGTCGCCTGTCTCGTCTCGGTGCTCGGCGGCGCCGGAAACGGGGTCCAGTGGGTAGCGGCGATCAGCGCCGTTCAGGAACTGACCGCGGAATCGATGCAGGCGCGGGTGATGAGCGTGCTCGAGTCGATCGGCGCGGCGATGCCCGGGATCGGATTCGCGGTCGGCGGCGTGATCGCCGCCCTTGTCAGCCCGCGGATGACGTTCCTTGTCGCGGGGTGCGGGGTAATCGCCATCGTTGTCGTAATGGCACCTTTGCTCGGGGGGAATTGGCTCCGACAGGGCGAAGTGCCAACTGGAGGGCCACAACAGGCGTCGCTTGACGGGCTGGACGACGTTGTGGTGGAGTTGATCCCTGGGAACGGGCCCGGCACTAAAGAGGAGAGACGTTGAAGAAGCTAGGCGCAGTTATCGCGATTCTGGTTCTTGCAGCGGTGGCAGCTATCGGACTTGCGTCGTGCGGCGGTGGCGATGACAGCTCCGGTGGAGGCGGCGGAAAAGGCGGGATCCTGAACGCGACCTACGCGTCCTTCCCCGACTACATGGACCCGGCGCTCTCCTACACGGTGGAAGGCTGGACGGCGATGGCCGAGGTCTACCTCCCCCTCCTTACCTACAAGCACGCCAACGGCGACGAAGGCACCGAGGTCATCCCGGCGTTGGCCAAAGAGCTGCCGGAGATCAGCAACGGCGGCAAGACCTACACCCTCTTCCTCCGTCCCGGCCTCAAATACTCGGACGGGACTCCGGTCAAAGCCTCCGACTTCCCGTTCTCGGTCGAACGGATGATCGAGCTGAACTCCCCCGGCTCGACTTTCTACTTCTCGATCGAAGGCGCCGAAGAGTTCGCCGAAACGAAGAAAGGGCCGATCCCCGGGATCGAAGCCGACGACAAAACCGGCGAAATCGTCATCAACCTCGAAAATCCGCGCGGAACCTTCGAAAACGAGCTCGCGCTCCTCTTCGTGGCGGTGTTGCCCCAGGACACCCCGCTCGAGGACATGTCCGCCGACCCGGCCCCGGGCACCGGCCCGTACATGATCACCAAGTCGCAGCCGGGCAAGGGCTGGGAATACAAACGCAATCCCTACTGGGAGAAAGCCAACGGCGAGGCGATGCCCGACCTGCCGGCAGGTGTAGTCGACGGCGCCAAGATCACCGTCATCCGCAACGAGGTGACGCAGGTCGACGACGTCGAAAACGGCACCTTCGACTGGATGCAGAACCCGCCGCCCTCCTCGCGCTACGCGGAAGTCAAAGAAAACTTCGAAGGGACCCAGTTCCGGGTCGAGCCGACGATCAGCACCTACTACTTCTGGATGAACACCCAGGAGCCGCCCTTCGACGACCTCGAGGTGCGGCAGGCGGTCAACTACGCCGTTGACGACAAGGCCCTGGAACGGATCTACGCCGGGTCGCTCAGCGGCTCGCAGCAAATACTGCCGCCGGGGATGCCCGGCCACGAAGAGTTCGAGCTCTACCCGTATGACCTGGCGAAAGCCAAGCAGATGATCAAAGAAGCCAACCCGTCGGACATGGAGATCACCGTCTGGACCGACGACGAAAGCCCGAACAACGAAGCGGGCGAATACTTCAACGAGGTCCTCACCGACCTCGGCTTCGATACGACGCTGAAACTCCTTAGCGCCGACAACTTCTCGACGGTAATTGGCAATCAGAGCACGCCCAACCTCGACGCCGGCTGGTTCAACTGGTTCCAGGACTATCCGCACCCGAACGACTTCTTCCAGCCGCTGCTGGCCGGCGAAAGCATCACGCCGACCTTCAACTACAACCACGCCATGTTCGACGACCCAGCGGTCAACAAGAAGATCACCGAACTGAGCGAAGAGCAGCTCGGGCCCGAGCAGGAAGAGGCCTACGCGGAACTGGACGAAGAAATCATGGAACAGGCTCCCTGGGCCCCCTACGGGAACCGGACCGTGTCGACCTTCGTCTCCGACGAGATCAACCTCGACAGCGTCATCTTCAACCTGACGATGGGCCAGTACCTGAGCAGCTTCGAATTCAAGTAGCGCCCCCGGAGTAAGACGAGGAACGTGCAAGACGGCGAAACGAGCGCAGAGCGAGGACCTTGGTCTCTCGCTCTGCGCCGCTTTCTCCACAACCGCCTCGCGGTCGCCTTCCTCGGCGTCTTCCTGCTCATAGTCGTCTTCGTCCTCGCAGCGCCACTGTGGGCCGACCACGTCGCCGAAACCGGGCCGAACCAGGAGCACACGGTCGACACCGTCACCGTCGACGGCGAAGAGCGCGACGTCGTCACCCCGGAAGGGAAACCGATCGGGCCGCAGTGGTTCGACGCCGGCGGCAAGTTCTTCCTCGGCGCCGACAGCCGCCTCGGCCGCGACGAGATGGTGCGGCTGATGTACGGCGGCCGCACCTCGCTGCTGGTCGGGATCAGCGCCGCCCTGATCGCCACCATCCTCGCCGTCGTCCTCGGGCTGGTCGCGGGCTACTACCGCGGCTGGGCCGACAGCATCATCGCCCGCACCCTCGACACGATCTGGTCGCTGCCCGTCTTCCTGATCGGGCTCTCTGTCGGCATCGCCCTGGCCGTCGGCGGCCTCAAGATCGGCCCACTCGAACTTGCGGGCGGCTCGCTCTGGATCCCGATCCTGATCATCAGCATCTTCACCGTGCCTTACATCGCCCGGCCGATTCGCGGCGAAGTGCTTTCACTCAGCGAGAAAGAGTTCGTCGAAGCCGCCGTTGCCCAAGGGGCGGGGCCGCTGCGGGTGATGTTCGGCGAGATCCTCCCCAACCTCGCCTCGACGGTCATCGTCTTCTTCACCCTGATGATCGCCAACGCGATGCTGTTCGAGGCGGGGCTCTCGTTCCTCGGCGCCGGCGTGCAGCCGCCCAACTCCTCCTGGGGGACGATGGTCACCGTCGGTGTCGACCTGCTGCGGATCCAGCCGCTGCTGGCGATCGCCCCCGGCTTCATGATCATGCTCACCGTGCTGTCGCTGAACATCGTCGGCGACGGCCTGCGCGACGCGCTCGACCCGCGCGGCAAGGCTCGGCTGGACGCGGCGCTGCAGTTCGAGGCACAGGCAGCGTCTCCGGAGCCCGGGGCGACCCGCCCATGACCCGCTTCATAGCCAGGCGCCTGGTCGGGATGGTCGCGGTCCTCTTCGCGGTCTCGGTGATCGTCTTCGTCGTCTTCATGGTCCTGCCACAGCAGAACCCGGCGCAATCGCTGGCCGGCAAGAACGCGACCCCTCTGCTGGTGAAGAACATCGAAGCCGAATGGGGCTTCGATGACCCGCTGCCGCAGCAGTACCTGACGATGATGAAGAAGGTCTTCACCGGTGAGCTGATCCAGTACGAACCGCGGATCCCGGTTGACGACCGGATCATCGAAGGGATTCCGGCCACCTTCTCCCTGGCGATCGGAGCGGCGGTGATCTGGCTCTTCTTCGGCCTCCTGCTCGGCTACCTGTCCGCGATCAGGGCCGGGGGCTGGCTCGACCGCATCCTCACCGGTGTCTCGATCGCCGGGGTCTCGATTCCGGTCTTCCTGCTCGCCCCAGTGCTCCTCTACTTCCTCAGCTACCAGACCGAAATCTTCCCCAACGGCCAGTACGTGCCGTTCAGCGAAGACCCGGTCGAGTGGCTCAACCACCTGATCCTGCCCTGGTTCACGCTGGCGGTGCTCTCGATCGGCATCTACAGCCGGGTCGTGCGCTCGAACATGCTCGACGTGATGAACGAGGACTACGTGCGGACGGCGCGGGCCAAGGGTCTGAGCGAGCGGCAGGTGATGACCAAGCACGTGCTGCGCAACTCGCTGATCCCCGTGATCACCCTCTTCGGCCTCGACTTCGGCGCCACCATCGCCGGCACCGCAATTATCACCGAAGCCATTTTCTCGATCGACGGGGTCGGCGCTTACGCCGCCCAAGCGGTGAAAGGGTTCGAACTGCCGCCGATCATGGGCGTAGTTCTCTACGGCTCCTTCTTCGTGGTTCTGGTGAACACGATCGTAGACATCGTCTACGCCTACCTCGACCCCCGCGTGCGGCTGGGAGACAGCGCGTCGAAATGAGCCCGGCACCACTTCTTTCCGTCCGCGACCTGCGGGTCGGCTTCGCGACCGAAGAGGGTGTCGTGCAGGCCGTCGACGGGGTCAGCTTCGACCTGCGCCCGGCAGAGGTGCTGGCGATCGTCGGCGAGTCGGGCTCGGGCAAGAGCGTCACCGCCCAGACCCTGATCGGGCTGACCCGCGCCAACAACGCCCGCATCGAGGGCTCGGTGAGACTGGACGGCGAGGATCTGACGGGCGCCAGCGAAGCCGAGATGCGGCGCCTGCGCGGCGAGAAGATCGCGATGGTCTTCCAGGACCCGATGACCTCCTTCAACCCGGTCTACCGGATCGGCGATCAGATAGTCGAGGCGATCCGCGCCCACCGTCCCGACACCTCCAAGGGGGAGGGCAAGGCGCGCGTTGTGGAGCTGTTCGAGGCGGTCGGAATCCCCAAAGCCGAGCAGCGGGTCGACGACTACCCGCACGAGTTCTCCGGCGGGATGCGCCAGCGGGCGATGATCGCGATGGCGCTGGCGCTGGAGCCCGAGGTGCTGATCGCCGACGAGCCGACGACGGCGCTCGACGTGACGATCCAGGCCCAGATCCTCGACCTGCTCGAGCGACTGAACCGGGAGCGCAACCTGGCGACGATCCTGATCACCCACGACCTCGGGGTCGTCGCCGAGGTGGCCGACCGGGTGCTGGTGATGTACGCGGGGAAGGTGGTCGAGCAGGGAACGCTGGACGAGATCTTCTACGACCCCCAGCACCCCTACACCTGGGGCCTACTCGGCTCGCTGACCCGGATCGACCGGCCGCGGCCGCACCGGCTGCCGCAGATCGCCGGACAGCCGCCATCGCTGCTGGAGCTGCCCGAGGGGTGCCCGTTCCGGCCCCGCTGCCCGCACGAGTTCGGCAAGTGCAGCCAGTATCCCGGCCTTGAGGCGCGCCTTGCCGAGGCGCCGGACCATCGCGACCGCTGCTGGCTCACCCCCGAGGAGAAGCGGGAGAAGCGGATGGTCGAGGGGCAGATCGGGCTGGAGGCACCGCGATGACCCCGCTGCTCGAGGTCACCGACCTCGTCAAGCACTTCCCGATCAAGCGCGGGGTCCTGATCGACCGCGAGGTCGATCAGGTGCGGGCAGTCGATGGAATCAGCTTCGAGGTCGAACGCGGCGAGACGCTGGGACTGGTCGGCGAGTCCGGCAGCGGCAAGTCGACCGCCTGCCGGGCGGTGCTGCAGCTGACCAAGCCGACCTCAGGCTCGGTCAAGTTCGAGGGGCGCGAGATCGCCGGCCTCGGCCGGCGGCAGATGACGCCGCTGCGGCGGGAGATGCAGATGATCTTCCAGGACCCCTACGCCTCGCTCAACCCACGCAAACGCATCGGGCAGATCGTCGGCGACCCGCTCAAGCGCCAGGGAGTGGCCTCCGGGTCGGCCCTGCGGCGCCAGGTCCAGGAGCTGCTGGAGCGGGTCGGGCTCTCGGCCGAGCACTACAACCGCTTCCCGCACGAGTTCTCCGGCGGCCAGCGGCAGCGGGTCGGGATCGCCCGGGCGCTGGCGCTGAAGCCGAAGCTGGTGATCTGCGACGAGCCGGTCTCCGCCCTCGACGTTTCGATCCAGGCCCAGATCGTCAACCTGCTCGACGACCTTCAGGACGAGCTCGGCCTCGCCTACCTCTTCGTCGCCCACGACATCGGCGTCGTCCGCCACATCGCCGACCGGATCGCGGTGATGAACGAGGGCAGGATCGTCGAGCAGGGCAGCGCCGACCAGGTCTGCGAGCAGCCCAAGCACGAGTACACGAAGAAACTGCTGGCGGCGGTGCCGATCCCGGACCCGAAAGAGAGCCGCGAACGGCAGCAGCGCAGTAGCGTGCAGTAGGTGCCGCTGCCGCTCTCGCCGCCGATCAAGCCCCAGCTTGCGCTTACCCGCAAAGCGCTGCCGGAAGGGGACGAGTGGGCCTACGAGCCGAAGCTCGACGGGTTCCGGGCGATCGTCTTCGTCGACGGCTCCGACTTCTACATCCAGTCGCGCGGCGGCAAACCCTTCAACCGCTATTTCCCGGAGCTGCGCTTCGCACCGGGCCGCTGGGTGCTCGACGGCGAGCTGGTGATCCGCGACGCCGACGGCAACCTCGAATTCGACTCGATGCAGGAACGGATCCACCCGGCGCAGTCGCGGATCGAGCTGCTCTCGCAGCAGATCCCGGCCAGCTACGTCGTCTTCGACCTGCTCGCCGAGGGCGACGAGTCGCTCTGCGAGCGACCCTTGAGCGAGCGGCGCGAGCGGCTCGAGGCGATCGCGCAAAAGGCGGGGCTGGAGCTGACGCCGCTGACCCCGGACGCGGAGCAGGCCGACCGCTGGCTGTCGAGCATCGAGGGGGTGATGGCCAAGGACCTGACCGCGCCGTACGTCCCCGGCAAACGCAAGGGGATGGCGAAGGTCAAGCGCGAGCGGACGATCGACTGCGTGGTGATGGGCTGGCGGCCGGGCAAAGAGGAGGGCACGGTCGGCTCGCTGATCCTCGGCCTCTACGACGACGGCGAGCTGCGCACGGTCGGCCACATCTCCGGCTTCAGCGCCGCGGCGAAACGCAGCATGCGGGCGATGCTGGCGCCGTTGGAGACGGGGGAAAGCGGGACGGCGGAGCCGAGTCGGTGGACTGGTGGGCGGGATCTCGAGTGGGTTGAGTTGCGGCCGGAGCTGGTGATCGAAGTTGGGTATGACCACGCTGCTTCGGGGCGGATCCGGCACGGGGCTCGGTTTCGTGCGTTCCGGGATGACAAAGAGCCGCGGGAGTGCCTCTTCGAGCAGTTGGACGAAGGCGGCTAGAAGAGAGCGCCCTGGCGGGCGGGTCCTGTCTCCGATCGGGGGCTCTCCCTACCGGGAGAGTCCTCCCGATCGTCGCCACCCGCCCGAGGAACGCTTTGCCTTGACGCTCTTCCTCGGCCCCAGCCTTTGACGGCTCTCGTTGCGTGTTTCCGGTGCTCGGGCCGCATGTTTCCGCGGTTGCCGTAGAGGGCCTCGTAGCGGGGTAGGAGGTCGGGGCGTTTTTCTTGTAGCCAGGCGTAGAAGACGTCCTTGACCTCGCCTCGGAGGTGGAGAGCTGCCGAGCCTAGGAAGGTGGCGCCTGCTTCGCGGGCACGGTCGACGATTGGTTGGACTTGCTCCGGGTCGTCGTTGATGCCTGGCATCAACGGGGCGATCAGGACTCCGGAGTCAATGCCTCGGGCACGGAGCTCTTCGACGGCGTCGAGGCGGGCGGCGGGGCTTGGGGTGTGGGGCTCGGTCGCCCGCCATGCCTTCTCGTCGAGCGTCGGGACGGAGAGGTTGACCGAGACCGGGAGCCTCTTCGCCATCCGCTCGAAGATCTCGACGTCGCGCATCACCAGCGGCGACTTGGTCAGCACCGAGACCGGCGTATCCGCCTCCTCCAACGCCTCGAGGATCGCCGGCATCATCCGATAGCGGCTCTCGACCCACTGATACGGGTCGGTGTTGGTCCCCAGCGCCACCAGCTCCCGCTTCCAGCCCGGCCGCGCCAGCTCCGCCCGCAGCAGCTCCGGCACGTTGACCTTGACCACGATCTCCCGCTCAAAATCGCGGCCCGCGTCCATATCGAGATAGGTATGCGTGCGGCGCGCGAAACAGTTGTGGCTGACAACGCCATTAGCAATAAAGTCGCCCGTGCCAGTCGTGATATCGAACATCTCGATCTTTCGTCCCAGCGGCTCGATTGCAGTGATTTTCAGTTTCGCGTTCGACTTGATGGCGATCCCCGCAATCGAACGCTTCCGGGAGATGGCAGGATCGATGTGCTGGAACAGGCGCATCTGGTGCCTCAAGCCCCCGAGCAACCGCACATTGCGGGCACCGCAGGAATTCGGCCTCTCTACCGTCACATCGAATCCCAGTCCTCGGAGCCCGCGGGCGGTTCGATCAATGATCTCTTGATCTTTGTTGCAAATCCGGAGTGCCTCACTGCGACCTCCCTCCGCATCGAAGATCCCGGCCAGAAATCCTCGCGTCCACTCAGCACTCGGCGAACGAGGCCACCCGATGAGAGATCGAACGCGTTCCACTCCATCCTTGGAAGAGGTCCTTATCGCTCGCATCGACCGATGGCGGTCGTTTCCTGCAAGAAACTGGAATTCGTCAGTGCGGACTCCTGCTGCGGCAAGAAAGTCGCGGCTCCTGACAAGCGCCTCCTGGTCGGCCAGTGCAAGTCGGAAACGGTGGTAGTCGCATCGTCCTCTTCCTGGTCGGGCATAGGAATACGAACCAACGTGCCCGTCGCCGCGGATCATTCCGCACAGATATCCCCGCCGGTACTCCTCAGATGCCCTGCGATTGGGGCCAAGAGATCCGAGCCCCAGCATTTCGTTCCGGGTCGTCAGGAAAGGTCGCTGCCCCGACCCTTGTTCCGCGCCGGTGACGTACTTCCAGCCTCGGTTAGTCAGGAAGCGATGGTCACTGCTGGCGATCAACGCCGTCCCGTCTTCAAGCACGATCCGGTACGCCTCTTTGCGGGTCTGCCAATGCGCCTGAACCTCAGTGATCTCGTACCGCCGATAGTTCCCGCGTCGCACCGTCCCGTAGATCCGATCCCCAACCTGCACCTCCGCTAAAGGACGGGTGGTTCCGTCGGCCATCAAGATCGGCGTTTCGCCATCCAGGCAGTACGCACAGGCATGACTGCATCCTCGGAACGGGTTGATCGTCCAGCTGAAGCCGTAGCGGCCGCCCGGCACGTGGTTCAGGGCCGAGCGGGCGCGGACCTCGTGGAAGTTGATCCCCATCGCCTCCGGCGCGTCGAAGGTGCGCACGACGGTGCCGTGGCCGACGCCGGGGAGGCGAAGGTCGTTCTCGACTCGTTGCTCGTCCCACCGCATACGAACATATGTTCGCACACGACCGGACGGAACCGGGCTAGACGCTCGAGCCGGTCTCTTCCATGCGGAACGACGCGAGCTGGTCCAACGCTTTCGCCCGCGCTTTCGACCGCAACGGCGGCAGCAGGGCGACCAGGTGGCCGCTGGGGCCGAGCGCCTGCTTCGCCCAGCTGCGGAAGTCGAACTCGTCGACGTGGTCGGCGATCCGGCCGTCGGCGGCGAAGCGGAACCTGGCCTGGACGTCGTTGACCACCGGCCGCCCGGTGGAGAAGGTGTAGCGGGCAATCCAGTGGGCGCTGCCGCTCTCCTCGGCGGCCTCGTGCTCGCGCAGTTCGATCTTCAGGTCGGTGGCGCGGCCGGTCAGCATCCGCCACATCGCCCCGACCTCCTCGCCCTCGAGGTCGCCGAAGGCGGGGTCGCGGAAGTGGGCGTCCGGCGCGTAGCAGGCGGTCATCGCGGCGCCGTTGCACTGGCCAAACGCCTCGTAGAACCGCTCGATCATCGCCTTGTTGGCCTCGGCGGACACACGCCCACCTTAGAGCAGCTTTCCAGCGAGTCCGCGAAAAACCGTGCTGTACAAGGTTTTTCGCGGACTCGGTGAAGCGTCTGACGAAAACTGTCGTAAGAGGGTGCCGGTGGGGGTGTCCCGGGCACTCAGCATGGAGCCGGCCCACAAGCCTTTGAGGCGACAGCAGGTAAACGCTTCTGCCGGCGGAGGTGCGCCCGGGACACCCCCACCGGCACCCTCCAACCACCAACGCCTAAGCGTCAGCCGGAACCGCCGCGCCCGCCGTCTGCTCCTCGAAGTGCTTGCTGAGCATGGTGACCTGGCCCTGGTAGTTGGAACCGAGGTCGCTGCCGTAGAGGCGTTCGGCGGGGGATGACATCCGCTCTAGACCCAGCTTGCAGACCGGCTGGCGGTGCTCGACCATGAAGGAGACGTCGCGGGCCCGCACCTCGAGCGCGGCGCGGCTGCCGTGGCGGCCCCCGTCGGGGTCGTAGCCGAAGCCGGGGTCGAAGAAGCCGGCGTAATGGGTGCGGAGCTCGCCCGCGGTCGGGTCGTAGGCCATCATCTCGGCCGCGATCTGCGGCGGGATGCAGACGCCCTCGGCGGAGAGCAGCAGGTAGAAGATCTCGGGCTCGAGGACGACGCGGCCGCCGGGCTCCGGGTAGACCGGGTCCCAGTAGTCGGTCCAGCGGTAGGCGCGGATGCGGGAGAGATCGACGGGCAGGCTGTTCTTCTTTGCCCGGTAGCCGACCACCCGGTCAGCCGGCCCGGAGAGGTCGAGGCTGAGGAAGAGACCGTCGGCGACGGCCATCTCCGATTGCCGCAGCGCGTGCGAGTCGAGATACAAGAGGGGGAACTCGTCCTGCAGGCCGCGGATCTCGTCGTCGGAGAGGCGTACGTCGCCGCGCGCGAGGCGCAGCTGGTTGAGCGAGAGTCCCGCCTTCACTTGAATCGCGAACGAACGCGGAACGATCTCCAGGTAGAGCTGCCCCCGGTAGCCGGCGCGGATGTCGTCGAAGCGATGGTGGCGGTCGGTGATCACCCGGGTGAACACGTCGAGCCGGCCGGTCGAGCTCTTCGGGTTGGCCTTCGCCCGCACGTCCTCGGGCAGGTTCAGCTCCTCGATCAGCGGCACCAGGTAAGGGCGGTCGCGCTCGAGCACGGCGCCGTCGCGGAGGTCGACCCGCTGGAAGGCGAGGTCGTCGACCTTCTCCTCCACCGTCGAGTCGACGTCGGGCAGGAACGAGCAGCGCAGCGCCCAGGCGAAGTCACCCAAACGCAGGTCGATGCTGGCCGGCTGCACCGCCTCGGGACGGATCCGGTAGTCGCCCGAGCTGATCCACTCGGCGGCGACGGCCTCGTTCAGAGCCTGCGATGGGAAGACGCCGCTTCTCGGCTCATTCATTCCGCGGAGGTTATTCGCCGCGCCTGCTCCGCGCCCAGGTATGCGGAGAGGATGAACTCGAGGATCTCCGGAAAGAGCTCACTCAGTTGCGCGGCTTCGCCGGCTAGGACGCGCCGGCCGAGCAGGGAGGCGATGCCGCCGACCACCGCTTCGCCAGTCGCTTCGGGGATCTCGCCTCCTCCCGGCGACGAGGGGGCGCCCTCGTGCAGGTAGGAGACGAAAGAGTCCAGGGCGCCCTGGTAGCGGTCGTAGACCTCGCGCCCGGCCCGCAGCCCTTCGACCAGGGCGATGCCGGCCAGCGGCGGGTCTTCGGAAAGCAGGTCCAATAGGGCCCCCGTTGCCGCTCGAACCCGGCTTGGCCACTCTTCCCCCGACGCCTCCTCGCAGGCCGAGGTCACCGCTTGCCGGATCCGCTCGATCGCCGTGTCGTAGGCGGCGATGAAGCATTCGTCCTTGCTCTCGAAGTGCTTGTAGAAGTCGCTCTTCGAGACGGCCGCCCGCCGGCCGATCATCGAGACCGTCGTCTTCTGGTACCCCACCTCGTAGAGGACCTCAGTGAGGCCGGCGATCAACCGCTCGCGCTGATTGCGCGCGACAAACTCGGGCGAGAGCCCGTGACGTCCCCTTGGTAACCGCTCCATTACACAATGGAGTCTGCCACCGTACCCTTACTTTCGCCTCCCGGTGTCGACCACCTCTCCTACACCGAGGTACGGCGATAGAACGAACTGAGACAGTTCCGGGAGCAGCTCGGGAGCCTGCTCCGCCTCTCCCTTGCGGATCTGCAACTGCAGGATCCAGGCGACCCCGCCGACCAGCGATTCCTCGATCGTCTCCGGCAGGCCGGCCTCGGCAGGAGCGTGGGCCCGGAGCAGCTCGACGCAGTCGTGCACCCCGGCGTCGTAGAGCCGGGCCGAGCTTGGAGTGGCGGAAATCGCCTCGAGCATGCACATCTTCGCGGCGGCCGGATGCTCGGCGACGAACTCGAGCAGTGCTTCGAGACCGGCGACTATCGCGGCCTCGGGCGAGTCGCTCGCTTCCTCGCAGGCCTCTTCGATCGCGACGCGCATCTCCAGCAGCGTCGTGTTGACGGCGGAGAGGAAGAGGTCCTCCTTGCCGTCGAAATTGTCGTAGAGCGTCTTGCGGGCAACCCCGGCACGGCGCACGATGTCGGCGATCTTCGTCGCCTCGTAGCCGCTCTCGGCGGTCAGCTCCGCGACCGCGTCCATCATTCGCCGTCGCTTGTGAGTGGCGACGAACTCCCGCGGCAGCTCTGGGCGGGTCGAGTTCATGCGCAGCACCCGCCCGGATCCTCGGCCACCGCCGGGGAGGCGGCGAGGGCGACGAAAGGCGCGCGCAGGCGACCAATGTTCTGGTACCGTGAGAAAACTTGCCTTGTTTTTAATGAAAACTTGTGAGTTCTCAGGTGTCCGTCAATCGCATTCAGCTGAGCCAAGAGACCCTCCTCGCGGCAATCGGGGATGACTGGCCTCCCGAGCAGGTCGAGGTCGCCCTCGAACTGCTTGCCAACAGCAGCGGCAAATTCCCTTCCGGCGTGCGCAAGCTCCCTGCCGAGCTGATCCGCGCGATCCAGCGTGAGCGGCTGATCCTGGCGATGCTCAACGCCGCCTCCGACCTTGGATATCTCGAAACCAACGTTCAGGACGTGATCGACCGGGCGGGCGTATCGCGGCCCACCTTCTACGAGCACTTCGCCAACAAAGAAGACTGCTTCCTCGCCGCCTTCGACACCAGCGCCCAGCGGCTGCGCAAGATGGTCGATTCCGCCTCCCGCCGCGGCGGCGACGTGTGGCGCGACCGGGTCCGCTTCTCGCTCGAAGCGCTGCTCCGCTTCGCCAGCCGCGAGCCCTATACCGCTCGCACGATGGTGGTCGAGGCGCGGGCCGCAAGCGCCACCGCGGTTAGGCGGCGTGTCGACCTCATGGACGACTTCGCGCGCTGCCTCGAAACCCTGGCCGTGGAGCTCCTTCCCGACGGTCGCTCGCAGACGGCGCTGACCGCGTCCGGAATCGTCGGCGGGGTCGAATCCCTGCTCTATTCGCGACTGTGCAAGCAGGAGTACGACCAGCTCGAGGCGCTCTTGCCCTCGCTGATGTACTTCGTGGTTCTTCCCTACGAGGGTCATGAGGCGGCAAGTGAGGCTTTCGCGGTCAACTAGATCCAGAGTACTAAAATTGGACATCGAGTACAGAACTTTCTTTGCTTACTTCGCCTAGGGTCGGGTTTGTGGAGAGAGACCGGATAGGGCGTCTGGCGCTCGCGCTGCTGTTCTTCTCAGCGCTGTCGATCGGCCTGACGGCCACGGCGTCGCCGCGCACTTTTTACGACGACTTTCCCTTTCTTACCCATTGGGTCGAGCTTCTACCGCCTTTCAACGAACACCTGGTTACCGACGTGGGCGGCCTCTACCTCGGCTTCGCGGTTCTCTTCGGCTGGGCCGCCTGGAAGTTCGAGCGGCCTTTGGTCCGCCCCCTCTGCGTCGCCTGGCTGCTCACCGCCGGCCTTCACCTGATCTTCCACGCTGGCCATCTCGAGGGCTTCGGCACGGCCGACGCTGTCGCCGAGATCGCCTCGCTGACCCTGCTGCTCGTCCCCGCCGCGGTCGCCCTGTGGGCCTGCCGAGCGGAGGGGCCGCCGCCGACGGGCGAGCGACCCTAGAATCAAGCGCCGCGGTTCCTGGAGGGGTGCCGGAGTGGTTGAACGGGGCGGTCTCGAAAACCGTTGGCCTTCGTAAGGGGGCTCGTGGGTTCGAATCCCACCCCCTCCGTCGTCGTTCAAGAAGGCATCGGGGCTTGTCGAAGTAGTGATGTGGCCGCCGACGGACAGACCAAGGTCGGCCGATTCTTCGATCGGCATCCACGCCTGCTGCGCGCGCTGGCGCTGCTGGCCCTGACCTGGGGGCTCGGCTACCTCACCTGGCGCGTCGGCTGGAGCGGCGAAGGCGCCAATCCGATCCTCTTCGCGATGCTGCTCGCGACCGAGGTCTACGGGCTCTACGCGCTTGCCGTCCTCGCCTGGTTCTCCTGGTCGCGACCGCCGGCCCGGCGACCGGAGGTCACCCCCGGACGCAGGGTGGACGTCTACGTCTGCACCTACGACGAGCCGACCGAGGTGGTGATGGCGACCCTGGCCGGCTGCCGGGCGCTGACCTACCCGCACACCACCTATCTGCTCGACGACGGGCGGCGGCCGGAGATGCGGGAGCTGGCCGAGCTGGCCGGCGCCCGCTACCTGACCCGGCCCGACAACTCCCACGCCAAGGCGGGGAACCTCAACGCGGCGCTGCCCCGGACCGAAGGCGACCTGGTCCTGGTCCTCGACGCCGACCACGTGCCGATGCCGGACGCCCTCGACGCCCTGGTCGGCTACTTCGACGACGAGCGGATGGCGATCGTCCAGACCCCGCACGACTTCTTCAACCACGACTCGGTCCAGCACTATGTCGTCGGCCGCCACGAGCAGTCGCTCTTCTACCGGGTGGTCTGCCCGGGCAAGGACCGCCACCACGCGGCCTACTGGTGTGGCTCGGCGGCGCTGATCAACCGCCGCGCCCTGCTGGCGATCGGCGGCGTCGCGACCGAGACGATCGCCGAGGACTTCCACACGACGATCCGGCTGATCCGCCACGGCTGGCGCACCGGCTACCACGACGAGGTGTTGGTCCAGGGGCTGGCGCCGCACGACCTCGACGGCTACCTGCTGCAGCGCGACCGCTGGGCACGGGGCAACCTGGCCGTCTTCCGGCTGCCGGAGTCGCCGTTGCGGGCGCGGACGCTTAGCCCGCTGCAGCGCCTCTCCTTCCTCGCCAGCCTGCTCGCCTACCTGGCGCCGCCGATGCGGCTGCTCCTGCTCCTGACCCTTGGGCTGGTCCTCTGGACCGGCGAGCTGCCGATGAAGATCAGCGTCGCCGCCCTGGCGGCGCTCTGGGTGCCGTCGCTGCTGCTCAACCTGAGCGCCGGCGCGGCGCTGGCGCGTGGCTACATGCGGATCCCCGAGACCGCGCACTACGAGCTGCTGACGATGGAGATCTACACGCGGGCGCTGCGCTGCATCGTCCGCCCCGGCAGGACCGCCTTCAAGGTGACGCCAAAGCAGGGGCGCGACGGCGGCGGCTTCGACTCGCTGCGCAAGCTGCACCTGGTCCTCTTCTGCACGGTGCTGCTTGCCACCGGCACGATCATGCGGCTGCTCGACCTCGCCGGGATCGGACCGCTGCCCGACCTACCGGGGATCGCCGCGGTGGTGGTGCCGCTGCTCGGCATCTACGAGCTACGGCGTCTGTTCGCAACCAGCTCGGCGGTGATGCGCCGGCGCCAGCGCCGTTTGGTCTACCGCTTCGAGGGCGACGCCGAGGCCCACGTCTACAGCGCCGAGGCACACACGCCGGCGCGCCTCGTCGACGCCTCGGCCGCCGGGGTCGGCCTGGTCGCCGAGGCGCCGCTGGAGCTCGGCAGCGAACCGGCGCTCCTCCTCCACCTGACCGACGCCGCAGGCGAGACGCACGAGGTGGCCGCCAAGGTCGAAGTCCGAACCTGCCGCGAAGTCGACGGCCGGCACCTGATCGGTGCGACGATCCGCGAGATCGACCCCGACTCCCGCCTGCGCCTGATGGAGTGGTGCTACGTCGTCTGCACCCACGAGCGCCTGCGTGGCCACCGGCCGGCCGGGGCCCTTCCCGAGGAGGCGATCGTCGTCTCCCTGGACGAGTACCGCGACGCACAGCCGGTACCCCTGCGGCCTTCGATCCCGGCCCTACG
>DASUTJ010000077.1:0-44689 GCA_036374655.1 Solirubrobacterales bacterium | reverse complement strand
TGACCAGGCCGGCGAGCGAGAGGGCGATCACCACGTCGACTTTCTCGAAGCCGAGGATGCGCTTGCGCTCGGCGCTGGTGCGGCCGACGATCCGCCGCTGGGTCAGCGCCGAGTGGAGGTAGACGACGTGCGGCATCACCGTCGCGCCGATGATCCCGGTTGCCAGCAGGATGCTCTCGGTGTCGGCGAAGCCGGGGACGAAGAGGTGCTTGGCGATTTCGCCGCCGTCGGGGCTCGAGTCGAAGAGCTCGAAGACGAAGGAGGCGACGACGACGCCGACCAGGACCGTGATCCCGGCCTCCAGCCGGCGGTAGCCCATCCGCTGCAGGGCGAGGATCGCGAAGGCACCGGCGCCGGCGATGATCCCGGCCGGGAACAGCGGGATGCCGAACAGCAGGTTGAGGCCGAGGGCGGCGCCGACCACCTCGGCGATGTCGGTCGCCATCGCCACCAGCTCGGCCTGCAGCCAGAGCCCGATCGAGGTGCGGCGCGAGAAGCGCTCGCGGCAGAGCTCGGCGAGGTTCTTGCCGGTAGCGATCCCCAGCTTCGCCGACTGGGTCTGGACCAGCATCGCGATCAGGTTCGCCGCGAGAACGACCCAGAGCAGGAGGTAGCCGAACTGGGCGCCGCCGGAGATGTTGGTGGCGAAGTTGCCCGGGTCGATGTAGGCGACCGCGGCGATGAAGGCCGGTCCGAGGAAGGGCCAGAGCCCGCGCAGGCCGCGCCGCCTGCCCTCTAGCGATTGGCGGGCCGCTTCGGCGACGGCGGCCTCGCCGGGGAGGACGTCCTCGACTCCGGGCTGGTCCGCCCGGAGCTTCTCGACGATCCCCCGTCCCGGGGGAGGCGTCACCGCGAACCCCAGGTGGGCGGCAGCAGGTCCGGCCCGGGGATCGGCGTCCCGTGCGGGTCGTGCCGCGGTTCGCCCAGCTTGGCCGCGATCAGCTCCTCTAGCTCCTCGGAGATGTAGTGCTCGAGCACCTCGGCCTCCTCGTGGACGCGGTCGTCGTCCATCCCCAGCGCCTCGGAGAGGTAGGCCTCGATCAACCGGTGGTGGCGGATCACCTCCAGAGCCACCTTCTCCCCCGCCGGGGTCAGGCTGACGCCCTTGTACGGGAAGTACTCGACCAGGCCGAGATCGGCGAGCCGTTTCAGCATCGAGGTCGCGGTCGCCGGCGTCACCCCGAGCCGCTGCGCGACCTCGCCGTTGAGGACCAGGCCCTCGCGCTCGGCGCCGATCGCGTAGATCGCCTTGGCGTAGTCCTCGATCGCCTCGGTGTTGGGGTCGCGGCGGCCGCGCGCGCCCTCTCCCGCCGCCATCAGACGGACACCAGCAGGCCGGTGAGATACATGACCGCGATCCCGGCGAGGATGCCCGCCACCGTCGCGGGCGTCAGGTAGCGACCCTCGCCGTCGCGCATCACCGGCGCGATCTGGACGATCACCCGCACGATCGCCCCGACCCCGGCGCCGAACAGCAGCGCGACCAGGCTGGGGTCGAAGGCGGCGGCGCCGATCCAGGCGCCGAGGATCGCCGGCGCCCCGGCGACCAGGCCGAGACCGAGCAGGCGGCCAAGGCCCGGCCTGTCGCCGTCGCGCAGCGGGGCGACGATCGCCAACCCCTCGGTGGTGTTGTGGATCGCGAAACCGACGACGAGGAAGGCGCCGAGCGCCAGCGCACCGCTGGCGTAGGCGGAGCCGATCGCCAGGCCCTCGGCGAGGTTGTGGAGGCCGATCCCGATCGCCACCAGCAGCGCCAGGTAGGCGGCGCCGGCCCCCGCCCCGGCTCGCTTCGCCCGCTTCGAGCGGTCGGAGAGGTAGGAGTCGATCCCGGCCAGGACGAGGTAGGCGATCAGCCCGCCGGCGAGGACCAGGCTGGCGCCGCCGAAGGCGGCCGGCGCCCCGGCGGCGATCTCCAGGCCCTCGAGCCCGGCGTCGATCGCCAGGAAGGCGAGTAGCCCGACGGTGAAGGCGATCAGGGCGCCCATCCAGGCGGGGCCGAGCCGGCGCAGGAACGGCAGCCAGAGCATCCCGAGGCTGACCGGGATGACGCCGACGTAGATCCCCAGCAGCGCCATCAGCGCGAAGAAGGAGACGTCGTTCTCCGGAGTTTCGGCGGCGACCGGAACCGAGGCTTCGACCGTGCCGCCCGCCGAGGTGAGGACGAAGATCTCGATCGCTTCCCCCTCGATCCAGGGGTAGGTCACGTTCACCGTGGTCGAGCCGAGCCGGCCGATCTCGCGGCCCCCGTCGGCGACGAAGGGCGCGTAGGCGTCGTTGACCGCCACCTGGGCGACTTCGACCGGGTCGGGGCCGTCGTTGCGCAGGGTCAGCTCGATCTCTCCCGGCCGCAGCACGGTCCGCTCGACCGCGACCTCCTCGACCGGCGGGCCGGTGCGCTCGCCGAGCCCAGGGCCGCCGAGCAGGGCGAAGGCGCCGATCGCGGCGGCGATCAGCGCCAGCGGGATCAGGCCCAGCGCCCAGGCCGGCAGGCTGCCGCCGAAGCCGCGCTCCGCCCGCGCCCCCGCCTCCATCAGGCCGGGCTCCCCTTGCCCCAAGGCAGCTCGCAGTACATCGAAGCGGCAGCCGCGGCGGTCAGCCGGCTCGGATCGCCGACACGGAAGAAGCCCGACCAGCCGAGCTCGGCGAACTCGCTGACGTGGGCGTGGAACATGTAGTCGCCGTCGTAGGGAAACTCCAGCTCGAGGATCCCCCGCTGCGCCTGGCCCTGGATCACCGTGTCGGTGAACTCGGTCGGCTGCAGCGAGGTCCCGGTCGGGAAGTAGTTGAAGAAGTTGCCGTGGATGTGGAAGGAGTTGATCGGGTCGTACTCGAGCACGTTGACCAGGTAGATCCGCACCGGCGAGCTGCGCTGCACCTGGATCGGCTCGTCGACGTAGTGGAAGCCGACCGTGTTGACCGCGTAGACCTCGTTGGCGAGGTCGAAGTTGGTGTCGAAGCCGTTCATCACCATCACCATCTCGTCGGCTTCGGGCCTGCCGGCCTTCGGGTCGATCACGAAGGCGCCGTAGAGGCCGCGGGCGATGTGGGCGGCGAGCGGGGCGACGTGGCAGTGGTAGAGGTGGAGGCCGAAGGGCGAGGCGTCGAACTCGTAGGTGAAGCTCTCCCCCGGCTCGATCTGACCGCCGCCGCGGTTCTCGCCGATCCCCGGCATCCCGTCCATCAGGGCCGAGTGGAGGCCGTGGAAGTGCATCGTGTGCGGGTGTTCGGAGGCGTTGACGAAGCGGACCCGCAGCAGCTCGCCCTCCCGCGCCCGCAGGGTCGGGCCGGGAACGCGGCCGTTGTAGGTCCAGGCTTCGTACTTGACCCCCGGGGCGACTTCGATCTCGCGATCGTGGGCGACGATCTCCCACTCGCGCAGGACCCGGCCGCTGGCCAGGCGGCGGGTGGTGCCGTAGTCGAAGTCGCGCAGCAGCTCGGTCGGGTTGAAGCCGTTGCCCGCGTGGTCGACCGTGCGGCCGGCGGCGAAGGTCGCGTGGGGGAACTCCGAGTGGCCTGCGTGGCCGCCGCCGTGCTGCGGCGACTCGGCAACCGCGCTCTCGCCGCCGCGGGTCAGGGCGAGACCGGCCACCGCCGGAGCCGCCAGCGCGGCGCCACCGAGCAGGCGCCTGCGGCTGATTCCCTTCTCGACGTTCTCCGGCACGAGGGAAAAGTTTGACACATCTAAAAACGGATTTCGATGCGTCTAAAAGAGGGCCGGCATGCGGTGCTTTCTAGAATCGGGTCGATGAGCGCCCCCACGGTCGAGCTAGACGCCCAGTACCGCCAGCTGCGCGAAGAATGCGGGCTGGTCGAGCGCCCCGACCGGGGGCTGCTGATCGTCAGCGGGCCGGACGCGGCCGATTACCTGCAGGGGCAGCTGACCAACGACACCGAGGCGATCGAGCCCGGCGAGTGGATCTACGCCGCCCTACTCGACCGCAAGGGACACATGCAGGCCGACATGCGGGTGCTGCGGCCGGGAGATGGGCCAGACCTGTGGCTCGACCTCGAGCCGGAGGGCGTCGCCGCGGCCAGCCGCCACCTGCAGATGTACAAGATCGGCCGCGAGGTCGAGGTCGCCGACGCCGGCGACGAGTACGTCCTCCTCTCCCTGATCGGCCCGCGCGCAACCGAGATCGCGCGGGCGGTCGAGGCCACCACGCTTCGCACCGACCAGGGCGTCGACCTGATCGTCCCGATCGCCGAGCGCGACGGCGTCCACGCGGCGCTGACCGCCGCCGGCGCGGTCGAGGTCTCCCCGGAGGCGGCGGAGATCGTGCGGATCGAGGCCGGCCGCCCCCGCTTCGGGGCCGAGATGGGGACCGAGACGATGCCCGCCGAGGCCGGCATCGTCGAGCAGGCGGTCAGCTTCACGAAGGGCTGCTACATCGGCCAGGAGACGGTCGCCCGCCTCCACTACAAGGGGAGGCCCAACCGCCACCTGCGCGGGCTGAAGTTCAGCGCGCCGGCGCAACCCGGCGAGCGCCTGGTCCTCGGCGAGAAGGAGGTCGGCGCGGTCGGCAGCGAGGCCCTCTCCCCCGCCCTCGGACCGATCGGCTTGGCGATCCTGCGCCGCGAGGCGGAGCCGGGCACGACCGTCGCCGTAGGTGAAGATGGCGTTACGGCTGAAGTCGTCGCCCTCCCCTTCGGCTAGATTCAGCCCTCTGATGGGCCGAGGAGGAGCGAGAGCGGCGGCGATTGCCGTGCTGATCGGGACGGCCGCGCTGCTGATCGGCTGCGGCGAATCCCGCCACGCTAACGACCAGCGGCCGCAGGTCTCTACCCGGGTCAGCGTCGTGATCAAGTCCGACGAGGTGGTCGTACAGCCCCTGAAGATCGCGATGGGCCCGGAAAAATTCCAGGAGAGTCCGCAGAACGAGAACTATCCCGAGCCGCCGCTGAAGAACGCCAAGGGCCCGCTCGACGTCACCTTCGTCGCCGCCAACCAGACGACCACCGACGCCGAGCTGATGATCAAGGGCGGGGCCGGCAGCGGGATCGAATCGGAAACCGTCTTCGCCAACAGCCCCGGCAGCTTCCAGCTCGACCTCCCCACCGGCAACTACACGATCACCGCCGTCGGCCTGCCGGAGGCGCAGCCGGCCCACCTGAAGGTGGGCCCGTACCGCGCCTCCTCGCAGAACGACGTCCTGACGCCTTAGTTAGCCGACGTGGAGCGGTATCGGGGCGCCCTCACCGCCTCCGGCGAACTCCTGGAACCCCCTCAGTGTGTAGTCGCCTGTCAGCGTGATCGGCAGGTGCTGCAGCATGTTCATGCCGCCGCAGAGGAATCCGGGGCCAACTGTCCTTTTGGCTGTGAACCTGGCCCTGATTGTCGCCACGACGTCATTCGGATTGCCGAACACGTTGTGGTAGACGCCCGCCGGTACCGGTCCCTGGGGCCCGATGTCGTATGTGCACAGCGAGACGTTCGCCGCGTGGGCGGCCGCATTTTCGTAGATGTGGATTTCGATCTGCTGCCCGGCCGGACAGAAGATCCAGGCTTCCATCAGCCCTGTCGTATCCGGTGTCTGTGTGGTGCCGGGTTTGCTGACCCCGACGTTGTAGTCGCAGCCGTTGGTTGTGACTGTCACCGGCATCGCGCCCGGTTCGGCGACGCAACCGCCATAGGTCGGTTTGAGTGTGACCGGATCGGCCGGGCCGACCAATGTGCTTTCCAGGTCGGATGTGCCGCAGGCCACGGTTTTGAGTGGCCCTTCGCCGATGTCGAACGTGGGCCCCGCGATCTGCCCTCCTGTGACGATCGACGGAAAGCCCGCCGTTGTCAGGGCGCCTGTCGCCGCCTGCGCCGCCGGCGCCATCACGACGACTACGGCCATCGCGCAGAGCGCCAGCCCTAGGGTCTTGAACATGCGAGTCATCTGACTTTCCCTTCGTAGTGCCGTCCTTGATCGGACGGACCACTTATTGGTAAAGCGTTTTCAACCAAAAACAAAGCGGTTTGCTGAAGCCTGAAGAGGCGCCGTGCGTGAAGCCGCTGCAAGCGACGTTTCAGATCCAGGGTTCCGTCTGGAGGCAACGTCAGCCTGGATGGCGATGACGATTGCACTGGCATTGACCGTCCTTGTCCTGGCCGTCGGCCTTATCTACCTGCTGCTCACCCGGCAGCAGGAGCCGGCCGAGCAGCCCGACCTCGCTCCCGCGATTCAGGAGGCGACCGCGCAGGTCGCCTCGCAGGTGGTGACCGACCTGCTGCGGGTCAACGAGGAGTCGCGCAAAGTCGACGCGAAAACCGCCGAAGCGGTGCTCGACAAGCGACAGGCGGAGATCAAGGGCCTCGCCGAGCGGATCGCCCGCGGCCAGGAACGGATCGAGAAGCAGGTCCAGGCGCGCGGCGAGACCGATGGTCAGACGCGGGCCCTGCTGGAACAGATGGGCCAGACGATCGGCAACCTCAACAGCGAGACCGCCGGGCTGAAGAAGGCGCTGCGCCAGCCGCAGACCCGCGGCCAGTGGGGCGAGCTGCAGCTGCGCCGCTGCGTCGAGATCGCTGGCATGACCGAGCACGTCGACTTCGAGCTGCAGCAGACGCTGCGCACCGAAGACGGCCGCCTGCGGCCGGACGCCCGCTTTCTGCTGCCCGAGGGGCGCAGCTTCGTCGCCGACTCCAAGGTGCCGCTTGACGCCTTCCTCGACGCCCAGGAGTCCGAGGTCGAAAGCGAGCGGCGGGTCCACCTCGAGCGCCACGCGCGCCAGGCCCGCGAGCACGTCCGCGCGCTCAGCTCGAAGGACTACCAGGGCCAGTTCAACCCGGGCGAGACCCCCGACCTGGTGATCTGCTTCATCCCCAACGAGCCGGCCCTTCACGCCGCCTTCGCCGCCGACCCCGAGCTCTTCGACTACGCGCTGGAGCGCAACGTGCTGCTGGTCAGCCCGACCTCGCTGATCGGGCTGCTGCGGACGATGGAGATGGGCTGGCGCCAGGAGCGGATGGTCGCCGAGGCGGCCGAGATCGCCGAGGCGGCGAAAACCCTGCACGCCCGCTTCGGCAAATTCCTCGGCGACTTCGAGAAGGTCGGCAAAGGCTTGCGCACCGCCACCGGCGCCTACGACACCGCCGTCGGCTCGATGGAACGCCGGCTGCTGCCGCAGCTGCGCAAAGTCGAGGGCCTCGGCGTCGCGCCGGGCAAGGAGATCGAGCCGCCGACCCCGGTCGAGGCGACGGTGCGCGAGATCACCGCGCCGGAGCTTCGGGAGAACAACCCCGAGCTGCCCGAAGCCGAAGCCGCCTAGCCCCCGTCGTCTAGAGACGGCGCCCCCGGGTCTCATCTAGGATTCGGCGCCCTTACTCAGACGACCCGCGGAGGAGCCGGTTTTGGCCGTTGACACGAGTTCAGTTGCGAAGTTGGACGTGGAGCCCGGGACGCTGCCGGAGACGATGGCCGCGTGGGTGATCCGCCAGGAGCGCGAGGGCGAACCGAAGGACGCCTTCCAGCTGGAGCAGATCGAGGTCCCCGAGCCCGGCGCCTTCGAGGTGATCGTGCGGGTGATGGCCGCCGGCGTCAACTTCAACAACGTCTGGGCCTCGCTCGGCGAGCCGGTCTCGATCTTCGGCTACGGCGACCACCCCGAGTTCGGCCACCACATCGGCGGCTCCGACGCCTCCGGCGTGGTCTGGAAAGTCGGCGAGGGCGTGACCCGCTGGAAGGTCGGCGACGAGGTCGTGATCCACTGCAACCAGGCCTCCTACGAGGACGTCGAGGTCCACGGCCTCGACCCGATGGCGGCTCCGAGCCAGCGGATCTGGGGCTACGAGACGACCTGGGGCTCCTTCGCCCAGTTCACCAAAGTGCAGGCGCAGCAGCTGCTGCCGAAGCCGCGCAACCTCTCCTGGGTCGACTCCTCCTCCTACGGGCTGACCTACTTCACCGCCTACCGGATGCTGATGGACCAGTGCCACCTGCAGGCCGGCCACAACGTCCTCATCTGGGGCGCCGCCGGTGGCCTCGGCGTCTTCGCCGTCCAGCTCTGCAAAGCGGCCGGCGCCAACGCGGTCGGGGTCGTCTCCTCCGACGAGAAGGGCGAGCTGATCAAGAAGCTCGGCGCCGTCGACTACGTCAACCGCAACGAATTCGGCGAGATGATGCGGACCGACGCGAACCTCACCGACCCGGCGGCCGACAAGGAGCGCTTCAAGGCCTCCCGCGCCTTCGCCAAAAAGGTGAAAGGGATCCTCGGCGACGCCCCCGACATCGTCTTCGAGCACGTCGGCCGCGCCACCTTCCCGACCTCGGTCTTCACCGTCAAACCGTTCGGCAAGGTCGTGATCTGCGGCGCCACCTCGGGCTACCAGCTCGACTTCGACGTCCGCTACCTGTGGATGAAGCAGAAGCAGATCATCGGCTCCCACTTCGCCAACGCCTACGAGTGCATGAAGGCGAACCAGCTGATGGCCGAGGGCAAGGTGCGGCCCGTCCTCTCGGAAACGATGGGCTTCGACGGGGTCCCCGGCGCCCACCAGCTGATGCACGAAAACAAGCACCTCGGCAAGATCGCGATCCTGGTCGGCGCCGAGTCCGAGGACGAGGGTCAGCACGAGGAGGGCCCCGGCGCGATCCGGGCCGAGGTCGGCGCATGATCAACCGCGGCACGCGACTGGAAAGGCGAAACTGATGGCAGAGGTCTGCACGCTCGACTGGCACATCGTCCCGTTCCGGGCCGATCGCTTCCTCGACCTGTGGGAACCGATGGCGGCGAAGGCCCCGGCCTACGGCGCCAAGAGCTGGTCGCTGATCCGCTCGACCGACGACCCGCTCGCCTTCCGCCAGACGATGGTCTGGGAGAGCCGCGCCGACTTCGAGCGCTACTGGTACGCGGACGAGATCGAGCACGCCCGCGCCTCGATCATCGACCTCTACGACATCCCGCTGCTGCCGGCCTGGCACATCCTCGTCGCCGCCGAGTAGCGGGCTGTCGCCATTGTTCGGAATCGCCGAACAAAGGCGCCACGGCTAGTCGCGCTCGTCGGCCTCGAGGCTGCGGGCCCAGCCCAGCAGGGCTTCGACGTGCACTTCCTGCATGCCGAGGTCGGGCTCGGCCTCGACCAGCAGCGTCGGCTCGGCGCGATCCCGGGCCCAGGCGTAGCAGGCCTCGTCGAGGCTGTCGTCGATCCAGGCCAGCGGCCGCCCCTGGGCGAAGCGCTCGAGCGGCTCGAGCTTCCAGTCCGCGGACCCGAAGCGCGCCGCGCCTTTGAAGCTCAGCGCTGGCCACTGCGGCAGGCCGAGCAGCTCCGAGACCCGTTCGCCGCCGCGCTCCCAGCCGGTCGCCCAGACCGGGTCGAAGCGCTCGGCGAGGCGGCGCAGCCGATCGCCGGCGGGCATCGAGATGCAGTGGAGCGCGCCGTCGATCAACTCCATCTCGGCCCCCTCCACCTGCGGGGCGCCCTCGAAGCCGAAGAGGGAGATGACGCCGTCGATGTCGACCGCGAGTACCGGCCGCGAACTGTCGCCCGCAGGCTGCTCGCGCCGCCGCGGGCGGCCGATCCCGAAGGGGGTCATGCGCGCTCCAGCGGCGCCATCGTCAGCCCCGCCGCCTCCAGCAGCTCCCAGTAGTGCTCGGCCGGCTCGCGCGGGCCGGTCCAGACGATCGCCTGGCCGCCGCTGTGGATCGTGTCGGCGATCGCGTAGCCCTGGTCGAGAGAGACGCCGGGCAGCACCTGGGAGAGGGTCTGGGCGACGTGGTCGAAGGTGTTGTGGTTGTCGTTGCGGACGATCACGCGCCAGTTGCCGCCGAGCCCGGAGCCCGGGCCGACCGTGCGCGGCCGCTCGATCGTGCTCGTCGACATCGCCTTGATTATGCGGGCTGCCGCCCTAGAAGGGACTGGGAACGCGGACGACCACGTCGTCGACGCTGGCGACGACGCCGTTGCCGTTTTTGATCGTGCCGACGATGATGCTCGAGTTGCGTCCGGTCAGCTCGCCGGCACCGGGATCGACGGCTTCGCCGACCAGTTTGCCGCCGACATAGGCGAAGAGCTGGGCCTGGCCTTTTTCGGGGCCGCTGGAGACGTTGATTGCCCGCAGCTGCAGCATGTTCGCTTCGTTGATCCCCATCACGGCTTTCTCGTTCTTGGCGATCGCCAGGTATTTGACGCCTTCGCTGGTGACCTTGACCAGCTGCGCCTTTTTCTGGCGCGGGAAGACGAGCAGCTGGTACTTGGCGCCGGCGCCGGCCCGCAGCTCGAGCCCGAGGAAAGCCTTGCGCTGGAGGTTCTCCGGGGTGCCGCTGAGCAGGCGCTCGGTGGCCGCGATCTCGAGGTCGCGGCCGAGTACCGGCGTGCGGAACGAGCAGGCGGCGGTTTTTTTGCCGAGCGTGATCCGCATCGCGCCGTTGGCCCCGGCGCGGGCGCAGTTGGCGCCGGAGAGCTTGACCAGCTGGCTGCGCTGGGCCAGCGTCTCCATGCTGTTGCGGTAGATGCCGATCATCGCCGCCCCGGCCACGGCGCAGGCGAGCAGGCCGGCGGCGAGCGCGGCGAGAAACGCGGCTGAAAATCTGCCCTTCATTGAGTCGCCAGCCTAAACACAGGGCAGGTCGAAAGATGCGGGCGCGCGCTATCTGAACGCCAAATATCATTCGTGGCATGAGCGACCACCGACTTCCCCAGCCCGACCGGCCGTGGGTGATGCGCACCTACGCCGGCCACTCCGACGCCCGCCGCTCCAACGAGCTCTACCGCAAGAACCTGGCCAAGGGCCAGACGGGGCTCTCGGTGGCCTTCGACCTGCCGACCCAGACCGGCTACGACCCCGATCACGTCCTCGCCCGCGGCGAGGTCGGCAAGGTCGGCGTCTCGATCGCCCACAAAGGCGACATGCACCAGTTGCTGGACGGGATCCCGCTCGACGAGATGAACACCTCGATGACGATCAACGCGACCGCCGCCTGGCTGCTCGGCCTCTACGTCACCGTCGCCGAGGAGAACGGCGTCAATCGCGATCAGCTGAAGGGCACGACCCAGAACGACATCATCAAGGAGTACCTCTCACGCGGCACCTACGCCTTCCCGCCCGAGCCTTCGATGCGGCTGATCGCCGACATGGTCGCCTTCACGGTCAACGAGGTGCCGAGCTGGAACCCGACCAACATCTGCAGCTACCACCTGCAGGAGGCCGGGGCGACGCCGGTGCAGGAGATCGCCTACGCGCTCTCGACCGGGATCGCGGTCCTCGACGAGGTCAAAGCCCGCGGTCAGGTCGCCGACGAGGACTTTCCCAAGGTCTTCGGCCGCATCTCCTTCTTCGTCAACGCCGGCATCAGGCTGGTCGAGGAGATCGCCAAGCTGCGGACGATGAGCGCGCTGTGGCAGGAGATCGGCCGCGAGCGCTACGGCGTCAGCGACGAGAAGATGCTGCGCTTCCGCTACGGCGTCCAGGTCAACAGCCTCGGCCTGACCGAGGCCCAGCCGGAGAACAACATCCAGCGGATCGTGCTGGAGGCGCTGGCGGTGACCCTCAGCCGCGACGCCCGCGCCCGGGCGATCCAGCTGCCGGCCTGGAACGAGGCGATGGGCCTGCCGCGCCCCTGGGACCAGCAGTGGAGCCTGCGGATCCAGCAGGTGCTGGCCAACGAGACCGACCTGCTCGAGTACCCCGACGTCTTCGAGGGCTCCGTCGTCATGGACGGCCTGGTCGAGGAGCTGACCGCCGGGGCGCGGGCGGAGATGGCCGTGGTCGAGGAGCACGGCGGCGCCGTCAAGGCCGTCCCGTACATGAAGGCCCGCCTGGTCGAGAGCCATCGCGAGCGGGTGGCGCGGATCGAGGCCGGCGAGCAGAAGGTGATCGGCCAGAACAGCTTCACCGAGACCGAGGACTCGCCGCTGACGGCGGGCGCCGACGGCGGCATCCTCACCCCCGACCCCGAGGTCGAGCGCGAACGGGTCGAGGCGCTGGAGCAGTGGAAGGCCGAGCGGGACGAGAGTGCGGTGCGCGCCGCCCTCGACGAGCTGGCGGTGGCCGCGGCGGACGACGGCGTCAACATCATGCCGGCGACGATCGCCGCCGCCAAGGCGGGCGCGACCACCGGCGAGTGGGCGCAGACGATGCGCGAGGTCTTCGGCGCCTACCGCGCCCCGACCGGCGTCGACAGCGCCTCGGCGCCGGGCGAGCGCGAGCAGATGGCGGAGATCCGCCGCCGCGTCGACGAGACCTCGGAGCAGATCGGCCACCGGATCAAGATCCTGGTCGGCAAGCCCGGACTCGACGGCCACTCCAACGGCGCCGAGCAGGTGGCGCTGCGGGCGCGCGACGTCGGCATGGAGGTCATCTACCAGGGCATCCGGCTCACCCCCGAGGAGATCGCCGAGTCGGCCCTGCAGGAGGACGTCGACGTGGTCGGCCTCTCGATCCTCTCCGGCTCCCACCTGGAGCTGATCCCCGAGGTCGTGCGGCTGCTGCGGGACGAGGGCGTCGAGGTGCCGGTCGTGGTCGGCGGGATCATCCCCGTGGCCGACGCCGAGCGCCTGCGCGCGGCCGGCGTCGCCGGGGTCTACACGCCGAAGGACTTCGACGTGAACCGGATCATGGGCGACATCGTCGAGCTCATCGGTCAGCGCGCCGGAGCGGGCGCCGCCGCGTAAAGGCGCGCCGGCCCGAGGCCGGCGCCGGGCGCCCGGCCGCCTCGCTCGCAACAATGGAGCGATGAGCGAGCTGAACGGGGATCGATCGGCCTGGCTGCGGTGCTACCGCTGCTGGTCGCAGAACCTCGAGATCCAGATCCACTACGACGCGATCCGCCGCGTCGACCCCGAGACCGGCGCGCTCGCCGACGGGATCGACGAGGTGCAGGAATCGGTCGTCCAGTGCCTCGACTGCATGCACGACCAGCCTCACCTCACCTTCGAAGGCGACCGGGTGGTGGCGATCGGCGACCGCTGGGAACGGATGGTCGCCGGCACCCCCTGGGTCGCCTCCTGCACGGTGACCGTCGACCAGGACCGGGTCGAGAGCTGCTCGGGCCCGGAGGCGATCGAGTTCCTCACCTACGGCGCCTTCGGCGACGCCGGCGTGCGGGAGTTCTTCACCCACGTCCGCTTCCACAAGCACGACGACGAGCAGATCGTCGTCCACCTGCTGGTCGAGCTCTACGCCCGTTCCGCCCAGGAGGCGACCGAGGTGCTCGAAGAGGCGGCCCAGGGACAGCTGGAGATCACCTCGCTGGCGGAGGAGTCGCGGCCGCCGGCGCACGCCTCGGGCGAGGCCCACTGAGTTGAGCGCGGGCAATGGCGCGGTGCCCCCGCGCGAGTGCGACCTGGCCGTGGTCGGAGGCGGCATCCTCGGCACCGCGGTAGCCCGCGAGCTGCTGGCGCGGCGCCCCGGCGCCCGCCTCTGCCTGCTCGAGGCCGAGCCGGATCTGGGTCACCACCAGACCGGCCGCTCCAGCGGCGTCATCCACGCCGGCATCTACTACGAGCCCGGCTCGCTGAAGGCGCGGCTCTGCGTCCAGGGCGCCCGCGAGCTCTACGCCTACTGCGACGAGCGCGGGATCCCCTACGACAAGAACGGCAAGCTCGTCGTCGCCGCCGACGAGGGCGAACTGGAGAGGCTCGACGAGCTCGAACGCCGCGGTTTCGCCAACAGCGTCCCCGACCTGCGCCGGCTGCGGGGCGACGAGATCCCCGAGATCGAGCCGAACGCGCGCGGGGTCGCGGCGCTGCACTCGCCCGCCACCGGGGTCGTCGACTTCGTCGCCGTCGCCGGCGCCTACGCCGCGGACGTGCGCAGGGCCGGGGGGACCGTCCACGCCGGGACGCCGGTCACGGGCGCAAGCGCCAACGGCACGGGACTGACCCTGCGACACGCGCGAGGTTCCACCACCGCCAAGGCCGCCGTCTTCTGCGCCGGACTCTGGTCCGACCGGCTGGCGGTCGCCTGCGGGGCGCCCGCCGATCCGCGCATCGTCCCCTTCCGCGGCGGCTACCTGCGCCTGCCGCCGGCCGCCGCCGAGCTGGTCCGGGCCAACGTCTATCCCGTCCCCGAGCCGGACCTGCCGTTCCTCGGCGCCCACCTGACCCGCAACTTCGCCGGCGAGGTGCTGATCGGGCCCAGCGCCCTGATGGCCCCCGCCCGCGACGCCTACGAGCTGCACCGGGTGCGGGCCCGCGACCTGCGCGAAACCGTGGCCTGGCCCGGCACCTGGAAGCTGATGGCCAAGCACTGGCGCTCGGGGTTGCGGGAGCTCCACCACGCCGCCAGCCGCCGGGCCTTCGTCGCCGAAGCCGCCCGCTTCGTGCCGGCGCTGAAGGGGGTCAAGGCCCAGCCAGGGCCGGCGGGGATCCGGGCCCAGGCGCTCGGCCGCGACGGAAAACTGGTCGACGACTTCGTCGTCCACCGCACCGAGCGGGCGATCCACGTCCGCAACGCACCCTCCCCCGCCGCGACCTCTTCTCTGGCGCTGGCGAGGCTGATCGCCGACGAGCTGGACGCCACAACGCCGTCTTAACCGGCAGCGCAACCTTTGAGCCGGGCGGTTGCTTCTACAGAGGGGCACCAGTTTCCCCTCACGAACTCCGCTATTTACGGCAAAAGGGGGTCGATATTCGTCCGCATAGACGGGAAATGCATCCGCTGCACACTTGCTTGCCGAAATTCTGAGTACGAGTTCCTCGCCGATATGCGTACTTGCCGATGGAGATTCACGCCAAAGACCTTTATTTTCTAACCCGGGCTCTGAAAGAACCCGCCCGTCAGTTGACGTCGGCGGCGAAGTTCAAAAGAAGTCCGATATTGCAGAAGTCCGCTTGTCCAAACAGGCAAGCCGAAGTGCTCAAGGCCAACCCCCACGGCCAACTGAGTTTCAGCGTCAAGTCTTGTTCCCCATCCCTCCCCCCCGATCGAGAAAATGTCGAGTCCAACTGTGTCGAGCCCAACCGCAGCCGAAGCCTCCGGTAGCGCCGAGGTGGCGGCGAGCGCCGTCGCCCCCGCGCAGGAAAGCCGGGCCAAACAGCGCGGCGCGGTGCTGGCGCGGATGCTCGTCTTCGGCGACGGCCTTGCCGCTGCCCTGGCTTCCGCCCTGGCGGTTCTGATCGTCGGCTTCAGCCACTGGGATGGGTTGATGTTCGTCGCCGGCACGGTCCTGCTCTGGCCGGCCGCAGCCTTCAGCATCGGCCTCTACCGCGGCGACCAGCTCTCGATCTGGGCCTCGGCGGTGCCCGAGATGCCGCGCGGCTTCGTCGCGATCCTGCTGATCACCTGGCCGCTGTTCGGGATCGCCGCGGCGACCTCGATCCACGACCCGGTCTTCCTGACCTTCCTCACCGTCACCGGCCTCGCCGTCTTCGGCGGGGTCTCTCGCACCATCGTCCGCGCCGGCCTGCACCGTGACGAGGACTTGCGCCAGCGGACCCTGATCCTCGGCTCCGGCGTCGTCGCCGGCCAGGTGGTCGAGAAGCTCGCCAACAACTCTCAGTTCGGCCTCGTGCCGATCGGGATCGTCGACGACGACGTCTACAACGTCGGCTCGCCCGACCTTCCCTGGCTCGGCCGCTTCGCCGACCTCAAGGAGATCATCGAGAAGCAGCAGGCCGACCGGGTGATCATCGCCTTCTCCCGCGCCAGCCACGAGGAGTTCCTCGAGTGCATCCGCGCCTGCCGCGACGCCGGCGTCGCCGTCGACGTGATCCCCCGCCTGTTCGAGTTCCTCGACGGGGTTCGGGCCCTCGACCAGGTCGGCGGACTGCCGCTGCTCTCGATCGGCACCCCGACCCTGACCTCGGTCTCGATGGCCGCCAAGCGCACCCTCGACGTCGTCGGTTCGCTGGCCCTGCTGACGCTCCTCGCGCCGCTGATGATCGCGATCGCGATCGCGATCAAGGTCGAGTCCCGCGGCCCGATCTTCTTCCGCCAGCCCCGCGCCGGCCGCAGCCGCACCAGCTTCCGGCTGATCAAGTTCCGTTCGATGTACGTCGACGCCGAAGAGCGCAAGGCGGATTTGGCGGAGATGAACGAGGCCGGCGACGGCGTCATGTTCAAGATTCGCGAGGACCCGCGGGTGACCAAGGTCGGTCACTTCATCCGCCGCTTCTCGCTCGACGAGCTGCCGCAGCTCTTCAACGTCCTGGTCGGCGAGATGAGCCTGGTCGGCCCGCGGCCGCTGATCTTCCCCGAGACCGACGCCCTGGACGAGGGTTGGCACCAGCGCCGGCTGGAGCTGCGCCCCGGCCTGACCGGCCCGTGGCAGGTCTACGGCCGCTCGCAGAGCCCCTTCCAGGAGATGGTCCGCTTCGACTACCAGTACGTCGCCGGCTGGTCGCTGGCCCGCGACATCGAGATCCTGCTCGCCACCATCCCCGCCGTGTTCTCGGGGCGTGGCGCGTACTAGCTCTTCTTCGCTCGCGCTCGCCCACGACTACCTGCTGACGATGCGGGGGGCGGAGCGCACCTTCGCCGAGATGGCCCGCTGCTGGCCCGAGGCGCCGATCTACACCCTGCTCTACGACGCCGGCGCGGTCGCCGAAGGCTTCGCCGGGCGCGAGGTGCACACCTCGGGCCTGCAGCGCCTGGGCGCCAGGCAGAGCAGCTTCCGCTACCTGCTGCCCTTCTTCCCCAAGGCCGCCGAGCGGCTGCGGGTGCAGGGCTTCGAAACGATCGTGACCAGCTCCAGCGCCTTCGCCCACGGCCTGCGGCCGGGGCCGGGAGCGCTGCACGTCTGTTACTGCCACAGCCCCTTCCGCTACGCCTGGTTCGAGCAGGAGCGGGCCGAAGCCGAGACGCCGTGGCCGGGGCGGCCGGCGATGCGGGCGATCCTCAAGCGCAACCGCGACTGGGACCTGAAGGCCGCCGGACGGGTCAGCCGCTACGTCGCCAACGGCAAGATCACCCAGGACAGGATCTTGGAGCTCTACGGGGTCGAGTCGGAGATCGTCCACCCACCGGTCGCGGTCGAACGCTTCGCCGTCGGCGAGCCCGAGGACTTCCTCCTCTTCGTCGGCCAGATCGTCCCTCACAAGCGGGTGCAGGTCGCGCTGGAGGCGGCGCGGATCGCCGGCCTGCCGATCAAGATCGTCGGCGACGGCCCCGACCGCGAGCGGCTCGAGACCCTCTACGCCGGGCTCGGGGTCGAGTTCCTCGGCAGCGTCTCCGACCAGCGGCTGGGTGACCTCTACTCCCGCTGCATCGCGCTGGTGGTGCCCAACGTCGAGGAGTTCGGGATCGCCGCGGTCGAGGCCCAGGCGGCCGGACGGCCGGTCATCGCGGTCAACCGCGGCGGCGTCCGCGAGACCGTGATTTCGGGCGAAACCGGGGTACTGGTCGACGGCGAGGACGCCGCCGCCCTGGCCGAGGCCTTGCACGACACCGATTTCAGCCGCTTCGATCCGATGAAGATCCGAGCACACGCAGAACGCTTCAGCCCCGCCGCCTTCCGCGCGGCGTTTTCCGGGCTAGTAGACCAATACATCGAAGAACACGGAGGATCACGTTGAGCGGACCAGTCTTGGTCACCGGAGGCGCCGGTTACGTCGGAGCCGAAGTCGCGACCGCCCTACTCGAGGCAGGCCGGGAGGTGCGGGTCCTTGACTCGCTGCTGCACGGCCAGCAGCCGATCGCCGACATGCTCGAGCAGAAGGGGGCCAAGGTCGCGATCGGCGACATCCGCGACGCCGACCTGCGCCGCGAGCTGCTCGAGGGCGCCGAAGCGGTCGTCCACCTGGCGGCGATCGTCGGCGACCCCGCCTGCGCCCGCGACCCCGAGCTGGCCCAGGACACCAACGTCGAGGCCACCCGCGGCCTCGTCGCCGACGCCAACGCGGCCGGGGTCAAGCACCTGATCTTCGCCTCGACCTGCTCCAACTACGGCCGCATGGCCGATCCGGAGACGCCGGTCGACGAGGAAGCGGAGCTGGCGCCGGTCTCGCTCTATGCCGAACAGAAGGTGGAGATCGAGAAGATGCTGCTCTCCGACGGCAACGGCACCACCGTCCCGACCTGCCTGCGCTTCGCCACCGTCTACGGCGCCGCGCCGCGGATGCGCTTCGACCTCACCGTCAACGAGTTCACCCGCGAACTGTGGGCCGACAAGGACCTGGAAGTCTTCGGCGAGCAGTTCTGGCGCCCCTACATCCACGTCCGCGACGCCGCCCGCGGCATCGTCCGGGTGCTGGAGGCGGGACCCGACGAGGTCGGCCACGACGTCTTCAACGTCGGCCACAGCGACGAGAACTACCGCAAGCTCGACCTGGTGGAGATCATCACCGGCGAGATCGACCGCGGCAACGTCTCCTTCGTCCACCGCGACGAGGACCCGCGCGACTACAAGGTCTCCTTCGCCAAGGTGAAGGAGCGGCTCGGCTTCGAACCGGAGATGCGGGTGCCCGACGGCGTCCGCGAGATCGCCAAGGGCCTCGACGACGAGGCCTTCGGCGACCCCTTCGACGCGACCCACCGCAACACCCCGTGAGCTGGGGGCGGGCGGCCTACCCGAGGTCGCCCGCCAAGACCAGACGAACGTCGTCGCGTTCGGCGGCCAGCTCACGCAGGCGGGACGAGAAGCCGGTTCGATCGAAGAAGTAGAGATCCGCCCCGGGCGCTTCGAGCTCGTCCCTGATCGTCTCCAGTTTGGCGAGCTCGCCAGCCTCGTGGACATGTTTTGAGTTGGCCTCCTCCGGCCACTTGCAGGAACCGAGCGCAATCACCTTGCCATCGGCATCGACAGCAACCGCGTCAGCCTCATGGGGGCGGTTGCGTAGCTGCCCGTCCTCGCGGCGGCGAATCGATCCCCACCACCACCCCACCTCGGCGGCACCGGTCTCCTCGGCGAGCCAGGCCTGGCAGACCCGCTCGAACGCATCCTCGGAGACGAACTTGTCGAGGGCCGGCAACACCGATTCCTCGAGGTAGCGATCGGCGTCGCGACGGGTCGCGAGGCGGCTTTCGCGCGGTGCGACGAAGCGAAACCAGAACCGCAGAAAGGGATCGACGACCGTGTAGACCACCCTCTTCTTCGAGGCCTGGGTCACGGGGTAGCGACGCTGGACGAGGCCCATCTCCTCGAGAACCTCGAGAAAGGCGCGAATGTCGGAGGCCGAGCGGCCGACTCGCTGAGCGATCTCGTTGAGACGCGTATCGCCGCCGGCGATGGCCCGCAGGCACGACATGTAGGTGGCCTGCTCACGCAGGCGACTCTCCTGGGAGAGCAGAAACCGTGGCTCTTCGCGCAGAAGCCCATCGGGGTAGAGAACCGCTCGCCGGATTGCCTCCGAGAGCGGTTTATCGGGGTCGACCTCTTTCAGGTAGTAGGGGATACCGCCGAACACCGCCCATGCCCTGATCCTGTCCTCGACGGTCCAGTTGGGGACGAAGGCCTCGATCTCATTCCAGGGAAAAGGCAGCAGCCGCAGCGAGCCGGTGCGGCGCCCGTAGGTGGTCGCTCCATATCCGACGACCTCGCGTTCGAAGAAGCTGATGTCCGAGCCTGAGAGACAGAGAAGGAGGTCGGGGTTCTCGGCGTGCTCGCCGACGAAGCGGTTGAGCAGGGAGCCGATCTCGGGCTCCTGGCGGGCGATGAACTGGAACTCGTCGAGCACGATCATCGTCTGCCCGCCCTCGAGCAGTTCGGAGAAGGCGGCGAAGGCCGCCCGCCAGCTGCCGAGAGGCTGCTCGGCGTAGATGGCGCGACCGCTGAAGCGCGAAAGCTCGGCCCCGAGATCATCGAGCTGGTCCCGCTGGCTTCCAGCGCTCGCCTCGAAGTAGAACTGGCGACACCCTTCGCCGAAATGGCGCAGGAGCTCGCTCTTCCCTACCCGGCGCCTGCCGTAGAGCACGAAGTACTCGCCGCGCTTCGACTCCATCCGCTCGGAGAAGGCTGCCAACTCGTCTTTTCGATTGAAGAAGGTCATAGATCAATTCAGACATATCTTAATAAGACGTATCCCAATTTATTGCCCGGGAAACTGATCTTGCATGGATTTGCGGGCACTCATACATCCGTCCAGGTGACTTGCTTATGGCAAAGGAGGCTCTATGGCAACCCGATGACGGGATGGCATGGAGCTACTCCTTCACAGCCGTCGCGTCGCCCTCTTCGCCCTGCTGCTGGCGGCCGTCTCGCTGCTGGTCGTCAGCACCAGCGGCGCCGAGGCTCGCGGCCAGGCGAAGCTGCGCTCCGCCGTCTCGCTCGGCCAGGGCGCGCCTGGCGGCAAATGCTCCAAGCTTGCTTCCGACCGCGCCCGCGCCGCCGCCAAGCGCGGGGTCGCCGCCAAGGCCGTCCGCCGGGTTCGCGCCCGGGCCCTGCGCCGCTGCCTGGTCCGCGACCGGAAGAGCAGCCGCGTCAAGAAAGTCGTCCCGCCGACGATGGTCCCCGGCGGCCTGGTCGTCGGCATCGACGGCGGCTACACCGGCTGGAGCGACGAGGAAATCGATGAGCGGGCCGAGCTCGGCGCCGCGATCACCCGCCACGAGTGGGACCCGGCCGAGCCGGTCGACGAGCAGGACGACGTGATGGAAGCGGCCTTCGGTCAGATCCACACCAAGATCCACGCCCTGCTCGGCGGCAACCAGCTCGGCGACCCGACCCACTACCGCCAATGGGTGGTCGAATTCATCCGCTACTACGGCCCCGGCGGCAGCTTCTGGGACGCGCACCCCGAGCTCGACGAGTCGCGCTTCGCGATCACCTCGGTCGAGCTCGGCAACGAGCCCTACTTCGGTGAGATGTCGGTCGAGGAATACGCCGCCGTCGTCGGCCCGACCCTGGAGGAAATCAAGCGCCTGGGCCTGCCGGTGACGGTCGTCCTGCCGAGCCGGACCTACGGCCGCGACAGCCGCTGGATGGACCGGCTCTACCAGCTGATCCCCAACCTCAACGATCTCTTCGACGCTTTCGCCGAGCATCCCTACTGGTACGGCCACCACCCGGCCACCGACGACGCCGCCGGCCCGTTCGGCCGGATCGAAACGGCTCGGGAGCGGATGAACGAACACGGCGCCCACACCAAGGCGATCTGGATAACCGAGTACGGCGAGTCCACCGCCGACTGCGGCGAAGAGTGCGTCCCCGAGGCGGACCAGGCCCTGCACCTGCAGGAAATGCTGAACGCGATCGTCTCCCGCTCCGACTGGGGCGTGAAGATGATCTCCGTCTTCCAGTTGCGCGACCGCGCCACCCACGAGGGCGATCGCGAGCGCGAGTTCGGACTGCTGCGCGAGGACGGCTCCGAGAAGCCGGCCTACCCCATCGTCGAGTCCGCGATGGCCGCTTACAGGGGTTAAAGCGCAGAGGCGCTTGCGCCTACCAACTTTTAGGTTGGGTCATCTGTCCAAAAGTCGTCCGTTAGCTCGGGAAACCGGCCTCGCGCGGCGACAAGGGGGGAGTCATGCGCCTCCGCTCCCCCGCCACCCGGACCGCAGGCATCGCCCTGGCGATGGCCTTCCTGCTCGTCGGGTCCGTCTTCGCCGCCACCGCCGGCGCCAAGGCCAAGCCGGCCAGCGGCAGCCTCGAGCGGACCGGCACCGCCTGCGCCAAGAAGGCCAACCGGGCGAGCACGGCCGCCAAGCGCCGCGAACTGCGCCAGCGCTGCATCAAGGAAACGAACCGGACGACGGCGGCGCGCAAGCGCCAGACCGACGTCACTCCCCCCTCGGTCGCCTGGACGGCCCCCGCTGCCGGCGCCACGGTCAAAGGCACGATCGGCGGCTCGGGATGCGAGGCGCTCGCCAGCGACGAGCGCGGCGTCAAGCGCGTGGTGATGGCGGTCGACGGCACCGTCCTCAACACCGAGAGCGATGCGCCCTGGAACTGCAACTTCGACTCGACCAAGGTCGCCGACGGCACCCATACGCTCACCGCGACCGCCTATGACGCCGCCGGCAACTCGCGGACCGCCGCGGTGACCGTCACCGTCGCCAACAAGCCGGCTCCGACCCCGGACCCGGAGCCCGACCCCGAGCCGACCCCGGAGCCCGAACCGACCCCGGAGCCCACCCCCGAACCGGAACCGACGCCCGTCCCGAGCGACGCCGCCCCCGCCGTCGCCTGGATCACGCCGAGCACCGGCGCCACCGTCAAGGGCATGATCAGCGACTCGACCTGCGAAGTCGACGCCAGCGACGACAAAGCGGTCGAAAAAGTCGTGATCAAGGTCGACGGCACGACCCTGAACACCGAGAAATACGCCCCCTGGGAGTGCGACTTCGACTCGACCAAGGTCAGCGACGGCAGCCACACCCTGAGCGCCACCGCCTACGACAACGCCGGGAACACCCGCACCGCCTCGGTCGCGATTACCGTCAGCAACACGGTGACCTCTCCCCCGCCTTCGCCTGAACCGACGCCGGAACCGACTCCTTCCCCCTCTCCCACCGGGCTGACGATCGCGGTCGACGGCGGCTGGGGCGGCTGGTGGGGCGACGCCGACATGAACTACCGCGCCCAGCTCAACGCGGCGGTCACCCGCCACGAGTGGGACCCGACCGAGCCGGTCGACACGCAGGACGAACTCGTCTACAACGCCTGCGCGCGGGTCCACACCCGGATCCACGCCCAGCTCGGCGCCAACGAGCTCCCCAGCGCCAGCAACTACCGCGAATTCGTCCTCGGCTTCGTCCGCCGCTACGGCCTCGGCGGCAGCTTCTGGAAACTCCACCCGGAGCTGAACGAAGCCGCCTGCGCGTTCACCAGCATCGAACTCGGCAACGAGCCCTACTTCGGCGGCATGTCGGCCGCCCTCTACGCCGACACCATCCGCCCGACGCTGGAAGCGGTCAAGAGCCAGAACCTGCCGGTCAAGGTGATCGTCGTCAGCCGCGTCTACGGCACCGACACCAGCTGGATGGACACCCTCTACTCCCGCATCCCCAACCTCAACGACTACTTCTACGCCTTCGCCGACCACCCCTACTGGTACGGCCACTCGCCCGAAGAGGGCACCGCCGCCGGGCCGTTCGGCCGGATCGGCGTCCTGCGCAAGCGGATGAACGAAAAAGGCGCCTCGGCGAAGCCGATCTGGATCACCGAGTACGGCCAGTCGACCGCCAACTGCGGCAGCGAGTGCGTCAGCGAGGCGACCCAGAAGGAACACCTGCAGAAGATCCTCAACGCGGCGATCAATCGCACCGAATGGAAGATCGGGCTGATCTCCGTCTTCCAGCTGCGCGACCGCAGCACCAACCCGACCGACCGCGAGCACGGGTTCGGGCTGCTGCGCTACGACGGCAGCCAGAAGCCCGCCTACTCGATGGTCCGCTCGCTGATGCAGCAGTACCGCGGCTAAGAACCGTCCACAGGCTCAGCTCCGATCCGCGAGCGTCCATATATTCCGCCGGTGTCTCCTCGTCCGATGCGGACCGTGATCGCCACCTCATTCACGCCGACCCTCGACTCGGGCCGCGCCCGCCGGACCCACGGGATCGTCCGGGCACTGGCCGCCCTCGGCCCCGTCGACCTGGTCTACGGCGCCTTCGGGGCCGACGAGCCCGACCCGGCGTTCGCGCGGATCGAGGGGCTGACGACGCACCGGGTCGAGCGGCCGGGGACGCTGGAGCGGCTACCCGCCTACGCCCGCGCCCGGCTGCGCCGCGTTCCCGAGGACTTCGCCCGCGGGATCTGGCCCGGCGTGGCGCGGCGGACCGCCAAGCTGAGCGCGGCTCCCGGCACCCGGGTCGTCGCCGAGGGCCCGGTCGCCGCCGCGGCGCTGCTGGGCCTGGCCTCGCGCCGGGAGGCGGTCTACGACGCCCACAACCTGGAGTCGACCTTCCGCCACCGGCTCGACGACGCCGGCATGTCGCAGTCGGACCTGGAGCGCTTCGAGCGGCTGCTGCTGAACACCTTCGGCGAGAGCTGGATGGTCTCCCCGGCCGACATGGAGGGGGCGGCGGCGCTGGCACCCGGGGCGCGGCTGCGGCTGGTCCCCAACGCGGTAGACGTTGCCGGAATCGAGCCGGTGCCGCCGCGGACCGATGAGCGGAAGGTGCTGTTCGTCGCCGACCTCACCTACGAGCCCAACCGCGGGGCGCTGAGCTTCCTGCTCGAGGAGGCGATGCCGGCGCTGTGGGAGCGCGCGCCGGAGGTCGAACTGGTGGTCGCCGGCAAGGGCAGCGGCGAGATCGAAGCCGCCGATGAGCGGGTGCGGCCGAGCGGCTTCGTCCCTGACCTGCGCGACGTCTACCTGGAAGCGGGCGCCGTCGCGGTGCCGCTGCTGGAGGGCGGCGGCTCGCCGCTGAAGTTCGTCGAGGCGCTCGCCTACCGGGTCCCCGTCGCCGCCACCCCCCGCGCCGCCGCCGGGCTCGAAGTGCGGGCCGGAGAGCACTATGCGGAGGGCGGCACCGACGGCGCCTCCTTCGCCGCGGCGCTGCTGGAGGCGCTCGACCCCGCGCGCGGCAACCCGCTCGCCGCCGCCGGTCGCGAGCTGGCCGAGCGCGAGTACTCGATCGAGGCGCTGGAGCGGCGCCTGAGCCAGTGAAGATCGTCTCGGTGATGACCGGCGCCGCCCCCGGCGGGGCCGAGTTCGCCGCGGTCGAGCTGCTCGACGCGCTGGTCGAGCGCGGGCACGAGGCGGTAATGCTGAGCGACTCGCCGGAGATCGGCCGCGACACCAGGGTCGAGGTGCGGCCGCTGGAGATCGGCCCGAAGCTCTCGGGGAAAACGTGGCCGAGCCTGGCGCTCAAATGGCCGGCTCTGCGGACCGGCCTGCGACAGGCGCTGGAGAACGAGGCGCCCTACGACGTGCTCCTCCTCCACTACAAGAAGGAGCAGCTGCTGACCCCCGGCCTGCCGCCGCCGCTGCGGCCGCGGGTCGCCTGGTGCGAGTGGGGCCCGGTGCCGCGACAGATGCGTCAGGGGCCCAGCCGCCTCGCCTACGCCCGCGCCGGCCGCGGCGTCAGCGCGGTGATGGCGATCTCCGAGGGGACGCGCGAGTCGGTGATCGCCGCCGGCATCGCCCCGGAGAAGGTCACCTACCTGCCGAACGCGATGCGAACCGAGGAGATCCGTTTCAGCGCCGAGGGCCGGGCGCGGGTGCGGGCGGAGCTCGGCATCCCCGCCGGGGCCTTCACGGTCGGCTGCGTCTCCCGCTTCCACCCGAAGAAGCGCAACGACGTCCTGATCGATGCCGTCGGCGCCCTGGGGCCCGAGACCCATCTGATCCTCGCCGGCGCCGGCGAGACCGAGTCCGCGCTGAAGGCGCAGGCGGAGTCGCTGGGCGGGCGGGCGCACTTCCTGAAGACGCCCGGGGCCGAGATCGGCGATGTCCTCTCCGCCTTCGACGTCGACGTCTTCTGCCCCAGCCCGGCGGAGGGCCAGCCGCGGGCGGTGATCCTCGGGATGCTGGCCGAACGGCCCTGCGTCTCGACCGGTGCCGAGGGCGTGGTCGGGCTGATCGAAGACTCCTACGGGGCGATCGTCTCGCCCGAGAACGACGCCGCGGCGCTGGTCGAGGTGCTGCGCGGCTACGAGAACGACCCCGAGCGGGTGCGGCGCGAGGGCGCGCTGGCGGCGAAGGTGGCGGTCGAACGCTTCGACCGCACCGTGGTCGCCGCCCGGGCCGAGCGCTTGCTGCAGGGAGAGGGCGATGGCTGAGCAGGGCGTCGAAGACGCGAGGCCGCTGCGGCTGCTGGTCGTCGACGAGGGGGTGCTCGGCCATCGCACCCTGAAAGCCCAGCTGGAAGCGGTGCTGGAGACGCTGCCGGGGGTCGAGGCGACGATGGCGACGGTGCCGCCGCCCGGGCGGCTCGGGCGGCTCTTCGTCCGCAAGTGGATCCGCGGCAGCGACGCCGACCTGCAGGCGCTGCGCTGGCGGCTGCGCTGGTCCTGGCAGGCCCGGCGGCTGCTGAAGCGCTACCGCGGCAAGGTCGACGTCGCCCTGGTCAACACCCAGGCCTCGGCGCTGCTGGCGAAGGGGCCGATGCGCGAGCTGCCGACGATCCTCTCGATCGACGCCACCGTCGGCCAGTTCACCGCGCTCGAATACACCCCGCACGACCGCTGGACCCCGCGCCAGCTGCGGCTGATGCGGCGGCTCGAGCGGCGGGCGCTGCGCGCGGCCGCGGCGGCGATGCCCTGGACCGGGTGGAACGCCGCCGCGCTGGAGTCCGAATACCACCTCGACGACCTGCGGGCGGAGGCGATCCACGCCGGGCTCGATGCCGGCTGGTGGGGCGAGGCGGCGGCCCGGCGCCCGCGCGACCGCGAGGGCCCGATGCGGGTCCTGTTCGTCGGCAACGACGTCGACCGCAAGGGGCTGCCGACGCTGATCGAGGCGGTCGGCGCGCTGGGCGGCGCCGCGATCCTCGACGTGGTCAGCGGCGACGAGGTCGAGGAGCGCGACTTCGTCCGCCTGCACCGTGGGGTCACCGCCGGCAGCGAGCGGCTGCGCGAGCTCTACGCCGAGGCCGACGTCTTCGCCCTGCCGACCCACGCCGACGCCGTCCCCTGGGCGGTGCTGGAGGCGATGGCCGCCGGCCTGCCGGTGGTCGCCTCCGGCGTCGGCGCGATCCCCGAGTTGCTGGGCGACAGCGGCGAAACGGTGCCGCCGGGCGACCCCGAGGCGCTGGCCGCGGCGCTGCGGCGGCTGAGCGACCCGGAACGGCGGCGGGCGATGGGAGAGGCGGCGCGCGAACGCGTCCACGAGAAGTACGACAACGCCCTGCAGACGCCGCGGATCCTCGCCCTGGCCAAGCGGGTCGCCGAGGGCGCGCGGGGCGGCCGGCGGCTGCGGCGCCGCACCGTGCTGGCGATCGGCACCGGCGCCGCCGCGGTGGCGGTCGCCGCGCCCTACGCGGCGCTGATCCCCGACGACGAGTTCGAGCAGCTGGTCGCCGACCGGCTGGGGATCGACACCGAACTCGCCGGGCAGCTGCTGGCGCGGGCGCGGGAAGAGTACGGCGAGGAGAGGTACGAGTTCCACGCGGCCGCCTTCGCCCTCGCGGTCCGCGACCCGATCTCGGCGGTGATGCCGGAATCGGCGCGGCACCGGGCGGTCGACGGTCTGCTGGAGCCGATGCTCTCCGAACCCGCCTCCAACCTCGCCTACGCGGTGACCGGAACCGACCCCGGCAACCCGGCCTGCGCCGGCCTGGTGCGGCCGACGTGAAGACCGCCGAGGCTGACCTCGTAGTCGTCGGCTCCGGCGTCAGCGGGCTGCTGGCGTCCTGGCGACCGCTGCAGCAGGGGCTGCGCGTGACGATGCTCGAGCGCGGGGCGCTGAAGACCCACGCCGAGCAGCTCGCCGACGGCCGCTGGGAAGCAGCCGTCCCCGGCGCCGAACCGAACAACGAAACCGCGCCCGGAACCCGCGACTACCCGTGGAGCTACGTCTACGGCGTCGGCGGTTCGACCCTGCACTGGGCCGGCGCCGCGCTCCGCTTCCGGGCCGCCGACTTCAAGATGCGCTCCAGCTTCGGGGTGATGGAGGACTGGCCGCTCTCGCTGGAGGAGCTCGAGCCCTTCTACGCGCAGGCCGAGGCGACGCTCGGCGTCGCCGGTGCCCCGGCGGCGGGATCGGGACAGCCCGGACCAGGGATTCCGGGCGCCCGAACTCTTCCCCCGCATCCTCTCAGCCCGATCGACAAAGCGGTGGCAGATCATTTGCAGCCGTTCGTGCCGCTGCCGCAGGCGCGACCCTCGCGCCCGATCCAGGGCCGGCCGGCCTGCTGCGGGTCCGCGGTCTGCGAACTCTGCCCGGTCGACGCCCGCTTCTCCCCCCTCAACGGCCTCGCCCCGGTTCTCGAGCACCCGGGCCTCGACCTGCGCGAGCAAACCGTTGCCGCCCGCCTGCGGCTCGGGCCCGGCGGCGAGGTCGAGGGCATCGAGACGATCGACCCGGGCGGGGGGCGGACGCTGGTGCGGGGCAAGCGCTACGTGCTGGCGGCAAACGGGATCGAAAACCCGGGCCTGCTGCTGCGCTCCGGCCTCGACGGGCCGGCTGTTGGTAGATACCTCTTCGACCACGGTCACACCACGGTCACCGTCACCCTGCGCAAGGAGGTCGCACCCGGGGTCGGCAGCAGCCTCTCCACCGGGCTGGTCGAGGCCTTCCGCGAAGGGCGCTTCCGCTCGCGGCGCTCGGCGGCGATCCTCAGCCCCTACAACCCCGGGGCATCGATCTCCCACCTGCTGATCGACGGCGTGGTCGCCCGCGAAGGCGGCGAGGACGTCCGCGCCGGGGCGCTGGCGCGCTGGCGGCGCACGATCCCCTTCGACATGCTGAGCGAGGACGTGCCGCAGGCCGGCAGCACGGTCACCCTCTCGCCCAACCGCGACTCCTTCGGCCTGCCGCTGAACCGCACCACCTACCTCCCCTCCACCCGCTACGAAATCGACGGCATCGATCGCGCCGCGGAACTGCTGCACGAGCGCCTCAAGCCGCTCGGGGTCGAGGCGATGGAAGTGGGGCCCGGGCCCGAGGGCGGCCATCTGATGGGGACCTGCCGGATGGGACCGGCGGGGCGCGGGGTAGTTGACGGGGAGATGCGCCACCTGGAGATCGAGAACCTCTTCGTCGCCGGCTCTTCGGCCTTCCCCACCTACGCTCCGGTCCACCCGACGCTGACGATCGCGGCGCTGGCGCTGCGGCTCGGCGAGCAGCTGTCGAAGGAGGCCGCGTGAGCGAGACCATCACCGCCTGCGTGATCGCCCAGGACGAGGAGGAGCGCCTCCCCGCCTGCCTCGCCAGCCTCGAGTTCTGCGACCAGGTGGTGGTCGTCGACAGCGGCTCCCGCGACCGCACCCGCGAGCTGGCCGCGGCGGCGGGGGCGCTGGTGGTCGAGAACCCCTGGCCCGGCTTCGCCGCCCAGCGCAACGTCGCCCTCGACCATGCCAGCGGCGACTGGGTGCTGGAGATCGACGCCGACGAGCAGGTCAGCGGCGAGCTGGCGGGCGAGCTGCGCGACTTCCTCGCGGCGACGCCGGCGGAGGTGACGATGGGCGCGATCCCGATGCGCGACGTCTTCCTCGGCAAGGCCCTCGGCCCCTCGATTCGCTACCCGCGCTACCGCCACCGGCTCTTCCGCCGCGGCGCCTTCCGCCACGACGAGGAGCGCAGCGTCCACGAGGGGCTCTGGCCAGACGGGCCGGTGCGGCCCTTCGCCGGCGAGCTGCGCCACCTGCTCGCCGCCTCGTGGGGCGAGGCGCTGGCCGACGCCCGCGCCTACGCGCGCCTGGAGGTCGCCCAGGGCCGCCGGCCCGGTGCCGCCGAAGCGGTGACCGGGATCGTCGTCCGGCCGCTGGCGAAGCTCGCCTATCGCCTCTTCCTCTACGGCGGCTGGCGCGACGGCGGCCGCGGGTTCGTCAGGATCGCGCTCGAGTGCGGCGGCGACTCGCTCGCCACCGTGCACCGCCTGCGTCACAGCTCGGGCGAGGGCGAAAGCGGGTTCGGGCTGGAGCCGCCGCGGCTCGGCCCGGTGCGGATCGTCGGCGTCGCCCGCAGCCGCCGCGGCTCCGCCCGCGTGGCCGCCTGGCTCGAAGAGGCGGCGCGAGAGGGTGCCGACGTGTCCCTGGTCGGAACTGAGCCCCCGGCCGGCTCCGCCGTTCCCCACCGCCCGCTCGACCGGCTCGGCCCCGGCCGCCTGGTCAGGGCCCTCGACGCCGAGAACCAGCTGCGCCCGGTCGACGCCCTGCTCCCCGCCGGCGGCCGCGAGCGACGGGCCCTGCGGGTCTCCCCGGCGGCGCTGCGCGGCGCCGTCCCCCCGCTCTCGCCGGACGATCCGCCCAAGGCGGCGCTAAGCGAGCTGCAAAGCGCAACCCGCGGCGTTTAGAGAGGTTGGCGCGGGTAGGCGTAGAAGTAATCTTCCGCCTCCGTCGTTGCCGCCGGGGCAGCACAATTCAAGTCGCCTTCGGACCCGCCCGATAGGTCACCAAACCCGTGGAACCCAACCCTCAACTTCGACTCATCTGGGCCGCCAAGAAATGGCTGGCCCTTTTCGCGGTTGCGGCCGCGGTGATCGTCTACCTGATCTCCTCCTCCAAAGCCGACGAATTCGAAAGCAACGCGCTCGGCCAGATCGTCTCCTCCAGCCAGGCTTCCGGAGAAGTGCTCAGCGAGGAAGAACTGCTCAGCCTCTCCAACGTCTACGACGAGCTGGCGGCGACCCGCACCGTCCTCGACATCGCCCACGAAGACGAAACGGTGAAAGGCAAAGAGTCCGAATTCGACGAAGCCGTCGACGTCTCGCCCGAATCGCGGATCGGCGTGCTCAGCTTCAAGGCGCTAACCGGCAGCCCCGAGTTGTCGGCCGAATTCGCCAACGCCTACGCCCGCGCCTTCGCCACCTATCTCGGCGGCCTCCAGGTCGAAGGGCTGAAAAAAACCCTCGGCCCGCTGCAGGAACGGGTCAACGAGATCGAAGAAGAACTGATCGAAACGCCGGCCGGCGACCCCGACCGGGCCGGGCTCGAGGTCGAGCTCGGGGCGATCCAGGAACAGATCGCCTCGCAGACCTCCAACCCCGGCGACTCACTGCGGATCGTCGAGCAGGCCGCCCCCGATCCCAACGCGGTGGCGCCGCAGCCGAAACGCGACGCGATCCTCGCCTTCATCGTCGCCCTCCTGCTCGGTGCCTGCGCCGTCTACCTGCGGGACCTCTTCTTCGACCGCTACGGCTCGGCCCAGGACGCCGCCCGCGACCTCGACCTGCAGCTGCTGGGCGAGATTCCGAGAGCCCGCAAAGAGACGCCGCTGGAGGCCTTCCGCAGCCTCCGCACGGCGATCGTCTTCGCCCTCGACCGGGCCGACCGGCAGGCGATCAACCTCGACGCCGAAGACGGTCGCACGATCCTCGTCACCGGCCCCGAATCCGGCTGCGGCAAGAGCTTCGTCTCCTCCAACGTCGCCCGCACCCTGGCGACCGAAGGCCGTCAGGTGACCGCGGTCGACGCCGACCTGCGCCGGCCGACCCTGCACGAGATCTACAAGACCGAGCTCTCGCCCGGCCTCAGCGACCTGCTGGTCGGCGACGAGGAGCCCGATGTCGAGCCTGTGGTCCGCACCATCCGCACCCCGCGCGGCAGCTCCGACGCCGGGCGCCTGCGGCTGCTGCCGGCCGGATCGCACACCGAAGAAGCGGTCGAGTCCCTCTCCTCGCGGCGGATGGCGAAAGTCGTCGAGAGCCTCAAACAGGAGAACGAGGTGGTGCTCTTCGACAGCCCGCCGGCGCTGGCCGTGGTCGACCCGGTCGTCCTCTCGCGCTACGCCGACGGCGTCGTCTTCGTGATCGACTCGCGCCACACGCGCCGCCGCGAGGCGCGGCGGGCGATCGAGGCGCTGCGGGCTACCGGTGCGCCGCTGCTCGGCTTCGCCTTCAACCGCTCCGGCACCAAACAGAACACGTACGAGGCCTACCGGCCGCATGACCCGCGCCGCTCCGGGTCGCGACCCTCGCAGGGGGCGCGGGTCTGAGTCGCAGGGACCTCGCGACGCCGGTCCTCACCACCTGGCTCGCGGTGGCAGGGGCCGGGGTACTCGCGGGGATCCTCCTCGCCGCGGCGCTGGCGAAAGCCGGCCCCCAGGGGGCGCTGTTTCCGCTCGCCCTGCTCGTCTGCGTCGTCCTGCTCCGCTTCCCCGAGGCCTGCCTCGGGCTGCTGCTGTTCGCGACCGCGATGGCCGAAAGCGAAGCCGTCGGCGCGATCCCCGCCGGCGGCGCCTTCTACGACGTGATCGCGGCCAGCCTCACCGGGCCGGACATCCTCATCCTCTTCGGCCTCGCCGGGGTCCTGCTCCGCTTCGTCGCCCGGGACGTGCGGCCGCGGCTGCCGGAACCGCTGACCGTGCCGCTGGCCGTGCTCGGGCTGGCCGCGGTGGCCGGCGTCGCCACCGCCTACACCTCCAGCGCCGGGGTCAGCGTCGGCGACCTCTTCCACCGCAGCGTCCAGATCGGCCACCTGATCGTGATCCCGCTGCTCACCGTCAACGTCCTCCGCGACCAGCGGGCGCTGAAGATCTTCGCCGCGGGACTGGCGGCCCTGGCATGCCTGAAAGGGGTGAGCGGGCTCTACGCCAGCTTCGGCGGCTTCGGCGGCAGCGTCGAAGAAGAGGCGGCGAGCTTCCTCAGCCCCTTCCCGAACCTGCTGATGCTGACCTTCGCGCTGGGGGTGATCGCGGCGCTGGTGCGCAAGGTGGAGATCCCGGCCTGGATGTACGTCGGTATGCCGATCACCCTCCTGGCGCTGCTGCTCTCCTACCGGCGGTCGTTCTGGATCGCCGCGATCCTGACCATCGTCCTGGTCGTGATCATCGCCAGTCGCCGCCGCGGCCGGGCGGTGCTGGCAATCGGCGTAGCGACCCTTGCCCTCGGGCTGTTCGCCGCCACCTCGGCCTCGGACGACCCCAGCTCCGGCACCCCGAGCCCGATCGCCGAGCGGGCGCAGACGCTGACCCCGGGCGGCCTCGGCAGCAACCGCGGCGACCGCTACCGGATGGACGAGCGCCGCAACGTGATCGAAAACATCGAGGACCACCCGGTGACCGGCGTCGGCCTCGGGGTCGACTGGGAGGTGCACCGGCCGCTGGCCGAGGCCCACGACCGTCGCTACGTCCATTTCGCCTTCCTCTGGTACTGGCTGGCGCTGGGGATCTTCGGCGCGATCGCCTACCTGCTCCTGCTCGGCAGCTCGCTGTGGACCAGCGTCCAGGTCTGGCGCCGCCACCCGGACGAGCTGATCCAGGTCTGCGCGATCGCGGTCTTCGGAGCCTTCGTCGCGATCGGCGTAGTCGAGCTGACCGCCACCTTCACCGGCGTCGAGCCGCGCCTGACGATCCTCCTCGGAGCGCTGCTGGGCTGGCTCTCCGCCGCCTGGCAGCAGCTGCCGGCCCGCCGCGCGGCGGCGACCCGCTGAGACGATGAGCAGCGAGACGACCCACCGCGCGACCCGCGTCGGCTCGCGCCGCGTCCTCGGCGACGTCGGCGTCCAGCTCGGCGGCCAGATCGTCAACGTCGCGCTCGGGATCGTCACCACGGTCGTCCTGGTTCGGGCCCTGGAGGCGACCCGCTACGGCGAGTGGGCAACGATCCTGGCGGTCATCGACCTGGTCGGGATGGTCGGCAACCTCGGGCTGGAAACGGTCGCGATCCGGCTGGCTACGCAGGAGCCCGAGCGCGAGGGGGCCTGGGTCGGTGCCGCGGCGAGCCTACGGCTGGCGATCGCGCTCCCGGCCCTGGTCGTCTTCGTCGCCGTCCTCGCCCTGGTCGCCTCCGACACCCAGATGTGGGTCACCGGCCTGGTCCTCTCGCTCGGCTTCCTCGTCTCGGCGCTGTCGACCCTGCGGATCGTCTTCCGCCTCCACGTCCGCAACCACGTCACCGTCTTCTTCACCACCCTCAACAGCGTGCTCTGGGCCGGCTCGGTCGTCGCGATCGCCGCCGTCGGCGGCGGCATGGTCGCCTTCGCCGTCGCCTTCATCGTCATCACCTTCATCGTCCAGGGGGGCTTGGCGATCGTCGCGCTGCGGACGATCCACGTGCGCTGGAAGGGCGCCCGCGAGCTCTGGCCGCGGCTGCTGGGGATCGGGATCAGCGTCGGGGTCGCCGCCACCCTGACCTTCGCCTACGGTCGCATCGACCAGATCCTCGTCTACGAGCTGGCGCCCGACTCGGCCGAAGTCGGTATCTACGCGGCGATGTACAAAATCCTCGACAACGCCGGCTTCGTGCCGATGGCGGTGATGGTGACCCTGTTCCCGATCATGGCCGGCCTCTACCCCGCCGACCCGCCGCGGCTGCGGCGGATGATGCAGATCGCGATCGACTACCTCAGCTTCGTCGCCCTCGGCGGCCTGGCGCTGACGATCGTCGCCGCCGAGCCGATCGTCGAGCTGCTCTACGGCTCCGAGTTCACCTCCGGCTCGACCGTGCTGACGATCCTGATCGCCGCCTTCATCCCGATCTGCATCGGCAACGTCGCCGGCAACATGGTCGTGGCGATGGACCTGCAGCGCCGCTACATCTGGCTGGCGGCGCTGGGGCTGGTGGTGAACGTGGCGCTGAACCTGGTCCTGATCCCCGAGTACGGGATCGAGGCGGCGGCCTGGGTGACGCTGGCGACCGAGGTGGTCGTCGTCTCGCTCGCCACGGCGATGGTCCTGCGGCGGATCGAGATGCGGCTCTCGCTGCGGCGGCTGGGGCTGGCGCTGGTGGCGGCGACCGCGGCGGCGCTGGCGGTCTGGGGCCTGCGGCAGGCGGGTGCCGGCGCGATCGTCCTGATCCTCGCGATGACGGCGCTCTATCCGGGGCTGCTGCTGGCCCTGCGGGCGCTCGACCTCGACCAGTTGCGGCGCCTCCTGCGCAGCCGCAACGAGGCGGAGGCGGAGGCATGAGCGGCGCGCGACCGCTGCGGATCGCCGTCGACGCGAACGTGCTCGACGGCGCCTGGGGCGGCATCCCCAAGTACCTGAGCCGGATCGCCGACGAGCTGATCGCCGGCGGCGACGAGATCGAGCTGCTGGCCAACACCCGCCGGCTCGAGCGGCCGGTCCCCGGCGCCCACGAGGTCGGGGTGCGGGTCAAGGGGCGGCCGATCTGGCGCGAGGCGTTCGTGCCCCTCTGGCTTGCCCGCGCCCGCCCCGACGTGCTCTGGGCGCCGGAGAGCGTCCTGCCCCGCTTCAGCCCGGTGCCGACGGTGGTGACGATCCACGACCTCGCCGCCCTGCGCTTCCCCGGGGTGAAGCCCAAGCGCCACGTGCGCAGTTTCGAAACCGAGGTTGCGCGCTCGGTCCGGCGCGCGACCCGGACGATCGCCGTCTCGGCGACGACCGCCGTCGACGTCGAGCGCTACTACGGGGTCGGCCCGGACCGCGTGCGGGTCGTCCACAACGGCGTCGACGAGGTCTTCACGCCCGGCGACCGCGAGGCCGCGCGGGCGGCGGTGGCCGCGCGCTGGGGGATCGCCGATCCCTTCGTCCTGCACGTCGGCTCGACCGAACCGCGCAAGGGCGTCGAGGCCCTGGTCGAGGCGGCGGCGCTGGCGGCGAGCGAGGGTGCGAGCTGGCAGCTGGTCCTCGCCGGCTCGTCCGGGTTCGGCAGCGAGGCGGTCGAGGCCGCCGCCAAGGCCAGCGGCGCCTGCCACCTGCTGGGCCCGGTGAGCGAGGAGGAGCTGCTCGACCTGATGCGGGCCGCCGGCGCCTTCGCCGCCCCGGCCCTCTACGAGGGCTTCGGGATCGCGCCACTGGAGGCGATGGCCTGCGGCACGCCGGCGGTGATCGCCGCCGGCTCCGGCGGCCTCGAGGAGATCAGCGGGCCGGCCGCGATCGTTGTCGCCGAGCGCGACGCCGCCTCCTGGCGGGCCTCGCTCGAGACCGCCCTGGCCCGGCCGCCGGAGCTGGTCGAGCGCGGCCAGCGCCACGCGGCCCAGTTCCGCTGGCCGTCGGTCGCGGCCCAGGTGCGGGAAGTGCTGGCAGAAGCAGCCGCTACCAAATAACGATGGACCAGTCGGTCGAAAAGGTGGTCCCTCCAACCAACTAGACGGGTGTTCTGGTTGACAGGCATGCCCGTGCCTGCTGAACATTCGCCGCGCGTGTCCCGTTCAGCAATCCGTCCAGCCACCCTTGCCTGCGCCCTGGTCCTTGCGCTAGTGGCTGCCTGGGGCCCCTCGGCCCAGGCCCAGCCCCTGCAGCCGGGCTTCACGGAATCGGTCGTCTTCAGCGGTCTCACCGACCCGACCGATGTCGCCTTCGCCCCCGACGGCCGCGTCTTCGTCTCCGAGAAAAGCGGCCTGATCAAAGTCTTCTCGAGCCTCAACGCGACGACCCCGACGGTCGCCGCCGACCTGCGCACCCAGGTCCACAACTTCTGGGACCGCGGCCTGCTCAGCATCGCGATCGACCCGCAATTCCCGCTCCGTCCCTACCTCTACGCCTTCTACACCTACGACGGCAAAATCGGCGCGGTCGCGCCCAAATGGGGCCAGCCGGGCGTCTCCTCCGACGACTGCCCGACTCCGCCCGGCCCGACCGACGAAGGCTGCGTGGTCAGCACCAGGCTCTCGAAACTGACGATCAGCGGCGGTGTCGTCAGCGGCGAACAGACGCTGATCCACGACTGGTGCCAGCAGTTCCCGAGCCACTCGGCCGGCGGTCTCGTCTTCGGCCCCGACGGGATGCTCTACGCCTCGGGCGGCGACGGCGCCAGCTTCCTCTTCACCGACTACGGCCAGGAAGGCAATCCCTGCGGGGATCCGCCGGGCGCGGCCGGCACCAACCTCACCGCGCCGACCGCCGAGGGCGGCGCCCTGCGCTCCCAGGACTACCGCACCACCGCGGACCCGACCGGCCTCAACGGCAGCCTGATCCGGATCGACCCGGACACCGGCGCGGCCGCCCCCGGCAACCCGATGAGCGCCAGCTCCGACGCCAACGCGCGCCGGATCGTCGCCGCCGGGATGCGCAACCCCTTCCGCTTCACCTTCCGCCCGGGGACCAACGAAATCTACGTCGGCGACGTCGGCTGGGGAGCCTGGGAGGAGGTCAACCGCCTGCCGGCGCCGACCGACACCACCGTCGACAACTTCGGCTGGCCCTGCTACGAGGGCAACGGCCAGTCGCCGGCCTACGCGGGCGCCGGGCTCAACCTCTGCAAATCGCTCTACAGCACCACCGGCTCGGTCACCTCACCGCTCTTCACCTACTCCCACAGCGGCGACGTGGTCAGCGGCGAGGACTGCACCCAGGCCGGCGCCTCGGTCTCGGGCCTCGCCTTCTACAACGGCGGCAGCTACCCGTCGGCCTACAGCGGCGCGCTCTTCTTCGCCGACTACTCGAAACGCTGCACCTGGGTGATGTTCGAAAAAAACGGCCTGCCGGACCCGACGACGCGCAAAGTCTTCCTCAACGAGAACGACCCGGTGAACCTCAAGATCGGCCCCGGCGGCGATCTCTTCCTGGTCGACTTCAACGGCTCGATCCGGCGGATCAGCTACCCCGGCGGCAACCGGGCGCCGACCGCGGTGGCGACTGCCGAACCGGAGGCCGGGCCGCTGCCGCTGACGGTCGACTTCGACGCCTCGGGCTCCACCGATCCCGACGCGGGCGACGCGCTGACCTACGCCTGGGACCTCGACGGCGACGGTGCCTACGACGACTCGACCGCGCTGAAACCGAGCTGGACCTACACCGTCGCGGCCAACATCACCGTGCGGCTGAAAGTGATCGACAAAGGCGGCCTGGTCTCAACCGACACCATCCTGATCGGCGCCGGCAACGAAGTGCCGAACGCGCAGATCGACACCCCGACCGCGGCGCTGCACTGGGCGGTCGGCGACTCGATCTCCTTCTCCGGCAAAGGCACCGATCCCCAGGACGGGACGCTCGCGACCAACAAGCTGTCCTGGTCGCTGGTGATGCGCCACTGCCTGACCGAAAACAACTGCCACTCGCACAGCATCCAGGACTTCGCGGGCGTCTCCAGCGGCTCTTTCGTCGCTCCCGACCACGAGTTCCCCTCCCACCTGGAACTGCGCCTGACCGTGACCGACAGCGGCGGTCTCAGCGACACCGAGACGCTGCGCCTCGACCCCAAAACCGTCGACCTGACCTTCAAATCCGACCCGGCGGGACTGATCCTGAACGCCGGCGAGAGCGCCACCCCGACGCCGTTCATCAAGACCGTGATCATCGGCTCCAAACTCTCTATCGCGGCAACGACGCCGCAGGGGCTGAACAACACCTGGTACGGATTCTCCTCCTGGTCCGACGGGGGCGCCGCGACGCATGACGTCGTCGCCCCTGCCACCGCGACGACCTACACCGCGACCTACAAACCCGAACCGACCCCGGCCGGCCTGGTCCTCGGCTACGGGTTCGAGGAGACCGCGGGCACGACCGCCGGCGACGTCTCGCCGTTCAAAAACAACGGCACGATCAACGGCCCGACGGGCACCGCCAGCGGCAAATTCGGCCGCGCGCTGAGCTTCGACGGGACCAACGACCGGGTCGACGTCCCCGACGCGGCCTCGCTCGACCTGACCAACGGGATGACGCTCGAGGCCTGGGTCAACCCGACCACCAACTCGGGCTGGCGCACGGCGATCCTCAAGGAGCGCGGCACCAACGACCTGCTCTACGCCCTCTATGCGTCCAACGGGGCGAAACCGACGACCGAGACCTACACCGGAGCGGAGAACGCCTCCCCGGGACCCACCGCCCTCCCGCTCAACACCTGGACCCACCTGGCTTCGACCTACGACGGGACCACGCTGCGGCTGTTCGTCAACGGCGCCCAGGTCTCGAGCAAAGCGGTCACCGGCTCGATGCCGAACACCGCCAACCCCCTCCACATCGGCGGCAACGCCGTCTGGGGCGAGTACTTCTCCGGCCTAATCGACGAGGTCCGCGTCTACAACCGGGCGCTGAGCGCCTCCGAAATCGACCTCGACATGAAATCGGCCGTGGTCGGGTCCAACCCGCCGCCGGACGACACCGAAGCGCCCACCGCGCCCGGCAACCTGAAAGCGGTCGGCGCGATCGGCAAAGTCAGCCTCAGCTGGGAAGCCTCGAAAGACAACGTCGGGGTGACCGGCTACGAGGTCTACCGCTCGACCACCTCCGGCTTCACGGCCAGTTCCGCGAACCGGATCGCCACTCCGTCCAGCACCAGCTACACCGATAACGCCGCGCCCGGGACCTACTACTACCGGGTGAAGGCGACCGACGCCGCCGCCAACCTCAGCAACGCCTCCAACGAGGCCGTCGGCGCCTCCTTGGCCGACGCGCCGCCGGGGGCTATCCTCACCGCGCCGACCGCGGGGTCGACGGTCTCCGGCACGGTGGCGCTGAAAGCGACCGCCACCGACGACGTCGGCGTCGCCGGTGTCACCTTCCTGGTCGACGGATCGCCGGTCGGGAGCGAGGACACCACCTCCCCCTACGAACTCAACTGGGCGAGCACCGGCGTCGCCAACGGCAGCCACAAAATCGCCGCCCGGGCGCGCGACACCGCCAACCAGACGACGACCTCGAGCGAAGTGACCGTGACCGTCAGCAACTCGACGCCGCCGGTCACCGGCCTGGTCCTGGCCTTCGGGTTCGAGGAGACCGCGGGGACCACCGCCACCGACTCCTCGACGGCGAAAAACAACGGCACGATCAACGGGCCGGTCAGCACCGCGAGCGGCAAATTCGGCCGCGCTCTGAGCTTCGACGGGACCAACGACCGGGTCGACGTCCCCGACGCGAACACTCTCGATCTGACCACCGGGATGACCCTCGAGGCCTGGGTCAACCCGACCACCAACTCGGGCTGGCGCACGGCGATCCTCAAGGAACGCGGCACCAACGACCTGCTCTACGCCCTCTACACCTCCAACGGGGCGAAACCGACCGCCGAGGTCTACTCCGGGACCGAGAACGCCTCCCCCGGGACCACCGCGCTCCCGCTGAACACCTGGACCCACCTGGCCACGACCTACGACGGGACGACGCTGCGACTGTTCGTCAACGGGGTCCAGGTGTCCAGCAAAGCCGTCACCGGCTCGATGCCGAACACCGCCAACCCGCTGCGGATCGGCGGCAACGCGATCTGGGGCGAGTACTTCAGCGGCTTGATCGACGAGGTCCGCGTCTACAACCGGGCGCTGAGCGCCTCCGAAATCGACCTCGACATGAAAACCGCGGTCGGCGGCTCGAACCCGCCGCCGGCAGACACCACCGCTCCCACCGCGCCCGGCAACCTGAAAGCGGTCGGCGCGATCGGCAAAGTCAGCCTCAGCTGGGAAGCCTCGACCGACGCGGTCGGGGTGACCGGGTACGAGGTCTACCGGTCGACCGCCTCCGGGTTCACTCCAAGCAGCGCCAACCGCATCGCCACCCCGGCCGGCACCAGCTACACCGATAACGCCGCGCCCGGGACCTACTACTACCGGGTGAAGGCGACTGACGCCGCCGCCAACCTCAGCAACGCCTCCAACGAGGCGGTCGGCGCCTCGCTGGCCGACGCGCCGCCGTCGGCGACGCTGACCGCGCCAACCGGGGGAACGGTCTCCGGCACGGTGGCGCTGAAAGCGACCGCCACCGACGACGTCGGCGTCGCCGGGGTCACCTTCCTGGTCGACGGATCGCCGGTCGGGAGCGAGGACACCAGCTCCCCCTACGAACTCAACTGGGCGAGCACCGGGGTCGTCAACGGCACCCACAAAATCGCCGCTCGCGCCCGCGACAGCGCCAACCAGACGACGACCTCGAGCGAAGTGACCGTGACCGTCAGCAACTCGGCCCCGCCGGTCACCGGCCTGGTCCTGGCCTTCGGGTTCGAGGAGACCGCGGGCACGACCGCCACCGACTCCTCGACGGCGAAAAACAACGGCACGATCAACGGCCCGGTCAGCACCGCGAGCGGCAAATACGGCCGCGCTCTGAGCTTCGACGGGACCAACGACCGTGTCGACGTCCCCGACGCGAGCAGCCTCGACCTGGCCACGGGGATGACCCTCGAGGCCTGGGTCAAACCGACCACCAACGTCGGCTGGCGCACGGCGATCCTCAAGGAGCGCGGCACCAACGACCTGCTCTACGCCCTCTACACCTCCAACGGATCCAAACCGAGGACCGAGAACTTCACCGGCACCGAGAACACCGCGGCGGGCACCGCCGCCCTACCCCTCAACGCCTGGAGCCACATCGCCTCCACCTACGACGGCGCCAACCTCCGCTTCTACCTCAACGGCACCCTGGCGGCGACCAAAGCCACCACCGGCGCCATGCCCAACACCGCCAACCCCCTCCACATCGGCGGCAACGCCGTCTGGGGCGAGTACTTCTCCGGCCTAATCGACGAGGTCCGCATCTACAACCGCGCCCTCACGGCAGCGGAACTCACGGCGGACATGAACGCCAAAGTCGTTCCGTAGCTACCTGGCGGCAGACAGCTCCGCTACCAACCAGGACCGCCCGTCAATTCGGTGAGCTTGGCCCCGAGCGATTCGTCAGCCGCTCGCGCCAAGCGGACAGCCCAGCGCATACTGACCCACACCTCTCCGGTACTCACGGGCTGTGGCTCATCGCCGTGGACCACTTCGTTCCTGAACTCGATCAGCCTGTCTCCGTGAGTTTTCATTTCGGACAGGTATCTGTCGTCATGGTTCTCAATGATCCATCCGAAGAGATCTACGTCGCAGCGAGCCAAAAGCTCGTTCGCCTTCTTCGGCCGTGGATTCCAGATTTTGTCCGGAAGACAACCGGTCTTTACGGTCCCGGGCTGCATCGAGGATCCCGACTGCCACAGGGAGGCGTATGCGTTCTGAGCCTTGATCGCATGGGTGACGGCATCGTCGCTTGGGTCCTGCCTGGGATATCGAAGAATGAGCTGTGCGCGCAATACCTCTGGAACCCGATCTACGACGATCCCAGATTGGTCTATGCGCTCAAGAAACTCTTGTACCTGGGAGGTCAAACAGCCCTGTAAGCGTCCACTCGTCAGCGACATTGCCGCCTTCGTTATCGCACTGGTGAGGTCAACGTTTACGGTCCGCTGTCCAACTCTGCGCTCTGAGTATTTACTCGAGGGATCTGCTCGTATCAACTCCGTGATCTCTCGCAGGTGGACGAGAAACCCCCTCCAAGAACGGGACGCCATCTACTCGTCGGCTGGCGAAAGGTCCTCTAATCCAGATGCCAGCCCCCGCTTCGACAGAACCTCCGCATAGATTCGAACTCGATCGAACACGCGAGTTCGATCACCCGTCGCCAAGGAGATCGCATTGATGAATCGCTCGTGGTTCAGGGATAAGTCCGCCGTAAGTTGCTCGATCTCATCCTTTTGAGAGATCAGATCCTTTGGCGACACATCCAAACGCGCGAAGTTCAGCATTACGACGTCGTACATCGCACTGTTCAGACTCGAAAACCATTCCCAGGTGTCGTCCTCAAGGAGGCGAGCACGTCGAAAGCATTCATCGCCGAACACTGCATGTACACGCTCAAAGGTTGCTTCTGCCCGCTGACGCTTGGCCTCGAGCCAGCTCGCCTCCTCATGTCGGTGAGACCGCTGGTAGTTGTTAAGGAAGCGTTTGAAGCTTGGGCGGTATTCACGCAGTTGGTCATCTAGGGCAAAGAAGCGCAAGATCAGCTCCTCAAAGGCCATCCTCGTGTCTGACCGACCTCCTACGCAGTCCAGAAAAAAGGATGAACTCGCAATCTCATGCAAAAGCTGGTTGAACGGCCCGCGGTAGACGCTGTTTCTCAACTCCTGTGCCGTCAATGCGACCGAACCGGTATTCAGCCTCTCGAAGACGTCAAAGCGAATTTCCGGATCAGAATCCTCTGAGATCACAATGCATCGGATCGTCCGATTCTTGATCAGCCTTTGCTGCCTTTCCGTGAGCTGCTGAAACCGCTTACCGTTCAGCTCGTTCAGCACCTCAAGACCCCTCAGCGGAAACTCGTTGCCCAAGAAGCGGTACAGAGAGCGCAACCGCTGTTGACCGTCGATGGTTGCTCGGGACCCGTCATGCTCCTCAGCTAAGTAGCAGACGGGGATCGGGACGTTGATAAGCAGGCTCTCGACTAGCTTGCTCGCTTTCTTGTTGTCCCATACGTATCGCCGCTGATACACGGGGTTCAACGTCAAACTGCCGTCCTGAACCTGGCTTACCAGGTCTCCTACAGATAGATCATAGGGTTGAGTGACGAGCCGCCTGTCAGGCGGCGCCACCCCTGGATACAGTTCCGCATCTTCGTCGCCCTCGGTTTCTTCAACCTCAAGCGGCTCGCCCTCAACCTCAGGCTCGAGTTCCTCTACTTCCTCAATCGCCGATGGCTCGTTGGTGTCGTTCATTAACCGTCCCCAGGGTCAATCTGCAGGATCACCCTAACGTCCTTTCGACCTCTTCGAGCCGTGCCTCCCATGAGTGAGATGCGGCGTCCTTAGAGCGTGCCTTGCGCGCTGCGGGTGAACCGGCCGCTAGCTCCTGCGCGGCGGCAGTAACCAACTCCTCGGCCGAGGTGACTATCTCGATCGCCTCCACCCCGTCGAGTGCCGGCAGCGGCGTCGCCAGAACCGGGAGGCCCGCCGCCAGGTACTCGTAGACCTTCATCGGGAAGACCGAGCGGGTTAGGTCGTTGATCGCGTAGGGGATGAGGCCGATGTCGGCGCCGCGGAGGACCTTGGGGAGGTCGTTGGCGGGGCGGGGGCCGATCATGTGGATGTTCGGGGCGTCGTCCAGGGGCGAGAGGTCGCCGGTTGGGTCGCCGGCGCCGCGGGGTCCCACTAGGACGATGCTCCACTCGGGGCGCAGCTTGGCCACCTCGGCCAGCAGCTTCACGTCGAGCTTGGTGGCGACGATCGCGCCCTGGAAGACAAGGCGGGGACGCGGCAGCGCGTCGATGTCTGGGTCCACCGGGCCGGGATCCAGCGCGGTCGCGAAGGTGCCCGTGTCGGCCACGTTCGGTGCGTAGAGGACGTGGTCCGAGAGGGTCCGCATCCGCTCGGCCAGCGCCGGCGCCGAGGCCAGGACCAGGTCGGCCCGGCGCGCGAACCGTTCCTCGGCCTCGCGAAAGCTGTCGGCGTCCACCCCTTTCTGCGCCGCCACGTCGTCGACGCAGTGGTAGACGACCAGCGAGGGGTCGAGCACGCCGATCACGTCCTCGGCCTGGGGCACGTAGGCCCAGAGGATCGGCTCGCTCATCCCCAGCTTGCGGGCCGCCCGCTTCACCTGGAAGCGCAGCAGCCAGCGGTTCAGCTTCCGCACCGCCTCCTTGCTGTGCAGGGGCAGGACCAGCGGCGAGAGGACGTGCAGGCCCTCCGGCGCCGACCGCGCGCCGCGCAGACCCCGCTTCAGCCGTCGCCAGAGCCGGCTCAGATCACGCCCGGCCAGCTGCGGTTTGCGCAGCCCCAGCGACTCGACGAAGAGGACGTTGTTCTGGGCCGCGAGGCGGCCCATCAGCTGGTGCTGGTTGATCGGCAGCTCGGTCGCCCAGTCGGCCGAGCCGATGCAGACGATGTCGCAGCCGGCCAGCCTCATCCCGCGGGGGACTCTGGCAAGAGCCGCTCCCGCAGGCGGTCGAACTCCTCCATCGCCGTCTCGTAGTCGTCGTGGCGGCCGATGTCGAGCCAGTAGTCGTCCTCGGCCCGCCGCGCCCGCACCGTCTCGCCGGCGGCGAGCAGCTTCAGCACCAGGTCGGGGAAGTCCAACCGCTGGTTGGGCTCGATCTGCCCCAGCGCCCGCGGCGAGAAGGCGTAGATGCCCATGCTGACCTCGTAGTGGTAGGTCGGCTTCTCGATGTAGCCGGTGATTCGGTCCGGGTCGTCGCCGTCGTCGAACTTGAGCACGCCGAGGCTGACCTGGACCTCGCGCTGGTGGGCGGCGACGCTGGCCGCGGCACCAGAGGCGCTGTGTTCCTCGAGGAAGTCGCCGTAGGAGAGGTCGGTAAGAACGTCACCGTTCATCACCAGGAAGTCCTCGTCGAGGTCGTCGAGCAGGGCCAGGGCCCCGACCGTCCCCAGCGGCTCGTCCTCGCGGTAGTAGTCGATTGCGATCCCGTACTTCTCGCCGTCGCCGAAGAAGGCCTCGATCAGCTCGGCCAGGTGGCCGGTGACGATCGTCAGCCGCTCGAACCCCTGCGCCCGCAACTGGCGCACGATCACGTCGAGGATCGGCCGGTCGCCGACGGGCATCAAAGGCTTCGGCAGCACGGTCGTATAGGGGCGCAGGCGCATCCCCAGCCCTCCGGCAAGTACGACAGCTCGCTTCACGCCGTGCAGGCTATCTACGCCCCCGGCGGCGTTCGTCCTTTCCCCGTCATATGCCCGGGAAAGGACGAACGCCG
>DASUTJ010000076.1:0-2980 GCA_036374655.1 Solirubrobacterales bacterium | reverse complement strand
GCGATCGACGACGCGGCGCCCCTCGCCGCCACCATGGTCGTGCTGCCGTAGGAGGCGCCGATGGAGACCGTGTTCCGCGGTGCGGCGATCTACCTGGCTCTCCTCGTGATCACCCGCTTCTCCGGCCGGCGGACGCTGGGGCAGCTGACCGTCTTCGAGTTCGTGCTGCTGCTGATCGTCGCCGAGACCACGCAGCAGGCGCTGCTCGGCGAGGACTTCTCGGTCACCAACGCGCTGCTGCTGATCGTCACGCTGTTCGCTCTCGACGTGGCGATGTCCTACGCCAAGCGGTGGTCGGCGCGCTTCGCCGTCTGGGCCGAGGGCCAGCCGACGGTCCTGATCAGCCTCGGGGTGCCGGACGAGCGGGCGCTCGCGAGGTCGCGGGTCAGCCTCGACGAGGTGCTCGAGTCGGCCCGCCTCCAGCAAGGCGTGGAGCGGCTGGAGCAGATCAAGTTCGCGGTGCTGGAGCCGAGCGGCCACATCAGCATCATCCCGAAGGCCGCGGCGAACGGCTGAGGCTCCATTTGACGGACGTGGCGGTCGTCCCAGGGCTCCGAATCCAAGTTCAGGCGGGCCGTGAGGAGATGAGGGCTTCGAGGTAGTCCGGGTTCCATCCTGCGATCTTCCTTCGGGACTTGATGGATCGCTTGTCGATGGCGGTGCGGACGAGGTTGAGGGCGAAGTGGCGGACGGTGGCCATGTTTCGGGCGCCGTGGCCCTTGCGGATGCGGGACTGGTCGTCGGCGAAGGTGACGTCGAGGACCCAGTGCAGACGGTTCTCGATCGCCCAGTGCTCGCGGACGACGGTGGCGGCCTCCGCCGCGGAGAGGGCGCGGGAGGAGATGAAGTAGCGGGTCTCGGTGCGGGTCGCGCCCCGGCTCTCGACGCGGGTCTCGGCGCGGAGGAGACTGGCCGCCTTCGGCAGGCGCAGTTCGCCTGGGAAGCGGCGGGCACCGTCGAGCCAGTCGGTTTCGCGAAGCACGGTCATGCGGCGCTCCTCGATGCGGCCGTGGCCCTTGTCGAGCTCGGCATGAGTGTCCGGCGTGCCGGTGGGCGCTTCGGCGAAAGCAGCCTCGACCTCGGACCGAAGCGTCGGCTGGTTGGCCTTGACCGCGAGCAGATAGTCCGAGCCCTGGTCGGTGATCGCCTCGGCGATGTCTTCGTTGGTGGCGATGGCGTCGATCGAGACGAGCGCCCCCTTCAGCCCGTCGTCGGCGCCAAGCCGTTTGAGGAGCGGCGGGATCGCGGCGAGTTCGTTCGCCTTGTCGGGCACGGCTTCCTGGGCCAGCACCAGGCGGGCAGTGGTGGCGAAGGCGGAAACGAGGTGAAGCGGCGCGGCGCCCTGGCTCCGGTCGTGACTGCGGCGCGAGGTCTTGCCGTCGATCGCCACGAGACCGGCCTTCTCCGGCCAGCTTTCCCGGACCCAGCCCGCGAAGGCGGCGGCGAAGAGCGCGGGATTGATCCGGTTCATCAGGATGGTGAGCCAGCGCTCACCGGGAACGCCATGTTCGTAGGGCAGGTGCCGGCGGAGGAAGTCGAGATGCGCCGCGCCCCAGGCGGCGATGTCCTCATAGTCGTCGCAGTCGGCGATCGTGCCGCAGACGACGAGCAGCAGGATCTCGTCGAGCCGGTGGGTGATCCGACGCACGTCGCGCGGGTCCTCCACGACGGCGAAGTAGTCGAGCAGAGTCGCGAGGCGCGACTTCCGGGGCAGGGTCTCGGCGGAAGGAATGGCGGACGGGATCATGGGCGGCTCCGAATCAGGGCCGCCGCATCGATTCAGAGAAACCCGCCCCTGTCACCTGTCATATGAGTTCGGAGCCCTGTGAGATGCGCCTCGGCCCTCGACAAGCGCGGCCGCAGGGTCTAGAGAGCCCGCTGATCGGAAGAGGTCTCCCGGAGCCGACATGCCCGCCGTCGTCCTGACCGTCCACCTGCTGCTCGCGCTCGCGCTGATCCTCGTCGTGCTGATGCAGCGCTCCGAGGGCGGCGGGCTCGGGATCGGCGGCGGCGGCGGGATCATGACCAGCCGCGGCGCGGCGACGGCGCTCTCGAAGGTCACCTGGGCGCTCGGCGCCGCGTTCATCGCCACCAGCCTCTGGCTGACCATCCTCGCGGCGCAGGAGAGCGGCAGCGGCTCGGTGATCGACGGGGCGGGTGGCGTGCCGACGGCCCCGGCCCCTGCCCCGGGGCTCGAAGGCGACCTGCTGCCGCCGGCCCCTGCCCCTGCCCCCGCTCCGGCAGGAGACGGCCCGGCCGCGCCGCCGCCGGTCGAGTGAGGCGCTTCGGCAACCGCTGGTTGCCAACGGTGACCGAGCTACACGATGTTGCGCGAGCCGCTTGCTCGCGCCGTCAGGTTCCCGTAAAGATTGAGTCCCGTGGAGCCTTCGGAATCGCAGACTCTTGAACGTCCAGGCGCGGGAGAGCCATCGATGGCGCGGTACATCTTCATCACCGGCGGCGTGGTCTCGTCGCTCGGCAAGGGGCTCGCGTCGGCGGCGCTCGGGGCGCTGCTGCAGGCTCGCGGCTACTCGGTGCGCTTGCGAAAGCTCGATCCCTACCTGAACGTCGACCCGGGTACGATGTCGCCGTTCGAGCACGGCGAGGTGTTCGTGACCGACGACGGCGCCGAGACCGACCTCGACCTCGGGCATTACGAGCGGTTCACCGGGGTGGCGGCGCGGCGGACGGACTCGATCTCCTCGGGGCGAATCTACTCGAACGTGCTCGAGAAGGAGCGGCGCGGCGACTACCTCGGGCGGACGATCCAGGTGATCCCGCACGTCACCAACGAGATCAAGGACTTCCTCGCGGTGGGCGAGGACGAGGTCGACTTCATGCTCTGCGAGATCGGCGGCACGGTCGGCGACATCGAGGGCCTGCCATATTTCGAGGCCATCCGCCAGTTTGGCCTGCAACAGCCGAAAGGCTCGGTGCTTTATATTCACGTGACCTTGGTGCCGTTCATTCCCGCCGCCGG
>DASUTJ010000075.1:0-2148 GCA_036374655.1 Solirubrobacterales bacterium | reverse complement strand
AACCGCCCCAGGTTCGGGTAGGCGAGCTCGAGCCCGTCCACCTCGTCCTCGAGGCCGCCAAGCTCCTCGAGCGCACGATGGATGTCGCCGTGCCAGAGCCGCCACTTGAGGCGCCCGAGGTCGTCCAGCAGCCGCGTGCCTTCGGCAGCATCGAGCTGGGCCACGCCTTTGGCGTACTGCCCGAGCACGGTCAGCCGCATGGCCCAACTTGAACAGTGAAGCGGGGTTGTCGGCGGGTAAGTCATTGATTTTGGCCCTGCGGGGCGCGGCGTCTTCCCGGCTGTAGTGGAACATTTTACGCTATATGGCCCGGAGTGCCTTGCATCTTGGCGATGTTCGGCGGACAACACCCGCATGTTCGTCCGCGAGAAGACGGCCCGAGGCCACCGCTACCTCTACCTCGTCGAGAGCGGGCGCGAGGGCGGGCGCGTGCGCCAGCGGATCGTCCGGGCGCTCGGCCGCAAGGACGTGCTGCTGGCGGGCGGCGAGCTGGAGCGTCTGCTCGCATCGCTGGCGCGCCATGCCGAGCGGGCGGTGGTCCTGTCCGAGCTGGCGGCCGGGCAGATCGCCTGCACCCGCATCGGCGGGCCGCTCCTGTTCGGGCGCTTGTGGCAGCGGCTCGGCATCCCCGATGTGCTCGATGAGCTCCTGCGGGGGCGCGGCTTCGAGTTCCCGGTCGAGCGGGCCGTGTTCGTCGTGGTCCTGCACCGGCTGTTCGCCTCCGGCTCGGACCGGGCCTGCGAGAAGTGGATGGCCGACTACGCCATTCCGGGCGCCGACGGGCTGCAGCTGCACCATTTCTATCGCGCCATGGCTTGGCTCGGCGAGGAGCTCGAGCCGGCCGCCGCGGCGCAGGCGCCGCGCTGCGTCAAGGATCTGATCGAGGAGCGCCTGTTCGAACGTCGGCGCGACCTGTTCAGCGATCTCGCGGTGGTGTTCATGGACACCACTACCCTGGCGTTCCAGGGCGGCGGCGGGACGCTGGGGGCGCGCGGTCATTCCAAGGACCACCGGCCCGATCTGCACCAGATGGTGCTTGCCGTGGTGATCGACGGCGAGGGCCGTCCGATCTGCACCGAGATGATGCCGGGCAACACCGCCGACGTGACCATGCTGCTCCCGGTGGTCGACCGGCTGCGCCGGCGCTTCCGCGTCGGCCGCGTCTGTGTCATCGCCGACCGCGGCATGATCTCCGCCGCCACCGTCCAGGCCCTGGAGGCGCGTGGGCTGGACTACATCCTGGGGGTGCGCGAGCGCAGCAGCACCCTGGTGCGGGACGTCGTGCTCGCCGACGAGCGCCCCTTCACGTCGCTGCTGGTCGAGCGCGCCAGAGGCGAGACCCAGCTGTTCGTGAAGGAGGTCGCGGTCGAGGGCCAGCGCTACGTCGTCTGCCGCAACGAGGCCGAGGCCGAGAAGGACCGCGCCGACCGCCAAGCCATCGTCGCAGGTCTCGAAAAGCAGCTCGCCCGGGGCGACAAGGCGCTGATCGGCAACTCTGCCTACCGGCGCTATCTGCGCCGCGCCGCCGCAGACGGGCCTGCCTTCGAGATCGATCCCGGCAAGCTCGCCGACGAAGCCTGCTACGACGGCATCTTCGTGCTGCGCACCAACGCCCGGGTGACGCCGCTCCAGGCGGCGCTGCGCTATCGCGACCTTCTCCAGGTGGAAGACCTGTTCCGCCGCGCCAAGTCGGTCTTGCGCACCCGCCCGATCTACCATTCCGCCGATGCCGCGATCCGTGGCCACGTCTTCTGCTCCTTCCTCGCCCTCGTCCTGCAGAAGGAGCTGACCGACCGCTGCCGCGCCGCCGGCATCAGCGTCGAATGGGCCGACCTGCTGCGCGACCTCGACCGCCTCCAGGAAGCCACCATCGAGCAAGGCGGCCGGCGCGTCGTCACCCGCACCGCCATCGCCGGCCAGGTCGGCCGCGTCTTCCAGGCCGTCGGCGTCGCGCTTCCGCCGAACTTACGCCATCACGCCGGCTGACCTTCCTCGTCGCCCCCGGAAGGTAGTGCCAACACCCGGCGCCGCCAGCGCAAGCCGTTGCTGCGACTGGCATTTCTCATGAGCACTGTTCAAGTTGGGTCAGGCAATACTGAACCTTGCGGGCTGTGCGAATTCCCACAGCCCGATGGCAGCGGGCGTGCT